>NZ_CP010536.1:1292204-1938306 GCF_000832305.1 Cupriavidus basilensis
CTTGGCCGCGCCCGGGTCCACGCTGAGGATCTGGCCATTCTCCAGTTGCAGCTTCATCCGGCCCGACAAGGTAGGGTAGTCGATCGACAGCGGCGAGCCGCGCCATCCGACTCGCCCTTCGAAGGTGCCGTGGCCATCAGCCAGCATGTGGGGCAGGCCCATACGTTCGAGCACCTGGCCGCCGTTGCGCACGTCGAGCTTGAAGTCGAGCAGCGTGCGGCGCTCGGCGGCAGCGCCTTCGCGCACCCGGCGCGGCAAGCGCCAGCTGCCGCTGCCGGTAAATGTCGCGCCCGGTTGCTCGATGACCAGGCGGTCCAGCGTCCATACGGGCTCGCCGCCGTCTTCGCTGGAGCGCGCCTTGACCTCCAGCTTGCCGAAGTCACGGCCATGCAGTTCGAACCGATCGGCGACCAGGTCCAGCGCGGGCAGGTCGCTGGTGCTGCCGTCGAGCGGATCGCCGGCGCTGGCGGCGTCGCCCGTGTCGGGAATGCTCAGGTGCGACAGGCGCAGCGTGAGCGCGCCTGCGGGGGTGGCGGCCTCGCTGCGCCAGCGCAGGTTCCCCGCCACCTGGCGGGACTCGATCTGCATGCCCCAGCCAGCGCTTTCGCGGGTGGCCTCGAGCACGACATCGTCAAACTCGCGGCCAAAGGCGTGCAGCGTGCGCGTGCGCGCTGCAATGTGTTCCGGCAGGTAGGCTGACACCGGTTCGGCATGGCCTGCACTGGCCTTGCCGGCTTCTACCAGCAGGGCGCGCCACGCGTCCAGGTCGAAGCGGCTTGCCGTGAGCGCCGCGGTGACGCCGCTGGCGGGCTGCGGCGCTGGCTGCTCGATGCCGATCCCGCCGGCCTGCACCTCCACCGCGTCGCCATTGCGGCGCAGCAGGTAGCGTGCATTGAGCACGTTGCCATATTGCACCAGCATCTCCTCGCTGCCGGCGCGGGCGGCGGCCGGGCGCAGCTCAAAGCGCATTGGTACGGCTTGCGCCGCGCTCTTGGCCATGGGTGCGGGCAGGTTCACCGCCAGCCCGGCCAGTTCCGATGCGACCGTGATCTGGGGCTGGTGATCGCGCACGCCGATCACGGCGCTGTAGGCGGTGCTGCCTTCCAGCTTCTGTACCAGCCAGGCCGCCGGCGAGGCGCCAAGCGCCTCGCGGATGCCCTGGGCGGTGAGGTTGCCACCGGCATTGACCCGGATCGTGCCGTCGGGCTGGCTGCCCCCGCCGGCGCGAATCTCGCCGCCCAGGAAGCGGGCGCGCAGGTCGTTGAGCTGGAAGCCGTGCTCATTGAATGCGACGACGCCGGTGGTGCCGGCCAGCACGGGCAATTGCGGGATCAGCACCACGTCGTTGCCGGGCAGCCGGAACTGGCCGTCGACCTTGGTCGCATGCGCCTCGGTCAGGGGCAGGTCAAGCTTGAGCCTAAGCTCGCCGTTGCCCTGGGCGCGCATATCCGTCAGCACCTGGCCGGTCCAGTCGCGCACCGGGCTGGCGGCGACGAAGCGCAGGAAGCCTGCCATCGACCCGTTGGCGCTGCCGTCCAGCACCAGGCGGCCATGCTCGCCGAGGTCTGCGATGCGGCCATTGACGTCCTGCAGCGTGACGCCGGCGGCGCCTTGCACGCCAGCACGCTGCGCGAGGAACGACAGGCCGCCGCGCTCGAACAGCAAGTGGCCGCTGATGTCGGTGAAGTTCGGCCAGGCCTTGCCGTCATTGCTGGCGCTGGCGACGCTGCCCGCCGGCGCGCTCACATGGGGCGCGATCTGGTAGCTGACATGCTGGATCGGCACTTCGACCCGAAAATCGCCGGCGCCCTCGAACGGGCTGTGGAAGGGAAAGTGCTCCAGGTCGCCCTTGAGCAGGAACCTGACGTCGCTGGCTTCGCCGCCTACCAGGGCGCCAGCCAGGTACTGGCGCGTGGAGGCGGGTATGCCCATGGGCAGGTAGCGCGGCACACGGCTGACCTGGGCGCGGGTCAGCTCGCCGGTCAGGTCGGCAATGCCGCCGTGCCCGTCGCCACCGGCATGCCATGTGCCGCGTACGCTGCCGGCGGTATCCGCGTTGGCGAACTGCACGCCGTCGGTGCGCACCGCCAGCTTGCCGTTGTCGTTGGTCCAGCGCACTTCGCCGTTGATCTGGTCGAACGACAGGCGCGGATCCTCGAACATGCCCGGCAGCATCAGCGCGGCATTGTTGCCTTCAAAACGGGCGCTGCCCTGGCGCTCGTCGAAACTGAAGCTGCCGGAGATCCGCGAAAAGCCCGGCACACCCAGGTGGGGCTTGCCATTCGCGCCGACGGGCGGGTTGGCGGGCTGGCCAAGCACCGAGACGCTGCGCAGCGTGCCCTGCACGTTGAAGTGGCGCTGGCCATCGCGGCGGCTCAGAATGCCCTGGCGATCCCGGGTCCAGTTTACGTCCAGGTTGTCGACATGGCCGGAGGGCTGGAGCGCACGCAACTGGCGCGACAAGGCGGTGTCGAGCGGCAGCGAGGTGGCCAGCGCGCGCACGGTGTTCAGGTCGAAGGTGGGTGCCTTGAGCGTGAACTTGCGCAATGCGCCCTTGTTGTCGGTGGCCCAGCCGACCACTACCTTGCGCATGCCTTCGCGCCAGGCGCCTTCGCCGCTGGCCAGGCCGGCGGCCGCGCTGGCGGCGCCGGGGGAGGCCGCGGCGGCGGAAGCCGCCTGCGCTTGCCGTGCCGGTGGCACGGCCGGCCCTTCGGCCGGCTCGGGCTGCCACAGCAGGGTGTCGATGGTGAGGATGTGGTCGCGGTCGCGCCCCGCGCGGTGCAGGACAAAGGCCTGGGCACTGGCGAGCTTGAGCGCTTCGGGCGCGCCGGAGAGCTTCAGGTCCACGCTGCTGGCGCGCAGCCGGGCCTGGCTGCGGGTGATCTGGCCGCCGCGAAACTCGATGGTGCCGTCGGTGCTGAAGGTGCCGCGCGTGACCCGGTCGAAGACCGCGAGATAGCGCTGCAGCACCGGGAGTTCCAGCCGGCCAAGGTCCCAGCTGGCCTGCCCGTACCAGTTGTGCCAGTCGCCGGTGCGGTGCAGGTATTCATGGCGGAAGTCCGCCTGTACCACCAGCGGGCGTGGCGCAAGCGTGGCCGACTGCGCTTCGAGCTTGAACGTGTGGCGCGAGCCGTGGCGCTGCACGCTGAGCTGGATATCGCCCACGTCCAGTTGCGGCAGTTTGTTCTTGTCGTCGAGCCAGCGCAGCTTGCCGTCGGTGAGCTCGACCTTGCCCTGGGCCAGCAGCCAGTCGAACAGCCGGTTGTCCTGCGGCTGGGCGCCGGTGGTATCCACGGCCATGCCGGCCACCTTGAGCTTGCCGTCGGCGGAGCGGCGGATCAGCAGGTCGGTCCGGCTGGCGGAGATGCGCTGGAACAGCACGTCCATGCTGAACAGCGAGCGCCATGACAGCTTGCCGTCAAGCTCGCCCGCGGCCAGCAGCACGCGCTGCTCGGCATCGACGGCCTTGACGTCACGGGCATGGAAAGCGGGGTGCCAGCCATCCCAGTAGGTATCCAGCTGGCCGATGCTCAGTTGGGCCGCGAGCGCCACCGAGCCGCGCTGCTCGAGCCAGGTGCGCGCGGCGGAGGCCTGCGGCCAGAGCACGAAGCGGATCAGGAGCCCGGCGAGCAGCGCCAGCAGCACCAGCGCCAGGGCCAGGCGCACCAGCACCCGTCCCAGGCCGCGCCAGACGGGATGGCGCAAGCCTGCGAGCAGGGCGCGGCCGCAAGCACGCGCAAACGCAAGCGCGCGCAGGCTGCCTTGCAGCGATGGGGGGGAGCCTGCACCGGCGGCCCCTTCGAGTGCCGGCGTGCCGCCGGCGGCGGCGGCGGAGGGATCGGCAGGTGGGGTGGCGCGGCTGGACATGCGCAGATTATCCGACAATACTAGGCGCTCTCCAATTCGGTGCCTGACCGGCCGTGCATAACGCGCGCGCCGGCCAAGGGCCGGCTCACGCGCTACCAAGTAACAGGAATGACTTCCACTGATCCGACGAGTTCCGCAGCCGCGCCCGAGACCGCTGCAACCGATGGCGCTGCCGGCGAACGTGCGCCCGGCAACACTTCCGGCGCGGCCAGGCAGGCCGTGGCCGACATGGCCACCGGCCCGTTCGCGGTGGTGGCCGCCGTTGAACTCGTGCCGGTCGATTGCGCCGGCATGGCATTGTACTCGCCCGCCTATTCCCATTACACCCGCCGCATGGTGCAGGCCCGTCCCGAGCTGGCCGAAATCGTCGCGCAAGCACGCGACCAGCCGCTCACGCGCGCCTGGATGGCGGCACGGCTCAAGGTCCTGCATGAGCCGTCGGCCGATGTGGACGACGCCATCAAGCGCGCGCTGCGCCGCTTGCGCGCAGAAGTGATGTGCGTGGTGATCGAGCGCGATCTGCGCGGGCAGTCGACGCTGGGCGAAGTCACCGGCGCGATGACGGATCTGGCCGAGCTCGGCATCCAGTATGGCCTGGCCATGCTGGAAGCGGACCTTGCCCCGACCTACGGCCGTCCGGTCGGGGAGAGCAGCGGGGAAGTCCAGGAGCTGGTGGTGGTTGGCATGGGCAAGCTGGGTGGCCGCGAGCTCAATGTGTCGTCCGACATCGACCTGATCTTCCTGTACGACGAAGACGGCGACACGCGTGGCGGGCAACGCAGCCTGTCCAATCACGAGTACTTCATCCGCCTGGGACGGCGCCTGATCAACCTGCTGGCCGACGTGACCGCAGACGGCTACGTGTTCCGCGTCGACATGCGCCTGCGCCCCAATGGCGACGCCGGGCCGCTGGCCTGCAGCTTCGGCATGCTGGAGCAATACCTGATGGTGCAGGGGCGCGAGTGGGAGCGCTACGCCTGGATCAAGGGCAGGGTGGTATCGGCGCTGGATACCCCGCACGCGCAGCGTACCGCCGCGCAACTGGCCAGCCTGACCACGCCCTTCGTCTTTCGCCGCTACCTCGACTACGGCGTGATTGCGGCGATCCGCTCGCTGCATGCGCAGATCCGCGCCGAGGCGGCCAAGCGCAGCGGCGGGCTGGCGGCGCCAGGCGGCGGCCAGCGCGTCAACCAGCGTGCCTTCAATATCAAGCTCGGCCGCGGCGGCATCCGCGAGATCGAGTTCATGGCCCAGGTCTTCCAGCTGATCCGCGGCGGCCAGGACCCGGCGCTGCGCATCCGGCCCACCCTGGAGGTGTTGGCGGTGGCAGTGGAGCATGGGCTGTTGCCCGCGGGCCAGGCCGAGCAACTGGCGCACGCCTACCGCTTCCTGCGCCAGCTCGAGCATCGCCTGCAGTATCGCGACGATGCCCAGACGCACCACCTGCCAACCTCGGAAGAGGAGCAGCTGGCGGTGGCGAAGATGATGGGCTGCGCCGACTGGCCGGCCCTGCTCGAGCGGCTGGCATCGCTGCAGGATCCGGTGGCGCAACAGTTCGAGGCCACCTTCTCGGACCCCGATGAAGCGCACGCGCCGTGCGAGGCGTTGTGGCCGGCGTTGATCCAGGAAGAACAGGATGAGCCGCCGTGCGAACGCTTGGCCTCAGCCGGCTTCAGTGATTGCGCCGGGCTGCTCGACCGCCTGCGCGCCATTGGTGGCTCGCTGCGTTACCGCGCGCTGTCCGAGCCCAGCCGGGTGCGCTTTGACCTGCTGGTCAACCGCGCGCTTGACCTGGCCTCGCGCCAGGAAGATGCCGACCGCACCATCGCCCGCTTTGTCGATTTCCTGGATGCCATCAGCCGCCGTGCGTCCTACCTTTCGCTGCTTTCCGAGTACCCGCAGGCGATGGCGCGCGTGGCCGACACGCTGCACGCGTCAAGCTGGGCCGCCGCCTATCTGACCCGCCACCCGCAACTGCTTGACGAACTGCTCGATAGCGATGCCCTGGCGGGCGCGCCCGACTGGGCCGGCTTTCGCAGCCGCCTGGCCACGCGCCTCGACGCGGCCGACGGGCAGATCGAAGCGCAGATGGACATCCTGCGCCGCGAGCACCACGCCGAGACGTTCCGCATCCTGTTGCAGGACCTGCAAGGCATGCTGACCGTGGAGCAGATCGCCGACCGGCTGTCGGACCTGGCCGACGCCATGCTCGAGGTGACCCTGCAGGCCGTCTGGCGCCAGCTGGCGACCCGGCATGCCGAGCAGCCGCGCTTTGCCGTGATCGCTTACGGCAAGCTGGGCGGCAAGGAGCTGGGCTATGCCTCCGACCTCGACATCATCTTCCTCTACGAGGACGAGCACGAGCGCGCGCCTGATGTCTATGCCGCCTACGCGCGCCGCCTGATCACCTGGCTGACCAGCCATACCGCCGCCGGCACGCTGTTCGATGTCGACACGCGCCTGCGCCCCAACGGCGAGGCCGGGCTGCTGGTGACCAGCTTCGAGGGCTTTCGCCGCTACCAGCAGCGCGAGGGTGACAACACCGCGTGGGTGTGGGAGCACCAGGCCCTTACCCGCGCGCGTTTTTGCGCGGGCGACCCCGGGATCGGCGCGCATTTCGAGAGCCTGCGCGACGAGATCCTGCGCCAGCCACGCGACGCCGCCACGCTGCGCGGCGAGATCGTCGTCATGCGCCACAAGGTGGCCGAGGGCCATCCCAACCCAAGCGGGTTGTTCGACCTCAAGCATGATCGCGGCGGCATGGTCGACATCGAGTTCACGGTGCAATACCTTGTGCTGCTGCACAGCCACGATCATCCCGCGCTCACGCGCAATGCCGGCAATATCGCGCTGCTGCGCACGGCCGGTGAAATCGGCCTGATCGATGCCACGCTGGCGCGCGAAGTGGGCGACGCCTATCGCCTGTTCCGTGCCCGCCAGCACCAGCTGCGCCTGGACGGGCAGGTCCACGCACGGGTTGCGCCGGCCGTGGTGGCGCAGCAGGCGGAACACGTGCGCACCCTCTGGCAAGCAGTGTTCGGCGAGCCGGTTGCCGCCGGCGGCAAATGAACGTGCAGGCGGCTGGCGCGGCGCGCCGGCCGGGATGGCCGGGCGTGCTGGCCGTACTGGCGCTCACGGCCGCCCTGGGTGCCGCTTTTACCTTCATTCCGTGGCTGCGCGCGCACGGGCTCTATCTGCGCGATGCGGTCATGGGCCACGGCGTGGCGGGCCAGTGGTGGCGCCTGCTGACCGCAATGTGGGTCCACCTTGGCTGGCAGCACTGGCTGGCGGACCTGCTGGCCGCTGCGGGCCTGTTCCTGCTGATTGGCCGCGAGGCGCGCGCCGGCGCGATGTTGGCGGTCCTGTTCGCCTGCGGCGTTGCGGTGCAACTGGCGTTATGCCGGGTGCCGTCGGTGGGCTGGTACGGCGGATTGTCCGGTGCGTTGCACGGGTTGGCCCTGTGGGGCGGGCTGCGGCTGCTCTATGGCGGCGGCGTGTCGCGCGTGCTCGGCGTGGCGCTCTGCCTTGGCGTGTTGGTCAAGACCTGGCTTGAGCAGTCATGGCTCGCGCCCGTGGTGTTCGACGCGCAGTGGGGGTTCGGGGTCGTGCGCATCTCGCACGCGGCCGGCGCGTTGGCCGGCCTGGGGCTATGGCTGGTGCAGGAGTGGTGGCAGCGCCGGCGGGGCGGGCCACCGGCATAGGCGCGCTGGCAAGGGGCGCCGCCGGCGCAGGCCGGACGGTGCCCCGCGTTCGCCGCGAATTCAGCGCGGTTTCAGCGCGACCGCGCCGGGCGCCGGCGGCGCCCGGCCCAGTTCAGCAGCAAGCCAAGCGCGCCCAGCCCGAGCGCGAGCGGCCAGGAAATCGCGCCGCCGCCGCCCGAGGAGGTGGCTGGCGCAGCGGGCGCGGGCGCCGGCTGGACCACCTGCGTGCCGGCCGCCACGGCAGCATTGGCATCGAGCAGGCCCGCGCCGCAGATGCCGGCATTGGCTGCGGCCGTGCAATAGGTGCCGGCCGGGTGGGGCCGCGCCGAACTCTTCAAGGTGGCAAGCACCTGGGCGGGCGTGAGCGCCGGGTTGGCGGCGAGCATCAACGACACCACGCCCGACACCAGCGGCGCGGCAAAGCTGGTGCCTTGCGAATTGATGACGTTGTAGTTGCCAAGCGAGGTGGTGCCGTCATTGGACAGGGTCCGGATGAACGATTCCGCCACCGAGCATTTGCCGCCCGATACCTTGGAGTTGCCGCAGCCGCCGCCCGGCGCGCTTAGCGCAACCTGTGGCCCCACGTTGGCATAGCTGGCGTTCTCGCCGTCGTTGGCATGTGCCGTTACGGCGACCACGCCGGCGCAGTCGGCAGGCGCCTCGACCGCGCCGGCGCTGTTGCCCGTGGCGGCGACCACCACCACGCCATTCGCGGCGAGGTCGGTCACGGCTTGCTGCTCGATGCTGGAGCAGGTCCCGCCGCCCAGGCTCACGTTGATCACGCGCGCCGGGGTGGGGTTGGCCGGCGCGTTGGGTACGGAGAGGCCGCCAGCCCAGCGCATGCCATCCACGGTGTCCGAGAGCAGCGCGCCGCAGCGGCCGGAGACGCGCACCGGCTGGATGCGGGCGTTCCAGTCCACACCGGCGATGTTCACCCCGTTATTGGTGAGCGCGCCAAGCGTGCCTGCCACGCGGGTGCCGTGCCAGCTATTGTTGGTTGCGGTCGTGGTCGGCGTGGTGGTGCCCGGGCAGGTGAAGCCCGCCGGCACGCCGTCGCCGGCGTCGGTGGCATCCGCATCCCGTCCATCGCCGTCGTTGGCGATGGACGGATCGGTAATGAAGTCATAGCCGGGCACAATGCG
This sequence comes from Cupriavidus basilensis, assembly GCF_000832305.1. Taxonomy (NCBI): domain Bacteria; kingdom Pseudomonadati; phylum Pseudomonadota; class Betaproteobacteria; order Burkholderiales; family Burkholderiaceae; genus Cupriavidus; species Cupriavidus basilensis. The sequence continues at coordinate 1,300,915 of NZ_CP010536.1, forward strand.
GCCGGCGAGATCGGGGTGCGGCAGGTAGCCGGTATCGAGCACGGCGATCACCAGGCTGCTGCTGCCGCGCGTGCGGTCCCATGCGGGTGGCAGGTTCACGCCGCCCACCACCTGTGCGGGGGTACCGAGGTAGGGCTGGTTGAGCGCGAACTCGGGATCGTTGGGGATGGTGTCGTGCAGCCGCAGCCAGCGGTCCGGCACCACTTCCGCGATCCGCGGATCCTGGCGCAGCCGGGCGGCGGTGCCTTCCGGGTCGGCGGCATCGCTGCCGGAGACGCTCAGCAGTTGCAAGCTGCCGCCCATCTGGCGCTTGACCGAGAGCGCCACGCCGGTGCTCTGGCGCACGCTCAGCATACGCTCGGGCAGGCCGCTGGCAGCGGCGCTGTCGCTCGCGCTGGTGGCGTTCGTGCCGGCGATTGTGCTTGTGCTGCCGTCGCGCCAGCGCACGATGAAGTTGCCGGTGTAGCGCGGCGCGGGGCGCGCGGCGGGGTCGGGGGCTGCGCTGGCCGCGGCCGGCACGCCCAGCCAGAGGGCGGCGCCAAGCGCCAGCAGCAGGGCGGCATGGGATGCCACGCGCCGCGTTTCGCCAGATCGAAATCGAAGCTGTTCCTGCATGTCTACGTTCTCCCGTTGAGCCCGCTTCGGACCGACCGCGGTTACAGCATTCAATCTTCAGTCTTCAACCTTCAACGTCCAAGCCATGCATTCCGACGACAGGAACCGGGCCGCCGCCGGACTCAGCTCGCCGGCATGTCGCGGCCGACGGGCTGGGTGCGGTTCGGCTTGAGCACGCGATCAGGTTCGGCCAGCTCGATGCGAGGGGTGCCGCGCAGCGTGGCAAGCGCCTGGTCGATCGTGGCATCGGCCGACGCGGAGATCGCGGTGACCAGCCACACGCCGCCCGACATGGGCCGCTTGACGACGAAGCGGATCGGCCCGGCAATCGACGCCAGCAAGCGATCGGCGTCTTCGGACACGGTGACGGGCGGCGCGGAGAACCGCACCATGATATCGCCTACGGTGCGATCGGCGCTGATGCTGTTGAGCGGTGGCGCAGACGGGCGCTGTTGCGCCTGGCAGGCGGTCAGCGCCAGCAAGGCCAGCAGGCCGCAGGCGGCGGTAATCCGCAGTGGGCGGGCCAGTGAGCGGGAGTGCGGCTGTTTGCCGAGTGACATGGGGAAACTCCTGAAAGGTTACGGGCCAGAGGCAGAGGGCGCAGGCTGTCAGCCTGCGCTGCGCCGCGAGCGGCGCGCCTCCCGGGCCGTGCCGGTGGTGCCGCGCAGGCCTTGCGCGAGCATCTCCTCGGCGTGTTGCACCGTGGTCGCCGTCACGGTGGTCCCGCCCAGCATGCGTGCGGTTTCGACCACGCGGCCGGCGGCGTCGAGGCCGCGGATGCGCGAGCGGGTGACCGAGCCTGTGCCGTCGCGCTGGCTGGTCTCCTTGCTGACCAGCAGGTGGGCGCCGGCCTGGGCCGCCACCTGCGGCAGGTGGGTCACGCACAACACCTGGCGGGCGCGGCCGAGTTCCTGCAGGCGGCGGCCCACCACCTCGGCCACCGCGCCGCCGATGCCGGTGTCGACTTCGTCGAAGATCAGGGTGGGGGTGGGCGCGGCCTCGCTGGTAATGACGGAAATCGCCAGGCTGATCCGGGCCAGCTCGCCGCCCGACGCCACTTTGGCCAAGGGGCGCGCGCTGACGCCGGCATGGCCTGCCACCAGGAACTCGACTTGTTCCAGACCGTGGCTCTGCCCTTCGTCCAGCGGGTGCAGCGCCACCGCGAAACTGCCGCCCGCCATGGACAGGCCCTGCATGGCATCCGTCACGGCGGCCGACAGGCTCTCGGCCGCCACCTTGCGGGCAGCGCCGAGATGCTGGGCGATGGTGAGGTAGGCGGCGCGGGCCGCGGCCTCGCGCGCCATCGCCTTGTTCAGGTCCTGGGCGGACTGGAGATCGTCCAGTTGCTGGCGGCGCGCCATCAGTTCGTCCGGCAACTGCTCCGGCGGCATCCGGTACTTGCGCGCGGTGGTGTGCAGCGCCTGCATGCGCGCCTCCACCACCTGCAAGCGTTCGGGGTCCAGGTCGATCCGGTCGACGTAGCGGTTGAGCGAGTGCGCGGCCTCCTCGACTTGGACCAGCGCCGGGTCCAGCGCCGCCAGTACGTCGCCCAGCGCGGGGTCGACGTCAGCCATCTGCCGCAGGCGCTGCACCACGCTGTTCAGCCCGGACAGCACCGAGCCATCGGCCTCGGACAGCGCCTCGAGCGCGGCGCGGCTGCCCTCGATCAGCCCGGCGGCATGCGACAGCCGGTTGTATTCGGCCTGGATGTCTTCCCATTCGCCAGGTTGCGGCGCCAGCTTCTCGAGCTCGCCGACCTGCCATTCGAGCCGCTCGCGTTCCAGCTGCATCTCGCGCGAGCGGTGCTCGACGGTTTCGCGCTGGCGCACGCACGCACGCCACGAGCGCCAGGCTTCGGCCACCGCGCCGGCCTGCGCGGTGAGGCCGGCATGGGCATCGAGCAGCAAGCGCTGGGCATCCGGGCGCAGCAGTAGCTGATGGGCATGCTGGCCGTGGATATCGACCAGGCGGTCGCCGATGTCGCGCAACTGGCCCAGCGTGGCGGCGGCGCCATTGATAAAGGCCTTGCCGCGCCCGCTGGCGTCGACCGTGCGGCGCAGCAGCACCGTGCCTTCGTCGCCAGTGAGATCGTGTTCGGCCAGCCAGGCGTCGAGCCCGGCCGGGGTGGAAAAGGTGGCGCTGATGCTGGCCCGGGAGGCGCCTTCGCGGACCACGCCGGCGTCGGCGCGCTCACCCAGCACCAGCGCCAGCGCATCGATCAGGATCGACTTGCCGGCGCCGGTCTCGCCGGTGAAGACGGTGAAGCCCGGGGAGAAGTCGAGGTCGAGGGTATCGACAATGACGAAATCGCGGATGGACAGGCTGCGCAGCATCGTGGTCGACGGGTCGGGGCTGGGTGATGTCAGGGGACGGATCTGGTCCGGATCGGTGCGGGCCGGGGCGGATCAGAGCCGGTTGTCTTCGCTCGGGTACTCATGCCAGTGCAGCTTCTTGCGCAGCGTGGCGTAATAGTTGTAGCCGATCGGGTGCAGCAGGTTGACGGTCTTGGCCGAGCGCCGCACCACGATGCGGTCGCCGGGCAGGAGCGAGGTCAGCGACTGCATGTCGAAGTTCACGCTGGCGTCACGCGCCGTGGCGACCTCGATCGACACTTCGGCGTCGTGCGGCAGCACGATCGGGCGGTTGGACAGCGCATGCGGGGCAATCGGCACCAGCACCAGGCCCGACAGGGTCGGGTGCAGGATCGGGCCGCCTGCCGACAGCGCATAGGCGGTCGAGCCGGTCGGCGTGGAGACGATCAGGCCATCGGAGCGCTGGTTGTACATGAAGTGGCCGTCCACCGACACCGCCAGCTCGACCATGCCTGAAATGCCGGAACGGTTGACCACGACGTCGTTAAAGGCCAGCGCGGAGAAGATCACACCATCGTCGCGCACCACCTTGGACTCCAGCAGCATGCGGGTCTCGGACTCGTAGCGGCCCGCCAGCATGTCGGGCAGCACCGAATGCACGTCCTGCAACGGGATATCGGTCATGAAGCCAAGGCGCCCGTGGTTCACGCCGATCAGCGGCACCGGGTAGCCGGCCAGCTGGCGCGCCAGGCCCAGCAGGGTGCCGTCGCCGCCGAGCACCACCGCCACATCGGCATGCTTGCCGATCTCGTCGGGCGCCAGCGCCGGATAGTCGGTCAGCCCGGTGGCCAGGGCAGTGTCTCGCTCGAACACCACATCCTGGCCGTTCCTGAGGATACAGGCGGCCAGCTCTTCCAGCGGGCCCTCGATGCCGGCTGTGGCGTACCTGCCGATCAGGGCGACGGTGCGAAATGGGGCGCGCGCGGCGCCGGGCTTGGGGAGCGAAGACATGCCGGGATTAGACCATACCGCCGTGACCATTGTCAGCAGGAGGGCGCTCGGCGCCGGGCCGGATCGGCGATGAGCCGCCCGAATAGTGAAAACTTGCGTAAAATCAGGAGCATCATGGATGAACGTGCGAAAACGCTTCTCAAAACCCTCATCGAGCGCTACATCGCCGAGGGGCAGCCCGTGGGCTCGCGGACCTTGTCGAAGTACTCGGGTCTCGACCTGTCTCCGGCCACCATCCGCAATGTGATGTCCGACCTGGAGGAAATGGGGTTCATTGCCAGCCCGCATACCTCGGCCGGGCGTATCCCCACGCCGCGCGGCTACCGGCTGTTCGTGGACACCATGCTGACCGCCCAGCCCCTGGATGGCGCGCTCAACCTGGCCGAGCTGACCGGCAAGATCCGGGGCCAGCTGCACGGCCAGCAGCTCGGGCCGCAGCGGATGATCACGTCGGCGGCGCACACCTTGTCCAACCTGTCGCAGTTCGCCGGCGTGGTGATGACCCCCAGGCGCGCCCAGGCGTTCCGCCAGGTCGAATTCATGCGGCTTTCGGACAAGCGCATCCTGCTGATTATCGTTACCCCCGAGGGCGACGTGCAGAACCGCATCATCCAGACCGAGCTGCCGTATTCCCCGTCGCAACTGGTCGAAGCCGCCAATTTCATCAACTCGCACTTTGCCGGCATGAGCTTTGACAATGTGCGCGACCACCTGCGCGGCGAGCTGCAGGCGCTGCGCATGGATATGTCGCAGCTGATGCAGGCCGCAGTGGAGGCGGGGAGCAATGCCATGGCCGAGGGGGAAGACGACCACGTCTTCATCTCGGGCGAGCGCAAGCTGCTGGAGGTGGAAGACCTGTCCTCCAGCATGGAAAAGCTGCGCCGCCTGTTCGACGTGTTCGAGCACAAGACCGGCCTGCTCAAGCTGCTCGATGTCTCCAGCCACGCCCAGGGCGTGCAGATCTTCATCGGCGGCGAGAGCAAGCTGGTGCCGCTCGAAGACATGGCGGTCATCACCGCGCCCTACGAAGTCGACGGCCAGATCGTCGGCACGCTCGGGGTGATCGGGCCGACCCGCATGGCCTACGAGCGGGTGATCCCGATCGTCGACATCACCGCGCGCCTGTTGTCCAGCGCGCTCAGCCAGAACTAGTGTTGGCCCGGCCCGGTCTCACAAACTGCCTGTCCCTCCCCCTCATCCTGTAAGCTCGGCGAGACTTGGCGGTGCGCACGCCCTGTGCCCGCACCGCCCCGCCACACCGGAAATTACATGACGTTCACCCCTGAACCGGCCTACCAGCATGGCCAGGCGCCGCGCACGGCCATCCTGCTGATCAACCTTGGCACCCCGGATGCGCCAACGCCGAAGGCGGTCGGCAGCTACCTCAAGCAGTTCCTGTCCGACCCGCGCGTCGTGGAGATTCCACGCGCGGCGTGGCTGCCGCTGCTGTACGGCATCATCGTGCCACTGCGCTCGCGCGCCTCGGCGATGAAGTATGAGTCGATCTGGCTGCGGGAGGCGCATATGACGGGTTCCCCGCTGCTGGTGCACACCGAGCGCCAGGCTCACGCCTTGCAGCTGCTGCTGAACCAGCAAGGCCATGAGGTGACAGTGGCGTGCGCCATGCGGTACGGCAATCCGTCGATCGGCTCGGTGCTGGAAGCGCTGCGCCGCCAAGGGACCGAACGCATCCTGCTGCTGCCGCTGTATCCGCAATACTCCGGCACCACCACGGCGACGGGCTTCGACGAGGTGTTCCGGGTGCTCAAGCAGTGGCGAAACCAGCCGGAGCTGCGGCTGGTCAAGCATTTCCACGACCATCCGGCCTATATTGCCGCCTTGCACCAGCAGGTGGGGGCATACTGGGCGCAGCATGGCACGCCGGATTTCGCGCGGGGCGACAAGCTGATCCTGTCGTTTCATGGCGTGCCGCGCCGCACGCTGGAGCTCGGCGATCCCTACCATTGCGAGTGCCTCAAGACCGGGCGCCTGCTGGGCGAGGCGCTGGGCTTGCAGCCCGGACAGTACCAGGTCACCTTTCAGTCGCGCTTTGGCAAGGCGGAATGGCTGCAGCCCTATACCGCGCCCACCCTGCGGGAGCTCGGCAAGGTCGGCACCGGCCGGGTAGACGTGTTCTGCCCGGGCTTTCCGGCTGATTGCCTGGAGACGCTGGAAGAGATCGCCATGGAAGGGCGCTCCGAGTTCCACGTGGCTGGCGGCAAGGTGTTCCACTACATTCCTTGCCTCAACGATTCGGAAAGCTGGATTGCCGGGCTGGCGGAGATCGGCTTGCAGCACTTGCAGGGCTGGCCGCTGCGGCTGCCGCATCCGCATGAGCTGGAGGCCCGCCGCACGCACGCGCAGACGCGCGGCGCCGCAGCATGAGCGCGGCGCTGCCCAACGGATGGAGGTGACGACATGAGCGTATCTTTCGAGGCCGATGCCCGCCTGCGCATCGACAAATGGCTGTGGTGCGCGCGCTTCTTCAAGACGCGCTCGCTGGCTGCCGAGGCGGTGGACCGTGGCAAGGTGCAGGTCAACGGCCAGGCGTGCAAGAATTCGCGCGAGGTCAAGCCGGGCGACACCGTCGTCCTGGAGGCGCACCAGCAACGCTGGGAAGTCGTGGTGAAAGGGATTGCGGGCTTGCGCGGCCCGGCCGCGGTAGCCCAGACGCTTTATGCGGAAACCGAGGCCAGCGAGGCGCGCCGGCGGCAGGATGCCGAGAACCGGCGGCTTAACGTGGAACCTGCATCGCAGCTGCAGGGACGCCCGACCAAGCGCGATCGCCGCCAGATCGACGGCGTCAGGGGGTGAGGCGCAAGGCTGCCCAAGCAGTACGGACTCACCCGGCTGGGTCAGCGAACGTAGGGAATGATGTAGTGTTTGAATACCGCCTTGCCACTGCCGTATTCGGTGTCTCGCGGCGTGAGCGCGCCGGAGAGGCAGATGAAGACTGTCATCACCGATAATGCGGCGAGAAGGAAGACCGTCAGAACAGGCAGCTTATGCATGGCTAACCTTTCGAGAGTGGCCCCACTTGAGTTGCATCGTCGACCCCGTTATTTTTGTCATTTTTATACGGTTTCATCTTAGGGGGTGCGCTGCAGCAAAGCAATATGACCCCTATTTCCGTAGACCCCGCTTTGTAACCTTGTGTTTCAGTGCACTGTCGCGGTGCGCTCTTGAAAATCCGGGGGCCTGCCACCAACTGCAGGCTATATTTGCCGATTGACCACCCGGCGGCCTGCGCCAGGCAGGCCGCGCCTTTGTTTTATACGGATCGACATGGAAGAACAGAAGCAGACGCCATCCACCACGCCGCCGCTCACGCCAGCCAGCGAGGAGCTGAACACCGCCCCGGCCGGCCAGGCCGATAACGCCGCCACCGTGGACGTGGCGGCCCAGTTGGCCGCGCTTGAAGCCAAGGCCAAGGAGAACTACGACATGTTCCTGCGGGCTACCGCGGAAGGCGAGAACATCCGCCGCCGTGCCCAGGAGGACGTCGCCAAGGCCCATAAATTTGCCATCGAGACCTTTGCCGACTACCTGCTGCCCGTGATGGACAGCCTGCAGGCGGCACTGGCCGACGGGTCGGGCGATATCGCCAAGCTGCGTGAAGGGGTCGAACTGACCGCCCGCCAGCTCGTCAGCGCCTTCGAGAAGGGCAAGATCGTAGAGCTGAACCCGGTTGGCGAGAAGTTCGACCCGCACCGTCACCAGGCCATTTCGATGGTGCCGGCGCCGCAGGAGCCGAACACCGTGGTCACGGTGCTGCAGCGCGGCTACACGATCGCTGATCGCGTGCTGCGCCCGGCGCTGGTCACGGTGTCCGCGCCCAAGTAAGCGCCACCGCTTGGCGGTCCGCCCGGCGGGCTGGCACAAGCAACGCCCGGTGCCGCTGGCCCGGGCGTTTTTCATTGCTGGAGACGTCTATGTCCATCAAGCCAGACAATGCCGCCATGCCCGGCACCACGGTGGATCCGGCGTCGCACCTCGACCATCGTGCCTTCGAAGTGTTCGGCATGCGCGAGGTGGACGGCGCCGGCATTGATGACGCTATCGCCGCTGCCGGCGATGCGCTGGTCTGCGTGTTTTTCTGGGGCGTGGACTGCTTCAATTGCGAGATGGCCAAGAAAGCCATGCTGGCCGATCTAGACCCGGTGCGGGCGCTGGAACTGCACTGGCTGCACGCCAACGTCTATGCGCACCCCGATATGGGCAAGCGATTCGGCCTGCACGGCATTCCGGTCTTCATGTTCTTCCACAAGGGCAAGAAGCTGGGGCGGGCCACCGGCTGGCATGGGCAGGGCCAGTTTGCCGCGGCGGTGGCCAACGCACGGCTGAAGGCCAGCGGCAAGCCGCTGGCTGGTTAGGCGCGTCGGCGCGTCAGCGTGCCAGCGCGTATCCCAGCCGGAATTGCCAAGGCAGCTTGCGGTTGTAGTCCAGCAAGCTCTCGCCATAGCCGATGAAATAGCCCGCCATCAGGTAACCCGCCGTGCCGGGGATCAGCCTGGCCAGCGGATACGTCACCGATGCGTCGACGCTGCCGTAATACTTCTGCGTGCCTTTGCGCAGGGTGGTGGCGAACTCCCATGCGTCCGGCTTGCCGTAGGCCAGTTTCAGGTCCATGTAGCCGCGATAGCGGGCAATGTCAGAGTTGTCGTTCTTCTCGACGTAGTAGTACAGCTTGGGCGACACGCTCCAGTGCCAGTTGCTTATGTCCCCCAGGAAAAACGTGGGTTTGACGAACACCGTATTGATGCTGCGCGACTGGGCGCCATCGCGGCCATTCGACTCATGCTCCAGGCCGGCCGCGAGCGAGAGCCGGCTGATCACGCGGTTCTGCACGCCGGCATCCGACAGGTAATAGAACAGGCTCGGGCGGTAGTTGGTGTCGCGGAACGGCCGTGAGTCGCTCGACAGATCCCACAGGGAGAACTGCGTGTAGCCGAAGTACAGGTTCTCAAGCACGCCGTGCGAAGCCGGATTCTCGCCTTGGTAGATGCGGAACTTGAAGCTGAACTGGAACTTGGCGTTGGCCCCGCCATGCGCCCCGACCAGGAAGTACATCGGGTCGTTGAAGGTCAGCCGGCCCTGGTCGCGCAGGTCCGCCGGGACGGGCGCCGCCTGGCTGGCGGCTGCTACGGGAATGACAGGCACGGTCGACACAGCAGTGGTGCTTCCTTCGGCGCTTGTGGCGGGTGCGGGGGGCGCCGCGACCTGGGCCGACCGCGGATCGTCGGCGCGCGGCGCGCGGTTGAGCGTGACCAGCACAGGCGCGGCGTCGATGTCCACGGGATCCAGTCGGACCACGCCGCGCAGGTTGGGCGGCAACGGCGCACTGTACTCGACGGTGCGGTGCTCGCCCTTGCGCAACTTGATCGTCGAGGGGGCCGCAGTGGCGCGCTGCATGCTGAGCCTGACAGGGGCCTGCAGATCGGCCGAAGCCGTGACGTCGATCGCCTGGGGGACCAGGAAGCTGCGGTTCGCGCCGTCAGCGCTCAGCAACAAGGTCAGGGTCAGGGGCTTGGTGCCGTCGACCACCTTCGGCGGTTGCAGCAACGCCACGGCGGCGTGGCTCGATAGCGGCCCGGCGGCCACGAGGGCGAGTGCCAGCAGGAGAGCGGGCGGCTTGGCCGTGGCGCGGCAGATCTCGGGCTTGAGCGTGCTGAGCATGGGAGGCGGCAGCGCATCCTCGTGAAGAGGTGATGCGCACGCGGCAGGATATTGTGACGCGGCACAGCCTATCACGTGCCTATCACGCCATGCGCCAGATTTTTGTGATGTTTTATACTCAACCAAGATGTGGTTGAGGCATTACTTAACGGGTGGCGCGGCGCTGTATCGAGGCAATGTATTGCTCGCCATCCGGCGGCATGCCGGTGCGTTGCGCCTGCCAGAGCATTTCACCGAGGCACTCCATGACCTGATGCTGCGCTTCGTGCGGCGAATCCAAACGCTGCGCCAGGGATTCGTAGGCGCGGCGGATGCCTGGGGGCTGGTCGATGGAAACCTGCTCGGAAATCGACAGGTGCATGGCCAGGTGCAGGAACGGATTGGTCTGGCCGCCTTCAGGCGTGTAGTCCTGAGTTAGCGCGCCTTCCGTGTCGGTGAGCAGGCTGTGATACTCGGGATGCTCGCCGATCCAGTCGACGGCAATGACTTCGAGGGGGGTGAGGACGCTGCCTGCGCGTTGCTTCTGCCAGGCTTCACAGAAAAAACGGCGGACTTCTTCGCGGGAGGGATTGAACATGATGGCGCTATTGTAAACGAGCTCTTCCACTGCTGCAGCGCAGCGCAAGCCGGCCTCCCGCAAGCTGACCGAATTGGCTTGCCAGCTACTAGAATGCGGCGTTGCCTGGCGTCGCCGGGTCCATTTCCTGCCCAGCGCGCCACCATGTCCGATCCCCGTTCCTCCGCCGCCCGTGTCCGGCAGCCCCTGCGCCATGCCCGCGAGCAACTCGCGGGCGTGTTGCTGATCGCCCTGTCGGCCAGCGCCTTTGGCGCCATGGCGATCTTCGCGCGCTTTGCTTACGACGCGGGCACCGATGTCTACGGCCTGCTGGCGGTGCGTTTCGTGCTGGCCGCGGGCGCGCTGGCGCTGGCGATGCGCCTGCGCGGCGTCAGCCTGCCGGGCTGGCGCAAGGTGCTGGCGCTGGCCGCCATGGGCGGCATTGGCTATGTTGGCCAGTCGTTCTGCTTTTTCACCGCGCTCAATCATGCCCAGGCCAGCCTGGTGGCCTTGCTGCTTTACCTGTATCCGCTCTTCGTCACCATCCTCGCCGCCGTCTTCCTCAAGGAACGGCTCGGCACCGCATCCGTGATCGCGCTCGTGTTGTGCTCGGTGGGGGCGGGGCTAACGGTGGGTGGTGGCCAGGGCTCGGCGCTGGGCATCGGGCTTGGCCTGGCCTCGGCCGCGATCTACTCGGTCTACATCATCGTGGGCGCGCGCGTGACGGCGGGCGTCAATCCTCTGGCCACCACCACCGTGGTGTGCGGTGCGGCGGCGGTGGTCTACGTCGTGGTGGGGGTGTTGCGCGCGGGAGCCGGCGTGCCGCCTCAGTTCCCGCAAAGCGCGGCCGGCTGGCTGGCGTTGCTGGCGATCGCGCTACTGTCCACGGTACTGGCGATCCTGGCCTTTTTTGCCGGCTTGCAACGGCTCGGCGCGGCGCGGGCTTCGATGTTGTCCACCCTGGAGCCGGTGGTGACGGTGGTGTTGGCGGCGCTTTTGCTCGGGGAGCATGTCGGGATGACACAGGCGCTGGGCGGCGGCTTGATCCTGGCGGGCGTGCTTTGGCTGACCAGCAAGGGTTCCGGCGCGCAGGATGTGCAACAGAATTGAACCCCTTGCTCAAATCGCTTGCGTGGCGAGGGGCGGCGTCTTAGATACAATCCGGTTCTCACTATTTGTTCAGGAACCGACCGCATGAAACCGATCGACCAGGTTGCAATCGCCCAGCTGTTCACCGAAGCGCGTACGCACAACGTGTGGCAAGACCGCCAAGTGGACGATGCCGTGCTTCACCAGATCTATGACGCGATGAAGTTTGGCCCGACGGCTGCCAACGGTTCGCCGGCCCGCATCGTGTTCGTCAAGAGCGCGGCGGAAAAGGCTCGCCTGGTCGAGTGCGTGTCCGCAGGCAACGTCGAGAAGACCCGCTCGGCACCGGTCACTGCGATCGTCGCATTCGACAACGCCTTCCACGATCAGCTGCCCAAGCTGTTCCCGCACGCCGATGCGCGTTCGTGGTACGCCGGCCAGCCGGAAAAGATCGCCCGCGACGCGCTGATGAACAGCTCGTTGCAAGGCGGCTATTTCATCCTGGCCGCGCGCGCCCTAGGCCTGGATTGCGGCCCGATGGCCGGTTTCGATGCTGGCAAGGTGAATGCCGCCTTCTTCGCCGATGGCAAGTGGTCGGTCAATTTCCTCGTGAACCTGGGCTATGGCGAGGCCGACAAACTGTTCCCGCGCAGCCCGCGCCTGTCGTTCGACGAAGCCTGCCGGATCGTTTGAGCGCAAGCGCTGCCAGATAGGTAAAGACCCGCCTCGCGCGGGTCTTTTTTTGCCTGTCCGTTGTGCCTGTGCTCAGAGGCGCGGCGCCTCGGTCTTCTCGCGGTATTCGCACAGCGGCTCGATCGCGCAATGCCAGCACTCGGGCTTGCGTGCCTTGCAGACATAGCGCCCATGCAGGATCAGCCAGTGGTGCGCATCGTGCATGAACTCCGGCGGCACGGTCTTGAGCAGCTTCTGCTCCACCACTTGCACGTTCTTGCCGGGCGCCAGGCCGGTGCGGTTGGCTACCCGGAAGATATGCGTGTCGACGGCAATGGTGGCCTCGCCGAACGCCGTATTCAGTACCACGTTGGCCGTCTTGCGGCCCACGCCCGGCAGAGCTTCCAGCGCGGCCCGGTCGCGCGGCACCTGGCCGCCGTGCTGCTCGACCAGGATGCGGCAGGTTGCTATGACATGCTTGGCCTTGGTCTTGTACAGGCCGATGGTCTTGATGTACTCAATCAGCCCGTCCTCGCCCAGCGCCAGCATCTGCTCCGGGCTGTGCGCCACGGGGTAGAGCTTGCGCGTGGCCTTGTTCACGCCCACGTCAGTGGCCTGCGCGGACAGCAGTACAGCAATCAGCAGCTCGAACGGCGAGCTGTATTCCAGCTCGGTGACTGGGGTCGGGTTGACTTCGCGCAGTGTCTCGAACAAGGCGCGGCACTTGGCAGCGTTCATTAGTCCTTGAGGGCTGGGTTGGAGCCGGGCACGGCATCCGGATCGGCCTGGCCAGGTGTGGCGATAAGGCCGGCCTTGGCGCGGCGGGCCTCGGCGGCGTCGATCTGCGCCTGCACGGCAGGGGAGACGTTCTCGGTATTGCGCGGCTGCACCGCTTGTTGCTTCAGGCGCGCCCGCTCGATGGCGGCCTGGATGATGGCCTGCTTGCGTGCCCGCGCCGCCTGTTCCTCTTCGCTTTGCGGGGCTTCGGCTTGCAGCGCCTGCAGTTTGGCGGCGGCCTTGGCCGCCAGGCGCGCATCGTTCTCCTCGCGCTCGCGCACGAGCCGCGAGCGGCGGGCGAGGTAGCGCGCGTGGGCCTCGTCCGCTTGCGCCTGCGACCAGGCGGCCCAGCCGGTGCGCTGCGCGGTGACGGGAACCATGGCAATGCAGTCGACGGGGCAGGGGGCCACGCAGAGGTCGCAACCGGTGCACCAGTCCACCAGCACGGTATGCATCTGCTTGGGCGCGCCAACGATGGCGTCGACCGGGCAAGCCTGGATGCACAGCGTGCAGCCGATGCACAGCGCTTCGTCGATCACTGCCACCGCGCGGGCCTGCTCCACGCCCCGCTCCGGGTCCAGCGGCTGCGGCGGCGTGCCGAGCAGCGCCGACAGGCGGCGGATGCCCTCTTCCCCGCCCGGCGGGCAGCGATTGCCGGCTGCTTCGCCCGCTGCCATGGCTTCGGCGTAGGGACGGCAGCCGTCGAAGCCGCACTTGGTGCATTGGGTCTGCGGCAGCAGGGCTTCGAGGCGATCGGCGAGGGTCTGGGAAATGGCGGTCACGACTGCTTTTGGGGTTTGCGGGTACGGCGTGGATGCCGTTCTCTTTTTTCCTGGCTGGAACGGGCACGCGGCAGGGATTATCCCCGATTTCGCCGCAGTGCAGAAACGCGCGATGATGCGCCCTTTGCCGGGCCACTGCGCGCAGGTTGCCCTGTGCCATAATCCGCGCAACGATTCACCAGCCGTCGCATGCGAAACGAAACCAGAACCAAGCGGGACCCCGAGGGAACACGCCGCCGCATCCTCGATGCGGCCACCGAAGAATTTGCCAAGGGCGGCCTGGCAGGGGCACGCGTCGACCAGATCGCGCGCCGCGCCGAGACCAACGAGCGCATGCTGTATTACTACTATGGCAGCAAGGAGGGCCTGTTCCTGGCCGTCCTTGAAAAACAATATGCGGAGTTTCGCGCCGCCGAGGAGCAGTTGCACATCGTCGAGGAGGATCCCGTTGCGGCGGTCCGCACGCTGGCTCGCTTTGTCTGGGACTGGTACTACCGCAATCCCGAGTTCATCCGCCTGGTCAACAGCGAGAACCTGCACGAGGCGCGCCACCTGAAGAAGTCCACCCAGCTGCACCAGTTGATCAACCCGGTGGTTAACGTGCTCGCGGATATCGTCAAGCGGGGCCAGCGGCAGGGGGTGTTCCGCGACAACGTCGATGTCTCGCAGCTATACCTGACGATCTCCGCGCTTGGCTACTACGTGCTGTCCAACCGTTACACCATCAGCGCGGTGATCGGGCGCGACGTGGCGGCGCAGGATGAGCACGAGCGCTTTGCCGAGTTGCACACCGATATGCTGCTGGCCTACCTGGAGCGCCGCTGAGGCAGCTTGCAGCCCCATAAAAAACGCCCGCAGCTTGCGGGCGTTTTTTATTATGGGGCTGCAGCTTAAGCGCCGTGACTCAACGATGCTTGAGCACGAAATCGCGCAGTTCCGGGTAAATCTCCTGGCGCCAGCGGCGGCCGGAGAAGATCCCGTAGTGGCCGCACTTGGCCGCGGTGATGTGTTGCTTGCGCGCTTTGGGGATGCCCGCGCAGAGCTCATGCGCGGCGGCGGTCTGGCCGGCGCCCGAGATGTCGTCCAGTTCGCCCTCGATCGTCAGTAGCGCGGTGCCCTTGATGTCCTGCGGGCGCACCGGCTGGCCATCGATCTCCCAGGTGCCGTTGGCAAGGCGGAATTCCTGGAACACTTCGCGGATGGTGTCGAGGTAGTACTCGGCGTCCATGTCGAGCACGGCGTTGTACTCGTCGTAGAAGCGCACGTGGGCTTCCGCGTCGTCGGCATCGCCCTCGACCAGGTTCAGGTAGTAATCGTAGTGCGAGGACAGGTGGCGGTCGGGGTTCATCGCCACGAAGCCGGCGTGCTGCAGGAAGCCCGGATACACCTTGCGGCCATGGCCCGGGTAGTTCGCCGGCACCGTATAGATCACATTGTTCTCGAACCACTCGAACGACTTGTTGGTCGCGAGCGAATTCACGGCCGTCGGGCTGCGCCGTGCGTCGATCGGCCCGCCCATCATGGTCATGGTCTTTGGCGTCTTCTCGCCGGCGGATGCCAGCAGGGAGATGGCCGCGAGCACCGGGACCGTAGGCTGGCACACGGAGATCACATGGAGGTTCTCAGCGCCGATATGGCGGATGAAGTCCTGGATGTAATGGATGTAGTCCGCCAGGCGGAAACGGCCGTCCTCGATCGGGACCATGCGGGCATCGATCCAGTCGGTCACATAGACCTTGTGGTCCTGCAGCAAGGTCTTCACGGTGTCGCGCAGCAGCGTGGCGTGGTGGCCCGACAGGGGGGCGCACACCAGCACCACCGGCTCGTCCTTGAGCAGCTTGATGGTCTCCGGATCGTCGGCATAGCGCTTGAAGCGCACCAGCTTGCAGAAGGGCTTTTCGATGATCGTCTGTTCGACGATCGGGATGTTCCGGCCGTTGGAGCGTACCGATTTGATATCGAATTCGGGTTTTTCGTATTCCTTGCCGAGTCGGTACAGCAACTCGTAGCCGGCAGCCAGTCGCGTGGCGCCGGGCACCAGGGACATCGGGCTCAGGGGATTGGTAAAGGTCTTGGCCGTAGCCTGCGCCCATGCGGTAAGCGGGTGCAGCATCGAGCGCTGGAATTCATGCAGCTGGTAAAGCATGACGTGGTCCCTATCAGGCTGGGGGCGAAGCTGGAATTCAACGCCTGGACAATACAAATACAACAAACACAGTTGCTAATGTGTTACCGATTATGCGCGTAATCGAACGATCGTGCGATGCAGCATATACCCTAAGGTACGCTCACATCGGAAAAAGACAATAGGACAAACACTGTACTTCTCGATGACAAATGCAAAAGAACGTGAAAAATTGTCGTGAGATACGACAAAGGCGACCGAAGTCGCCTTTTTGTGCACTTTTGCGCGTATTGCGTTACAGCACGGCGGCGATGGCGTTGACCACCGCGTCAATGTTGCGGCTGTTCAGCGCGGCCACGCAGATGCGGCCGGTGCCCACGGCGTAGATGCCGTGCTCGTTGCGCAGTACGTCGACCTGGGCCGAGTTCAGGCCCGAGTACGAGAACATGCCGCGCTGGGACTTGACGAAGGAGAAGTCGCCCGGCACGCCCTTGGCGGCCAGCTTGTCCACCAGCGCATGGCGCATCAGCTTGATGCGGTCGCGCATCTCGCCCAGTTCCTGCTCCCACATGGCGCGCAGCTCCGGGCTGTTCAGCACGGTGGCGACCACGGTGCCGCCGTGGGTCGGCGGGTTGGAGTAGTTGGTGCGGATGACGCGCTTGACCTGAGACATCACGCGCTGGGCTTCTTCCTTGCCCGTGGTGACGATCGACAGCGCGCCCACGCGCTCGCCGTACAGGGAGAAGCTCTTCGAGAACGAGCTCGACACGAAGAACGGCAGGCCGGATTCGGCGAACAGGCGCACGGCGGCGCCATCCGGCTCGATGCCTTCCGCGAAGCCCTGGTAGGCCATGTCGAGGAACGGGATCAGGTTGCGTTCCTTGATCAGTTCCACCACCTGCTTCCACTGCTCGGCCGACAGGTCAACGCCGGTCGGGTTGTGGCAGCAGGCGTGCAGCACCACGATGGTGTTGGCGGCGTACGACTTGAGCGACTCCACCATGCCGGCGAAATTCAGGCCGTGGCTGGCAGCATCGTAGTAGGCGTAGTTGATCACGGGGAAACCGGCTGCCTCGAACAGGGCACGGTGGTTTTCCCAGCTCGGGTCGCTGATGGCGACCTTGGCGTCCGGGTACAGGCGCTTGAGGAAGTCGGCGCCGATCTTCAGCGCGCCGGTGCCGCCGAGTGCCTGGGCGGTCACAACACGGCCTTCGGTGATCAGCGGCGATTCCTTGCCGAACAGCAGGGTCTGCACGGCCTGGTCATAGGCGGCGATGCCTTCGATCGGCAGGTAGCCACGCGGGGTGGCGGTGGTCAGGCGGGCCTTTTCGGCTTCCTGCACGGCGCGCAGCAGAGGGATTTTCCCTTCGTCGGTGAAGTACACGCCAACACCCAGATTGACCTTGGTGGCACGGGTATCGGCATTGAAGGCTTCATTCAGGCCCAGGATCGGGTCGCGCGGGGCCATCTCGACGGCAGAAAACAAACTCATTTGGGATCTCGTGGTCAGCTATGTAACAAAACGGGAAGGCGTAGAATGCTCCGGACTGCGCTCGGGAGTGCGGGCGACCCCCATCTTGATACCTGGCCGCCAGCCCCAAGATTCTAGCGTATCTGCCCGTTTTCCTGAGGTTTTCCCCTGCCAGCTTATGTCGAATCTCGTTGAAGTCGCGCCCGCGCTGGATGAAGAGAAGTTCGCGACCTTTCCCGGCTCGCCGTTCCAGCTTTACCAGCCCTATCTGCCGGCGGGCGATCAGCCCGAGGCGATCCGCCAACTGGTCGAGGGTGTGGAGGACGGCCTGTCTTACCAGACCCTGCTGGGGGTGACCGGTTCGGGCAAGACCTTCACCATGGCCAACGTGATTGCCCGCATGGGCCGTCCGGCCATCGTGTTCGCGCCCAACAAGACGCTGGCCGCGCAGCTGTATTCCGAGTTCCGCGAGTTCTTCCCGCGCAATGCCGTGGAATACTTCGTCAGCTATTACGACTACTACCAGCCCGAAGCCTACGTGCCGCAGCGCGACTTGTTCATCGAGAAGGATTCCTCGATCAACGAGCATATCGAGCAGATGCGGCTGTCGGCCACCAAGAGCCTGCTGGAGCGGCGCGACACCATCATCGTGGCCAGCGTCTCGGCCATCTACGGTATCGGCAACCCGTCCGAGTACCACAAGATGATCCTGACGCTGCGCACCGGCGACAAGATCAGCCAGCGCGATGTGATCGCGCGCCTGATCGCCATGCAGTACACCCGCAACGAGACCGATTTCCAGCGCGGCACTTTCCGCGTGCGCGGCGATACGCTGGACATCTTCCCGGCCGAGCATGCCGAGCTGGCGGTGCGCGTCGACATGTTCGACGACGAGATCGATTCGCTGCAGTTCTTCGACCCGCTCACCGGGCGGGTGCGGCAGAAGATCCCGCGCTTCACGGTCTATCCGTCGAGCCACTACGTGACCCCGCGCGAGACCGTGCTGCGGGCGATCGAGGACATCAAGGTAGAACTGCGCGAGCGCCTGGACTTCTTCTATAAGGAGAACAAGCTGGTGGAGGCGCAGCGGCTGGAGCAGCGCTCCCGCTTCGACCTGGAAATGCTCTCCGAGCTCGGGTTCTGCAAGGGCATCGAGAATTACTCCCGCCATCTGTCGGGCGCCAAGCCGGGCGATCCGCCGCCAACGCTGGTCGATTACCTGCCGCAGGACGCGTTGATGTTCCTGGACGAGTCGCACGTGCTGATGGGTCAGTTCAACGGCATGTACAACGGCGACAAGGCGCGCAAGACGACCCTCGTCGACTATGGCTTCCGGCTGCCGTCCGCTCTGGACAACCGCCCCCTCAAGTTCTCGGAGTTCGAGGGCAAGATGCGGCAGGTGATGTTTGTCTCCGCCACGCCGTCCAACTACGAGAACGAGCACGCGGGCCAGGTGGTGGAGCAGGTGGTGCGGCCCACCGGCCTGGTCGATCCGATCATCCACGTGCGTCCCGCGACCACGCAGGTTGACGACCTGCTGTCAGAGATCCACCAGAAGGTTTCCGTCGGCGAGCGCGTGCTGGTGACCACGCTGACCAAGCGCATGTCCGAGCAGCTCACGGAGTTTCTGACGGAGAATGGCGTCAAGGTGCGTTACCTGCACTCGGACATCGATACGGTGGAGCGCGTCGAGATCATTCGCGACCTCCGCCTGGGTACCTTCGACGTGCTGGTCGGCATCAACCTGCTGCGCGAGGGCCTGGATATTCCGGAAGTCTCGCTGGTGGCAATTCTCGACGCTGACAAGGAAGGCTTCCTGCGCGCCGAGCGTTCGCTGATCCAGACCATCGGCCGCGCGGCCCGTAACGTCAACGGCACCGCCATCCTGTACGCGGACCGGATGACCGATTCGATGAAGCGGGCGATCGGTGAGACGGAGCGCCGCCGCGCCAAGCAGATCGCGTTCAATGAAGCCAATGGCATCGTGCCGCGCGGCGTGGTCAAGCGCATCAAGGACATCATCGACGGGGTCTACGACCCGGGCGAGGTCAAGGCCGAGCTGCTGGCCGCGGAAGAGCGCGCCAAGTACGAGGATATGAGCGAGAAGCAGGTTGCGAAGGAGATCAAGCGGCTGGAGAAGCAGATGTTCGAGCACGCCAAGAATCTCGAGTTCGAGAAGGCCGGGCAGGTGCGCGATCAGTTGGCCAAGCTCAAGCGCCAGATCTTTGGCGCCAGCGGCGATGGGGAGCACCTGCCGCCGGCCGCCGCGGCCGCGTCCTGAGGGCGTGAGCCCTGCCTTGCCCACACGCCTGCGGGATGCAGGCGTGCTGCCTGGCTACCGCCTATAGTGGGAATCCCGGACAGTGGTGAGGAGATGATCCATGGTCAAGTTCGCTCTGTGGGTTCCGCTGCATGCGAAGCCCGGCAAGGAAAAGGAAGTCGAGGAATTCCTGCTCGCCGGCCTGCCGCTGGTACAGGCCGAAGCCGGCACCACGGCATGGTTTGCGCTGCGGCTCGGGCCATCCATGTTCGGCATCTTCGATGCGTTTCCCGATGAGGCGGGGCGCAACGCCCATCTCTGCGGCAAGGTGGCCGAGGCCCTGATGGCCAAGGCGCCCGACCTGTTCGCCAAGCCGCCCTCCATCGAAAAGCTGGATGTGCTGGCGGCCAAGCTGCCCTGAGCCGATTTGCCCGCTAGCCCTTCGGGGGCAGCGAGCGCAAGCGCTTGTTGACTTCCAGCAGGGTGTCGCACTCGTCCGCGCTGGCGGCCTTGCGCTTGCCGATGAAGTCCACGATGGCGCGCAGCGGTTCGCGTTGCGTGGCGCATGCGGTGGCCGGTTCCGGTATCGAGGCAGGGGCAGCGCAGGCCGCGCCAATTTCTTTCTCCAGGCTGTGCCGGACCACGGTGAGCAGGCTCTCGCAGCCTGCGCCGGAGGCGGCATCCGCATCGGCGGACGGTTCGGCGGCGTCGGCCAGGCTTGCGCAAAGCAGAAGGGGCGCCAGGAGGAGTGGGCTGAGGCGGAGGTTCACCGCACGATTATGCGGTGGGCTGCACCTTTGCGTCATCTTTTTTGCCCGGCGGCCTAGACCGGCGTACCGGCGCTCGCGTGAGCGCGGTCCCGTTGGCAGGGCTGTAGAATCCGGCTTCGGTGTGGCAGCCGCGCCCGGTGCGCCGGCTGCAAGCCCGTCGCGCGTGCCGCGTTTTGTTGCCTTGTTTTCGGCGCCGGATAGCGCCATACGCCGATGAAGAAATACGCCATCTTGATGTGTTGCATGGGAAACATATGCCGTTCTCCGACTGCGGAGGGCGTGCTGCGCGCCAAGCTGGAGCCGGTTGGCCTGGCCGATCTGGTCGAGCTGGATTCCGCCGGCACGCATGGTTATCACATCGGGCGCGCGCCGGATGCGCGCTCCCAGCGTCATGCGCTGGCCCGTGGCTATGACCTCTGCGCGCAACGCGCGCGCCAGGTCATGGCGCAGGATTTCGCCCGTTTCGACCTGCTGCTTGCCATGGACCGGGACAACCTGGCGGCGCTGCGCGCCATCTGCCCCCCTGGGCGCGAGGACAAGCTGCGCCTGCTGATGAGTTTCGCCAGCCGGCACGCCGCGGACGAAGTGCCGGATCCGTACTACGGCGAGGGTGATGGCTTCGAGCGCGTGCTCGACTATGTCGAAGACGCTTGCGATGGCGTGATCGCCATGCTGCGTGCCCAGGGGCTTGGCGGCGCCACCTGATCGCGCTCGGCCGCCCATGCAGCCTTTCCATTACTTTCACGAGAATTCATGTTTCGTTCCCTGTTCCGCAAATGGCGCGAGTCGCGCAATGCCAGCCTGCAACTCGACGCAATCCTGGCGGCAGCGGACCCGGAGGCGCCGCTGGCGGACCGTAACGGCTGGCTGATCGAGCTGGGCTACTGGATCCGGCGCGACGGGCTGCCGGGCGCCGAAGGCGTGGCGGCCGATAAGAGCCGCCGGGAGCACGTGCGGCTGCGCTACCTGCTCCAGGTGCTTGGCCGCAATCCGGAAGTGGCGGGGCGCTTTGCCCGCATGGTGCGTGCCATCGTGCGCGATAACGATCCGGTCACTTTGCTGTGCGACACCGGCGTGGCTTCCCACCCGGGCTTCTGGAGCGAGGTGCTGAACCGGCTGCAGGCGCGGTTCCTGCCCCCTCCGCCCAACCGCAGCGATATGGCGGGCCTGTTCGCGCTGCTGTTTATCGATGACAACGATGCCGACTGGGTCGAGGCGCTCGATGGCGACCTGCTCGAACGGCTGGCGGCCGTGCTGCGTACCGACGACCCGCAAGCGCCGGGCGACGCTGCCGAGCTGCCTGAATGGGATCGTTTCGACCGCACGCTGACCACCAGCATCCAGGTGCTGGTCAGCCAGGTGCGTGCTACCGGACTGAGCCAGGCGATTCGCTCGCGGCTCAAGGGCAAGGTGCAGGACACGCCGTTTTTCCGGCTGGACAGCGCTGTGCAAGCCTTGTGCGACGAGGAGGAGGCAGCGCGCGGCGGCGAGGCCTTTGCGCACCGGCTCAACTATTTCCGCGCGCTGCTCGATGGCTGCCATCAGGCGGCTCAGCGCGTGTACGACGACCTGGAGGAGAACGGCGTCTCGGTGGAGGTGGTGTTCCAGATCGAGCGCATGAAGGTCCGGCTCGCGCGCATCGAACTGTTGCTGGCTACCTGGGTTGAGCCGCAGCGGCGCGGCCGGCACGCCCACCTGATCGCGGCGCTGATCCGCTCCACCCAGGCGCGACGCAGCATCGGGCACCTGGCGGGCACCTCGTTTTCGCAACTGGCGCGCAAGGTGGTTGAGCGTTCGGCCGAGACCGGTGAGCACTACATCACGCGCGATCGCCGCGAGTATCGCGAGCTGATGCGGGCCGCTGCCGGAGGCGGCTTGATCACCGTGGGCACGGTCTATCTCAAGTTCCTGATCTATGGGCTGCACCTGGACAAGTTCATCGAGGGCCTGCTGGCCTCGCTCAACTATGCGGGCAGCTTCCTGGTGATCCACTTCGCGCATTTCACCCTGGCCACCAAGCAGCCGGCGATGACCGGCCCGGCGCTGGCGCACCGGCTCGATGCGGTCGGCAGGCCGGAGGGGCGGGAGATCTTCGTTGAAGATACCATCGCCATGATCCGCTCAAACGCCGCGGCGATCTTCGGCAACCTGGCGGTGGTGTTCCCGGTGGCGATGGGCATCCAGTGGCTCGCCAACCGCATCCTGGGCGCCAACCTGATCACACCCGCCAAGGCGATCGCCACCATCGAGTCGTTTTCCATTCTTGGCCCCACGCCGATCTACGCGATCTTCACGGGGGTACTCTTGTGGCTGTCCAGCCTCGTGGCGGGATGGGCCGACAACTGGTTCGCGCTGCACAAGGTGCATGACGTGATGGCGTACAACCGCCGCCTGCGCTATGTGCTGGGTGCGCGGGGAGCAACGCGGATGGCAGACTTCTGGAAACGCAATATGTCGGGGATCGCTGCCAATGTGTCGCTGGGACTGCTGCTCGGGCTGGGACCGGAGATCCTCAGTTTCTTCGGCCCCCACATGGAAGTGCGGCACGTCACATTGTCGACCGGCTCGGTGGGCGCCGCGATCGGGGTGCTGGGCATTGCCGTGCTGAAGATGCCGTCGTTCTGGCTGGCGGTGGCGGGCATTGCGCTGATGGGGCTGCTGAACGTCGCGGTGAGCTTCGCGCTGGCCTTCAATATGGCGTTGCGATCACGCAGCCTGCGCCCGGTGGATCGCCGGGCGCTGAGTTCAGCCGTGCGGCGGCGCATTCTGAAACACCCCTGGTCGCTGATCGTGCCGCCGCGCGCGCCCGTTGGCGGGGCCTCGGCGGAGCAGGGGCAGGTTTGATGCGATGCGGCAGGGGTACTTGACTGAATTAGTCGACTTCTTTTATACTTGACCAAAATGATCAAGTACTCCCCAGCATCATGAGACTGACGACCAAAGGCCGCTTTGCGGTAACCGCCATGATTGACCTGGCCATGCGCCAGGATCAGGGTCCCGTTACGCTAGCGGGCATCAGCCAGCGCCAGAAAATATCCCTCTCTTACCTCGAGCAGCTGTTCGGTAAGCTGCGCCGCCACGAGATCGTGGAAAGCGTGCGCGGCCCGGGCGGCGGCTACAGTCTTGCCCGCAAGGCGGAAGACGTGACGGTGGCGGACATCATCATCGCAGTCGATGAGCCGCTCGACGCCACGCAATGCGGCGGAAAGGGTAATTGTAACGGAGATGAGGGAACCGGTCGCTGCATGACCCACGAACTGTGGGCCACGCTGAACCAGAAAATGGTCGAGTATCTCGATTCCGTCTCCCTGAAGAACCTGGTCGACCAGCAGCGCGCCAAGTGTCCCGCGGTGTTGCACGACATGCGCGAGGAGTCGGCTGCGCAAACCGTGGCCGCGCCGATCGGCAAGCCGGACAAGCAGGAAAAGCCCGCGCGTGCGCGGGTGGTGAATTCGGTTTTCAGCCTGGCTCAGTCGTAAGACGGGCAGCCGGCAAGAGAACAGAGAGCAACGTCAAGCATAGCGGTCCCTAAAAGGCAGTCATAACGATGAGCACCCCACATTTCCCCATCTACATGGATTACTCAGCCACCACGCCGGTAGACCCGCGCGTGGCGGACAAGATGATTCCGTACTTGCGTGAACAGTTCGGCAATCCGGCTTCGCGCAGCCACGCCTACGGCTGGGATGCCGAGCGCGCGGTGGAAGAGGCGCGTGAGCAGGTGGCGGCACTGGTGGGCGCCGATCCGCGCGAGATCGTGTGGACATCGGGCGCAACCGAGTCCAACAACCTCGCCATCAAGGGTGCGGCCAATTTCTATTCGGGCAAGGGCAAGCACCTGATCACGGTGAAGACCGAGCACAAGGCTGTGCTCGACACCACCCGTGAGCTGGAGCGCCAGGGCTTCGAGGTGACCTACCTCGACGTGCAGGAAAACGGCCTGGTCGACATCGAAGTGCTAAAGGCGGCGATCCGCCCTGACACGATCCTGGTGTCGGTGATGCTGGTCAACAACGAGATTGGGGTGATCCAGGACGTGGCGCAGATCGGCGAGATCTGCCGCGCCAAGGGCATCATCTTCCATTGCGACGCGGCCCAGGCCACCGGCAAGGTGGCGATCGACCTGAACACGCTGAAGTGCGACCTGATGTCGTTCTCGGCACACAAGACCTACGGCCCGAAGGGCGTGGGCGCGCTGTACGTACGCCGCAAGCCGCGCGTGCGCCTGGAAGCGCAGATGCACGGCGGCGGTCACGAGCGCGGCATGCGTTCGGGCACGCTGGCCACGCATCAGATCGTGGGCATGGGCGAAGCTTTCCGCATCGCCCGCGAGGAAATGGCTACGGAAAACGAACGTATCCGCATGCTGCGCGATCGCCTGTGGCGTGGCCTGTCGGGCATGGAAGAGGTCTACCTCAACGGTGACCTGGAACAACGCGTGCCGCATAACCTCAATGTCAGCTTCAACTTCGTCGAAGGCGAATCGCTGATCATGGCGATCAAGGACGTGGCGGTGTCGTCGGGCTCGGCCTGCACCTCGGCGTCGCTGGAGCCTTCGTACGTGCTGCGCGCCCTGGGCCGCAACGACGAACTCGCGCACAGTTCCATCCGCTTCACGGTGGGCCGTTTCACCACCGAGGAAGAAGTCGATTACACCGTGGAACTGCTCAAGAGCAAGATCGCCAAGCTGCGCGATTTGTCGCCGCTGTGGGAAATGTTCAAGGACGGTGTGGACCTGAATTCCATCCAGTGGGCCGCGCACTAAGCACCAAGCGCCAAGACCCACGCAAGACCCCATAAATACCGATACGCCAAGAGGTAGCCAAAATGTCATACAGCACCAAGGTTCTCGACCACTATGAAAACCCCCGCAACGTTGGCTCGTTCGACAAGAACGACGACGCGGTGGGCACCGGCATGGTTGGCGCGCCCGCTTGCGGCGACGTCATGAAGCTGCAGATCAAGGTCAACGAAGCTGGCGTGATCGAAGACGCCAAGTTCAAGACCTATGGCTGCGGCTCGGCCATCGCGTCCTCCTCGCTCGTGACCGAATGGGTCAAGGGCAAGACCGTGGATCAGGCACTGGAAATCAAGAACACGCACATCGCCGAAGAACTGGCGTTGCCGCCGGTGAAGATCCACTGCTCCATCCTGGCCGAAGATGCCATCAAGGCAGCGGTCGAGGACTACAAGAAGAAGCACGAAGGCGCCGAGCAGAAGGCCGCCTGAGTTCCGCGTTCAATCAAGGGATGAAGCAGCGATGATCACGCTTACCGAGAAGGCCGCCAAGCATGTGGCGCGCTACCTGGACCGCCGCGGCAAGGGCGTTGGCCTGCGCCTCGGCGTCAAGACCACCGGCTGCTCGGGCCTGGCCTACAAGCTGGAGTACGTCGACGACCTGTTGCCGGAAGACAGCGTGTTCGAGTCGCACGGCATCAAGGTGATCGTCGATCCCAAGAGCTTGCCGTATATCGACGGCACCGAGCTCGATTTCGCGCGCGAAGGCCTGAACGAGGGGTTCCGCTTCAACAACCCCAACGTCAAGGATGAGTGCGGCTGCGGAGAGTCGTTCCGGGTTTGAGCGTGCTGGCATCAGTACGCCGGATACGATGAAACGCAGCATTGCCGGCTTTCACCAGGACGAGGAAAGCCACTGGGTGGCGGAACTCGATTGCGGGCATGGCCAGCATATGCGCCATGACCCGCCCTGGCAGATGCGTCCGTGGACGCTGACGCCGCAGGGGCGTGCGGCCAGGATGGGCGTGCTGGTGAACTGCCTGAAATGCGATCGGGCGGAACCGCCGGCGGATTGGGCGGGCGGCAGCGCAAAGCGCGCTGCCTGACCGGATCAGCCGCCACATTGCTGCGGCCCGTGCCGCGCGGTCAGCGTGCCGCTTTCACGCTGAAGGAAGTTCAAAGGGGCGGCGCAGCCGCTCCTTTTTGTTGGGGAAGGTGTTGAAAGACGATTATTTCGCGCTGTTCGGCCTGCCGGTCGGATATGCAGTCGACGAAGCGGCGCTGGATGCCGCTTACCTGACCGTGCAATCGCAGGCGCACCCGGACCGCTTTGCCAACGCCGGCGATGCCGAGCGGCGCGTGGCCATGCAATGGGCCGCGCATGCCAACGAGGCATACCGCACGCTGCGCCAGCCGCTCAAGCGCGCGATCTACCTGCTGACGCTGCGTGGCGTGGACATCCAGGCCGAGAGCAATACTGCCATGGCGCCCGCCTTCCTGATGCAGCAGATGGAATGGCGCGAGGCCCTGCAGGAAGCGGTTGAAGACAATGATGTTGCGCGCCTCGATGCGCTGCTGCGTGCGTTGCGTGGCGAGAAGCGCGAGCGCCACGCGGCGCTGGGTGCGCTGCTCGATGCCGGCGATAACGCGGGTGCCGGCAGCGCGGCCAGGCAATTGATGTTCATCGAGAAAATCGAACACGATACCAGCGAGGCGATCGACCGCCTGGAAGGCTAGCGTTCCCCGAGGGACTCCAGCGCCGCCAGGCAAGTTCGCCCCAGCCATGCCACAATGGCGCCCCGGCGCAAAGCCGGCCTGTGCGACGGGCCGTTTTTGCCACCGCACGAATAAAGAAGATTCATCATGGCACTGCTCCAGATCTCCGAACCCGGCATGTCGCGGGCACCCCACCAGAAGCGGCTCGCGGTCGGCATCGACCTTGGCACCACCAATTCGCTGGTGGCGGCGGTTCGCAACAGCATTCCCGAAGTCCTGACCGACGAAAGCGGCCGCGCGCTGCTGCCTTCGGTCGTGCGCTACCTGCCCAAGGGTACGCAGATCGGCTACCGCGCGCAGGAAGAGGCGGTGCACGACGCCAAGAACACCATCGTCTCGGTCAAGCGCTTCATGGGGCGCGGCCTGCGCGACGTCGCGCATATCGAGCACAGCCCCTACGATTTCGTCGACGCGCCCGGGATGGTGCAGATCAAGACCGTGGCCGGCGTGAAGAGCCCGGTGGAAGTCTCGGCGGAAATCCTGGCCACGCTGCGCCAGCGTGCCGAGGATTCGCTCGGCGACGAACTCGTCGGCGCGGTGATTACGGTGCCTGCCTATTTCGACGACGCCCAGCGCCAGGCTACCAAGGATGCCGCGCAGCTCGCCGGCCTTGAAGTGCTGCGCCTGCTCAACGAGCCGACCGCGGCAGCCATCGCCTACGGCCTGGACAACGCTTCCGAGGGCATCTACGCGGTGTACGACCTCGGCGGCGGCACCTTCGATATCTCCATCCTCAAGCTCAGCCGGGGCGTGTTCGAAGTGCTGGCCACCGGCGGCGACTCCGCCCTGGGTGGCGACGATTTCGACCAGCGCCTGATGTGCTGGATCGTCGAGCAGGCTGGCCTGCAACCGCTGTCCGCCGAGGATATGCGCCTGCTGATGGTGCGCTCGCGCACGGCCAAGGAAGCGTTGTCGGCGGCCGATTCGACTGTGATCGATGCCGTGCTGAACAGTGGCGAGATCGTGCACCTGACGCTGTCGGCCACGACCTTCGTCGAACTGACCGCGCCGCTGGTGCAAAAGACCCTGTCGCCCGTGCGCAAGGCGCTGCGCGATGCCGGCGTCGCGGCGGACGAGGTCAAGGGCGTCGTGCTGGTTGGCGGCGCAACCCGCATCCCGTCGATTCGCAAGGCGGTGGGAGACTTCTTCGGCCAGCCGCCACTGACCAACCTCGACCCGGACAAGGTCGTGGCCCTGGGCGCTGCCATGCAGGCCAACCTGCTGGCCGGCAACGGCGCGCCCGGCGAGGAGTGGCTGCTGCTGGACGTGATTCCGCTGTCACTGGGCGTGGAAACCATGGGTGGCCTGGTCGAGAAGATCATCCCGCGCAACAGCACCATCCCAGTCGCCCGCGCGCAGGAATTCACCACGTTCAAGGACGGCCAGACGGCCATCGCCATCCACGTGCTGCAAGGCGAGCGCGAACTGGCGAGCGATTGCCGCTCGCTGGCGCGTTTCGAGCTGCGCGGCATTCCGCCGATGGTGGCCGGCGCGGCACGCATTCGCGTGACGTACCAGGTTGACGCCGACGGGCTGCTGTCGGTCTTCGCGCGCGAGACGCAATCCGGCGTGGAGGCGACCATCACCGTCAAGCCGTCCTACGGCCTGGCCGACGACGAGATCGCCCGCATGCTGCAGGACAGCTTCCGGGAAGCCGAGCACGACATGAAGAGCCGTGCGCTGGCGGAGGAACGCGTGGACGCCGCGCGCCTCATCGAAGCCACGCGCCGCGCGCTGGAACTCGATGGCGACCTGCTCTCGGCCGAGGAGCGCGCCGACGTGGAGCGCCTGATCGCGGCCACTAGCGACATTGCCGCAGGCGAAGATCACCACGCCATCAAGACAGCGGTGGAAGCGCTGTCCCACGGCACCGACGAATTCGCCGCCCGCCGGATGGACCGCTCGATCAAGAGCGCGCTGGCCGGCCGCAAGGTGCAGGACCTGGGCTGATTCCCGAGGCCAATCGCACCCTATCCATATCCAGGACATTCCATGCCACAGATCATCGTATTGCCCCACGTCGAACTCTGCCCCGAAGGGGCCGTGTTTGAAGCCAAAGCCGGTACCAGCATTTGCGACGCGTTGCTCAGCAACGGCATCGAGATCGAGCACGCCTGCGAGAAGTCCTGCGCGTGCACCACCTGCCACGTGGTGGTGCGCGAGGGCTTCGACTCGCTGGAAGAGGCTGAGGAAAAAGAGGAAGACCTGCTCGACAAGGCCTGGGGCCTGGAGCCCAACTCGCGCCTGTCCTGCCAGGCCCTGGTGGCCGACAGCGACCTCACCGTGCAGATCCCCAAGTACACGATCAACCATGCCAAGGAAGAGCATTGAGCGCGGCGCATTCGCCGGCTTGCTCGCCTGACCAGAGCTGACCAGAACTGACCGGAGAGAATTCCCATGAAGTGGACCGACACCTACGACATCGCCGCCGCCCTGTACGACAAGTACCCGGACGTGGATCCCACCACCATCCGCTTCACCGACCTGCACCGCTGGGTCATGGAGCTGGACGGCTTTGCCGATGTGGCCGATCGCTCGGGCGAGAAGATCCTGGAAGCGATTCAATCCGCCTGGATTGAAGAAGCGGAGTAAGGGCTGGAACGAAAAAAAACCGCGCAAAACGCGGTTTTTTTTCGCTGTTGCGGATGCCGGCTCAGCCAGCGACCAGCTGGCCATCCTGCATGTGCACACGTTCCCCGATCTGCACGCCCGGGTCGGCTTGATACGTGAAGGTGCGGTGGCTGCCGTTGTCCATCTGCACGCGGACCTGGTAGCTGGTGTCCTTGCGCACGGTCTTCTCGATCTGGTTGCCGGCAAAGCCGCCGCCCACGGCACCGGCAACGGTGCCCAGGATGCGGCCATTGCCCTTGCCGATCTGGTTGCCGAGCAGGCCGCCGATGACCGCGCCGCCGACGGCGCCCAGGCCACTGGCGGGCTTGGGCGCTTCGATCGGTGTTATGGCTACGACGCGGCCGGCATACGCGCTGCCTTGCGCCGGCTGGCGTTCGGCGTAGGCGCCGTTGTCGTTGCGGCTGGCCGCGGGGCCATAGCCCGCATCGCGGCTGGCGCTGCTGCGCTCCTGGGCGCGGCGTGCAGCGGGGGGTGTCGGTGCGGCCGGGGCGACGGGCGCTTGCGCCAGGTTCGCGGTCTCGGGCGGCCGCGTGGTGCTGCCCGGCGCCGCCAGTTGCGCGGTGTCGGCACCATTGATGGCGCCATTGACGGTGCCATTGGCGGCAACAGGCGCGGTCAGGGACTGCGGCGCTCCCTGCGTGGCCTTGCTGGTGGGCAGCACGCCGGTCATGGCGGCGACCGCGGTCAGGCTGGCGATCACGACGGCTACCGCGGCGGCGCCTACCAGCGGATGCAGGCGGCGTTGGGTGGGCAGGGAAGCGGGCAAGGCAGGCTCGTTGGATTGGTGCAAGGTCGGATTCGACATATTGTTTTCCTCGCAAAACGCAGCCGGTCAGCGGTACTGATGGCTAGCGATTCGATGGACCTAGTTTGGCCCAATTCACGGCCATTTTCCGTTTGATTTTGTAAGTTTCTGTAGGCTGAAATTCTCAGCTGAATCATAGGCTTGGCGGTAAAAGGCATGGCCTTCGCGGGCTGTGTTTGTAACAAGCTCGCAGTCACAAGCAAAAAGCCCCGCCAAAAACCGGCGGGGCTTTTTGCTGTGCGAGGCGGCCCGGCGAGGCCGCCGTGCCGCGTCAGTCCTCGCGGCGCAGATGCGGGAACAAGATGACGTCGCGGATGTTCGGGCTGTCGGTCAGCAACATCACCAGGCGGTCGATGCCGATGCCGCAGCCGCCCGTCGGGGGCATGCCGTATTCCAGCGCACGGATGTAGTCGGCGTCGAAGTACATCGCTTCTTCGTCGCCCGCATCCTTCTGGTCGACCTGCTTGCGGAAGCGCTCGGCCTGGTCTTCGGCGTCGTTCAGCTCGGAGAAGCCGTTGGCGATTTCGCGGCCGGTGATGAACAGCTCGAAGCGCTCGGTGATGCCCGGCTGGGTATCCGAGGCGCGCGCCAGCGGCGAGACTTCCACCGGGTAGTCGATGATGAACGTCGGCTCCCACAGCTGGCTTTCGGCGGTTTCCTCGAACAGTACCAGTTGCAGCGTGCCCAGGCCCGCGTTGAGGAATTGCGGCGCGCCGGTGTTGATGCCGAACTTCTTCAGCTCGGCGCGCAGGAACTCCGTGTCGGCCAGTTGCGCATCGGTATATTGCGGCGCGAACTTCTGGATGGCCTGCGTGATGGTCAGGCGATGGAACGGCTTGGACAGGTCCAGCTCGCGGTCCTGGTAGGTCAGCACGGCGCTGCCGCGCGCGTCGATCGCGGCCTGGCGGATCAGGTCCTCGGTGAAGTCCATCAGCCAGCGGTAGTCCGTGTAGGCCGCGTAGAACTCCATCATGGTGAACTCGGGATTGTGGCGCGGGCTCACCCCCTCGTTGCGGAAGTTGCGGTTGATCTCGAACACGCGCTCGAAACCGCCCACCACCAGGCGCTTCAGGTACAGCTCGGGCGCGATGCGCAGGAACATCTGCATGTCCAGCGCGTTGTGGTGGGTGATGAACGGCTTGGCCGTGGCGCCGCCCGGGATCGGGTGCAGCATCGGCGTTTCGACTTCCATGAAGTCGTTGCTGGCCATGTGCCGGCGCAGCGAGCTGATGGCGTTGGTGCGGGCGCGGAAGGTGGCGCGCGTTTCCGGCGACACGATCAGGTCCACATAGCGCTGGCGGTATTTCTGTTCCTGGTCGGCCAGGCCGTAGTAGTCGCCGGGCAGGGGGCGCAGGCTCTTGGACAGCAGGCGCAGCTCGGTCACCGCCACCGACAGCTCGCCGGTCTTGGTCTTCATCAGCGTGCCGCGGGCGGCCACGATATCGCCCAGGTCCCACTTCTTGAAGGCGGCGTACACGTCTTCACCAATCGCATCGCGGCTGATGTAGAACTGGATGCGGCCCGAGCCGTCCTGCACGGTGGCAAAGCTGGCTTTGCCCATCACGCGCTTGAGCATCATGCGCCCGGCGATGGCGACTTCCACCGGGGTGGCTTCGAGCACGGCCTGCTCGGTCTCGCTGTACTGCGTGTGCAGCGCGGCGGCCTGGTGGGTCGGGCGGAAGTCATTGGGGAAGGCCGGGCCTTGCTGACGCAGGGCCTGGAGCTTCTCGCGCCGTTCCGCGATGATCTTGTTTTCGTCGGCTGCGGCCGGGACGTTGGTCTCGGCGGGAGCGCGGTTGGATTCGGTCATGATGTCTTGGTGAGTCGCTCGGGCCAGGCCCGCGCGAAGTTCATGTATTGCGGATGTCGTCCAGCTCGGTGCTGCCGAAATCAGGCCGCTCCAGGTACGCAGCGATACGCTGTGCGGTGTCGTCGGCCGAGGCCAGCTGATCGTTGTCTTTGAGGTCGCGGAAGCGCTGCACCTGCGCAAAGTCGGCGTTGCGGATGGTGGCCTGCATGCCGGTATCGACCACGCCCGGCGCCAGCGCCACCGCGCGCACGGCGCGTTCCGCCGGCGCCTGCGCGTACTCGGCGTTGATGGAGCGCACGAACATGTCCAGGCCCGCTTTGCTGGCGCAATATGCGCTCCAGCCTTCGACCGGGCGGCGTGCCGCGCCGGAGGAGATCGCCAGGATCTTGCGTGGGCAGCCAAAGCGCTCGGTGTGCGAGAGGAAGGCCGCGCTCATGGTCATCGGCGTGGCCAGGTTGGTCAGCAGATGCTGCACCAGCGCCGGCTCGCGCAGGTTGGCGATGGGGCCGATCGGATCGATCACGCCCGCGTTCAGGATCAGCGTGACGCTGGCAAGCGTTTCCTCGACGACATCGAGGACGCTGCCGAGCCAGGTTGCCGACGGGCCGGCTTGGGAGAGGTCTTGCAAGTGCCAGGCCACCTTGACGCCGCTGGCGGAGGCCGCCCGTTCCAGCTCGGGATTGCGGCTGCGGGACACGCATACCAGGCGGTTGCCCGGTTTGAGCAATGCCTGCGTCAGCGAGGCACCGAGCCCGCGCGAGGTACCCGTGATGATGATCAGATGCGTTGCTGCGGTCGATGCTGCGGTCATGGTCAAGATTGTCCCGGCAGGTGAGAGGCCGCACCTGCCGCCGCCGCACGCCGATCCTTGCCGGGGGCGCGTGGCGGCGGCGCGGCGCCGCTGCGTGGTTACAGCCCTTGCTTCAGGCTGGCTACGATGAAGGGATCCAGGTCGCCGTCCAGCACCTTCTGCGTGTTGGACATTTCCACGTTGGTGCGCAGATCCTTGATGCGGCTCTGGTCCAGCACGTACGAGCGGATCTGGTGGCCCCAGCCCACATCGGTCTTGGACGACTCCAGCTTGTCGGCTTCGGCCTGGCGCTTGCGCATTTCGTGCTCATACAGCCGCGACTTCAGCATCGACATGGCTTCGGCGCGGTTGCGGTGCTGCGAGCGGTCGTTCTGGCACTGCACCACAATGCCGGTCGGGATGTGCGTGATCCGCACGGCCGAATCGGTCTTGTTGATGTGCTGGCCGCCCGCGCCGGAGGCACGGTAGGTATCCACGCGCAGGTCCGCCGGATTGACGTCGACCTCGAACGATTCGTCGACCTCGGGGTAGACGAAGACCGACGAGAACGACGTGTGGCGGCCGCCCGACGAATCGAACGGCGACTTGCGCACCAGGCGGTGCACGCCGGTTTCCGTGCGCAGGTAGCCGAACGCGTACTCGCCCTCGACCTTGATCGTGGCGCTCTTGATGCCCGCCACGTCGCCTTCCGACTCTTCCAGCACTTCGGCCTTGAAGCCCTTGCGCTCGCAATACTTCAGGTACTGGCGCAGCAGCATCGACGCCCAGTCGCAGGCTTCGGTGCCACCGGCGCCGGCCTGGATGTCGATAAAGGCGTTGGCCTGGTCCATTTCGCCGGAGAACATGCGGCGGAATTCCATGTCGGCGACGATGGCTTCGAAGCCGGAAACGTCGGTCTCGATGGCTTCCAGCGTGTCGTCGTCGCCTTCTTCGCGGGCGAGTTCGAACAGCTCGTCGGCACCGCTAAGGTCGTCCGTGAGCTTGCTGAGCACGCCGACCACGCCCTCCAGCATTTTCTTTTCCTTGCCGAGATCCTGGGCCCGCTTGGGGTTGTTCCAGACCTCGGGGTCCTCGAGTTCGCCGTTGACTTCGTCGAGTCGTCCTACTTTGACATCGTAGTCAAAGATACCCCCGTAGATCTTCCGTTCGCGAACGGAGATCAGAGATGGCACCGGAGATGGCGTTGAGGCGTTCTGCTTCCATGATGTTCCTGCGCTTTCAAAACCTTGAATTATAGCGGATCGGGGGCTTTTGCCCCGGCTCTGATCGCGTCTGTTGCGCGATTTCGAACGGTTTGCCCCCTGGAGGGTCTACAGTTGCGGGTGCGTCATGGCAGACTCGAACGCGCCGTCGGCCCAAGGCCGGCCACCCGGCAGGCTTCAAGTCAAGGACAGGGAGGGACGATAAGTACGTGATGAAGCAAAGCAACCACGACAAGACGAACGCGCGGCGCCGAGCGCTTGGCCTGCTGGCCGCCGCCGCGGCGGCGTGCCTGGCCGCGGGCTGCGGCACCCTGGCCAGCGAGCCCGCGCCTGATGGTTACTACCGGGTGCAGAGCGGCGACACCCTGTACACCGTGGCCCGGCGGCACAAGCGCGCCGTGCGCGACCTGGTGCGCTGGAACCAGCTGCCCAGCGCGGACCGGATCGAAGTCGGGCAACTGCTTCGGGTCCGCCCGCCAGTCGGCGCCAGCGCCGGCACGGCGGCTGGCAACGGCCCGGTGGCGGTCGGGGACACCCCGCGGGTGGATAACAGCGCACCGTCGCGTGCGCCCGCCACCAGCATCCGCCTGCAATGGCCGGCCGACGGCCGCGTGACCGCTGGCTATGGGCCGCCTGCCAGCAAGGGCCTGCGTATCAACACGGCGCCCGGCAGCGTGGTGCGCGCGGCCGCCGCCGGCAAGGCCATCCACGTCGGCGACCTGCGCGGCTACGGCATGCTTGTGATCATCAAGCACGACGACAACTGGCTGACGGTGTATGGCAACCTGGACAAGCCCTCGGTCAGCGAGGGCGCGCAGGTATCCAGCGGGCAGGAGGTCGGGCGCATGGGCACGGCCGACAGCGAGCTGCATTTCGAGGTGCGCAACAACGGCAAGCCGGTGGATCCGGCAGGGCTGCTGCCGTCGCGCGGTTAAGCCGCCCGCCAGCCAGGCGCGCTACTGCGCGTGCTCGATCACCATCTGCACCCGTGTGATGCCGTTGAAGGTGTTGTTGTCGAGCCGGTAGGCCACCAGCGCGCTGGCGCCCAGCGAATCCGCATGGTTGAACCAGATCGCGTCAAAGCGCTGGCTGCCGCGCCCTAGCTGCAGCTTCAGGTGCTTGCCCTTGAGCACGCTCTGGCGCAGCACGTCGAACTCGCCGCAGAAGGTGGGCGCCGGGAAGCCCTGGCCCCAGACCTGCTGCTCCAGCAGCGAGACGAATTCCGGGCTGAAGCAGGCATCCTCGATGTCGCCATCGGTCTCGATCACCCGGGCCAGCTGCTCGTCGCTCAGCCATTCGCGCCCCACTGCCTCGAACGCTTCCATGAACTGCCCGAAGCTGTCGGCGCCGAGGGTCAGGCCGGCCGCCATGGCGTGGCCGCCAAACTTCTTCAGCAGGCCGGGATGGCGCTTGGACACCAGGTCCAGCGCATCGCGCAGGTGAAAGCCCGGGATGGAGCGGCCCGATCCCTTGATCGTGTCTTCGTCGCCCGGGGCGAAGGTGATGGTGGGGCGGTGGTATTTTTCCTTGAGCCGCGAGGCCACGATGCCGATCACGCCCTGGTGCCAGGTGTCGTTGAACACGCTGACGGTAAAGCGTGCGGCCGGATCCAGCGCGCCCAGCGGGCCTTCGAGGATCTGCAAGGCTTCCTGCTGCATGCCAGCTTCGATATCGCGCCGCTCACGGTTCATGCCATCGAGTTCCTGGGCGATCTCCCAGGCGCGGTTGGCGTCGTCGGTCAGCAGGCATTCAATGCCTAGCGACATGTCGGCCAGCCGCCCTGCGGCGTTCAGGCGCGGGCCCACGCCAAAGCCCAGGTCGAACGTGTTGGCGCGCGTGGCCTCGCGCCCGGCGGCACGGAAGAGGGCGGCCACGCCGGCGTGCATGCGCCCGGCGCGCATGCGCTTCAGGCCCTGCGCCACCAGGATGCGGTTGTTGCTGTCGAGCTTGACCACGTCGGCGACCGTGCCTAGCGCAACCAGGTCCAGCAGGGTGTCCAGGCGCGGCTGGGTCTGCGCGTCGAACACGCCGCGGCGGCGCAGTTCGGCGCGCAAGGCCAGCAGCACGTAGAACATCACGCCCACGCCCGCCAGGTTCTTGCTGGGGAATTCGCAGCCGGGCTGGTTGGGGTTGACGATCACTGCTGCGTCGGGCAACTGGTCGCCGGGCAAGTGGTGGTCGGTCACCACCACGTCGATGCCGAGCGCATTGGCCGCCGCCACGCCGTCGACGCTGGCAATGCCATTGTC
Organism: Cupriavidus basilensis; assembly: GCF_000832305.1. Classification (NCBI taxonomy): domain Bacteria; kingdom Pseudomonadati; phylum Pseudomonadota; class Betaproteobacteria; order Burkholderiales; family Burkholderiaceae; genus Cupriavidus; species Cupriavidus basilensis. The sequence continues at coordinate 1,337,052 of NZ_CP010536.1, forward strand.
CACCGTCACGATCACGTCCGGCTGCTGCCTGGCGGCCAGGGCCACGATCTCCGGGGTCAGGCCGTAGCCGTACTCGAAGCGGTTGGGCACGATGTAGTCGATGCGCGCCCCCAGCATGCGCAAACCGCGCACGCCCACCGCGCAGGCGGTGGCGCCGTCGCAGTCGTAGTCCGCCACGATCAGCAGGCGCCGGCCCGCGGCGATGGCGTCGGCCAGGTAGGTGGCCGCGTGGTCGATGCCTTTCATGGCAGCCGGCGGCGCCAGGCCGGGCAGTTCGGTGGCGAGCTCGGCCGGCTCGCGCACGCCGCGTGCCGAGAGGATGCGCGCCAGCGTGGGATGCAGGCCGAACCCGGCCAGCTTGCCAGCGTGCTCGGTGGAAAAAGAGCGAACAGCGATTTTTGTCATTGCGGGGTCTTGCGGAAAACCAGGGGATCAGGCGGCATAGGCGAGGTCGGACAGCAGCGCGCGCCAGTCGCCGCGCTGGCCCAGGCCGCGCCAGAACTTGCGCAGGTCGGCGCGGCGCACGGTGAACTCGGCGTAGTGGTTGTCGCCGGACAGCATGAGCGTGACCGCTTGCAACTGCCCGGCTTCGAGGGCGGCCAGGGCGGGCGCGAACCATTCGGCGTCGAGCGTGTGCATGCGCTCGATCCACAGGCCCCAGTCCTGCGCGATATGGGATTCGATGGCGTCGTCCAGCAGCACCATGGCGCTGCCCTGCAGCGCCTGGAGCGCCTTGAACCGCGGCGGCTGGGGCTGGCATGCCGCGCCGCCGGCCAGCGCCACGCCGCGCAGGAAGGCGTCGCCGGTCAGTACCGTGTCCGCCAGGCGCGGCACCGGCTGCAGGGTACCGCCGCCGTGGAGCCAGACCGAATTGACGGAGAACGCTCCCGCGGCTTCCCTGGCCTGGTTCACCGGATGGTCGTACCAGGTCATCTGGATTTCGTTCTGGATCCGGCGCCAGTCGCGGGCGCGCTCGCCGGCCTGCATCCACACATCGATATTGCGGCCGGTGGCCCGCAGCGGGCTGGCGGCCACAAGTGGCCCGAACACGGCTTGCGGGATGTACCAGCGCGCCGGGTGCGGTGTTTCAAGCACAATGCCGGATTCCTGCAGCAGCGCCGCCACCGCGGCGTGCAGGGCGGCGGACTCCTCGGCCCGGATATGCAGCTGAGCCGGGTCCATCAGCACGAGGTGGTCGCGCGCCGCATGGATATGCACCGGCTGCAGGCAGGCCCAGGCCTGGCCATCGTCCGCCGTGGCACCGTTGCCGGCGGCGGTCATGTCGGCCAGGCGCATGTACGGGGCGCTGGGCACACGGGCGGTGTCGAGCCCGGCGCGCCCGGCCAGCCAGCGCTCATGCGGCAGCGCGCGCAGGAAGGGGTCGTCGTGCCGCTCGCGCGGGCCGGGGCTGGCGCGCGTGAGCAACTTTCCCAGCGCCGGCAACTCCAACTGCCGCAGCAGGGCTTCGAGCATGGCGTCGTTGCCCCCACCGTCGGCGTCGATCGCGGCGCCGGGCGGGACAGAAAAGGGCACAATCAGGGTCAGGTGCGTCATCATGGTGCCGAGATTGTAAACTTGCGGCTGGCTGGCGGAGGAAATATCGTCCCCGGCCCGGTTGCGGCAGTGGCGCGAGCGGCGCCACGGGTGTGCGGCCAGCAAGTCATCAGTGGCGTCGGCGGTGTGGCGCCGGCGTTTCTCCTTAACAACAGGAACCCTCTTGAACTTTCCTTACGAGTGGCAGATCGGTTGGCGATACACCCGCGCAAGCAAGCGCGCCAGCCGCAACACCTTTATTTCCTTTATCTCGATGATTTCCATGCTCGGCATCGCGCTGGGCGTGGCGGCGCTGATCGTGGTGCTGTCGGTGATGAACGGTTTCCAGAAAGAAGTGCGGGACCGCATGCTCTCCGTGCTGTCGCACATCGAGGTGGTTGGCCCCGGGGCGCTGCCCGACTGGCAGAAGACCGCCGCCGAGGCGATGCGCAACAAAGAAGTGATCGGTGCTGCGCCCTATGTGGCCGCGCAGGCCATGCTGACCCGCGAGGACGCCGTGCGCGGCGTGCTGTTGCGCGGGGTCGAGCCTTCGGAAGAGCCCAAGGTTTCCGATATCGGCAAGCAGTTCCGGGGCGGCAGCATGGAGCGCCTGGTTCCGGGCGAGTTCGGCATCGCCCTGGGCAATGAGCTGGCCAACGCGATGGGCGTGCAGGTGGGCGACAAGGTCACGCTGGTGGTGCCGCAGGGCACCATCACGCCGGCCGGCGTGCTGCCGAGGCTCAAGCAGTTCACGGTGGTGGGCGTGTTCTCGTCCGGCCATTTCGAGTTCGACAACGCGTTGGCGCTGATCAATATCCGCGATGCCGAAGCCATGTTCCGCCTCGCCGGGCCCACCGGCGTGCGCTTGAAACTGACGGACATGCAGCGCGCCCCCCAGGTGGCCGACGAACTGGCCGGCACGCTCTCGGGCGAGCTTTACCTGCGGGACTGGTCCAAGCAGAACCGCAACTGGTTCGCCGCGGTGCAGACCGAGAAGCGCATGATGTTCATCATCCTGACGCTGATCATCGCGGTGGCGGCCTTCAACCTGGTGTCCACGCTGGTCATGACCGTGACGGACAAGCAGGCTGACATCGCCATCCTGCGCACCATGGGCGCCCAGCCCGGCTCGATCACCAAGATCTTTATCGTGCAGGGCGTTGCCATCGGCTTTATCGGCACGCTGGCGGGGGTTGCCGGCGGCGCCTTGATCGCCTTCAACATCGATGTGATCGTGCCCTTTATCGAACGGCTGTTGCATGTGCAGTTCCTGCCGCGCGACATCTATTTCATCAGCGAACTGCCCTCGGATCCCCGCGTGAACGACATTGCGACCATCGGTATCGTCTCCTTCGTGCTGTCCATCCTGGCCACGCTCTACCCAAGCTGGCGTGCTGCCCGCGTCAACCCGGCGGAGGCGCTGCGCTATGAGTGAAACCCTGATGCACGCCGCACAGGCCGGTAATGCCGCCGACGCCGCCGGCAAGGCCGGCTCGGATATGCCGGTGCTGCTGGCCGAAGGCCTGACCAAGCGCTTCCGCCAGGGTGGCCTGGACGTGACCGTGCTCAAGGGCGTGGATGTCCGGGTCGATGCGGGCGAGAAAGTCGCGATCGTGGGCGCTTCCGGTTCCGGCAAGAGCACGCTGCTGCATGTGCTGGGCGGGCTCGACAACCCGGACAGCGGGCGGGTCGCCTTGAAGGGCCGGCCCTTCACCGCGCTGCGCGAGAGCGAGCGCAATATCGTGCGCAACCGCGAGCTGGGCTTTATCTACCAGTTCCACCACCTGCTGCCCGAGTTCACCGCGCTGGACAACGTGGCCATGCCGATGCGCATCCGCGGGCTGCGCCAGCCCGAGGCGCGCGCGGCGGCGATGACGGTGCTTGAGCGCGTGGGCCTGGGCGACCGGGCACAGCACCGGCCCGGCGAGCTGTCCGGCGGCGAGCGCCAGCGGGTGGCAATCGCCCGCGCGCTGGTGGGCGGCCCGGCCTGCGTGCTGGCCGACGAGCCCACCGGCAACCTGGACGACCATACCGCGGGCGGGGTCTACGACCTGATGCTGGAGCTGTCGCGCACGCTGGGCACCAGTTTTGTCATCGTGACCCACGATCTTGACCTGGCCAGCCGCTGCGATCGCGTGCTGCGGCTGCGCGATGGGCATATCCACCGCGAGCGCTGAGAGCGCCCAGGCACCAGCGGAACCCGCCATGTGGATCGATACGCATTGCCACCTCGATGCCGGCGAATTCGATGCCGACCGTGACACCGTTGCCGCCGCCGCTGCCACGGCGGGGGTGACGGGCATCGTGCTGCCGGCGGTGGCCGTGTCGAACTTTGCCGCGGTGCGGGCGCTGGCGCATCGCCACGCTAGCTGCGTCTACGCGTTGGGGATCCATCCGCTGTGCACGCCAGGCGCGGGGCAGGCCGACCTCGACGCTTTGCGCAGCGAGGCGCAAGCCTCGCTGGCCGATCCGCGCTTCGTCGGCATCGGCGAGATCGGGCTCGATTTCTTCGTGCCCGGCCTCGATGCCACGCACCAGGCCTGGATCTATGCCGAGCAACTCAAGATTGCACGCGAGCTGGACTTGCCGGTGCTGCTGCATGTGCGCAAGTCGCAGGACCAGGTGGCGGCCCAGTTGCGCCGCATCGGCGTGCGCCAGGGCATTGCCCATGCGTTCAACGGCAGCGCGCAGCAGGCGCGGGGATTTATCGACCAGGGCCTCAAGCTGGGCTTCGGCGGCAACCTGACCTTCAGCCGCGCCAACCAGATCCGGCGCCTGGCGACGGAACTGCCGCTCGACGCCATCGTGCTGGAAACCGACGCGCCCGACATCGCGCCCGCCTGGCTGTCCGACGACCAGTTCGGCGAGCAGCACAAGGCGCGCAACACGCCCGCCGAAGTGGCCGGCGTGGCGCGCGTGCTGAGCGAGTTGCGCGAGCTGGATGCCGCGCCGCTGGCGCAGGCGATGTGGCGCAACTCCGTGGCCGCCTTGCCGCGGCTGGGCGCGTTCGCGTCAACCATGTTCCCCGCGGCATTGCCTGCATCGGCCCCGGCCGAAACAATCGGCAACCAACCCGTTTCATCCTGACAAGTCTGGCGGCCGGGAGCGGCCGTATAAGCAGACGCATCCGATATCCCATCGACCCATTTAGGGAGTCCGCATGCGTCTGTTTTTGCTCGCCTTCGTGGCGGGCTGCTGGTGGCTGCAGCAACAAGGCTCGCTGCCGCGTGGCGGCGCGGTGTGGGTGTTGGCGGCTGCCGGGCTCCTGGCGGCCGCGCTTGCGCTGTGCCTGCGCACACGCTGGCCTGGCTGGGCGCGGGTGGCCTGGATCGTATTGTCGCTGCTGGCTGGTTTCGGCTGTTCGGCGTGGCGCGCCGAGGTTCGTCTGGCGCAGCGGCTGGCACCCGGGCTGGAAGGGGTCGACCTGCAGCTGAGCGGCGTGGTGGCCGGGCTGCCGGCGCAGGCCGCGCGCGGCCTGCGCTTCGTATTCGCGCTCGACGATGCGGCGGCCATGCCGCCCCGCGTCTTGCTGGGCTGGGAAGATGCCCCGGCCAGCTTGCGGCCGGGCGAGCGCTACGTCTTCACCGTGCGCTTGCGCCAGCCCCATGGCCTGGCCAACCCGCATGGTTTCGATTACGAATTCTGGCTGATGGCGGCCGGGCTTGGCGCCACCGGCTACGTGCGCGACGCCATCGGCGAGCCGCAGGACGCCGTCGGCGAACGGCTCGCGTGGCGGATCGCGCGATGGCGGGCGCAGGTGCGCGATCACGTCTTGCAAAGCCTGCCGCCCGATGCCCGCTTCGCCCCGGTGCTGGCGGCCCTGGTGGTGGGCGATCAGCACGGCATCCAGCAGCGGGACTGGACCGTGTTCACGCGCACCGGCATCGGCCACCTGATCAGCATTTCCGGCCTGCATATCACCATGATTTCCGGCCTGTTCTCCAGCATCGTCTATTGGCTGTGGCGGCATTCGTTCGGGCTCGGGCGATGGCTGCCGCGGCCCTTGCCGCTGTGGTGGCCGGCGCGGCGCGCCGCGCTGGTGGGCGCGGTGATCGCGGCCCTCGTTTACGGCCTGCTGGCGGGCATGCAGGTGCCGGCGCTGCGCACCGTGTCGATGCTGGTGGTGGCGGCGCTGGCGCTATGGAGCGGGCGCACGCCGCCGGCCTCGCTGGTGCTGGCCTGGGCGGCGTTCGTGGCGATCGGGCTCGACCCCTGGGCTGTGCTGTCGCCCGGGTTCTGGCTTTCGTTTGGCGCGGTGGGCGTGATCTTCCTGGCCGCGGCGCAACCGGCCAATCAGTCCGCGCCGACGCGTTGGCAGCGTGTTCGCGCCAGCCTTGCGCAGGCGGCGCGCACGCAATGGTGCGTCACTATCGGGCTGGTGCCGCTGACTCTGCTGCTGTTTCAGCAGGTCTCGGTGATTTCGCCGCTGGCCAATGCGGCGGCGATCCCGCTGATCAGCCTGCTGGTGACGCCCATGGCCTTGCTGGCGGCGGCGATGCCCGCGCCGCTGGCGGGCTGGCTGCTCAGCCCCGCGCATCTGCTGCTGCACTGGCTTGTGCTGGGCCTGGAGTGGCTGTCGGCGCTGCCGTGGGCGGTGTGGCAGGCCGCGCGCGCCGGGCCAGTGGCACTGGCGCTGGCGGTGCTGGGCTCGCTGCTGTTGCTGGCGCCCGTGCCCTGTGGCGTGCGCGCGCGCCTGCATGGCGTGGTACTGCTGTTGCCGATGGTGCTGGCGGGAAGGCAGCCAGTGGCGCACGGGGAGTTTCGCGCCACCGCGATCGATATCGGGCAGGGCACGGCGGTACTGGTGGAGACGCGCTCGCGCGTGCTGCTCTACGATGCCGGGCCGGCTTACGGCTGGGGCGCCGCGCGCGGCGAACCGGGCAACAGCGCCGGCGCGCGGGACATCGTGCCGTTCCTGCGCAGCGCGGGGGTGCGCAGGCTGGACACGCTGGTGATCAGCCATGAAGACGCGGACCACGCGGGCGGTGCGCGCGACATCATGGCGGCGCTGCCGGTGGACAGCCTGCTATCGGGCGCGCCGCAGGGACATCGGCTGCTGGTGCCACCGGCGAGCGCCGCGCACCTGGAGGCGCAGCCTTGCGAGGCGGGGCAGCAGTGGGAGTGGGATGGCGTGCGCTTTGCCATGCTGCATCCCTTGCCGGGCAACGCGCAGAATGCCGCCATCAACAGCAATGCGCGCAGTTGCGTGCTCAAGGTGGCGGGTAGCGCGCGCAGCCTGCTGCTGACCGGCGATATCGGCCGGCGCGACGAGGCGGCGCTGCTGGCACGCCTGTCCACGCAAGACTTGCGCGCGGACTTCCTGCAGGTGCCGCATCACGGCAGCAACACCTCATCGAGCGGCGCGTTCCTGGCCGTGGTGGCGCCGGAGGTCGCGCTGTTCCAGGTGGGCTACCGCAACCGCCACCGGCATCCCCGGCCCGAGATCTGGGGCCGCTACGGATCGCACGAGATCGCCCGCTATCGCAGCGACGAGACTGGCGCGGTCCAGCTTACGACGCGCGGCGAGTCTTACGCGCTGCAGGCTTACCGCCAGCACGCGCGGCGCTACTGGCGCGCGGCGCCGCCTGCGCCTCGCTGAGATGCGCGGGCTCGGCCTGGGCGATGCGACGCTCGCGCAAGTGCGCCTTGGCGCGCTGCAGGCCGGCGCAGACGGTGTCGGCGCGCTCCAGGGCAACGCCTGCGGCCAGCACGTCGCCCAGCACCAGGTGGCAGATGCGGGAGGTCATCGGCGTGTAGACCTCGCTGTCTTCCTCCACGTCCGAGAACACGCAGACGTCCGCCAGCGCGGCAAGCGGCGAGCCGCTGTGGGTCAGCGCCAGCACGCTGGCGCCGCTGGCACGGGCGAGCGTGGCGGCGGCCAGCATGTCCCACGTGCGCCCGCTGTTGGAGACCAGCACGGCCACGTCGCCGGGCCCGAGCAGCGCCGCCGACATGCTGAAGACGTGCGAGTCCGAGTAGGCAACGGTTGGCATGCCGAGGCGGAAGAACTTGTGCTGGATATCCAGGGCGACGATGCCCGAGTTGCCGCAGCCATAGAACTCGATGCGCCTGGCCGCGGCGAGCAGCTGGATGCCATGTTCGATCTGGTCTGCCGACAGTGCATTGCGCACGGTCATCAGCGTGGCGATGGTGCGGTCGAACACCTTGCCGGCGATATCGGCGGGGCGGTCCTCAGCCTTGACGTCCTGGTGCACGAAGGGCGTGCCACCGCCCACGTTCTGGGCGAACTGGAGCTTGAACTCGCGAAAGCCGTCGTAGCCCAGCGCCGCGCAAAAGCGCGCAATTGTGGGCTGGGACACGCCTGCGCGCTCGGCCAGCTCGGGCATCGACAAGCGGATCACGCTGGCGCCGTGGCGGGCGACATAGTCGGCAAGGCGGCGTTCTGAGGGGCGAAGTGTGTCGTAGACGGCAAGAATTCGGTCGCGCATGGTAGGGCAGGGATGGCTGTCTGTGCCGGGGAACTGTTCTGGCTCTGGCCCCGGAATCCGTGGCTCGACGAATCGAGCGTAATGTAGATATTCTACATAATACGAGGAGGGATCATCGCGGCTTCAGTGTGGCGATTGGCTAGGGGTTTCACCTATTTGCGCTGAATATGCAGCTAATAAGGCGCTTTGTGATGCGTGTGCATGGTGTTTTCAAACCGGCTTTCGATATAATGTAGAAAATCTACAGACAATAGCGCCAGCCGGCGTACGCTAGTCCCCAAGTCCTCCCGGATACGATCAGGCATCACGACCAGGAACTCCCCCAATGTCAAAAGCCCTCCACGCCGAAGTCCACGCCGTCACCGAGCGCGTGATCGCGCGCAGCCAGCGCAGCCGCGCCGCCTATCTCGCGCGTTGCGAACGCGCCCAGCAGGAAATGGGCCCCTTGCGCGGGCTGTCCTGCGCCAACCTTGCCCACGGCCTGGCCGCGCTGCCCGCGCATGACAAGCTCAAGCTGCGGGTCGAGCATGCTGCCAACCTCGGCATCGTCACCGCGTACAACGACATGCTGTCGGCCCACCAGCCGTATGAGCGCTATCCTGGCGTGATCCGGGAGGCCGCGCGTGCCGTTGGCGCCGTGGCGCAGGTGGCGGGCGGCGTGCCGGCGATGTGCGATGGCATCACGCAGGGCAATGCCGGCATGGAACTGTCGCTGTTTTCGCGCGATGCCATTGCGATGGCCACGGCGGTCTCGCTGTCGCACAACACCTTCGATGCCGCGGTCATGCTGGGCGTGTGCGACAAGATCGTGCCGGGCCTGTTGATGGGCGCGCTGCAGTTCGGCCACCTGCCGGTGGTGTTCGTGCCGGCCGGGCCGATGTCGACGGGCCTGTCCAACAAGGAAAAGGCGCGCGTGCGCCAGCTTTACGCAACCGGTCAGGTGGGCCGCGAAGCTCTGCTGGAGGCCGAATGCGAGGCCTATCACGGCGCCGGCACGTGTACCTTCTACGGCACCGCCAACAGCAACCAGTTCCTGATGGAAATCATGGGCCTGCATATGCCGGGCGCGGCCTTCGTGCATCCGGACAGCGGCCTGCGCGACGCGCTCACCGCCGCCGCGGCCCAGCGCGCGCTGGCCCTGACGGCGCGGGGCGGCGACTACCTGCCGCTGGCGCGCATCGTGGACGAGCGCGCGGTGATCAATGCCGTGGTCGGCCTGCTGGCCACGGGCGGCTCGACCAACCACACCATCCACCTGGTGGCGATGGCGCGCGCGGCGGGCATCCTGATCGACTGGGATGATTTTGACCGTCTCTCGCGCATCACGCCGCTGCTGGCGCGGGTCTACCCCAACGGCTCGGCCGACGTGAACCACTTCCACGCCGCGGGCGGCGTGGCCTACGTGATTCGCCAGCTGCTCAGCGCCGGGTTGCTGCACGAGGACGTGGAAACCGTGGCCGGGCGTGGCCTGGCCCGTTACACGCAAGAGCCCGTGATGATCGACGGCGTGCTGCAGTGGCGCGACGGCGCCGCCGTCAGCGGTGATGCCACGGTGCTGGCCACCGCTGCCGAACCGTTTTCCGCCGAGGGCGGCTTGCGCTTGCTGCAAGGCAATCTCGGCCGCGGCATGATCAAGGTGTCGGCGGTGGCGGACGAGCATCGGGTGGTCGAGGCACCGGCACGCGTCTTCGACTCGCAAGAGCAATTGCAAGCCGCGTTCGAAGCCGGCGAGTTCACCGGCGACATGATCGCGGTCGTGCGTTTCCAGGGACCCAACGCCAACGGCATGCCAGAGCTGCACCGTCTCACCCCGGTGCTGGGCTCGCTGCAGGATGCCGGCCACAAGGTTGCGCTGGTGACCGATGGCCGCATGTCCGGCGCTTCTGGCAAGGTGCCGGCGGTGATCCATGTAGGGCCCGAGGCACTTGCCGGCGGCCCGCTGGCGCGCGTGCGTGACGGCGACCGGATCCGCGTGGACGCCGTGGCAGGCACGCTGGAATGGCTCGGCGCTGCCAATGGCGACGGCGACCTGGCGACGCGCGCTTCTGCCGTGCTGCCGGACGACGCCTTCGCGAACTTCAGCGTCGGCCGGGGCTTGTTCGGGCTGTTCCGCCGCAACGCGCGGATCGCGGAGGAGGGCGGCAGCGCGCTGGACCTCTCCGAGGCCGATGTGCCCGGCGCTGTCCAAACGGGCGCGGCCGTCGCACAATAGGCAGCGCCCCTTAAATTTGTGTCATTTGTGTCCCCGGCAGCCGATGGCTGGCGGAGACGACCCCGAGCCGGCCCATGCGGGGCCATCATGGCTTCATGGCTGAACGCTTGCGGAGCCGGCCAGCGGCCGGCGCGGGGACGACCGACAAGGATGGGAAAACCATCCGAACATGATCGTTGGAGCAGACATGATCTACATCCTGATGGGCGTTTCCGGCAGCGGAAAGACCACGGTCGGCCAGTTGCTGGCCAAGACCTTGCAATGCGGCTTCCATGACGCCGATGAATTCCACAGCGCGGCCAACAAGGCGAAGATGCACAACGGCATCCCGCTGACCGACGATGACCGCTGGCCCTGGCTGGCCGCGATGCGCGCGGCGATCGATGCGGCCCGCGCCGAGGGGCGCACCCACGTCTTTACCTGTTCCGCGCTGCGGCAGACCTACCGCGACCGCCTGACGCCCGCTGACGGCGGCGTGACCTTTGTCTACATGAAGGGCGATGCCGCGATCATTGGCGGCCGCCTGGCCGAGCGCAGCGAGCACTTCTTCAATCCCGCCCTGTTGCAGAGCCAGTTCGAGACCCTGGAGGAGCCGCGCGAGGCCCTGGTGCTCGATATCCGCCAGACGCCGGAGGCGCTGGTGCAGTGCATCCTGGCTGGAGTGCAGGCACAAAAAGGCGTGGCGATCGCCCGCTGAACCGATGCCACGCCGGCCCGAAGCCAAGGCTGGCAAACATCTTGCTTATCCACGTTTGATGGCGCGAATGCCTGCCGCTTGCGGCTTTCGTGGTCATAGGTATCCTATAGGGACAGCACTTCGAAGCATGACGAGATGGTCCGCGGCCAAGCCGCCGGGCCTCGGGTGGTGATCTCAAGGTGCTGTGCCGGGAACAACAAGCCAATCAAAACGGGATAGCCGGCAGTTCGGGCGGCACCCAAATCATGGGGGAACGGCCATCATGGCGGCGCGGTTTTTCGACGAGATGCTCGATTGGCAAGATGGCGTGGCAGCAGCAATCCACGCGGGCGAGTCCCTGCCGGCAGGTGCCGTGCGGGGGCATTACAAGCAGTTCGCGGATTGGTTGGCGCGCCAGTCCGAAGGCACCATGGGCAACAAGCGCGCCGAGGCAGACCTGATCTTCCGGCGCGTGGGCATCACGTTCGCCGTTTACGGCGAAAAGGACGAGTCGAACAGCGGTACCGAGCGGACCATCCCGTTCGATGTCATTCCCCGCATCTTCCCCGCCAGCGAGTGGGCAACGCTCGAGCGCGGCCTGCGCCAGCGGGTGTCGGCGCTGAACCGCTTCATTCACGATATCTATCACGGGCAGGACATCATCCGTGCCGGTGTGATCCCGCCAGACCAGATCTACAACAATGCGCAGTACCGCCCGGAAATGCTTGGCATCGACGTGCCCCGCGATATCTACGCCCACGTGGCCGGCATCGATGTAGTGCGCGCTGGCGAGGGCGAGTTCTACGTGCTGGAAGACAACCTGCGCGTGCCCTCCGGTGTGTCCTACATGCTGGAAAACCGCAAGATGATGATGCGGTTGTTCCCGGACCTGTTCGCGCGCAATCGCGTGGCGCCGGTGGCGCACTATCCCGACCTGCTGCTCGACATGCTGCGCGGCGTCTCGCCGCAGAACATAGCCGATCCCACGGTGGTGGTGCTCACGCCCGGCATGTACAACTCCGCCTACTTCGAGCATGCCTTCCTGGCGCAGCAAATGGGCGTGGAACTGGTCGAGGGCAGCGACCTGTTCGTACAGGACGAGCACCTCTACATGCGCACCACCCAGGGCCCGCAGCGCATCGACGTGATCTATCGCCGGGTCGACGACGATTTCCTCGACCCGCTGGTGTTCCGCTCGGATTCCACGCTGGGCGCGGCGGGGCTGCTCTCGGTCTACCGCGCGGGCAATGTCACCATCTGCAACGCCATTGGCACGGGCGTGGCCGACGACAAGTCGATCTATCCCTACGTGCCCGACATGATCCGCTTCTACCTTGGTGAGGAAGCGATCCTCAACAACGTGCCGACGTACATGTGCCGCCGCCCGGACGACCTGCAGTACGTGCTGGACCACATGAGCGAGCTGGTGGTCAAGGAAACCCACGGGGCCGGCGGCTACGGCATGCTGGTGGGGCCTGCCGCCACGCGCGCGGAGATCGACACGTTCCGCGAGGTCGTGCGCGCGCGTCCCGAGCAGTACATCGCGCAGCCCACGCTGGCACTGTCCACCTGCCCGACGTATGTCGAGTCGGGGATCGCGCCGCGCCACATCGACCTGCGTCCGTTCGTGCTGTCCGGCAAGGACGTGCGCATGGTGCCGGGCGGGCTGACCCGCGTGGCGCTGCGCGAAGGCTCGCTGGTGGTCAACTCCTCGCAGGGCGGGGGCACCAAGGACACCTGGGTGCTGGAGCGCTGAGGCGCGGCGCACGCAAGGATAGTTTGTGATTCCCGCGCAGGCCGCCGCGTTGCCGGCGGCGCGCGGGCGAACAGCGCTGTACGAGGGGACTGACCATGCTTAGCCGCACCGCCGACCATCTGTTCTGGATGGCGCGCTATACCGAACGCGCGGAGAACACCGCGCGCATGCTGGACGTGAACTACCAGACTTCGCTGCTGCCGCAGTCCGCGGAAGTGGCGGAACAAGGCTGGTGGGCCATGCTCGATATCTCCGAGCTGACCACGGTGTTCGACGAGAAGTACGGCCTGCTCACGCGCGACGATGTCATTGACTTCATGGTGCGCGACATGACCAATGTCTCGTCCATCATGAGCTGCCTGCGCGCGGCCCGCGAGAACGCCCGCGCGGTGCGCGGCTCGCTGACCACCGAGGTCTGGGAGACCATCAACACCACCTGGCTCGACGTGCAGCGCATGATCGCCGATGGCGTGCTGCGCGAGGATCCTTCGCAGTTCTTCGAGTGGGTGAAGTTCCGCTCCCACCTGGCCCGAGGCGTGCAGTTTGGCACCATGCTCAAGGACGATGCCTTCCACTTCATGCGGCTGGGCACGTTCCTGGAACGCGCCGACAACACCGCGCGAATTCTGGACGTGAAGTTCCAGGCCAGCACGGTCGACGATAGCGATCCCAATCGCGACGCCAACGATTTCTATCACTGGGCGGCCGTCTTGCGCTCAGTGTCGGGCTTCGAGGTGTACCGCAAGGTGTATCGCACCGTGATCACGCCGGAGCGCGTGGCCGAACTGCTGGTGCTGCGCCCCGACATGCCGCGCTCGCTGGTGTCCAGCATGGACGAGGTGGTGTCGATCCTGGCGCTGGTGGGCAACCACCATTCTTCGGAGACCGAGCGCCAGGCTGGTAAACTCCACGCCGATTTGAAATATGCGCGCATCGACGACATCTTCGCCGTCGGGTTGCATGCTTACCTGACCAGTTTCCTGGAGCGCATCGGCGACCTCGGCAACGGCATCAGCCGGGATTTCCTCGTGCCGCTGCTCGCTGCCTGACCTATTAGAAGTGGGGGGTGCCGGCCTCGCCACATCATGAAATACAAGATTCACCACAAGACGGTCTACCGTTACGCCGAGCCGTTCCTGCGCAGCGTGCACGAACTGCGCCTCGCGCCGCGCTCGGGCCCGCTGCAGGCCGTGCAGCAATGGCAGTTGTCCGTTCCCGGCAACCTGTCCGAGGCGCGTGACGGCTTCGGCAATATCGTGCACAGCTTCACTGTGGCCGGGCCGGCGCATACGCTGGTGATCGAGGCCGGCGGCGTGGTCGATGTGACGCCGCCAGTGGATGCGCACGGACCGTTTTTCTGCGATGCGCCGCCGGCCGGCGAGACGCGTGTGTCGCCGCTGTATTACCTTGGCGGCACGCCGCTGACCGCCGCCAAGCCGGAGATGGTGCGTTTTGCCGCGCCCTACCTGGCGGCAGGGGCGACAGTGCCCGCGCTGCTGGCGTTGGCCAATGGCATCGCCGGGCGGGTGCGCTACCAGTCGGACAGCACCGATGTGGACACCTCGGCCAGCGACGCGTTCGCACTGGGCCGTGGGGTTTGCCAGGACCAGGCGCAAGTGATGGTGGCATGCTGCCGGGCCCTGGGCATGCCGGCGCGCTACGTCAGCGGCTATTTCCATGACCCGGCCGCAACGGAACTGGCCAGCCACGCCTGGGCCGATGTCTGCGTGGATGCCGGCAAGGAGTTGTGGTGCAGCATCGACGTGACCCACGGCTGCCTGAGCGACGCGCGCCATATCCGGCTGGCGGTCGGGCGGGACTATCGCATGGCCGCGCCGGTGCGCGGGATTCGCGAAGGTGGCAGCGGCGAGCGGCTGGCGGTCGAGATCGCCATTTTGCCGTTGCAGTGAATGAGGTGGTGCGTCGCGCACCAAAAGCGGGCGCGCCGCAAGGTCCCGGGCGCACCTGCGCGGCGCTAGAATGCGGCCTTGGCCCGGGCGACAGGCTTGGCGATGGGCCAGGCGTGAACGTGCACCATTACAAGACAAGATCATGACGTACTGTGTAGCCATGCGGCTGGATGCCGGGCTGGTGTTCCTCTCTGATTCGCGCACCAATGCCGGTGTCGATGCGATCTCGACCGCTCGCAAGATGACCGTGTTCGAGGAGCCGGGCGACCGCGTGATGGTCTTGCTGACCGCGGGCAACCTGGCGATCAGCCAGGCGGTGCGCCAGATCCTGGCGGAGGGCCGCGACGAGAAGCGCTCGCTGTGGGCGGCGCGCGATATGTTCGAGGCGGCCGCCATCGTTGGCGACGCGGTGCGCCAGGTGCACAAGCACGACGCCCACGCGCTGCGCGAGGCCGGCATCGAGTTCAATGTAAGCCTGATCTTCGGCGGCCAGATCCGCGGCGAACGCGTGCGCCTGTTCCATGTGTACGCTGCCGGGAATTTCGTCGAGGCCACCCCCGAGAACTGCTATTTTCAGATCGGCGAGGCCAAGTACGGCAAGCCCATCATCGATCGCGTGGTCGAGCCGACGCTGCCGCTGGGCGAGGCAGCCAAGTGTGCGCTGATCTCGATGGATTCCACGTTGAAGTCGAATATCTCGGTAGGCCTGCCGCTGGACCTGCTGGTCTACGAGGGCGATTCGCTGCGCGTGACCCGCTTTGTCAACATTGACGAGAAGAACGCCTACTTCCGCATGATCCGCGATACCTGGGGGCAACGCTTGCGCCAGGTCTTCGGCGAGATCAACGATCCGGAGTGGGATGCCAACGCGCCGGCCGAGTTTCCGCTGGCGCGCCAGGGCGCGGGCGACCGCTGGGGCCAGCCAGTGCGCGCCACGCGCGAACGTGCCGGCACGCAGGACTGAGGGCGCACCGCGAATACCCCGATGCGCGACATTCTGCATTTTTCGCACGCCAACGGTTTTCCGGTCAGCACCTACCGCAAGCTGTTTGGAACGCTGGAAGACGATTTCGAGATCCGCGCCGTGGACCGTTATGGCCACGACCCGAAATTCCCGGTCACGCGCGAGTGGCCGCACCTGGTCGATGAGCTGCTGGCTTCGATCGAGCAGAAGTACCGCGAGCCGGTATGGCTGGTGGGGCATTCGCTTGGTGGTTTCCTGTCGCTGATGGCCGCGCTGCGCCGCCCGCAGTGGGTGCGCGGCGTGGTGATGCTGGATTCGCCCGTGATTGCCGGGTGGCGCGCCGCCTTGCTCAAGGCCGGTCAGCGCTTCGGCCTGGATGAGCGGCCCAGCCCGGCTGCCGCGACCCGGCGGCGGCGCACGCACTGGCCGGATGCCGAGGCGGTGTGGGAGCATTTCCGCTCCAAGCCGGTGTTTGCATCGTGGGACGAGGAAGTGCTGCGCGACTATGCGATGCATGGCACGGAGCCGACCGGCAACGACGCCGAGCGCCGCCTGCGCTTCGAGCGCGAGATCGAGTACCAGATCTACCGCACGCTGCCCACCAGCCTGGGGGCGCGCCGGTGCCGGTCAGCTTTGTCGCAGGCACGCGCTCGCGCGAAGTGCGGCAATGCGGGCTCGGCGCCACGCGCAAGCTGGTGGGCGAGCGCCTGCGCTTTATCGAGGGCGGGCACCTGTATCCGATGGAGCATCCCGGGCAGACCGCCGGACTGATCCGCGATCTGGTCGGGCAAATGCGGGGCGACGGCACTGCCTGCGCGCGTCCGTAGGCGGGGCAGGATAGGGCGGGGCGCGGGGGCACGAGTGCGAAGCGCCGAAAGCGTCTCAGCGGTTGCCGGGCAAGGCGACTTGTCGCAAATGCGGCGCTGCAGCAGGCGGCCTCTCATGTATAATCCCGATTTCCCCGGCAAGCTCGGTTTATGACCAAATTCGTCTTCGTCACCGGTGGTGTCGTCTCTTCTCTCGGCAAGGGCATCGCTGCTGCTTCGCTCGCGGCCATTCTCGAGTCGCGCGGCCTCAAAGTCACCCTCCTCAAGCTAGATCCCTACATCAACGTCGATCCCGGCACGATGAGCCCCTTCCAGCATGGCGAAGTGTTCGTCACGGAAGACGGTGCGGAAACCGACCTCGATCTCGGCCACTATGAGCGCTTCGTCTCGGCCAAGATGCGCAAGTCGAACAACTTCACCACGGGCCAGATCTACGAATCGGTGATCCGCAAGGAACGCCGCGGCGAGTACCTCGGCAAGACGGTGCAGGTGATCCCGCACATCACCAACGAAATCCAGGCCTTCATCGAGCGCGGCGCGGCTGCGTCGCACGGTGGCAAGGCGGACGTCGCGCTGGTGGAGATCGGCGGCACGGTGGGTGACATCGAATCGCTGCCCTTCCTGGAAGCCGCGCGCCAGATGAGCCTGCGCATGGGCCGCAACCACGCCGCCTTCGTGCACCTGACGCTGGTGCCGTTCATTGCCAGCGCCGGCGAGCTCAAGACCAAGCCGACCCAGCATTCGGTGCAAAAGCTGCGTGAAATCGGCATCTCGCCGACCGCGCTGCTGTGCCGCGCCGACCGCCCGATTCCGGACGAAGAACGCGCCAAGATTTCGCTGTTCTCCAATATCCCGCAAGAAGCCGTGATCTCGGTGTGGGACGTGGACAGCATCTACAAGATCCCGCAGATGCTCAACGAGCAAGGCCTCGACCGCCTGATCTGCGAGGAGCTGCGTATCGATCCCAAACCGGCCGATCTCTCCATGTGGCAGCGCCTGGTCAATGCCCAGGAAAACCCGCAGCACGAGGTCACCATCGGCATGGTGGGCAAGTATGTCGACCTGACCGAATCCTACAAGTCGCTGATCGAAGCGCTGCGCCACGCCGGCATGCACACCGCCACCCGCGTGAACATCGAGTACATCGATTCGGAAGAGCTCGAGTCCGGTCACCTCGAAGTGCTCAAGCCGCTGGACGCGATCCTGGTCCCGGGCGGCTTCGGCAAGCGCGGCACGGAAGGCAAGATCCGTGCGATCCAGTACGCTCGCGAGAACAAGGTGCCGTACCTGGGCATCTGCCTGGGCATGCAGCTGGCCGTGATCGAGTTCGCTCGCCACGTGGCGGCGATGGCCGATGCCAACTCGACCGAGTTCAACCTGGAAACCGAACATCCGGTGGTCGCGCTGATCACCGAGTGGGTGGATCGCGAAGGCAAGGTCGAGCAGCGCTCCGCCGAGTCCGACCTGGGCGGCACCATGCGCCTCGGCGCGCAGCGCGTGCCGGTCAAGGCTGGAACCAAGGCCAGCCAGATCTATGGCCCGGAAGTCAACGAACGCCATCGCCATCGCTACGAGGTCAACAATCACTACGTGCCGACGCTGGAAAAGGCGGGCATGGTGATCTCGGCGCGTACGCCGACCGAAGACCTGCCCGAGATGATGGAACTGCCGGAAAGCCTGCACCCGTGGTTCGTTGGCGTGCAGTTCCACCCGGAATTCACCTCCACCCCGCGCGATGGCCATCCGCTGTTCAAGGCCTACGTGGAAGCGGCGCTGGCCAGCCAGCAGAAGAAGGCGGGCTGAGCCCCGGCACCGCAAGCAGGAGATTAGCGATGAAACTCTGTGGATTTGACGTCGGCCTGGACCGGCCCTTCTTCCTGATCGCCGGCCCGTGCGTGATCGAGTCCGAGCAGATGGCGCTGGATACGGCCGGTGAGCTCAAGGCGATCACCAGCGAGCTCGGTATTCCCTTTATCTACAAGTCCTCGTTCGACAAGGCCAACCGCTCGTCGGGCCGGACCTTCCGTGGCCTGGGCATGGAGAAGGGTCTCGAGATCCTCGCCACCGTCAAGCGCGAGATCGGCGTGCCGGTGCTGACCGACATCCACGAGATCGACGAGGTCAAGCCGGTGGCGGCCGTGGTCGACGTGCTGCAGACGCCGGCCTTCCTGTGCCGGCAGACCGACTTCATCCGTGCCTGCGCGCAGAGCGGCCGCCCCGTCAATATCAAGAAGGGGCAGTTCCTGGCGCCGCATGACATGAAGAATGTCATCGACAAGGCGCGCGATGCCGCGCGCGAGGCCGGGCTGCCGGAAGACAGCTTCATGGCCTGCGAACGCGGCGTTTCCTTCGGCTACAACAACCTGGTCTCGGACATGCGCTCGCTGGCGATCATGCGCGAGACCAGCGCGCCGGTGGTGTTCGACGCCACCCACTCGGTGCAGTTGCCGGGCGGCCAGGGCACCAGTTCGGGCGGCCAGCGCGAGTTCGTGCCGGTGCTGGCCCGCGCCGCCGTGGCGGTTGGCGTGGCGGGCCTGTTCATGGAAACCCATCCGGATCCGAGCAAGGCCATGTCGGACGGCCCCAACGCCGTGCCGCTGTCGCGCATGAAGGAACTGCTGTCGGTGCTCAAGGACCTGGACACCCTGGTCAAGCGCACCGGCTTCCTGGAAGACAATTTCGGCTGGCCGGTGGCTTGCGCCTGAGCTTGCCGTGCCTCCGCGGTCATGGCCGTCATCAGGCGGCCATGATCAGCCAAGTAGAATCAACATCATAAGAACACACGGAGATACGCCATGGCCAGCGGCTATATCATTGCCCACGTCGATGTCACCGATCCCCAGCAGTATGAAGAGTACAAAGTGCTCTCCAGCCATGCCATGAAGGTGCATGGTGCCGAGGTACTGGTGCGCGGTGGCAAGACCGAGCAGCTCGAGGGCGACTGGGCCCCGACGCGCGTCGTCGTGCTGAAGTTTCCCAGCTATGACGCGGCAAAGTCGTTCCACGACAGCGAGGAATACCGCGCCGCGCGCAGGTCGCGCGAGCATGCCGCGCGCATGAACATGATCGTGGTGGAAGGCGCCTGAGGCTTAAGCGTCAGCCAGTTCGGTCAGCTGTAGCCAGCGGTAGTCCAGGGCATGGCGCCCGTGTAGTAAGAAGTCATCAAGCATCTCAAGCATCAACAGTCCAAGAGGAATCCATGAGTGCAATCGTAGATATCATCGGTCGCGAAGTTCTCGACTCGCGCGGTAACCCGACGGTCGAGTGCGACGTCCTGCTCGAATCCGGCGTGATGGGCCGCGCGGCAGTGCCGTCGGGTGCATCCACCGGCTCGCGCGAAGCCATCGAGCTGCGTGACGGCGACAAGTCGCGCTACCTCGGCAAGGGCGTGCTGAAGGCGGTCGAGCATATCAATACCGAAATCTCCGAAGCCATCATGGGCCTGGACGCTTCCGAGCAAGCCTTCCTGGACCGCACCCTGATCGACCTCGACGGCACCGACAACAAGGCCCGCCTTGGCGCCAACGCCACGCTGGCCGTGTCGATGGCCGTGGCCCGTGCCGCTGCCGAAGAAGCCGGCCTGCCGCTGTACCGCTACTTCGGCGGGTCGGGCGCGATGCAGATGCCGGTGCCGATGATGAACATCGTCAACGGTGGCGCGCACGCCAACAACAGCCTGGACATCCAGGAATTCATGATCATGCCGGTTTCGCAAACGAGCTTCCGTGAAGCCCTGCGTTGCGGCGCTGAAGTGTTCCACGCACTGAAGAAGATCCTGTCCGACAAGGGCATGTCCACGGCGGTTGGTGACGAGGGCGGCTTTGCCCCCAACTTCGCTTCCAACGAGGAGTGCCTGAACACCATCCTGCTGGCCATCGAGAAGGCTGGCTACCGTGCGGGCGAAGACGTGCTGCTGGCGCTGGACTGCGCGGCCACCGAGTTCTATCACGAAGCCGAAGGCCAGTACCACCTGGATGGCGAAGGCCTGAAGCTGACCTCGACCCAGTTCGCCGACTACCTGGCCAACCTGTGCGACAAGTTCCCGATCGTGTCGATCGAGGACGGCATGGGCGAAGGCGACTGGGACGGCTGGAAGGTGCTGACCGACAAGCTGGGCAAGCGCGTGCAGCTGGTGGGCGACGACCTGTTCGTCACCAACACCAAGATCCTGAAGGAAGGCATTGAAAAGGGCATCGGCAACTCGATCCTGATCAAGATCAACCAGATCGGCACCCTGACCGAAACCTTCGCCGCCATCGAAATGGCCAAGCGCGCCGGCTACACGGCCGTGATCTCGCACCGTTCGGGCGAGACCGAGGACAGCACCATCGCCGATATCGCGGTGGGCACCAACGCCGGCCAGATCAAGACCGGCTCGCTGTCGCGTTCGGACCGTATCTCGAAGTACAACCAGCTGCTGCGCATCGAGGAAGATCTCGGTGATATCGCCAGCTACCCGGGCAAGAGCGCGTTCTACAATCTGCGCTAAGCTCGTGCCATGCGCCGGCCGCGCACAATGCCGCGGCCGGCGCATGACGCAACTTCCCTTCTTTTGCTTAAGCGCCGGAATCCATGCGCCTGATCTCGTTGCTGTTGTTTGTGCTGTTGCTCGCCATCCAGTATCCACTATGGCTGGGCAAGGGCGGCTGGCTGCGTGTGTGGGATATGGACAAGCAGGCGCAGGAACAGATTGCGCACAACCAGGCGCTCAAGCTGCGCAACGCCAAGCTGGAAGGGGAAGTGAAGGACTTGCAGGATGGCACCGGCGCCATTGAGGAGCGTGCCCGCTATGAGCTGGGCATGGTCAAGGATGGCGAGGTGTTCGTGCAGTTCGTGGCACCGGCCCCCAAGGTCAGCGCCACGCCGCCGCTGCCGCCTCCGGCGAACTCCCCGGCATTCAATCGCCACTAAGCTGGCGTCTTTCCCGTTTCTGTCTCGTGGCGTCTGCCGCCGTTGCTGCGCAACGGCATGGATGACGCAGGCTCGCGTCCTTGGTTGCCTGCTGCACCAGTTTCGTTAGCTGCTTACCGCTGCTTACCACCAGTACGGATAGCCACCGTAGCCCCAGCCCCGGTATCCCGGGCTGCTGAATCCGACTCCGCCGCCCCAGTGCCCGCCGCCCCAGCCGCCGTAGTACAGGTTCCAGCTAGGCGAGGGATACGCATAGTAGGTTGCCGCCCGCGCCATGGCTTCCGCCTGTTGCTGGCGGGCAATCGCGGCATCCTGCTCGCGCAGTACCTGGCGGTTCAGCTCGCCGATCTTCTGGATTTCTTCCGCGGTGACGGGCGGCGGCGGCACGCCGTTGGGCGCCAGGCGGGCTGTCGGCGGCGAGCCGTTGAGGTCGCGCGGCAGCTGGGCGCAGCCGCCGCAGGCCAGCACGGCGCCAAGCAGCATGGCGCTGATCGTGGCGCACGGGTGAGAGGACAAAGCGGACATGATGACTCCCTGACTCTGGTGAGGCGCTGACGCTTGGACCCCGGCGCAGTGCAGAAAGGTTCCTGCCGTTGCGCTTCGCATCATGGCCCGCACCGTCGCTCGCATCGCCGTTGCGCGCGCCGCCGCTCAGTGCTGCTGGCCCGCGCCGTCGCCGGCGCCGGTAGCCACAGGCACCGGCGTGAACAGCTGCGCGCAGTCGACCGGGTCGAAGTGGTATTGCTGGCCGCAGAAATCGCATTGGATTTCCACTTCGCCGCGTTCCACCAGGATGTCTTCAATTTCCACGCGGCCCAGGTTCTGCAGCATGCCCGCCACCTTGGCGCGCGAGCACGAGCATTGGAAGTGCGGCGTCAGCGGCTCGAACACACGCAGGCCGGTGGCTTCCAGGTCTTCCCAGAACAGGCGGCGCAGTAAGGTGTCCGGGGTCTCGGCCAGCAGTTCGGCGTCCT
The DNA here is from genome assembly GCF_000832305.1 of Cupriavidus basilensis. Taxonomy (NCBI): domain Bacteria; kingdom Pseudomonadati; phylum Pseudomonadota; class Betaproteobacteria; order Burkholderiales; family Burkholderiaceae; genus Cupriavidus; species Cupriavidus basilensis. Next base: position 1,359,264 of record NZ_CP010536.1, read on the forward strand.
TGAGCGTGGCGCCGAGCTGGCAGGCACGGTCCCAGGTGTCGAGGTCCTGCGCGCGGGCGGTCTCCGCCAGCGGCGCGCCGGTTTCGCCGACTTGCGCGGGCTCACGCTCGGCGTGGCCTTCCAGCGTGCCGCCGTAGGAGGGCAGCTTTTGCAGCAGCATGCCGGCGGCAACCTTGTCGTCGGCGGCCAGCCATAGCCGCGTGTCGAGCTGCTCGGACGTCTGCATATAGTGCTCGAGCACGGCGGTCATGGATGTCATCGGGCCATGCTTGTCGGCCAGGGGCACGATGCTCTGGTACGGCTGCTGCCCGGGCAGCTTGTCCTGCGGGTCCAGCGTGATGGCAAAGCGGCCGTGGCCGCTGACGTTGACGAGATCCGCCAATGTGGCGTCGTCGGCCAGCGTCACGCCTTCGGCCAGCTTGGCCGTTGCTCGCATTGACAGGTCGGACAGGCACTCCACCACCAGCATGCGCACCGGGCCATCGCCGTGCACTTGCATCACCAGCGCGCCGTTGAACTTCAGGTTGGCCGAAAGCAGGGCGGCGGCCGACATCATTTCGCCCAGCAGCCGGCGCACCGGCGTGGGGTAATGGTTGCGGCGCAGCACTTCTTGCCAGGTGGCCTGCATGCGTACCAGCTCGCCGCGCACGGGGGCCGCGTCGAACAGGAATTTCTGCAGGGTGTCAGGGGTGGTGGTGTCAGTCACGATGATCCGTCGGTAATGCGGAGCCGCTGGCGCGGCGCCTTGGTCGCTTAGTCGATGCGTTTGAGTTGTGTCTTGTACATGGCCTGGCGAGTGGCATAGGTCTCGGCATTGCGATACAGGTTGGCCACGTCCTGCTCGGTGAGCTCTCGCACCACCTTGGCCGGCGCGCCGAGGATCAGCGAACGGTCCGGGAACACCTTGCCTTCGGTGACCACGGCGCCGGCGCCGACAAGGCACTCCTTGCCGATCACCGCGCGGTTCAGGATCACCGCCTGGATGCCGATCAGCGAGCCTTCGCCCACCGTGCAGCCGTGCAGCATGGCCTGGTGGCCGATCGAGACCTTGTCGCCGATGGTCAGCGGGCAGCCGGGGTCGGTATGGAGCACGGTGCCTTCCTGCACATTGCTGGACTCGCCAACCACGATCGGCTCGTTGTCGCCTCGGATCACCACGCCTGGCCATACGCTGGCACGCGCCTTGAGCGTCACGTTGCCGATGATGGTGGCCTCCGGCGCCACGTAGGCATCCGGATCGATGGTGGGGGCAACGTCGCCGAGCTGGTAAAGCGCCATGGGGTCTCCTGCACAAGTTCGTATGGGTATATGGGGTTTGCCGCCGGGCTTTAAAGGGTCGTGGGCGGGCCTGCTGGCATAGGGTGCCACCTGCCGGGCCCTACAATGGCGGCAAACCGGATTTTACGCTTATGCCAGCAAACCTACCCGACGCCGCGTCGCCTGGCGCCCCTGACCCCGATCGCGGTGCCACGCCTGGTGCTCTATCCGGCGCGGCGGCGCCGTCCTTGCGCCGCCAGGCGCTTGCCATCCTGTGCCTGAGCGACGCGCACGAGAAGGCTGCGGCCACACGCCGGATGCGGCTGGCGGCCGAGGCCATGGCGCCAGACGCCCTGGGCATCGGCGAGGCGATCGCGGCCGAACTGCCGTTGCCCGGCCGGCCGGCGCTGCCCGAACTGGTGGCCCCGCAGCGGGTGGAGCGGCGCCGCTCCATCCATACGCCCGCCGGCCGCGCGGCGCTGATCCACGCGCTCGCGCATATCGAGTTCAACGCGATCAACCTGGCGCTGGATGCCATCTGGCGATTCGATGCGATGCCGGTAGCCTTCTACCTGGACTGGCTGCGCGTGGCCGACGAGGAGGCGCTGCATTTCAGCCTGCTCGCGCAGCACCTGGCCACGCTGGATGCATGCTACGGCGATTTTCCGGCGCACAACAGCCTGTGGGAGATGGCGGACAAGACTGCCGGCGACGTGCTGGCGCGCATGGCGCTGGTGCCGCGCACGCTGGAGGCGCGCGGGCTGGATGCCTCGCCGCCGGTGCGCGCCAAGCTCGCAGCCGCGGGCGATCATGAGGCCGCCGCCATCATCGACATCATCTTGCGCGACGAGGTAGGTCACGTAGCCATTGGCAACCACTGGTACCGCTGGCTATGCGCCTCCCGCGGCCTGGACCCCGTCGCCACCTACGCCGAACTGGCCGAGCGCTACCAGGCGCCGCGCCTGCGGCCGCCCTTCAACCTGGCGGCGCGCCGCGCGGCGGGTTTCGACGAGGATGAGCTGGCGTGGCTCGAGGGACAGGCCGCTCAGTTGTATTCCGTCACCACGACATAGCCCTGCTTGTTGCCGCTACCGGGGCCGGTCGCGAATTGCACGGGCACGACAAAGGCGCGCGCGGTCGCCAGCTGGACGGCCCGGCCAGGCTGTAGCGGCAGGGCGGCAGACTCCGCGGCATGCGTGCCGTTTGCCGGACAACTTAGCGAGGCGGTCCCGCTCGTGCTGATTTGCGTATTGCAGGGGGGCGCGACGATGGCCCCCCGGAAGTAGATCACGCCGTCCGCGGCCCACGCGGATACCGAAAGCAAAGCACTCGCCAGGGCCAGCGGCAGCCGAAGAGCGAAGCGGTGGGAGGCGGCGCGGCCGGTGCTTGCAAACGTGCTCATCGTGATCTCCTGTTCGTCATTGACTTGAGGCACATTGGGAAATTTCTGTGCGCTCTTTGGGAACTTTATTTCCCGAAATTGGGAAAAACAATCAAGATAATCAGAGTTTTCCCAACCCTTTTTTTGCACTAATCTGTTAGGTCAGGTTGCAGATCAGGTTGCGAAATGCGCTGCTATCGGCCGTGTCGATGCCGCTGGGGATATAAGAAAAACCCTGATAAAAATGGGAAAAAGAGAATGATTCTTGTTGGCTTTTATAGGGATGATCCTATAAATTTTTCGGAGAAAATGCGCTGGCATGGATGCCTTCCTCTGCGACTGGAACGTGTGGACCGATCTGCCGAATGGGATGCGCAATAGCGATGCGCTCCGCATGTCCTTGCTAACGTCAGATTCGACGAAAACTTGACTGCCGGGAGGGCGGCGCGGATCGACGCGGGCGATCGGTTGTCGGTGGCGCGGCAGGTTGTGCCGGCCGGACGCTGGGAGGCGGGGCTTGGGGGGCGGGTTTGAGTGCCTGGGGCAGGGGCGGGCGAGAGCCTTGCGGCCGCACCCGCCTGCCAGTGCTACGGGTGCGCTGGCGCGCCGCGCCGGGCTTCGATTTCGCGCAGCACGCGCCGCTGGATCTTGCCGGTGGTGGTCATCGGCAACTGCGCGATGAATTCGATGACCTTGGGATACTCGTACGGCGCAAGCTGGCCGCGCACATGCTGCTGCAGCTCGGCGACCAGCGCGGCGTCGGCCTGCGCCGAACGCACGATCGATGGCACCAGCACGATGAACGCCTTGACCACCGCGCCGCGCTCCGGGTCCGGTGAGGGCACCACCGCGCAGTTCGACACGGCGGGATGCTTGAGCAGGCAGTTCTCGATCTCGCTCGGGCCAATGCGGTAGCCGGAGGATTTGAAGACATCGTCGGCGCGCCCCTGGTACCACAGGTAGCCGTCTTCGTCGATGCGCGCCAGGTCGCCCGTGCGGCACCAGTGCAGGCCGTCGCGCGCCAGGTACTTGCCGGCGGTGGCGTCGTCATTTCGCCAGTAGCCGAGGAAGAACACGGGGTCGGGATGGCCGTGGACGTCGGTGCTGCACACGGCCACCTCGCCGTCCTCGCCAGCCGCGCAGGGCCTGCCCTCGTCATCGACGACGGCGACGCGGTGCCCGGGGTAGGGCCTTCCCATCGAGCCCGGGCGCGCCGGCCAGCCTGGCTGGCCATCGTCGTTTTGCGCGGTGCAGTTGCCCACGATGTAGTTGATCTCGGTCTGGCCGAACATCTCGTTGACGACCACGCCGAGTGCGTCGCGGCACCAGGCGAACACGGTTTCTCCCACGGCCTCGCCCGCGCTCATCAGCGCGCGCAGGTGCAACTGGTAATGCGCGCGCGGGGCGGGGCAGGTCTTCATCATCTGCTTGAGCGCGGTGGGAAACAGGAAGGTATTGGTGACGCGATAACGCGCCATCAGCTCGAAGGCGGTTTGCGCGGAGAACCTGCCCTGGTAGCCCACGATGGTCTTGCCGAAGTACAGCGTGGGCATCAGCGCATCCCACAGCCCGCCGGTCCAGGCCCAGTCCGCCGGGCTCCAGAACACGTCGTCGGCATGGGGGAACCAGTTTTGCGAACAGACGAAGCCGGGGAGATTGCCTATCAGCGCGCGGTGCGGGATCAGGGCGCCCTTGGGCGGGCCGGTGGTGCCGCTGGTGTAGATCAGCACCGCAGCCTCATCGGCCTTGGTCACGACCGCGGTGAACGCCGGCAACTCGGCGGCCAGCAGCGCATCCCAGTCGTGCTCCGCGCGGCCCACGGCGGCACCGGCGCCGATCACCGTGGCCAGAGCCGGACACTCCGCGCGCGCGGCCAGCACGTTGTCGATTGAGGATTCGTCGGCAATCGCCACGCACGCCTCGCTGTGCTGGAGGCGGTACGCCAGGGCTTCCGGGCCGAACAGCATCGACAACGGCATGGCGATGGCGCCGAGCTGATAGATCGCCATATGCGCAATTACCGTCTCGATGCGCTGCGGCATGACGATGCCCACGCGGTCGCCCCGCGCCACACCCAGCGTGCGCAGCGCCCGGCAGAGGCGATCGGCCTCGGCCTGGATGAAGGCGTAGCTGTAGCTGGCGCGGCGCCCGTCCTCGTGCTCGGTGTGGACCGCGATGCGATCCATCGTGGCCGGGTCGCGTGCCCAGCGGCCGCAGCATGCTTCGGCCAGGTTGAAAAACTCGGGCACATGCCAGTGGAATTGCGAGTGTAGCGCGGGATAGTCGTCGCGCCGGCTTGCTGGCAGGGCAGGTGCGGCCATGCTGGGTCTCCTGGGTTGCGTTCGGGATGCGGGCCGGGCCGGCTTGCCGCTATAATCCACAAACGAACGATCGTTCTATTTTTTTGGCTTCCCCGTTGCCGCGGGTGAAAGCGTCTGCCACGATCAGGGAAAAGGCACCCGGGGAGACACCATGACAATTAGAGAAACCTCGCGCTCGGAATTTATCACGTTGCGCGGCCTCCATATGCACGTGCGCCACTGGGGCGAGCCCGGTGCGCCCACCTTGTTCCTGCTGCATGGCTGGATGGACGTGGCCGCCTCGTTCCAGTTCATGGTGGACGCGCTGGAACGCGATTGGCACGTGATCGCCCCGGACTGGCGCGGCTTTGGCCAGACCGACTGGCCTACGCGCTATCCCGGCACCGGGTCTTACTGGTTTCCCGACTATGTCGCCGATCTCGAGGCCGTGCTCGACCACTACCAGCCGGACGCGCCGGTGAACCTGGTGGGGCACAGCATGGGCGCCAATGTGGCCTGCTTCTACGCTGGCATCCGCCCCGAGCGGGTGCGCCGCGTGGTCGACCTGGAGGGGTTTGGCATGACCGGTACGCGCGCCGAGCAAGCACCCGGGCGCTATGCGCGCTGGCTCGACGAGTTGCGCGAGCGCCAGCCGTTGCGTTCCTATGACAGCGTAGAGGCGGTGGCGGCACGGCTGCAGAAGACCAATCCGCGCCTGCCCGACGACCGCGCCGCCTTCCTGGCCGAGCACTGGTCAGCGCGCAATGCGCAAGGCCGCTGGGAGATACTGGGCGATGCCGCGCACAAGATGGTCAATCCGGTGCTGTACCGGCTCGACGAGGTCATGGCGATCTGGGCGCAGGCCACAGCGCCGGTGTTGCACGTGGAAGCGCGCAATTCGCAGACGCTCAGCCATATCGCAAAGGGCCAGCCGCTGGCGGAGTTCAAGCAGCGCTTCAAGGCGTTTCGCGATTTCCGCGAGGCCATTGTCGATGACGCCGGCCATATGCTGCATCACGACCAGCCGCGCGTGGTGGCCGGGCTGGTCGAGTCTTTCTGCGTCTGATGCTGTGGGCCGTGCATGCCGACGCGCTTTAGAGGCCATTTCAAAAAGATTCTGGCGTCGTTGCGCGGCCTTGCCGTACCAGTTGTACTGTCTGCGGCCGCGCGCCTAGCCAGAACCGCTTCGCTTCATGTTGAAACAGCCTCTTAGGCGTGCGTCAGCTTTTCCTTGAGCGTGGCGTTGTTGCTGGTGTGCACATGGACCAGTGCCTTTTCCGGGAAGGCATAGTGATAGGCGCGCCGCAGGGCCAGGGCTGCCTCGTGGAAGCCGGAGAGGATGAGTTTTTGCTTGTTGGGGTAGAAGGCGATGTCGCCCGCGGCGAAAATGCCGCGGCGGGATGTTTCGTAGGTGGTGGTATCCACCACGATGCGCCCGGCGCGCATGTCGAGATCCCACTGGGCGATCGGGCCGGGTTCGGAGACGAGGCCGTACAGCGCTACGAGTTCGTCGGCAGGCAGGCTGATCGTGTCTTCCCGGGTACGAATGTCGACCCCGGCCAGCGCGTCGCCTTCGGTCTTGAGCGCGCCGAGCATGCCCACCACGAAGTCCATCTCGCCGGCGGCCACGGCCGCGCGCATTTCGGCCACCGCCCCGTCGGCCGCGCGAAAGCCTTCCCGGCGGTGCAGCAACGTAACGCGCGCCGCGGTCTTGCGCAGCGCCAGCGCCCAGTCCAGGGCGGAGTCTCCGCCGCCGGCCACCACCACGCGCTTGCCGGCGAAGCGCGCGGTGTCGCGTACAGCGTAGTGCAGGTGGCGGTCTTCCAGCGCGGCGGCCTCGGGCAGCGCCACGCGTTGCGGGGCGAAAGCGCCGGCGCCGGCGCAGATCAGCACCGCGGCCACGTCGAAGCGCTTGCCGGTGTCGGTTGTGACCAGCAGGCGGTGCGGGTGCTCATGGCCGGCCGTGGCCTGAGGTTCGGGTGGGACCTCGGCCAGGCCGTTGGCGCGCTCGTTGAAATGCATGGGAAAAGCGAACGGCGCGCATTGCTCGAGCAGGCGGTCGACCAGGTCCTGCGCCAGGCAGCCCGGCACCGCGGGGATGTCATAGATCGGCTTTTCCGGGTAGAGCTCGGTGCACTGTCCGCCAGCGCGGTCCAGCACGTCGATGAGCTCGCACTTCAGCCCCAGCACGCCCGCCTGGAAGGCGGCAAACAGGCCGACCGGGCCGGCGCCGACGATCAGCACATCGGTGCGGATCACGTCGGCCGGGACGGTTGGGGTGCGGGAATCAGGCGTGGCGCAAGCAGGGGTTTGGATCGGCATGGCTTGGCGGGCGGCGCGCGTGGCGGCGCCCCGGCAGGAGGGTCATCAGGCCCCAACTATACCGCGCGGGGCCGGTCCCGCCGCCTACGCCAGCGTTGGCGGCAGGGCTATCGGCGCGGATGTGTGGGCCAGCCCACGCGGCGCGCATTGGCGCGGTATTAAAGTCGGATTGAAGGTGGATTAACGCGGAATTATCGCGAGAGTAGAATAGACGCATGCAAAATTCACACGCAATCAACGCAGATCTGCATTGCCATTCCACGGTGTCCGACGGCATGTTGTCCCCCGAGGACGTGGCCGCGCGCGCGCATGCCGGCGGCGTGGCGTTCTGGGCGCTGACGGACCATGACGAGGTCAAGGGCCAGGCCAGGGCGCGGGCCGCGGCCGAGGCGCTTGGCATGCGCTACGTGCCCGGGGTGGAGATCTCGGTGACGTGGGCCGGGCAGACCGTGCATATCGTTGGCTTGCAGATCGACCCCGGCAACCAGGTGCTGGTCAACGGCCTGGCGGCCACGCGCTCCGGGCGGGCTGCCAGGGCGCAGGACATCGGCGAAGCGCTGGCCGCGATCGGCATCGGGGGCGCCTATGAAGGCGCGCTGCGCCATGTCGGCAATCCCGACCTGATCTCGCGCACCCATTTCGCGCGCTGGCTGGTGGAACAAGGGCGGTGCAAGACCATTGGCGAAGTGTTCGACGACTACCTCGGCGAAGGCTGCCCGGGCTATGTCGGGCACCGCTGGGCCAAACTGGCCGATGCGGTGGGCTGGATCCAGGCGGCCGGCGGCATTCCGGTGATGGCACACCCGGGCCGCTACCACTACACGCAACTCCAGCACGATGCGCTGTTCGACGAGTTCAAGCAGCTTGGCGGGGCCGCGGTCGAGGTGGTCACCGGCAGCCATACGCCGGAGCAGTACCGCCAATATGCCAATGTCGCGCATCACTATGGCCTGCTGGGCTCGCGCGGCTCGGACTTCCACGGGCCGGGCGAGGGACGGATCGAGCTGGGCTCGCTGCCGCCGCTGCCGTCGTCGGTCACCCCGGTCTGGCATGACTGGTAAGCCGCGCCGGCCAACGGCCGCCCCGCGCCCAGCCGTCCCGAACCCGCCATGCGTTCCATTCGCTTCTCTCCATCGCAGAACTGGCCCGGAATGCGCGCGGCGTTTGCGCCCATCCCGCGGCCGGTCGCCCCAGGCCCGCACATGTCCCAATACTTCGATATCCATCCGCTCAACCCCCAATCCCGCCTGATCAAGCAGGCCGCGCAGATCATCGGGCAGGGCGGGCTGATTGCCTTGCCCACCGACTCCAGCTACGCGCTGGCCTGCCGCCTTGACGACAAGGCGGCGGTAGAGCGGCTGCGCCGCTTGCGCGGGATCGACGACAAGCACCATCTGACCCTGATGTGCAGCGATTTGTCGGAGCTTGGCAACTTCGCGCGGGTGGACAACCGGCAGTACCGCTGGCTCAAGGGCGCTACGCCCGGGCCCTACGTCTTCATCCTCGAGGCCACCAAGGAAGTGCCGCGCCGGCTTTCGCATCCCGCCCGCAAGACCATTGGCGTGCGGGTGCCCGATCATCCCATTCCGCTGGCGCTGCTGGCCGAAGTGGGCGAGCCGCTGATTTCGGCCACCCTGCAGCTGCCGGGCGACGAAGCCCCGCTCAACGAGCCTGAGGTGATCCGCGCCCGGCTGGAAAAACTGCTGGAACTGGTGATCTGCGGCGGCGCCGCGCCCGCGCAGCCGACCACGGTGATCGACCTGACCGCCGGCGAGCCAGAACTGGTAAGGCAGGGACGTGGTGATATCGAGCGTTTTGGACTGTGATTGCCACCGAACAGTCGCTTTGCCGCGGCCCCGGTACAATAGCGACCCATGGATTCTTCCCTGATTCAGACCCTAGCGGTCTACGCCCTGCCGGTCCTGTTCGCCATCACGCTGCATGAAGCCGCGCACGGCTACGTGGCCAAGCTGTTTGGCGACAACACCGCCTACTCGATGGGCCGCGTCAGCCTTAACCCGGCGCGCCATATCGATCCCATCGGCACCATCGCGGTGCCGCTGCTGCTCTATTTCATGACCAGCGGACAGTTCGTCTTCGGCTACGCCAAGCCGGTGCCGGTCGCCTTCGACCACCTGCGCAATCCGCGCTGGCATGGCATGTGGGTGGCGCTGGCGGGCCCGGGCAGCAATGTGTTGCAGGCCTTCCTGTGGGCGCTGGTGGCAGTCGGCCTGGTGGTCGCCAGGGTGCAGGAGCCCTTCTTCACCCAAATGGCGCAGGCCGGCGTGCTGGTCAACCTGGTGATGGCTGCGTTCAACCTGTTCCCCGTGCCGCCGCTCGACGGCGGCCGCGTCCTGACTGCGTTGTTGCCGCCGCGCATCGCGCAAGCGGTGTCGCGCATCGAGCCCTATGGCATCTTCGTGGTGCTGGCGCTGGTGGCGGCTGGCGTGATTACCAAAGTGTGGATGCAGCCGGTGATGGGGGCGCTCAGGAGCCTGGTGTTGCTGATGCTGCAACCCATCCTGGCGCTGGTGCAGTAAGCCGCGGCGCCGGCGCCCATGCCGGCGCAGACCTCGACCACGCGTACCCGTACCTGCACCGATTCCCACAAATACAGATAGACATGTTCCCCGATCGCGTTCTTTCCGGCATGCGGCCTACCGGCGCGCTGCACCTGGGCCATTATCACGGCGTACTCAAGAACTGGGTCCAGCTCCAGGCCGAATATCCCTGTTTCTTCTTCGTGGCAGACTGGCACGCGCTCACCACGCACTATGAATCGCCGGAGGTGATCGGCGAATCCGTGTGGGAGATGCTGATCGACTGGCTCGCCGCCGGCGTCGATCCCGAACGCGCCACGCTGTTCATCCAGAGCCGAGTGCCCGAGCATGCCGAGTTGTTCCTGCTGCTGTCGATGGGTACACCGCTGGGCTGGCTGGAGCGGGTGCCGACCTACAAGGACCAGATCGAGAAGCTCAAGGACAAGGATCTCTCCACCTACGGTTTTCTCGGCTATCCGCTGCTGCAGGCCGCCGACATCCTGATCTACCGTGCCGGCCGCGTGCCCGTGGGCGAGGACCAGGTGCCGCACGTGGAGATCACGCGTGAGATCGCGCGCCGCTTCAACTATCTGTACGGGCGCCAGCCAGACTTCGAGGCGCAGGCGCAGGAAGCCGCCAAAAAGCTGGGCGGCAAGCGCACCAAGGCCTATCTGGAACTGCGCCGCGCCTATCAGGAGCAGGGCAAGGCAGAGGCGCTCGAGGAGGGCGGCGCGCTGGTGGCGCAGTCGCAGAGCCTGGCCGCCGAAGACCGCGAGTTGCTGCTGGGCTACCTGGGCGGCTCGCGCAAGACCATCCTGGTCGAGCCGCAGGCGCTGCTGACCGCGGCATCGCGCATGCCCGGGCTGGACGGCCAGAAGATGTCGAAGTCCTATGGCAACACCATCCGCATGCGCGAGGACAAGGCGTCGGTGGAAAAGAAGGTGCGTACCATGCCGACCGATCCGGCACGCGTGCGCCGCACCGATGCCGGCGACCCGGCGCGTTGCCCGGTGTGGCAACTGCACCAGGTCTATACGGACGCGCCCACCCGCGAGTGGGTCGAGAAGGGTTGCCGCAGCGCCGGCATCGGCTGCATCGAATGCAAACAGCCGGTGATTGAGGGCATCCTGCGCGAGCAGCAGCCCATGCTGGAGCGGGCACAGAAATACATGGATGATCCCGCGCTGCTGCGCGCCATTGTCGACCACGGCTGCGACCAGGCCCGCCAGGTGGCGCGTGAGACGATGCGCGACGTGCGCGCCGTCATGGGCCTGGGGTACCGGTGAGCACGGCGGCGGGCATCCCCCACGCGCCGCTGGGCGCACCGTCGCCGTGGGTGGCGCGTTGGGCACATCTGGTGCGCCCGGGCGGCCGCGTGCTCGACCTGGCCTGCGGCAATGGCCGGCACGCCATCTGGTTCGCGTGCCGCGGCCATGCGGTGCTGGGCGTCGATCGCGATGCGGCGGCATTGGCCGCGCTGGCGGCTTTGCCCGAAGGCGTGGCCACGCGCCCGGTCGACCTGGAGCAGGGCACGTGGCCGCTGGCGGACGAGCCGGGCTTCGACGCGATCGTGGTCACCAATTACCTGCACAGGCCGCTTTGGGCGCATTTGTTCGCTGCGCTGGCGCCGGGCGGCGTGCTTCTTTATGAAACATTCGCGGCTGGCAACGAGACCGTGGGCAAGCCTTCGAACCCGGATTTCCTGCTACGGCCGGGTGAGTTGCTGGATGCCGTGCACGGCATCTTGCGCGTGATCGCCTACGAAGATGGCGTGTTGAAAGCGCCTAAAACTGCCTTTGTGCAGCGTATTTGCGCGATTCGCGAAGATATAGGCAAAACGGGCGGCGGAGCGCCGCCGCGGTATCCTTTGCCGGGCTGAAGTGCGGCCCCGGTTATTTGCGGGCCCGGTCGGCGAGACCTGGGCTTCACGCGTTGAACTGCCTTGGGTTTTTCCCGGTCGAAGGTGCGGTCGGAAGGCCTTGGGTATCCGGTACAATCGCGGTATTCGTTTCTCGAATTCTCAAACGTTATGACACAGATTAACGGCAGCATCGTCGCTATCGTGACGCCGATGCAGGAAGATGGCAGCCTGGATTTCCCCGCGCTGCGCGCCCTGGTCGACTGGCACGTGGCCGAGGGCACCGATGGCATCGTGATCGTCGGCACCACCGGCGAGTCGCCCACGGTGAACGTGGATGAGCATTGCGAGCTGATCCGCGTCGCCGTGGAGCAGGCCGACAAGCGCATCCCGATCATCGCCGGCACCGGCGGCAACTCGACCAAGGAAGCAATCGAGCTGACCGCGTTTGCCAAGCAGGTCGGCGCCGATGCGTCGCTGCAGGTGGTGCCCTACTACAACAAGCCCACCCAGGAAGGCATGTATCGCCATTTCCGCACGATCGCGGAAGCGGTGGAGCTGCCTGTCGTGCTGTACAACGTGCCGGGCCGTACCGTGGCCGACATGCAGCACGACACCATCCTGCGCCTGGCGCAGGTGCCGGGCATCATCGGCGTCAAGGAAGCGACCGGCAACATCGACCGTGCCGCGCAACTGATCAAGGATGCGCCGCAGGGCTTCTCCATCTACAGTGGCGACGATCCCACGGCGATTGCCCTGATGCTGCTGGGTGGCCATGGCAATATCTCCGTCACGGCCAACGTGGCGCCGCGCAAGATGCACGAATTGTGCGTGGCTGCCTTGAAGGGCGACGCGATTACCGCGCGTCGCATCCATATGGAACTGGTTGCGCTGAACAAGGCGATGTTCGTCGAGGCCAACCCGATTCCCGTCAAGTGGGCGCTCCAGCAAATGGGCAGAATGCAGGGTGGCATCCGCCTCCCGCTTACTCCGCTGTCACCGGAATACCACGATGTGGTGCGCAAGGCGCTGTCGGCGGCCGGCCTGCTCGGCTGATCGCACTGTGTTTTGCCGTCATCCCTCAACTAGGATTGCGTGTCAATGAAACTCAAGCTTAACCGCCACGGTGCAACGCAAGTTGGCCGTGCCGCCCTGGTCTTGCCCGTGCTAGTGGCAAGCGCGTTGTCCGGTTGCAGCAGCATCAATGACGCGATGGCGCCCGACAAGATCGACTACAAGTCCGCTGCCAAGCGCACCTCCACGCTGGACGTGCCGCCGGACCTGACCAAGATCGAAGGCGACCGCCGCTACTCCGTGCCGGATCAGAACGGCACGTCCACCTTGTCGACCTACAACCAGTCGAACAAGGTCGTGCAGCAGCAGGTGGGCGCCGAGAACGTGCTGCCCTCCACGCAAGGCATCCGCATGGAGCGCGATGGCAACCAGCGCTGGCTGGTGATCAGCAACGGCATGCCGGCGGACAAGCTGTGGCAGTCGATGCGTGAATTCTGGCAGGAGAGCGGTTTCCTGCTGGTGCAGGACTCGCCAGAGACCGGCATCATGGAAACCGACTGGGCCGAGAACCGCGCCAAGATCCCGCAGGATTTCATCCGCAACACGATCGGCAAGGTTTTCGACGGGCTGTACTCGACGTCCGAGCGCGACAAGTTCCGCACGCGCTTGGAGCGCTCGCAGAACGGCAGCCTGGAAGTCTTCATCAGCCACCGTGGCGCGCAGGAGCAACTGACCGGCATCGACAAGTCGACCACGACCTGGACGCCGCGCCCCTCCGATCCCGAGCTGGAGGCCGAATTCCTTTCGCGCTTCGCGCAGCGCCTGGGGGTGCAGAAGGAGCAGGCCGACCGCATGGCCAAGAACCCCGCCTCGCCGGTAGCCGCCGCCGCCGCGGGCGCCACTGCCGCAAAGGGTGCAGCGCCTAGCGCCAATGCCAGCCTGACACAGGTCAATGGCAGCCAGGCACTGCAGTTGTCCGAGCCGTTCGACCGTGCCTGGCGCTCGGTCGGCCTGGCGCTGGACCGCGTGAACTTTACGGTGGAAGACCGGGACCGCGCGCAAGGCCTGTACTACGTGCGCTATGTCGATCCGCGCGACACCGTGGACAACCGCGGTTTCTTCTCCAAGCTGTTCACCAAGACCGGCACCGAGGACGGCAAGAAGGCGAAGAAGTATCGCGTGGCACTGAAGGGTGATGGCACCGGCACGACCGTGACGGTGCAGAACGATGCGGGCCAGCCGGAAGGCACCGAAGTCGGCAAACGCATTCTTTCGCTGCTCGACGAGCAACTGCGCTGACCGGCATGCGGGTCACGCAAACCACCCCGCGGCGCCCGGCCGCGAGGTGGCTCGCCGGGCTGCCAGGGGAGGCGGGCGCATGATGCGCTTTGCCTTCCTCGGTAGCGGCAGCGAGGGCAATTCCCTGTTGATCGAGTCGCAAGAGGGCACCACCACGACCAGGGTGTTGCTCGATTGCGGCTTCGGCATTCGCGAAACCGCGCGGCGGCTGGAGCGGCTCGGCATCACGCCGGATCAGCTCGATGCCGTGCTGGTTACCCACGAGCACGGCGATCATGTCGGCTCGGCTTACGCCTTTGCTTCCCGTCACGACCTGCCGGTACATACCAGCCACGGCACCTGGCTTGCCACCTCGCACATGCGCGGGGCGGACAAGGCCGACGTACGCGTGTGTGGTGCCGACCATCCGTTGGTGATCGGCGGCCTTCACATCCTCCCTTACACCGTGCCGCACGATGCGCGGGAGCCGTTGCAGTTCGTGCTAAGTGACGGCGACGCCCGTCTGGGCGTGCTGACCGATGCCGGCATGGAGACGCCTTACGTTACCGCGCGGCTGGCGGGGGTGCATGCCCTGGTGCTGGAATGTAACCACGATCGGGAGATGCTGCGCAATTCCGCCTACCCGTATTCACTCAAGCAGCGCATTGGCGGCGATTTTGGCCACCTTGCCAATGAAGTGGCGGCCGGCATCCTGGAGCGAGTGGCGCATGCCGGGCTGCAGCGCGTGGTGGCCGCGCACCTGAGCCAACAGAACAATACCCGGGAGCTGGCCACCCAGGCACTGGCCTCGGTGCTGGGGGTGTCGTCAGGCGACATCCTGGTGGCGGACCAGCACGAAGGGCTGGGCTGGCAGCCGGTCAGGGCCTGAGGCGGGGCCGGCAACACGCCGGCGAAGCCTGCAGGCGTAAAAGCTACGGACGTAAAAAAGCCGACCCGAAGGTCGGCTTTTTTATCGGTCGAGACCGATTACTGCTTAGCAGCCGGAGCCGATGCGTCAGCAGCCGGTGCCGAAGCGTCAGCGGCAGCAGCCGGAGCCGATGCGTCAGCAGCGGGAGCAGCAGCCGGAGCCGATGCTTCAGCCGGAGCGGCAGCAGCCGGAGCCGAAGCTTCCGGTGCCGGAGCAGCGGCTTCTTCTTTCTTGCCGCAAGCGGCGAGAGCAACGGCGGCGAGCAGCGATGCGATCAGGAGAGACTTCTTCATTGTTCGTCCTTTAACTTTAATAACAGAAAAACAGGCGATGAATAATTACCGGTAATTATCGCTCTTGAACTGCAAAATAGAGGCTCTCCCGGGTGCCGACAAATGCAGTGGTACACAGTACTAGCCAGCCGGTGATTATATCCGCGTTTTCCCGGCTTGTGTAGCGCTGTCTTTTCCTGTTTTTGGTTGTTACGGATTATTACAGCGAAGCGGGTCCGAATTGCAGCCAGCCCTCCAGCGCCCAGTGATGGAAAGTTTCCATCAGATCCGGCAGATCCGCGCAGGCAGTCACTTCCGCGGCGCTCAGGCAGCGCTGGTCCGCCAGCAGGCGCAGCCAGCGCGCCAGCGCCGAGGGCGGCTCGTATGCTTCGCCATTGATAAAGAAATGGGTGCGGTCATACAACGCAATCGATCCCGGCGCAAGCACGACGCCGTGAGACAGGGCGAGTTTGTTGTATTTCTTCAGCGCGATTTCGGATATTTCCGCAAACTCCACGCTTGGCTTGGGCTCGGAGAGATGCGCACCCAGAAACTCCGAGACCATGCTACCCGACCAACGGAGGGCACTGAGTTTCTCGGTCACCGCTCGCACCATCTGGGCCGGCAGTTGGGCCGGATGTGCCGTTGCCGGCTCACCGGCATCCGCGTAGCGCCCGTTCAGATCCTCGTTGTCCTCGACCGTTTCCGAGAGCCAGGCCAGGAAGTGCCCCGCCAGTTCGCGGTAGGCCGGTGCGCGAAAGCCGATCGAATACGTCATGCACTCGCCGTCAGCCACGCCGTCGTGGGCATACTGAGGTGGCAGGTAGAGCATATCGCCTGGTTCCAGCACCCATTCTTCTTCGGCCGTGAAGTCCGCCAGGATCTTGAGTGGCAGGTCAGGGACCAGATCGAGCTTGGTCTGGGACGAGATGCGCCAGCGGCGCCGGCCCGATACTTGCAACAGAAAAACGTCGTAAGAATCGAAGTGCGGACCCACGCCGCCGCCGTCGGTGGCATAGCTGACCATCAGGTCGTCCAGGCGCGCATCCGGGACGAAACGGAATTGCCCCAGCAAGTCTGCGGCTGCACTATCGTGGAGGTTAACGCCCTGCACCAGCAGCGACCATTGACGGGCTTTCAGCGAGGGCAGGTTATCGGCGGCGAAGGGACCTTGTTCGAGCTTCCAGCGGTTGCGAAAGTGCGACACCAGGCGCGACTCGACGTCGTCGCGGTCGGCCAGTTGGAAAAGCGACTCGCGCGATACCGGCGGCACGATTCCCGGTACGGCTTGTCGAACCAGCAGGGGTTTGCGGTGCCAGATATCGCGCATGAAAGCAGCTGGCGTCATGCCACCCAGGAGGGTGAGCGGCGCGTCAGGATCGACGGGGCCGGGGGGCAAGGCCTGCGCGTATAATGCGGAATCGTTCATGGAGTCAAGAATTGAAAATCGCTAAGAACACGGTGGTATCCGTGGTGTACAAGCTGTCGGATGCGCAGGGCAATCTGATCGAGGAGTCGGATGAGCCGATGGTTTACTTGCACGGCGGATATGATGGCACGTTCCCCAAGATCGAGGAAGCGCTCGAAGGCCATGAGGCCGGCTTCGAAACCCAGTTGCAGCTCGAGCCCGAGGAAGCCTTCGGCGATTACGACGCCGATATGGTCAAGGTAGAGCCGCGCGACCGTTTCCCCGAGCCGCTGGAAGTCGGCATGCAGTTCGAAGGCGTGCCCGAAGACGGCGACGACGAAGACTCGATCATCTACACCGTGACCGATGTGGCTGAAGACAAGGTGGTGCTGGATGGCAACCACCCGCTGGCCGGCATGGCGCTGCGTTTCTGGCTGCAGGTAGCGGAAGTCCGCGAAGCCACGGGTGACGAAGTGCAGCACGGCCACGCGCATGGCGCCTCGGGCATCGAAGTCGTGGACGAAGATGAGGACGACGAAGGCGACAGCAGCCGCACGCTGCACTGAGTGCGCCACGCGCGCGCGCCCTCGCGGAAGGTCCCACGAATAAAGCCGGCATCGCCGGCTTTTTCTTTGTGCTTGCGGAGTTGGGCTGACGCCATTTATTCCGCCTCGGGGCCATCCTTGAGCGTGACCTCGAACAGCGACGGCGACCCCGGCGTGATCACCAGTTCGGTGTACTGGCCGGGCGCACCGCTTGGCAACACCACGCGGGAGACGTTGCGCAGCGTCTTGCCGCTGGCGTCTTTCAGTGGCGTGTCGACGCCGAAGCCGCCCTGGCCGGTATGCACCAGCAGGACCTGGCCCCGGTAGCGCCCGGCCAGCTCGCGCAACTGGCGCTTGAACTCCAGGAAGCCATCGCGCGCGCGCCGGCGCAGGAAGCCGTCGAACAGGGAGGGCTTGCCACGCTGCTCCCAGCCGTTGCCGAACTGCGGGTCGGCATGCATGAGCAGCACGATGCCGGGCAGGTTCTGCTGCTGCGCCAGCGAAAACGCGCGCGCCAGCCATTGGCGGTTGGCCTCGCGGCGATCCTCGAACTCGCCGTTGCGCCCGCCCTCCGAGCGATAGTGATTGTTGTCGCCCGGCAGGTTCAACCCCACCAGCATGACGCGCCCGGCACGCCAGCGCACGTTTTCCCGATAGCTGCGAAAGGTAGCTTGTTCGGATTGCCGCATCAGCGGCAGCACCCGCTGGCCCAGCGTGGTATCGGCCGGATAGAACAGCTCGCGCAGGCGGTTCAGCCGCTCCACCGCATCGAAGCGCCCGTTGGCGGCGCGAGCGCATTCCGCCCAGTCGGTTTCGCCAGGCAGGTAGACGAGCGGCAGCGGCGACTGGTCGAGTAGCCGCTGGCGAGCGGAAAGCAGGGTGTCGCCGCAGGATTCGGTATCGCCCTTGATGCCGCCCAGATGGACGACAAACTCCAGCCGGCGCGCAGCCAGGAAATCGAGCAGGCGGGCAGTGCCGGCTTCGGCGGCCGGCCACTGCGGCTGGTCGGCGACCAGGGCCACGCGTGTCGTTTCGGTGGCTGGAACCGGAGCCGGAACCCGGGCGCGGTTCGCCTGCGCCTGGCCCGGCGGCGCAGGCAGCGCCAGCAGCACGCCCAGCATGGCCAGTGCGGCCAGGCGCCGCCTGCGCGGGTGCGCGATCCCGGTTGGTGTCATGCGGTGGCTACGGCATCCTTGGCGAGCGCGCGCAGCCGATAGAGCGCGTCGAGCGCGTCGCGCGGCGTCAGGCTGTCCGGGTCGAGCTCGGCCACCGCATCTAGCAAGGCGGCTTGCTGCACGGAAATCGCGTTGACGGGTTGGCCATTGCCTTCATTGCCTTCGCCTTCGCTTTGTTCCAGGTAGTCGTCGTCATCGTCCGAGGGCGAGGGCGGCGCGGCGAACAGGTCCAGTTGCGGCGTGGGCGTGGCGTGCGCCGACTGTTGCTCCAGCCAGGCCAGGTGTTTGCGCGCGGCACGGATCACCGGCTGCGGCACGCCTGCCAGCTGCGCCACCTGCAGGCCGTAGCTCTGGCTGGCGGGGCCGTCCTGCACCGCATGCAGGAAGACGATGCCGTCGCCATGCTCGACCGCGGACAGGTGGACATTGGCCGCCTGCGTGAACTCCTGCGGCAGTTGCGTCAGCTCGAAATAATGGGTGGCAAACAGCGTATGGCTGCGGTTATGCGCCAGCAGGTGCCGCGCGATCGCCCACGCCAGCGCGAGGCCGTCGAAGGTCGACGTGCCACGGCCGATCTCGTCCATCAGCACCAGGCTGGCCGGCGTGGCGTTGTGCAGGATGCTGGCGGCCTCGGTCATTTCCACCATGAAGGTGGAGCGCCCGCCCGCGAGGTCGTCGGCGGCGCCGATGCGGGTGAAGATGCGGTCGATCGGGCCGATCACCGCGCGCCGCGCCGGTACATAGGCGCCCACGCAGGCCAGCAGCACGATCAGCGCGGTCTGGCGCATGAAGGTCGATTTACCGCCCATGTTCGGGCCGGTGATCAGCAGCAGCTTGCGCGCTTCGGTCAACTGGCAATCATTGGCGATGAACGGCACGGATTCCGCGGCGAGCTGGCCCTCCACGACCGGATGGCGGCCCTGGGTCAGGTCGATCACGTTTTCCGCGACGCGCTCGGGCTGGGTCCAGTCCAGCGTCTGCGCGCGCTCGGCCAGCGCCGCGAGGACGTCCAGGCGCGCCAGCGCGCCGGCGACCCGCTGCAACTCGCCGATATGCGGCAGCAACTGCTGGAGCAATGCCTCGTACAGTTGCTTCTCGCGCACCAGCGCGCGGTCTTGCGCGGACAGGGCCTTGTCCTCGAAGACCTTGAGCTCGGGCGTGATGTAGCGCTCGGCGTTCTTCAGCGTCTGGCGGCGGCGGTAGTCGTCGGGGACCTTGTCGGCCTGGCCATTGGTCACCTCGATATAGAAGCCATGCACGCGGTTGTATTCCACGCGCAGGTTGGCGATGCCGGTGCGGGTGCGCTCGCGGGCTTCCAGGTCGACCAGGAACTGGCCGCAGTTCTCCGAGATATCGCGCAGCTCATCGAGCGTGGCATCGTAGCCACGGGCGATCACGCCGCCGTCGCGGATCACGGTGGCCGGCTCCGGCGCCACCGCGCTGGCCAGCAGGGCATGGCATTCCCAGGGCACCGCCAGTTCCGTCAGCGTCTGGTTGAGCAACGGCGCGGCATCGTCGGCGCGCAGGCAGGCCTGCACGTCGGGCAGGGCGCTCAGCGTGTCGCGCAGCGAGGACAGGTCGCGCGGGCGCGCATTCATCAGGGCCAGGCGTGCGGTAATGCGTTCCACGTCCGACAGCCGGCGCAGCGCAGCGCGCAGCGCATCGGTGCCTTGGTCGATCAGCGCGCCGATGGCCTGCTGGCGTGCCTGCGGGATGGCGCTGTCGCGCAGCGGATGGTGCAGCCAGTGGCGCAGCAGGCGGCTGCCCATGGCGGTGGCGCAGGTGTCCAGCAGCGAGAACAGCGTCGGCGACTCGCCGCCGCGCAGGGTCTCGGTCAGCTCCAGGTTGCGCCGCGTGGCGGTGTCCAGGCCAACGAATTCGGATTCGCGCTCGACCGTCACGCCCTTCACATGGCGCAGCGACTGCCCTTGGGTGGAGGCCGCGTAGTTCAGCAGCGCGCCGGCTGCGCCGAGCGCCGCGCCCAGCCCGGCACAGCCAAACGGATCGAGGCTGGCCACGCCGAGCTGCTCGCGCAGGCGGCGGGTGCCGGCTTCCTGGTCGAAATGCCATTCCGGCAGCCGGGTGCGTGCGCACTCCAGCGCAGGCAGCTCGATGCCATCGGCATACAGCAGCTCCGCCGGGCGGATCCGCTCCAGTTCGCGGCCGAGTTGCGCCACCTCGCACTCCATCAGGCGCAGCTCGCCGCTAGCCAGGTTGAGCCAGGCCAGCCCGGTCTTGCTCACGCCGCGGCGCGTGGTTTGCTGGTGCACCGCCATCAGGTAGGTATCGACCTTGTCCGGCAGCAGTGCCGCGTCGGTCAGCGTGCCCGGCGTGACGATGCGCACCACCTTGCGCTCCACCGGCCCCTTGCTGGTGGCCGGGTCACCGATCTGCTCGCAGATCGCCACCGATTCACCCAGCTTGACCAGCCGCGCGAGGTACTGGTCCACCGAATGAAAGGGGATACCGGCCATGCGGATTGGCACGCCGTTGGAGCTGCCGCGCGAAGTCAGGGTGATGTCGAGCAGGCGCGAAGCCTTTTCGGCATCGTCGTGGAAGAGCTCGTAGAAGTCGCCCATCCGGTAGAACAGCAAGGTGTCCGGATGGTCGGCTTTCAGGCCGAGGTACTGCGCCATCATGGGCGTGTGCTTTTCCGCGCTGCCGGCCTTGGGCTCGGTCTTGGCGGACTGTCGGGGTTCTACGGACATGCAATCCTCTCGGGCGGCTCTGGCGAAACCGCCTGTTTTCGGGTACTCCGGCGGCCCGCGGGCCTGGCGCGGCGTGCGCGGCAGGCACCGTGGATGGGCGGGCGCGGATAAAACCGGCATTTTACTGCGAGCCGGGCACCGAAGGGGGCTGAGGGGGCTGAGGGGGCAGGATGGGGGAGTGGCGCGGGAGGGACCGGGCAGGCCGCCAAGGCGGCTTTTCGGCTTTTGCCCCGCTGCGGGCTGTGCTGTGCTCAGGTGTCGACATAGCCGCCATGCGCCGCGCCGCAGCCCGTTCGACCGTGACGGATGTTTACAAAAAAAATACGCGGCCATCCGTCTCTTTACAGCATCTTTGCGGGATCCGAACTTATATGGAATCGTGATGACCGGCAGATACACGCCGGCGGTGAAACGATCGAAGATCGAGACAAGGGAAGGGGTTCGACATGCTGAGAGTTCTGGTACCCGTCAACGGCTCCGCGCACGCGCTGGATGCTGTGCGTCATGCTGCCTTCATGTTCCGGGACCGCTGTGTGTCCGAGGTAGTCCTGCTCAATGTCCAGCCGCCGCTGGAGTCCGGCCGCGCTTCGGCCTTTCACTCGCTGGCCGCCTTGCGCAAGCTGGAGGCGGCGAGCGGCGAGGCTGCGCTGCGCGATGCACGCAGCATCCTGGACGACGCCGGGGCCAGCTATGTGGCGCAAATCAAGGTGGGCGACGTGGCGCAGACCATTGCGCGGGCGGCGGCCGCGAACGACTGCGATGCCATCGTGATGGGCACTGCCGGGCGCACGGCGGTTGGCGCGCTGCTGGCGGGCCGGTTGACCAACAAGCTGATACGCATGTCACGTGTACCGGTGACGCTGGTCAAGTAGGCCGCGCGATCAAGCTACGTTCATCGGCAGCAGCACCATCTGCTTGCCTTGCAGGTGTAGCCGCTCCTGCAACTCGCCCGGCGTCTGGTTATGCAACCAGGCTGTCAGGAAATTGACGTGCTGGAAGATCAGCTTGCTGGCAAAGCAGACGCTGTTCGGGTACTCAGCCGTCACCGCATCGACCAGCGTCATGAACTCGAGCACCGGGTTCGTGCCGAATGCCGCGCGCGAATCGGCCGCCAGGCCGTGGCGCTGGCAATTGGCGACGTAATAGCGCAGTGACTCACCAATCGTCTGTTGAAGGCGGTGCAGCGTTTCCTGGCCCTCGTAGCTCTGCGCATCGACCTCTCCCACGGCGAGGAAGATCATGTTCTTGAAGTGTCCGGGAAACAGGCGCTCGACCCAGAGCAGCGCATGCATGCTGACGCCGCGGTGCTTGCCCACCAGGACGATGGCGGTGGGCAGGCTGCGATCGAGGGGCCGCACGCGGCTCGCATCGACCAGCGGCGGGCTGCCGGCGAAGAGGGCATCGGCCCGGGCCAGCTCGGCACGCGTTGTCGTGTAATGGCGCTTGATGAAGACGCACAGCGCAACCACCAAGCCTGTTACCAGCACGGTCAGCCAGCCGCCAGCGGTGAATTTCTCCACCAGCGTGATCACCAGGACCGTGGCGGTGACCGACAAGCCCAGCAGGGACAGGGCGAAGCGCGCGATCCAGCGCGGCTCGCCGCGATGGCGCCACCAGTAGATGCAAAGGCCGAGCAAGGAAAGGCTGAAGGTCAGAAAGACATTGATGCTGTACAGCACCACCAGCACCGCGACCTGGCCGTGCGTCCACAACAGGATCAGCAAGCTGGCCAGGCCCATGACGATGACGCCGTTCTGCCGCACCAGCCGGGCGGAGAGGTCGCGGAAATGCCGCGGCACCCAGTAGTCCGCCGCCATGTTCGACAGCACCGCCGGGCCGTCCAGGAAGCCGGTCTGCGCGCCCACCAGCAGCAGCCCAGCCTCGGAGGCCAGCAGCGCCGCGAGCAGCGCATGGCGGGACCATGCCGAGCCGAAGCCAAGATGGTCGATGATGCGGTCGAAGACCACGGCGTTCAGCGTCTTGCCTTCCACCGGCGCTGCGTTCCACAGCATGTAAAGCAGGATGATGCCACCCGCCGTGAAGGCCAGCGAGGTCGCCATGTAGAACATCGTCCACTTGCCGTTCGACACCCGCGGCTCGGCCAGCATGTTCACGTTGTTCGAGACCGCCTCCAGCCCGGTGTAGGTACCGCCACCCAGCGAGAACGCGCGCATCAGCAGCGCCGCCACCACGATCGGACCCATCGCCTGGGACATGCCGGAGGCCTCGCCAATGGCGTTGGGCACGACCGCGCCGAGATGGTCGCCGTGTGCTGCAACGCCATAGACGATCAGCCCGAGATGCAGTACCACGAAGGCCAGGAAGATGGGCATCAGCACCAGGATCGACTCCTTCATGCCGCGGAAATTGAGCCCGGTCATCATGATCACGATCACCAGCTCGGTGGCCAGCTTGAAGGCTTGGGCCTCTACCGGCAGCAAGCTGAAGAACGCGTCGACGCCACTGGCCAGCGACGTCGCGACGGTCAGCACGTAATCGACCAGCAACGCTGCGCCCGACACCAGTCCGGGACGCGGCCCCAGCAAGGCCGTGGCCACGCGGTAACCGCCGCCGCCGGTGGGGAACAGCTCGATGACCTGGTTGTAGCCGACCGCGATGATGAATACCGTGCTGGCGGTGGCCAGCGCAAGGAAGAGCGCCAGCGGCGTATGGGTGCCAAGCGCGAGGAATGCCTCCTCGGGCCCATAGCACGAAGAGGAAAGCCCGTCGGCGCCTAATCCCACCCAGGCCAGCACCGGCACCACGGCGATCGCGTGGCGGGTTTCCGGGGCGAGCGGATCGAGCGGTTTTCCGGCCAGGTGCCGCCACCACTTCGACCATGCCGTCATGTTCGCCACCCTGGACGCGACTGCGGCGCAGCGCACGAAAGCGCGGCGCCGGAATTTGCCGCCGGCGGCGCCCCTGCCCGCGCGCCAGCACCGGGAGCTCGGCACTCCCTGCAAGTAATGTAGGCGGCAAGCGGGCCGATTCGCAAGAACGGGTTCGAGGCCGCGCTATGACGCCAGCTCGCGCCGCAGCGTGTCGATCACCTGGGCCAGCCGCGCGATCAGCCCGTCGATGGCGCCGGCCGGCACGCCGGCGTAGCCGAACACGAAGCCGTTGTACTGCGCCAGCGGCGTGCCGGGCAAGCGGTAGGTGCTCAGCGGCCGCACGATCAGTCCCTGCGCACGCGCCGCGCGGGTGACCACGGTGTCGGCGAGCGGCAGTTCCAGGCGCGCGGACAGGTGCATGCCGCCAGCGCTGGCCGATACCGTCACGCTGTCGCGCAAGTGCTTCGCCAGTGCCGCCTCCAGGGCGTCGCGGCGCTGTCCGTAGCGCTGGCGCATGCGGCGCAGGTGGCGGGCGAACTGGCCGCTGTCGATGAAGTCGGCCAGTGCGATCTGCTCGGCCACGTGGCCGCGCCGGGTGATTTCGCCAAGCGTGCCGGCGATGGTCGCGGCCAGGTAGCGCGGCACCACCATGAAGCCCAGGCGCAGCGCCGGGAACATGGTCTTGCTGAACGTGCCCAGGTAGATCACCGGCGCATCCTCGCTCAGCCCCTGCACGGCCGAGAGCGGCACGCCGCCGCGGCGGAACTCGCTGTCGTAGTCGTCCTCGACAATCCAGGCCCCGGCGGCGCGGGCATCTTCGATGAGCTTGAGGCGCCGTTCCAGGCTGAGAATGGAGCCCAGTGGATACTGATGGGATGGCGTGATGTAGATCAGCCGGGGCGGGGCGTCGCGCCACTGCTCCGGGCGGGGCGCCAGGCCGTCCGCATCCACCGCCACGGGCTCGAGTACGAGGCCGGCCGACTGGAAGGCGGCCCGCGCGCCACCGTAGCCGGGATTCTCGATCCAGGCCGTGTCGCCGGCATCGGCCAGGATGCGCGCGCACAGGTCCAGGCTGGTCTGCGTGCCGTCGGTGATGAAGACCTGGTCCATGTCGCAGCGCACCCCGCGCGAGACCTTCAGGTACTCGGCGATGGCGTGGCGCAGCGCGGGCTGCCCCTCGACCTTGCCGTAGCCAAGATGGCGCGGGCCGAGCTGGCGCCAGGCGCGCTCGATGCTGCGCCGCCACGCGGCCAGCGCAAAGCCATCCAGGTCGGGCACGCCGGGCACGAACGGCAGCAAGTCGTGCATGTCGTCGGCATCGCGCTGCAGCCCGCGCACCCGCCGCGACAACTCGGCGACACGCTTGACTGCCTCCGTGCCGTGGCCGGCCGGCACCAGGCCCACGCGCGCCACCGTGGTGCCGTGCCGCGTCGGTACCACGAAGCCTTCGGCCGCCAGGCTCTCGTAGGCGTAGATCACGGAGTTGCGTGCCATGCCGAGTTCCGCCGCCAGGGTGCGCGTGGCGATCAGCTGGCTGCCCTGGGCGATTCGCCCGTCGAGGATGGCGCCGCGCAAGCACTCGTACAAGAGCCGCTGCTGGGTGAGCTTGCGGCCATCGAGCTGGCGCTTGAAGGTAGAGACCAGCAGGCCGTAGTCCATGTCGTGGTTTCCGTGGTTTCCGTGGTTTCGTGGTTCTAAAAACCGTAGGTCGGCTGGGTCTAGCCATGGTGCCACGAAATCCCTATCTTGGCGGCATCGCCGTAACGCAACGAGATTGCCGGCCGGCACCCACAACCCCAGGACAAGGAGCCACCATGAGCCAGAAACCCATGCCGCCGAGCGAACGTACCCGAGTGCGGCGCGTCGCCGATCGCGGCCACTATGATCGCGCCACACTGCATGCGATTCTCGACGATGCTTACCTGTGCCACCTGGCCTTCACCGACGATCACGGCACCCACTGCATTCCCACCGCGTGCTGGCGCGAGGGCGAGCACCTCTACATCCATGGCTCCAATGGCAGCCGCATGCTGAAGCTGGCCGCGACAGGCAGCCAGGTCTGCGTCACCGTGACGCACCTCGACGGCCTGGTGATGGCGCGCTCGGCGTTTCATCATTCGATGAACTACCGCTCGGCGGTGATCTACGGCAGTTTTGAAGTGGTGGCTGGCGCAGCGAAGGCGGCGGCGATGGATGCCTTCCTGGAGCGCATTGCGCTGGGGCGTTCGGGCCAAGCCAGGCCGGGGGATGCCAATGAGCTGGCGGCGACCACGGTGTTGCGCATCGGGCTGGAGGAAGCCGCCACCAAGATCCGCAGCGGCGGGCCCAAGGATGACGAGGCCGATATGGCGCTGCCGGTATGGGCGGGCGTGCTGCCGCTGCGCCTCCAGGGGCAGCGGCCGGTGCCGGATGGCGTGCAGCCCAGCGTGCCGGACTATGTGCGAAGCTGGGGGCAGTGCGTTTGTGCTGAGGCGATGGCCGAGGCACCCGGCGAGACGATGCCGGGCAGGGCGGTCACGGTGGATGCTTGAGGCGGCAGCACGCCATGGCCATCGCAGCGCCTTCACGCCGCGACGCCATCGCGCTGCGTTGTTGCCGGGGTGCTTAGCGGGCCGGCTTGGCGTTGTCCACCGAGAACGGGGACAGCAGGCGCACCATCTGCGCGAACGCCTTGGGGTTGCCGGCCAGCACTTCGCCTTGTTCGAGCTGGCGCGCTTCGCCGGCGTAGTTGCCCACCAGGCCGCCGGCCTCGGTCACCAGCAGCATGCCGGCGGCCATGTCCCACGGGTGCAGGCCTTGCTCGAAGAAGCCATCGGTGCGGCCGCAGGCCACATAGGCCAGATCGAGCGCCGCGGCGCCAGGGCGGCGCAGGCCGGCGCAGCTTTGCGTCATCAGCGCGAACAGTTCCATGTACTGGTCCAGGCCTTCCATGTCGCGGTAGGGGAAGCCGGTGCCGATCAGGCAGTCGGCCAGCTTGTCGCGGCGCGACACGCGGATGCGGCGGTTGTTCAGGAACGCGCCGGCGCCCTTGCTGGCTGTGAAGAGTTCGTCACGCGCCGGGTCGTAGACGACGGCTTGTGCCGGCACGCCCTTGTGCAGCTGGGCGATCGAGACCGCGTACTGGGGAAAGCCGTGGATGAAGTTGGTGGTGCCGTCGAGCGGGTCGATGACCCAGACGTATTCGCTGGTGGGTTCTTCGCCTTCGGCCCAGGACTGGCCGGACTCTTCCGCTAGAATGGCGTGATCCGGATAGGCCGTGCGGATGATCTCGACGATCGCTGCCTCGGCGGCGCGGTCGACTTCGGTGACGAAATCGTTGTGCTGCTTGCGAGATACCTGAACCCGGTCGATGTCCATCGACGCGCGGTTGATGACGGAACCTGCCTTGCGGGCTGCCTTGACGGCAATATTTAGCATCGGATGCATGAATCTCTCCAGGCCGGCCAAGGGTGCGCGGCCTGGCGCAAAAGGCCGGCGCGCTGCCCTTTGGGGCGGCTGACAACACAACGGATTGTAGAAGAACGGGCGCGTCGCTACCGCATGAAACGGGCGGCGCACCGAAGATGAAGCCTGAATTGTATATGAACCCGCAGAACCAGACGAGCGCCGACGCCAACGGCGCCCCCGCCGCAGCCCCCGCCACCCAGGCCGGTCCGGACCTTGATCCGCCATCTGGCGCGCCTTGCCAGGGAGTTTCCGCTGCCGCTCCAGGGCCGGCAGCCGATGCGGCCCTGACGGCCCCCGCCGCGTTTGCCGCAGTGCGTTTCGTGCTGGTCGAGACCAGCCATCCCGGCAATGTCGGCGCCGTCGCGCGGGCCATGAAGACCATGGGCTTCGGCGCCGCGCCGGGCAGCCTGGTGCTGGTTTCGCCACGTGAGCCGGCGGTGCGCGAGCATCCGGATGCCATCGCCATGGCCAGCGGCGCCGACGACGTACTGGCAGGCGCGGTGATCGTCGACAACATCGAGGCCGCGCTGGCCGGTACCGCCTACGCAGTGGCGCTCACGGCACGCCAGCGCGAGTTCGGGCCGCCCCGTTTGCTGCCGCGCGACGCGGTGGCGCAGGCCGGTGCCCGCATTGCCGCCCTGCAAGCCACCCCGCAAGGCGCGCAAGCCGCCGGCGCCCACATTGCCTTTGTGTTCGGCAATGAGCGCTTCGGCCTGCCCAACGAGGTGGTCGACCGCTGCTCGGCAGTCACCCACATTCCCGCCAATCCCGCCTACACCTCGCTCAATCTTGCCCAGGCCGTGCAACTGGTGGCCTACGAGATGCGCCTGGCACTGCTGGAGGTGAGGGCGACGCCGCTCGCCGAGATCGGCTATGCTGGCGAACCGGCCACGGCCGAGCAGATCGAGGCCATGTTCGGCCACCTGCAGTCAGGGCTGGAAGCCATCGGCTTCCTGGATCCGGCTAGCCCGAAGAAGCTGATGCCGCGCTTGCGCCGGATGCTCGCGCGCAGCGGGCTGGAGCGCGAGGAGGTCAATATCCTGCGGGGCATTGCCAAGCACATGCTGGCAGCCACGCAAGGCCAAGACGCACGGGCGCCAACCAAACAGGAGAAGTGAGCAGGTGGAGATTCCGGCCTACTACATGCGTGGCGGCACCAGCAAAGGGGTCTTCTTCCTGGCTGACGACTTGCCCACCGATCCGGGCGACCGCGATGCCGTGCTGCTGCGCGTGATCGGCTCGCCCGATCCGCATGGCCGGCAGAGCGATGGCATGGGTGGCGCCACCGCCAACACCAGCCATGTCGTGCTGGTGCGCCCCTCGCAGCGTCCCGATTGCGATGTGGACTGCCTGTTCGGCGCGGTGGCCATCGGCGAGCCGCGGATCGACTGGGCCGGCAATGGCGGCGAGCTGCTGGCCGCGGCGGCGCCGTTCGCGATCTGGCGCGGTTTCGTGCCGGCGCGCGATAGCGTCACCACGGTGCGCATCTGGTTGCTGAGCGCGGGCCAGGCCGTCGTTGCCCGCGTGCCTTGCCGCAATGGCCATCCGCTCGAGGATGGCGATTTTGCCGAGGACGGCCTGCCGTTCGCGGCGGACGGGATCGTGCTCGACTATCTCGCGCCGGCCAGTGGGTCGTTGCCCTCCACCAGCGCGCGCCGCCTGATGACCGGCCTGGTGCACGTGCCCGAGCGATGTTGATGGCAGGCGCCGCCGGTCCCGCAGATCCCGCAGATCCAACATGCCTCACATGTCCGGCATGTTCCGCGGGGCGGCCGGCGCCATTGCAGCCAATGTCCATGACGGCAGCAGGGCAGCAAATCTCTTACACTCCCTGATCCCGTTTTCACCGGCCAATGACCATGCCGGCGATCGCGCCAGCCCTGGCCCAGGGCGCGCGGCGCACGGCGTGGCAACACGACACGACCAAGATGTTCACTCGCCTGAAGGAAGATATCGACGCCATCATGCGGCGCGACCCCGCCGCACGCAGCCGTCTGGAGGTACTGACCTGCTATCCCGGCTTTCACGCCGTGGTGTTCCATCGCTTCGCGCACGCCTGCTGGAATGCAGGGTTTCACTGGCTGGGCCGCTGGATCTCGCACTGGGCCCGCTTTTTCACCGGTATCGAGATCCACCCTGGCGCCAAGGTGGGGCGGCGCGTGTTCATTGACCACGGCATGGGGGTGGTGGTGGGCGAGACCGCCGAGATCGGCGACGACTGCACCATCTACCAGGGCGTGACCCTGGGCGGGACCTCGCTCTACAAGGGGGTGAAGCGCCATCCCACGCTAGGTGCGAACGTGGTGGTGAGCGCCGGTGCCAAGGTGCTCGGCGGCTACACCATCGGCGACGGCGCGCGCATCGGCTCCAACGCCGTGGTGCTCAAGCCGGTGCCGCCGGGCGCTACCGCGGTCGGCATCCCGGCGCGCATCATCCTGCCGGACGCACCCAGCGGGCAGCAGGGCGCCAAGCAGGAGTTCTCCGCCTATGGCATCACGCCGAACGCAGACGACCCGGTCTCGCTGGCGCTCAAGAGCCTGATCGACAACGCGGCGCAACAGCACGAGCGGCTGGAGACCGTGATGGCCGCGCTGGACCGGCTCGGCGAGCATCTCGAGAACACGCCGAACGACCGCTTCGATGCGAGCGAGCTGCGCAAGCTGATGAAGTAGTTTGATGAAGCAGGTCGATGAAGCGCAGCGGGCGGATTTGGCGTCAGCTTACTTGCGGTAGCACACTGAATCCGCCCGCGTCAAGTTGCAGCACGGCGGCGCGCGGCCGCTTGCCGTCGAGGTCCCAGTCGGTCAGCACCCAGCGCACGCCTTCCGGGCTCTCGTGCCGGGCGGGGCGGTGCGTATGGCCATGCACCAGGGCCGGCGCCTGGCTGGCGCGCAATAGCGCGGCCACGGCTTGCGGCGTGGTGTCGCCGTAGTCTGGCGGTGCGTCGCGGCGGGCCTGCGTGCGGCCCGCTTCGCTATCGGCGCGCAGGCGGCGCGCCACGCGCAGCCGCAGCGTCAACGGCAGCGACAGGAATACCCGCTGCACCCAGCGCTTGCGGGTCCAGTGGCGAAACCGCATATAGCGCTCATCGTCGGTGCACAGCATGTCACCGTGGCTGAGCACCACGCGCTGGCCAGCGCAGTCGATCACGGTGGGGTCGGGCAGCAAGGTGGCGCCAGCGGCGCGCGCAAAACGCTGCCCCAGCAGGAAGTCGCGGTTGCCGTGCATCAGGTAGACCTGGACGCCGCGTTCGGCAAGCTGGCGCAGCCTGGCGGCCACCTGCGCCGCGAAGGGGCTGTCGGTTTCTTCGTCGCCAACCCAGAATTCGAAAAAATCACCCAGGATGAACAGGGCGCGCGCCTCTTGCGCCGCGCGTTCGAGCACGTGCTCGAAGGAGGCCAGCGTGCGCGGCATGCCGGGGGTGAGATGCAGGTCGGAAATGAACCACGCCGGCGCAGGCACCGCAAGGGCGCCGGCCGCCGGCGTGGATGGGGTCACAGTCATGCTGTTGGAAAGAGATGCTGGCCTGACGGCATGGAGCGACCCCGCGGGGCCCGGTGGAACGTGTCCCGGTGATGGCCCGTGGCTTATTCGACCACCACGGCCTTTTCGATGACCACGTCTTCGAGCGGCACGTCCTGGTGGAAGCCAGCGCTGCCGGTACGCACGCCCTTGATTTTCTCGACCACGTCGGAGCCGTCGGTCACCTTGCCGAACACGGCGTAGCCGAAGCCTTGCGGGGTCGGCGAGGTGAAGTTCAGGAAGTCATTGTCGACCGCGTTGATGAAGAACTGCGCGGTGGCCGAGTGCGGTGCGTTGGTACGCGCCATGGCAACCGTGTAGCGATCGTTCTTCAGGCCGTTGCCGGCTTCGTTCTCGATCGGGGCATCGGTGCCCTTTTGCTTCATGCCGGGCTCGAAGCCGCCGCCCTGGATCATGAAGTTCTTGATCACGCGGTGAAAAATGGTGTTGTCGTAGTGGCCCTTGCGCACATACGACAGGAAGTTCTCAACCGACTTCGGTGCCTTTTCAGCGTCGAGTTCGATGGTG
Source organism: Cupriavidus basilensis (assembly GCF_000832305.1). NCBI lineage: Bacteria > Pseudomonadati > Pseudomonadota > Betaproteobacteria > Burkholderiales > Burkholderiaceae > Cupriavidus > Cupriavidus basilensis. The sequence continues at coordinate 1,390,578 of NZ_CP010536.1, forward strand.
ATGACACCCTGGTTGGTGTGGAGTTCTACCTTGGACATTTGCGTTCCTTTGTTCGGTGTTTGTTCGGCGGTTATTTGACGACAGTAGCCGACTCGATCACGATCGGCGTGGCCGGCACATTACGCATCGGGCCATACGAGGTGGTGGGCGCGTTCTTCATCTTGTCGACGGTATCCATGCCTTCCACCACCTTGCCGAACACGGCATAGCCGTTACCGTCCGGCGACGGATAGTCGAGACTCGAATTATCCACCACATTGATGAAGAACTGGGCGGTGGCGGAGTTCGGATCGCTGGTGCGCGCCATGGCCACCGTGCCGGCCTTGTTCTTCAGCCCGTTCTGGGCTTCCAGCGGGATCGCCGCGCGCGTGGGCTTTTGCTTCATGTCGCGGTCAAAGCCACCGCCTTGCACCATGAAGCCATTGATCACGCGGTGGAAGATGGTACCGCTATAGAAGCCGCTCTTCACGTACTCCATGAAGTTCGCGACAGTCTTGGGCGCGGCGTCCGGATAAACCTCGAGCGTGAACTTGCCGGCGCTGGTGACGAACTGCACCCGTTCGGTTTTCGTCTGCTGTGCCTGCGCGGCCAGCGGCGAGAGCGCCATGGCTGCGGCGGCGATGCCGGCAAGGACTAGGCGACGCGAAAAGATCATGCTTGACTCCGTGGATCGGGGAAACGATAGGGCCTGGCAGGGTAGCGGCCCGGCCCGTTGGGCAAGGTATTTAAGGCTTGGGCGCCGTGGCCGGCTTGCTGGCTGCCGCGCCTGGCCCTCGGGCGCCGTCTGCCGGCGGCTGGATGGCCTCGACAGGCTGCAATTGCTTGAGGCTGGCAGCGGCGCCCGCATCCTTGGGATTGCGCCGCAGTGCATTGCGGTAGGCATTCTCGGCCAGGCGGCGGTAGACGTCGCCAAGGTTGGCATAGCCCACGGCGAAATCGGGTTTGACATCGATCGCGATCAGCAATTCCGCTTCGGCGCGCTTCAAGTCCCCGCGCTTGGCGTACAGCAGCGCCAGGTTGTTGTGCGGTTCGGGCAACTCAGGGAAGTCCTGGGCCATGGATTGCAGCGCCGCGATGGCCTCGTCCTCGCGCCCGGCCTGGGCCAGGGCCCAGGCCCGCTCGAAGCGTGCCTGGGCATTGCGCGGGTTGGTGGCCAGCACGCGGTCGAAGCGGTCGATGGCCTCGCCGTATTGCTGATGCGCCGCCGCCTTCTCGGCGTCCGCCATGCCAGGGTCGGCCGAGCGCACGCCGCCTGGTGTCGTGGCCGGCACCGCGAGCGATAGCGGACCGTTCTGCGCGCGCGCAGGCCCCGCTACGGCAAGGAGGCCTGCCAGGATCGCCGCCAGGGCGAATGAGGCGGCCGCAATGCGTTGGCGCGCGGGCTGGGATGACACGGTTGCTAGGGTGGGCAGGAACAGGCTCATGTAAGGGCGGTCCGTTATACTCCGCGGCATTCTAGCAAAGCGCGGCCATGCCGGCCCGGGTATCGGCGCGCCGGCCTGCGCTGGCCCGGCCCGAGCCGGCTTGGCCGTGGCGAGGTGCAAGGCGGGCGACGGCCTGCCGCGCTCGGGCGCTTCCGGTAAGATATGGGTCGCGCCAGGCTTTGCGTTGGCGCAAGTTGCCGGTCTCGCGAATGGCGCGACAATGGCGCCAATCCCTCATCCATTCACCTCGTTTCATGCATCCTCTGAATATCTACAACACGCTCGCGCGTGAAAAGCAGCCTTTCGTGCCAATCGAACCCGGCCGTGTACGCATGTATGTCTGCGGCATGACGGTGTACGACTATTGCCACGTCGGCCATGCGCGCGTGATGGTGGTATTCGACATGGTGCAGCGCTGGCTGCGCACCGCCGGCTACGACGTGACGTATGTACAGAACATCACCGACATCGATGACAAGATCATTCGCCGCGCCGCGGAGAATGGCGAGACCATCGGCGCGCTGACCGACCGCTTCATCCGCTACATGCACGAAGACGCCGACGCGCTCGGCATCCAGCGCCCGGACCATGAGCCGCGCGCCACCGACTACGTGCCGCAGATGCTCGACATCATCAGCAAGCTCGAAGCCCGCGGCCTGGCCTACCACGCCAGCGATGGCGACGTGAACTACGCCGTGCGCAAGTTTCCCAACTACGGCCGCCTGTCGGGCAAGTCGCTGGAGGACCTGCGCGCCGGCGAGCGCGTGGCCACCAACGAAGCCAAGCACGATCCGCTCGACTTCGTCCTGTGGAAGTCCGCCAAGGAAAGCGAGCCCGCCGAAAGCAAGTGGGATTCCAAGTGGGGCTCGGGCCGCCCGGGCTGGCATATCGAGTGCTCGGCGATGAGCTGCGCCTTGCTGGGCGAGCATTTCGACATCCACGGCGGTGGCGCCGACCTGCAGTTCCCGCACCACGAGAACGAGATCGCGCAGTCCGAGGGCGCGAGCGGCAAGACGTTCGTCAACCTGTGGATGCACAACGGCTTCGTGCGCATCAACGACGAGAAGATGTCGAAGTCGCTCGGCAACTTCTTCACCATCCGCGATGTGCTCAAGGAGTACGACGCCGAGGTGGTGCGCTTCTTCATCCTGCGCGCGCACTACCGCAGCCCGCTGCACTACAGCAATGTCCACCTGGAAGACGCTCGTCACTCGCTGACGCGCCTGTACACGGCGCTCAAGGACGTGCAGCCCGATGTCCTGCCGCTGGACTGGGAAGAGGCGCATGCGCGGCGCTTTGTCGATGCAATGGGCGATGACTTCAATACGCCGATCGCCATGGCCGTGCTGTTCGACCTGGCGGGCGAAGTCAATCGCACCGGCTCCGGCGCGATGGCGCGCCAGCTCAAGGGCCTGGCCGCCACGCTGGGCCTGCTCGGGCGCGACGCCCATGCGTTCCTGCAAGGCGGCAAGCCGGCCGATGGCCTGGAGCCGGAGCAGATCGAGGGGCTGATCGCGGCGCGCAAGCAGGCCAAGGCCGAGCGCAATTTTGCCGAAGCCGACCGCATCCGTGCCGAGTTGCTGGCGGGCGGCGTGGTTCTCGAGGACAAGCCCGGCGGTGCTACCGAGTGGAGGCGCGCTTGAACGCTGCCGTGCGCAAGACGGCGACGCCCGCGGCGCCGTCCAAGACTGCTGCGACCACCAAGGCCAAGCCCGCGGCCAAGCCGCCGGCGCCCGTGAAGCTGCCTGCAAAGCCGCCGAAGGCGAGCCCGGCGGCGAAAGTTGCCAGGCCTGTGAAAGCGGCCGCCAAGGCTGCCGGCAAGTCACCTGGCCCGGTGCTCAAGGCGGACGGCAAGCCCGCCCTCAAGACCGGCACGCGCGCGGCCAAGGCGCCCGTGCTGCCGCAAGCCGAGGCGCTGCCCCTGCCGGTCGAAACGGTGGTGGATGCCGTGCGTCCGGCTTATTGGGACGAGGCCTGCGCCGACCTGATGAAGCGCGACCGCATCCTGCGCAAGATGATCCCCACCTACGGCCCCGCGCACCTGATCTCGCGCGGCGACCCGTTCATCACGCTGGCCCGCTCCGTGGTGGGCCAGCAGATCTCGGTGAAGGCCGCGCAGACGGTGTGGGAGCGGCTGGTGGCGGTTTGTCCCAAGCTCACGCCGGCGCAGATGCTCAAGGCGGGGCACGACAACCTGGCCGCCTGCGGCCTGTCGCGCCGCAAGGCGGAATACATCGTCGACCTTGCCGAGCATTTCAAGGCAGGGCGCGTGCATGTGAATAGCTGGACCGAGATGGATGACGAAGCCGTCATCGCGGAGCTGACGCAGATCCGCGGCATTGGCCGCTGGACCGCCGAAATGTTCCTGATGTTCAACCTGATGCGGCCCAATGTGCTGCCGCTCGATGACGTCGGGTTGATCAACGCCATCTCGGCAAATTATTTCAGTGGCGAGCCCGTCACGCGCAGCGAGGCGCGCGAGGTGGCGGCCAACTGGGAGCCCTGGCGCACCGTCGCCACCTGGTACATGTGGCGCAGTCTTGATCCCCTGCCTGTGACGTATTAGGCTGGAAGGCAGCAAAATTTGCATGGAAGTGCGCGAGACTGCATCCGCAGACTTGCGGTTTAGTGGGCGAATTCCGGTAGAATGCGCTCCTTCACAGACAGGTACGCGAGTCTCATGAAAACCACCTTCCTAGATTTTGAGCAGCCGATTGCCGAACTCGAGGCAAAGATCGAAGAACTGCGATTTGTGCAGGACGATTCGGCTGTCGATATCTCCGAAGAGATTTCGCGGCTGGCCGGCAAGAGCCAGCAGCTTACCAAGGACATCTACGCCAACCTGACCCCATGGCAGGTGGCACAGATCGCCCGGCACCCGCAGCGTCCTTACACGCTGGACTATGTGCGGGAGATCTTCACCGACTTCCACGAACTGCACGGCGACCGCAACTTTGCCGACGATCTCTCCATCGTGGGCGGCCTGGCCCGCTTCAACGGGCAGGCGTGCATGGTGATCGGTCACCAGAAGGGACGCGACACCAAAGAGCGCGCGATGCGCAACTTTGGCATGCCCAAGCCCGAGGGCTACCGCAAGGCCAAGCGCCTGATGGAGTTGGCCGACAAGTTCGGCCTGCCGATCTTCACCTTCGTCGACACCCCGGGTGCATTCCCCGGCATCGACGCCGAAGAGCGCGGCCAGTCCGAAGCCATCGGTCACAATCTCTACGTGATGGCGGGCCTCAAGGTGCCCCTGATCGCCACCATCATCGGCGAAGGCGGCTCGGGCGGCGCACTGGCGATTGCCGTGGGTGACGTGGTGCAGATGCTGCAGTTCGCCACCTACGCCGTGATCTCGCCGGAAGGCTGCGCTTCCATCCTGTGGAAGACCGCCGAGAAGGCGCCGGAAGCTGCCGAAGCCCTCGGCCTGACCGCGCACCGTCTCAAGGCGCTTGGCCTGATCGACAAGATCGTCAGCGAGCCGCTGGGCGGCGCGCACCGCGACGTCAAGGGCATGGCCGCCATGCTCAAGCGTTCGCTGGCCGATTCGCTGCGCCAGTTCCAGGGCATGAGCGTGAAGGAGTTGCAAGCGCGTCGCAATGAGCGTCTGCTGGCTTATGGCAAGTTCAAGGAAACCGGCGCACCGGGCTGACCCGTCCGCCGGCTTGACCGACAAGGTCGCACAGGCGCTTCAGGCCGGTGCGGCCTTTGTTGTTTCTGGCGGCGGCGCACGGGCAGGCACGGTGGCGGTGGCACTCTCCGGCGGACGCGATTCGGTCGCGCTGCTGCACGCGCTGCGTGCGGCGGTGGTGGCGTCGTCGCTGCCGCTGCGCGTGGTGGCGCTGCATGTGCATCATGGCCTGCAGGCTGAGGCGGACAAGTGGGACGTGTTCTGCGCGACGCTGTGCGCCGACTGGCAACTGCCGTTTTACAGCCAGCGTGTCTCGGTCAGCCAGGGGCGGGGCGAAGGGCTGGAGGCGGCGGCGCGCCGCGCGCGCTACGCTGCGCTCGAAGCCATGTGCGACGAGGCCGGGGCGGAGTTGCTGCTGTTTGCCCATCACCTGGACGACCAGGTCGAGACGGTGCTGCTGCGCCTGTTCCGTGGCGCCGGGCTGGCCGGGCTTGGCGGCATGCCGAGCCTGCGCAGGCTCGGGGCGAGGCAGCAGATCGTCTTGCTGCGCCCGTGGCTCGACGTCGGTCGCGACGACATCGATGCGTACTGCGCCGTGAATGCGCTCCCCTGGATCGATGATCCTTCCAATGACGATTCCCGATTCGCCCGCAACGCGCTGCGGCAGCACATGCCCGCGCTGGCCGCGGCGTTTCCCGCGTTGCGCGCCAACGTGGCGCAAGCTGCTGCTCACCTGGCGCAGGCCGGCGAATTGCTCGACGCGCTGGCTACGCAATGGATGGCGGGGCTGGTGCGCACGCCACGCGATGCCAGCACGCTGGCTGAACTCGATCTTGCCGGACTGCGCGCGCTGCCGCCGGCCGAGGCCGACGCCGTGCTGCGGCTGTGGCTGCGCGAGCTTGGCACGCAGGCCCCGTCCACCGCGCGGCTGTCCGCCATGCGCGCGCAACTGATCGAGCATGAAGGCGGCGAGCCTGCCATCCAGCACGAGACCTTGATGTTGCATCGCTTCAGGGGGCGCGTGCTGGCCCGCCGCGCGGGGCCGGCCATCGAGTCTGAAGACCTGGCGCTGCACTGGCAGGGCGAGGCACGCCTGGCCGTGCCTGCCTGGCACGGTGAGTTGCGCTTTACGCGCGACGATACCTTCGGCCTGCCGGAGGCGATGCTGCACCGGCCCCTGCGCCTCGCCGCGCGCCAAGGCGGCGAGCGCATCGTGCTGCGCCCGGGCGGACCCGCGCGCGCGCTCAAGCAGGCCTACCAGGAGGCTGGCGTGCCGATGGCGCGGCGTGCGCGGCTGCCGCTGCTGTGGTCGGGCGATCAGCTCGTGTTCGCGGCGGGCCTTGGCATGCACCGGCGCTGGCCGGATGCGCCGGCCGCGCCGCGCTGGCGTGTCGAATGGGTCGAGTGGGTCGAGCCGGTCGCATCGCCCGGGCAGGGCGCAGCCGCCGAGTAAGCCTCGGCAGGCCGCTTTCCGCCCGCAATATTCCTCGCGCGCCACTTGCGTGGCCGTCGTCCGAGCCGCCCACACCTTGCCTTGGGGCTCCCCTTCGTGTATTTTCAAGGGTTTGCACAATCGCTGGTGTCGACAAACAGATGGCTCTCATCGTTCACAAATACGGTGGCACTTCGATGGGTTCTCCGGAACGCATCAAGAATGTCGCCAAGCGCGTTGCCAAATGGCATCGTGCAGGTCACCGCGTAGTCGTGGTGCCTTCGGCCATGTCAGGCGAGACCAATCGCTTGCTTGGCCTTGCCAAGGAAATTTCGGCGCAGCCGAGCCCGCGCGAGCTGGATATGCTGGCCGCCACCGGCGAGCAAGCCAGTTCCGCGTTGCTCGCGATTGCGCTGCAAAGCGAGGGCGTCGACGCGATCAGCTACACCGGCTGGCAAGTGCCGGTGAAGACCGACTCGTCCCATACCAAGGCCCGCATCGAGTCCATCGATGACGAGCGCATCCTGGCCGATCTCGACGCCGGGCGCGTGGTGGTGGTCACGGGCTTCCAGGGCATCGACGACAACGGCAACATCACCACGCTTGGCCGCGGTGGTTCCGATACCTCGGCCGTGGCGATCGCCGCTGCCATCGAGGCTGAGGAATGCCTGATCTACACCGACGTGGACGGGGTCTACACCACCGATCCGCGCGTGGTGGAAGACGCTCGCCGCCTGGACCAGATCACCTTCGAGGAAATGCTGGAAATGGCCAGCCTGGGCTCCAAGGTGCTGCAGATCCGCTCGGTGGAATTCGCCGGCAAGTACCGCGTGAAGACCCGCGTGCTGTCGTCGCTCACCGACCCCCTGATGCCCCTCGAGCAAGAAATGCACTCGGGCACGCTGATCACTTTTGAGGAAAATTCTGAAATGGAAGCAGCCGTCATCTCCGGCATCGCCTTTGCCCGTGACGAGGCGAAGATCACCGTCCTGGGCGTGCCCGACAAGCCCGGCATCGCATACCAGATCCTGGGCCCGGTGGCCGACGCCAACATCGACGTCGACATGATCATCCAGAATCAGTCCGTCGACGGCAAGACCGACTTCACCTTCACCGTGCCGCGCGGCGAATACCAGCGCGCGCTTGCCATCCTCAACGATAGCGTGAAGGCGCACATCGGCGCCGCCAGCGTATCGGGCGACCCGAAGGTGTCGAAGGTCTCGGTCGTCGGCGTGGGCATGCGCTCGCACGTCGGCATCGCCAGCAAGATGTTCCGCACGCTGTCCGAAGAAGGCATCAACATCCAGATGATCTCCACGTCGGAAATCAAGATCTCGGTGCTGATCGACGAGAAGTACATGGAGCTCGCCGTGCGCGCGCTGCATAAGGTGTTCGAGCTGGATCAGGCGTGATCCATGCAAGGCAGGCCGCGTGCGGTCTGCGCTTCTAACGGGCTGTGCAAGTTTTTTCAATTAGTCATCGAATCACCGTTGACCAATTGAAATCTGACCGATAGAATACGCGCTTCGTTGTGTGGCCTCCCTCACACAACGGCAGATTTGGGAGACGTGGCCGAGAGGTCGAAGGCACTCCCCTGCTAAGGGAGCATCCGGGCCAAAACCTGGATCGAGGGTTCGAATCCCTCCGTCTCCGCCACTACATCAGTATTGGCGGCGGAACCCCGGAAGATTGCGGTCTTCCGGGGTTTTGTTTTTTGTGCTCCCCGTTTCATTGCTGCTCCCGCGTGTGTGCGCATGTGTATCTGACACAGACTGACCGGGAGCCAGCATGTACCTCGCCCGCCGAGACGGCATCCACGACCTGCGCAAGCGCGTGCCGATGGACCGCATGGCGTCGTTGGCAAGCGAGAGATCTTGCGCCGCTTCAGCGTCAAGGACCGGGCCATCGACCGCGCACGAATCGATCGCGCCGGTCAGTCAGGCTGCATCACGCCCATGATGCGCCGGCCGAGCGAGATGCCCCACTGGGCCAGGCGCCTGTCCACGGCCCACTGGCTTCGATCCCACACCGCGAGTGCGTCGTCGATGCGCTCCCCGCCGGCCTGCAGCGCGCGCGCCAGGGCCACGGCATTGGCTGCCGCCTTGCCCGCGCCCGCGCCGGTATGCGGACGCACCACGAAGGTGGCATCGCCTAGCAGCACGGCGCGGCCAAAGCGCATGCGGGGCGCTGCGTAGTCCTGGATCAGCTGCAGGAAGGGATCGGGAGTCGATGCCGGTTCATTGCGGGCATCCTTGTTTCGATAGAGGCCCGAGGCGCGCACTCCATGCGTCGGGACCTTTGGCAGCGGCGGGTAGGCGCGGCTCAACTCGCATGGTAGGAGCCGTGTTGAGCGGCAACAATCAGACGGGTGGTCTGTGACGCCCAAACCAAAGTGTGAGAGGGTGGTGTGCCGGCGCGATGGCGCGGGCGGGAGGTGCGCGACCCGGCCGAGCGCGCCGTTCGCCTACCGGCCACCCGCATTCACGCCGCAGCTGGATAATCGGTGTAGCCTGCGGCACCGCCGCCGAAGAATGACGTGGCATCTGGTGCGTTCAAGGGCAGGCCGCCGCGCAGCCGGGCGGGCAGATCGGGATTGGCGATGAACGGGCGGCCGAAGGCAATGATGTCGGCGCGGCCGCTGGCGAGCGCGTGTTCGGCGGTGTCGCGGCCGTAGCCGCCCGCCAGCATCAGCACGCCGCGGTAGGCCGCGCGCAATTGCTGGATGATCGCGTCCCAGCGGGGATCGGCGTGCTCCTCCTTGACGGTGCCGACCATGGCCGGCTCGACCAGGTGCAGGTAGGCCAGGCCCCGGGTGTCGAGCTGGCGCACGATGTAGCCGAAGGTTTCTTCGGGCGACGCATCTCCCATGCCCATGAAGCGCCCCATGGGCGTCAGCCGCACGGCAACGCGCGCGGGCCCGACCTCCGCCGCGATTGCGTCCACCACCTCCAGCAGCAGCCGTGCCCTGTTCTTGATGCTGCCGCCGTAGGCGTCGTCGCGCTGGTTGCTGTTGGAGTTGATGAACTGGTCGAGCAGGTAGCCGTTGCCCGCGTGGATCTCCACGCCGTCCATGCCGGCAGCCATGGCGTTGCGGGCGGCGTGCCGGTAGTCGGACACGATATCGTGGATGCCGGCCAGGGTCAGCGCCTGTGGCACAGGCACGTCGCCCCAGGCGCCGTTGCCCTGCGCGTCGATAATGAAGGTCTTGCCGGGGACGGGCAGGGCGCTGGGCGCCACTGGCAGCGCGCCGCCGGGCTGGAACACCGGGTGCGAGACGCGGCCGACGTGCCACAGTTGCATGAAGATGACGCCGCCTTGCCCATGCACGGCGTCGCTGACCGCTTGCCATCCCTGGATTTGCGCCTCGCTATGGATGCCCGGTGTCCAGGCGTAGCCCTGCCCCTGCTGCGAGATCTGCGTGGCTTCGGTGACGATCAGCGCCGCGCCGGCACGCTGCCGGTAGTACTCGACATTCATGTCGGTGGGGACGTTACCGGGCTGGCCGGCGCGTGAGCGCGTCAGCGGCGCCATGGCAACGCGATGCGCCAGGGTATGGTTGCCGAGGCGAACGGGGGTGAAGAGATGGTGGGTCACGGTGGTTCTCCGTCAGGTGCGATGGGTCGGCGGCAGCAGGCTTGCCTTCGCGCTGCGCTGGCTGTCTCGAAAAGAGCTGACCTGAAGGTTAGGTGCTAACCCGTCGCCGGAGAATCGGGCTACAGCGCAACGTTGCGTTGCGCTGGCGGCAAGGGGATGGGGGACGGGGTGGAGGCGTCAGCCGCCTGCTTCGCTCCGGCCGGTCGGCCCGGGAATCCGCGAGAGAAAGTCGAGAAAGGCGGCGATGCGCCGCGAGCCGCGCTGGTTGGGCAGGTAAAGCGCGGAGATGGCCGAGCTGGCGCGGTTGGGGTTGACGGTCCAGTCTTCCAGGAGCGCGGTCAGCCGTCCGCTCTGGATATCGTCGTCGACCAGCCAGTCGGGCAGCAGGGCGATGCCGCCGTCGGCCAGCGCCAGTTCGCGCAGCACTTCGGCGTTGTTGCTCTTGAAGGTGCCCGGAACGGGCACCTGGATTTCCTCGGTGCCGCGCAGCAAGGTCCACATCTGCTGGCCCGCGCCGTACGTGAAGCGCAGGCACGCGTGCCCGGCCAGCTCCGCCGGCGCGGTGGGGATGCCGCGCTGCTGCAGATAGCCAGGACTTGCCACCACCCTGCGCCGGAACGTGCCGATCTGACGCGCCACCACTTCGTCGAGCGACGCGGCGCTGCCCAGGCGGATGGATAGATCGATGCGTTCGCCAAGCAGGTCGACAATCTCGTCGGTCAGCGTGACTTCCAGTTCCAGCTTCGGATACTGCGCGATCAGGCTGCCGAGGAACGGCGCAATGCAGCGGCGCCCGAACGCCACCGGCAGCGACACGCGAAGCTGGCCCACCGGCGTATCGCCACGGTCGGCGATCAGCGCGTCGGCTTCCGCCACCGCGTCGAGGATCTTGCGCGCCCGTTGGTAATAGGCCGCGCCGGCCTCGGACACCGTCACCTGCCGTGTCGACCGGTTCAGCAGCACGGTGCCCAGCTCCTCCTCCAGGCTGTCCATCATGCGGGTCACCGATGACGTGGCCAGGTTGACCCGGCGCGCGGCGGAGGAGAACCCCTTGGCGTCGACCGTCTCGACGAACAGCTTCAATGCCAGCAGCTTGTCCATAGGTAGGACTCCAGCGGTAAGAGTGCCGTCTATCCCTGCAGGGGCTCAGTTGCCGGGCTTGTCGGGCGCGCGCAGGGAGCGCATGACGGCAGGCGCACCGTGGAGAAACATGTCCACCTTGCGGCGGATCACGGCGCCGATGTCCGCGGGCACCTTGAGGCCATAGACCCATTTGCGCACGCCGAGATAGAAGATGGCCGCGTGCAGGCCCCAGATCAACTCGACCTCGGCTTCCAGCTCGGCCGCATTGCGCGGCTCCGGGATGCCGTACGCGGCGCGAACCTCGGCCAGCACGGGCAGGAAGACCTTGCTGCGCAGCTTGTTGAGGTACTTGTTGTTGATGCCTTCGCGCGTGAGGCCGGCAAAGATGAAGACCCGGATCCATTCCTCGCGCAGGATCACGGACGCATAGTCGAGGTAGAACGCATACAGCCGTTCGGTCAGCGGCGTGGCGCGATCGGCGATCTGGCGTTCCCAGTCGGGCCGCCATTGGAACACTTCGCTGTAGACCCGGTCGATCAGCGCCTCCTTGCTGGAGAAGTAGCGGTACAGCAAGGGCTGGGTGACGCCAATCTGCTTGGCGAGATCGCGTGTGCTGCCGGAGAATCCGTTGCGCGTGAAGTGCTCGATGGCCTTCTGCACGATCTGTTGCTCCCGCTCTTCGGGGAGCAGCCGTTTCGCGGTCTTGGCCGGGGCTGGGGTCTCCGGCGGCGTTGCGTCTCGTTTCATTCGTTCACCTGTGACAGGCACGTCCCGTGCGGAGCGTTCGCGGCATTGTACCAATCGGGTGATAAATTGCGAGGCGCGGCCGGGCTGCCGGCCGTGGGGCCGGCAGCACAGGACACGGGACCTACTGCGGCTTGACCAGCCCGAGCTCGCAATCGACCAGCTGATTGTTGAAGGCGCCGCGTTCGCGCGCACCGCGCGCTGACCGGTCGGTGACCGAGAACACGTAAATGCCGGCAAAGGCCACCAGCATGGAGAACAGCGCCGGATATTCGTAGGGGTAGATGGCGCGCGCATGGCCAAGCACCTGCACCCACACGGTCGGGCTCAGCACCGTCAGCACCACCGCGCTCAGCAAACCAAGAGAGCCGCCCACCACAGCGCCCCGCGTGGTCAGTCCGCGCCAGTAGATCGACAGCAGCAGCACCGGGAAATTCGAGCTGGCGGCGATCGAAAAGGTCAGGCTGACGATAAAGGCAATGGTCTGCTTCTCGAACAGGATGCCCAGCAGGATAGACAGTACGCCCAGCACGAGCGTGGTCATCCGGGAGACGCGCATCTCCTCCTTGTCGGTGGCGTTGCCCTGGCGCAGAACCTTGGCATAGAGGTCGTGCGAGATGGCGGAGGAGCCGGCCAGCGTCAGCCCCGCCACCACGGCCAGGATGGTCGAGAACGCCACCGCGCAGATGAAGCCGAGGAACAGGTTGCCGCCGACGGCATGGGCCAGGTGCACGGCCACCATGTTGACGCCGCCGATCACCGCGCCGGCAGGTGTGTGGTAGGCCGGATCGCTGGCGACCAGCGCGATGGTGCCGAAGCCGATGATGATGATCAGCGCGTAGCCGATGCCGACGATGCCGGTGGCGTACAGGATGCTCTTGCGTGCCGCCTTGACGTCGCCAACGGTGAAGAAGCGCATCAGGATATGTGGCAGGCCGGCGGTGCCGAAGATCAGCGCCAGGCCGAGCGATACCGCCGAGACGGGATCGGAGACCAGACCGCCCGGGCGCATGATGGCCGCGTGCTTGCCGTGGGCCTCGATGGCCTGCGCGAACAGCGCATTCAGGCTGAAGCCGAAGCGGCTCATGACCATGAATGCCATGAAAGCGGCGCCCGCCAGCAGCAGCACCGCCTTGATGATCTGGATCCAGGTGGTGGCCAGCATGCCGCCGAAGAACACATAGACCACCATCAACACGCCGACCAGCACGACCGCCGCCGTGTAGCTGAAGCCGAACAGCAGCTCCACCAGCTTGCCGGCCCCCACCATCTGCGACACCAGGTACAGCAGCACGATGACAATGGAGCTGGACGCGGAAAATGCGCGGATGGGGCGCTGCCGCAGGCGGTAGGAGACCACGTCCGCCAGCGTGAAGCGGCCCAGGTTGCGCAGTGGCTCGGCGATCAGGAACAGGATGATCGGCCAGCTGGCGAGAAAGCCGATGGAGTAGATCAGGCCGTCGTAGCCGCTGGTGAAGACCAGCGCGGAGATGCCCAGCAGGGAGGCCGCCGACATGTAATCGCCGGCAATCGCCCAGCCGTTCTGCAGGGCGGTGATCTTGCCGCCCGCCGCATAGTGGTCGGCCACGCTGTGGTTGCTCCTGGCCGCCCAGCGCGTGACCACGAGCGTGGCGGCGACGAACATCAGGAACATGGCGATGGCGATGACGTTCATGCCCTGGCCCACCGAGCCCGGCGCCGCAAAGGCTGGCAAGGCGGTGAGCAATAGGGCCGCGCCGATGGCGCAGAGGTTGGCTTGCTTCATTTTGCTGCCCCTTGCTTGATTTCGCTGATCCGCTGGTCGTACACGGTGTTGGTGCGATGCACATACACCGCAACCAGCAGGAAGGTCAGCGCGAACATGCCGAAGCCCACGGGAATGCCCACGCTCATGGGCTGGCCCAGGGTCAGTTGCCGGCCCAGCAGCGCGGGCCGGAAGGCGAGCGTGAGGATGTAGCCGAAGTACACCGCCAGCATGATGGCGGTCAGGGCCCACGCGAACCTGCGCCGCGCGCTTACCAGGGACTGGAATGCCGGATCGGCGAGCAGGGGATTCGGTGGGGGCGCAGCGAGCGCGGCGCTTTCGCGGGCGGCTGCGGCAAAGGTGGGGGCGGTGTGTTCCAAGGTTGTCTCCGTTGGGGGCGGTGGGTCTGGCGGGAGTGCGGCGGTGCGCTCAGAAGCGCGTCGACACCGCCGTCTCGCGCATCACGGCTTCCGGCGTGCGATAGCGCTCGGCCATATGGCGGTCGGTCTCGTTCTTGAGCTGCGCCTGCATGTAGGCGCCGAGGTGGCGCGCGTGCTGGACGATGGCCGCGCCCACCTGCACGCGCTCGGCGCTGTAGCTTTCCAGTGCGGCACTGACGCTGTCATGCGCTTGCAGTGCCTTGACCAGCGCGATGGCGTCGCCCGCGGCCTTGGTCACGCCCATGCCGCAGTGCGGGCGAGCCACGAAGGCGGCGTCGCCGAGCAGCGCCACGCGCCCGAAGGCCATGCGCGGCACCTCAAGGTCGAAGATGGGCTGGAACAGCGGCTGCGCGGCCTTGGTCACGACCTCGCCGAACTGTGGCGCCAGGTTGGCCAGCGCGGCTTGCTCCATGCTGGCAAGCACGTCCGGGCGGATCAGCGCCGGCGGGATGCCGCCGGACCAGCGCTTGCCGCTGGCGTCGGTCAGCAGGTCGGGCAGGTCCACGTCTTCGCTGGTGGCGCGGTACCACACGAAGTTGTAGCGGCGCTCGCCAACCCGGGTGCTGTTGCCCTGGCCCGCCACCGGGTAGCCGAGGATCTGCTCGCGGGGCGGCAGGCAGAAGGCGAACTTCTCGAACAGCATGTCGCGCGTGGCTTTGCTCAGGCTCGTCTCGTCCACCAGGCCGCGCCAGGCGATGTACCCTGCGTACTGGAGCCTGGCCCCGGGCAACAGGTCCTCGCGCATTGCGGAGCGCAAGCCGTCCGCGGCGATGACAAGATCGGCGTGATGGATCGAGCCGTCGTCCAGCATCACCACGGCGCGGCCGGGCTCGCTGCGCACCGACACTACATTGGCGCCCGTGTGGTAGGTGCCCCCGGTGAAGGCGGATCGCAGTACGTGGTACATCTTGCCCCAAGCCGTCAGCGTTTGCGGCAGCTCACGCTGCGACAGCACGCTGCCGTCCTGGCCCAGCGTCAGCCGGGACTTCACCTGCACACCGATGGCGTCGTCCACCTCGACCCCGGCGGCGGCCAGGGCCTCGAACAATTCCGGGTGCGTGACGATGCCTGCGCCGCGCCCGGCAAGGGCTTCGGGAACGCGCTCGCATACCTCCACTTCCCACCCGCCGCGGGCAAGCAGGTTGGCCGCGAACAGCCCGCCCAGCGAGCCGCCCACGATGATGGCCTTCGGCCTTGTCGATCGGGTTGTCATGATCAGTCTCCTGCCACTTCGGGGTGGGGCGCGCGCGCGCCGTTGCCCGGGATTTCAAGGCCCGCCACCTCGGCGGCGGGGTAGTTCAGTTCGATGGTGACGCCGGAAGGGTCCTCGATGAACACCTGATGCAGGCCCAGGCTGGGGACCGTGCGGTCGCGCCATGGGATGCCCTCGGCTTCCAGCTTCGCCCACATCTGCGCCACGCCCGTGGCCAGGAACGCGATGTGGTCGAGGGTGCCGGTGCCCGCCGCCGAGGGGGCGCGGTCGCCGAGGTAGGCGGACAGCCCGCCGGGGTTGCCGGGGTCGGCGCCGATGATGTGGACCGTGCCGAAGTCACCTTCATCCCCGCCCATGTACAGCCACGCGCCGGGGAAGTCGAAGGGCGGGCGATAGCCTTGCCTGAAGCCGAGAATGCGTTCGTAGAAAGCGCAGGATTGCTCGACGTCCGTGGTGCGGATCGAGAAGTGCGCGAGCTTGCGGATGGTCATGGTTGCCTCTGTTACTCTACTATTGATCGATCGATTAGTGATCGTGTGATAAATTGTAGGGCAGCTGAAGAGAACGGCCAAGAGCGAAAAAGGGGAGGGCTTACCCTGATCGGCGCAATGCTGCATGCCGGCTGCGCCACTTCTATGCGTCATGGGTGTTCATGTGTGGCTCCAGCGTACGTGTGTATGTGTTGCATCGTAGAAGCGTCGGGGCCCGCAGAGAACGCATGCGGGGGCAAAGGAGCGTTGCATGGGCAGCAAAGCAGGTTTGCGCTGGCATGTCATTGCGCTGGTACGGGCCGCCATCTACGCTGGCTCCATCACTTAGGCAAGGAGCCGTCATGCATCCCGTCGACATCCAGATCACCTATGACTTCATTTGCCCGTGGTGCTGGATCGGCTATCGCAACCTGAAGACGGCCATCGGGCGCATGTCGACCGAGGTTGCCCCTGCGATTTCCTATGTGCCCTACGAGCTCAACCCGGCCATGCCGCTGGAAGGCGCCGACCGCAAGGCCTATCGCACTGCGAAGTTCGGCAGCTGGGCCCGCTCGCAGGCTATGGATGTGGAGGTGGCGATGATGGGCCGGCGCGCCGGACTGGATTTCAACTATGACCTGATCACGGTCACGCCCAACACCCGGCTTGCGCACCAGCTGATGGCTTTCGCCCAACAGACCGGCGGCGCAGCCATGGTGGAAGCGTTGTTCGATGCCATCTTCGCTGCGTACTTCTCCCGCGGCGAGCACATCGGCCTGATCGATGTACTCGTGCCGCTGGCCGTATCGGCTGGTTTCGATGCGCAAGCCGTACAGGACCACCTGTCTGGCACCGACGGCGAAGCGCAGGTCGAGGTGGCGCAGGCCAAGGCGCAGCGCGAGGGGGGGCGCTCCGTGCCCACGATCCGGATCGGCAATGCCGTCATAGCCGGGGCGCAGCCGCCTTCGATCATGGGGAAGGCGTTGCAGGCGGGCGTGGCAGAGGCCATTTGATAGTGAGCGCGCAGCGCGTGCCATCGAGCAGGACGGCAAGATTTCGAGACCGCGTCTCGGGCGGCATTTCGGGAAGCCGGCATTGTTCAAGCAGGCAATGGGGGAGGCTTTGGCGCAATGCGTGCGTGCTTCAGCGCAATTCAGGCACTTGGATTGACACCTTGCCCATGCGAATCACGCGACGCGGCGATGCAGGCAGCCAGCGGATTAGAATGCTCGAACCGGCGCGCTCCACGCTGACCCGGCGCCATCCGGGCGCCGCAGCGCGCGCTTGATTGGCGACTTTCCGTATCCAGGCTTCTATCGTGACCATTCGCAGCTTCCAGGGCAAGGCCCCCCAACTCGGCGATCGCGCGTTCGTCGACCCCAGTGCCGTCGTGATCGGCGACGTAGAGATCGGCGCGGACAGCTCCGTCTGGCCGCTGGTGACCATTCGTGGCGACATGCACCGCATTCGCATCGGCGCGCGCACCAGCGTGCAGGACGGCAGCGTGCTGCACATCACGCACGCCGGGCCGTTCAATCCCGATGGTTTTGCGCTCACCATCGGCGACGACGTGACGATCGGCCACAAGGCGCTGCTGCATGGCTGCACGATAGGCAGCCGCATCCTGATCGGCATGGGCACCATCGTGATGGACGGCGCGGTGATCGAGGATGAAGTGATCCTCGGCGCCGGCAGCCTGGTGCCTCCTGGCAAGGTGCTCAAGCGCGGGCATCTCTATGTCGGCAGTCCGGCGAAAGAGGCGAGGGCGTTGACGGAGAAGGAGCTTGGCTTCTTCCGCTATACGGCGGCCAACTACGTCAAGCTGAAGGACCAGCACGTGGCGGAGTTGACGGGCGGTTGAAAGGTTGCCCGCCTGGTTCGCGGGATAGCCCGGCCGCTCGTCTCTCCCAAGCAGATCGCCGATCGCCTGCTGCTGCGCCTGCAGGATGGCGCAGGCCTGGCTCAAGCTGGCCGGTTACCAGCCGTCCGAGATGAAGATCGGTACGTTCAAGCGCCCGGGTGGCCGCGTGTTCAAGGCCAACGTGGCCTTTGACGACCATCCCACTGAACTGCGCTTCTCCGATCGCATCAGGACCGTCACCGTTGATTCCGTGATGCGATTCCTGGCGGACCGCAACGAGGGCTGGCAGGTCGTGGAAATTCCGGCGGCGCGCTAAGCCACCGGCGGGCATTTCCTGTCAGATCACCTTGCCCGGATTCATCAAGCCCTGGGGATCGAGCGCCTGCTTGATCGCCCGCATCATCGCCAGCTCCACGCCGCTCTTGTAGCGGCGGTTCTCCTCGCGCTTGAGCTGTCCCAGCCCATGTTCGGCGGAGATCGAGCCGCGATGCGCATGCACGCTGTCATGCACGATCAGGTTGATGGCTTCCGAGTTGCCGAGGAAGGTATCGTGGCTTTCGTCCACGGGCGGCGACACGTTGTAGTGCAGGTTGCCGTCGCCGAGATGGCCGAAGGTGACCATGCGCGCGCCGGGGAAGGCTTGCTGGATCAGGGCGTCGGTGG
Organism: Cupriavidus basilensis; assembly: GCF_000832305.1. NCBI lineage: Bacteria > Pseudomonadati > Pseudomonadota > Betaproteobacteria > Burkholderiales > Burkholderiaceae > Cupriavidus > Cupriavidus basilensis. The sequence continues at coordinate 1,408,877 of NZ_CP010536.1, forward strand.
TGTCGATGAAATCGGCGATGCGCGAGATCGGCACGGCGATGTCGTGCTTGATGTTCTTGCCATCGTCGACCTGGGCGAGCGGGATATGTTCGCGCAGGTTCCAGAAGTCGCGTGACTGCTGCACGGATTCGGCGACTACCGCGTCTTGCACCACGCCGGCTTCGAAGGCAGTTTCCATCAGCGCTTCGAAGATGGCGCGCGCATGGTCTTCGCTTTCGTTGTCGGACAGTTCCAGTAGCACGACTTGGGGGTGCGGGCGGTCGAACGGATAGCGCAGTTGCGGGTAATGCGTGGTGACCAGCGACAGGCACCGCTCGGACATCAGCTCGAAGCCGGTCAGCATGGCGCCCGCGCGCTGCTGGGCGATGGCCAGCAGGGCCAGCGCAGCGCGCGGGTTGGCCACGGCTGCCAGCGCGGTGACGCGAGCGCGCGGCAGCGGATAGAGCTTCATCACGGCGGCGGTGATGATGCCGAGCGTGCCTTCCGCCCCGATGAACAGGTCGCGCAGGTCATAGCCTGTGTTGTCCTTGCGCAGGCCGCGCAGGCCGTCCCAGATCTCGCCGGCAGGCGTTACCACCTCCAGCCCAAGGCAAAGCTCGCGCGTATTGCCATAGCGCAGCACGGCTGTGCCGCCCGCGTTGGTGGAGAGGTTGCCGCCGATGGTGCAGCTGCCTTCCGCGGCCAGGCTCAGCGGGAACAGCCGCCCATGCTCGCGCGCGGTGTCCTGCAGTTGCTGCAGGATCACGCCGGCTTCCACGGTGATGGTGTTGTTGAGCGGGTCCACCTGCCGCACGCGGTTCAAGCGTTGCAGCGAAATCACCACCGAAGCTTGGTCCGCCTGCGGCGTGGCGCCGCCGCATAGCCCAGTATTGCCGCCTTGCGGCACCACGGCGAGCTTGTGCGCGTGGCAGGCGTGCACGGCGGCGGCGACTTCCTCCGCTGAGCCCGGCCGCAGCACCGCCACTGCCTCGCCCGTGTAGCGCTTGCGCCAGTCAGTCAGGTAGGGGGCCTGATCGGCGGCGTCGGTCAGCACGTGCTGCTCGCCGAGCGCGGCGCGGCACAGGGCAAGGAAGGAATCGAGGTGCGAGGCGTTCATGGCGGTGGGTCCGGGAGGGCGGTTGCTGCGAGAGCGGCCGCGCTGAGATGGATCGGTGCGGGCTGATGGCGAGCTCGCCGGCGTGGTCATTTGCCGGGCTTGGCCGGCTGCAGGGCCTTGGCGCGGCGCTTGTAAGGGCGCAGGTAGAGGATGGTGCCGAAGAAGAACAGCAGCGTCAGCGCCACTTCGGCCCACGCCAGCGTGGACGATGGCGCGCGGTCGCTGGTGGCGCGCACGATGCCTTCGGTGAAGAACAGCAGGATCAGCATCGACGACCACTGCATGGTGTAGCGGTTGCGGGTCAGCACGCCGCGCAGCGGCAGCAGCAGAGGCAGGAACTTGAGGATCAGCCACGAGCCGCCCGGGCGCAGCGGCGCCAGGAACCATTCCCAGGCGATGCACAGCACGATCAGCGCAATCAGGCTGCCGGCGCTCACGCGCCACAGGGCGGCATTGTGCAGCGCGCCGTCGCTGGCGTTAGCGGTGGACGGCGCCGTGGCGTGCGACACGTCCGGGACTTTCGGGGCGGCGCTCATGCGCGGCTCCCGCCGGCCAGGCGCAGCGCGGTCTCGGCCAGGCGCTTGCCCATGGCGCGAGCGAGCGCGGCTTCCTCCTCGGACACCGGCGCGCTGTTGTCCACGCGCGCATGGTGGCTTGGGCCGTAGGGCGTGCCGCCGCCGGTGGTGGTCATCAGCGCGCTTTCCGAATAGGGCAGGCCCATGACCAGCATGCCGTGATGCAGCAGGGGCAGCATCATGGACAGCAAGGTGGTTTCCTGGCCCCCGTGCAGGCTGCCGGTGGCGGTAAACACGCAGGCGGGCTTGCCGGTGAGGGCGCCGGACAGCCACTGGGCCACCGTGCCGTCGAGGAAGTACTTCATCGGCGCGGCCATGTTGCCGAAACGCGTGGGGCTGCCCAGGGCCAGGCCCGCGCATTCCTCGAGGTCGCGCAGTTCGGCGTAGGGCGGGCCTTGCGGGGGGATATCCGGAGCGGTGGCTTCGCTCACCGTCGAGACCGGCGGCACCGTGCGCAGGCGCGCCTGGGCGCCGGGCACGCTGTCGATGCCGGTGGCGATGAGTTCGGCCAGCTTGCGGGTGCTGCCGTGGCGGCTGTAGTAGAGGACTAGGAGTTCGGTCATGGACGGGGCTACGGCGCCTGACGGTGTAACCGGGGTGGCGCCAGGATGGAGCGGTCCCGGGAGGCAGGCCGGGTTTGTGCCTTGCGCGGCGCGCGAGGGCAATGCGCGTATTATAGTTGCGGCCTCGCCACGGAATCCGGTAAGGAGTTTGCCCCCGCATGTTAGCCGCCCGCATCGTTCGCCTGCGCAGGGAATGGAATCTGCAAAAACTACGCGCGCTCACGCGCTACGCGCTGCGCCGCGCCGGCGAAGGACGCTTGCCGCAGGTCGCGGCCAGCCTGACATTCACCACGGTGCTGGCGGTGGTGCCGGTGCTGACGGTGGCCTTCGCCTTGCTGGCGGCCTTCCCGGTGTTCCGCGAGTTCCGCAGCGCGACCGAATCCTTCCTGTTCCAGAACCTGATTCCTGGCAACGTCAGTAATTCCATCACCAGCTACCTTGGCCAGTTCGCCAAGAACGCCAAGGGCCTCACGGCGGTGGGCCTGGGTGGCCTGATGGTGACTTCGGTGCTCACCATGCTGACGGTGGAGGACGCGCTCAACGCGATCTGGCGCGTCAAGCAACGCCGCCCGCTGGCACAGCGCGTGCTGGTGTTCTGGGCCGTGCTGACGCTGGGCCCCGTGCTGATTGGCGCCAGCCTGTCGATCAGCTCCTACCTGATCTCGGTCTCGGCTGGTTATGTCGGCACCATGCCGTTCGGGCTGGGACTGGTGGTCGGCCTGACGCCGGTGCTGCTGTCGGCGGTCGCTTTTGCCTTCCTTTACACGGCCGTGCCCAACGCCAACGTGGAGTGGCGCGACGCGATCGCCGCCGGGCTGGTGGCAGCGCTGGCCTTCGAGCTGGCCAAACGCGGCTTCGGCTACTTCGTCACCCATATCCCGACCTACACCGCGGTCTACGGCACCTTTGCCGCGCTGCCGATCTTCCTGCTGTGGATCTACCTGAGCTGGCTGGTGACGCTGCTGGGTGCCACCATCGCCGCCAACCTGCCGGTGATCCGGCAGGGCTACTGGCGCCGCCGCACCTTTGCTGGCAGCGAGTTCTTCGACGCGCTGGGCGTGCTCTACCTGCTCTATCGGGCGCGGGATGAAGTGCCGCGCAGCGTCGGCGAGCTCGACCTGGGGCGCAAGCTGCGGGTGGAGGCGGACTACCTGGCTGGCCTGCTCGGCAAGCTCAAGGGCATGCATCTGGTCGGCAGGCTGGCGCAGGATCGCGGCCAGGCGCACTGGGCGCTGCTGTGCGATCCGGGCCAGGTGACGCTGCGCACGCTGCACGACCGGCTGGTGCTGAACCTGCCGCGCTTGCCGCGCACGGCGCTGGCGCAGCAGTTGCGGGGTGCCGATGCGCTCAAGCAGGTGCTGGACAACCCGCGCCTGGACCAGCCGCTCGAGGCCGTGTTCCGGCGCCAGCAACAGGACCAGCAGGACCAACAGGCGCAAACGCAGACCGGGACGGCCGCCCAGGAACGCCCCGCCGATTCCGCGCGGCGCACCCTGGAGGTGGTGCCGCCCGGCTGGCACGGCCAGGTCTGAAGGCCTCGCAGGCCTAGAAGGGAATCCTGCCGCGCCAGATATCGCCGTACATCACCCAGTCGCCCATCAGGCTGTAGAGCGGATGGCGGAAGGTGGCGGGCCGGTTTTTCTCGAAGCCGAAATGGCCGACCCAGGCGAAGGCATAGCCGGACACCGCGGCCGCTGCCAGCCACCACCAGTTGCCGCTGAGCAGGAGTGCAAGCAGGCACAGCAATGCCACGGTGGAGCCGGCGAAATGCAGGCGGCGGCAAGTGGGGTTGCGGTGCTCGTTCAGGTAGAAGGGGTAGAAGGCGGCGAAATTCTCGAACTCACGGGGGTGGGCCTGGGGCATGGCGGGGGCCTGTGGGGTGTTCGGGGGTTTTTAGTTTAGGTGGGGGGGACTGTCACTGCAACTGCAACTGCAACGGCTTAACGTCAACTTCAACTGCGGTTTCACCACCCCTGCGGGGCGGCGACCTACTTTTTTGTCTTGCCAAAAAAGTAGGCAAAGAAGGCGCGCCGGATGGGGCGACTACCTCCTCGGGCTTCGACGAAAAGAGCGGCCGGGACCCAAACTCGCATCGCCTTGAGGCGATACTCAGACATGGGTCCCTCTTTTCCACTCTTTTCGCCGAATCCCGAGGCGCCCCATACGGCCTTGGCACACCTTGACGGCTCGCTTCGCATCGCGCTTGGGTGATTTCCGCCTGGGGGCGGGAATCACGGCTACCACAGTTGGTTGATCTTGCCGCTGGTTGGCTCCCCTCTCCCGCTTGTGGGGGAGAGGACGGGCGCTTGCTGCGCCGCCGCTTTCAGCCTGCCGCTACCACCTTGCGCGCGAACGCTGCCAGCGCGTCCAGTACTTCATCCGGCTTTTCCCCCATCAGCGCGTGCCCGCAGGGCACCGTGACTGTGCTGGCCGATGCCATCCTGGCGGCGAGCGCCTGGGCGGCCTTGGGCGAGGTCATCATGTCCTTGCTGCCGCTGATGAACAGGGCGGGGCAGCGCACGGCGGCCACCGCGGCGTCGCCGTTGGCGTAGGCGTTGCAGGCGGAGAAGTCGTTGTGGAAGACGTGGCCTTCGGGGTTGCGTTGTGCCACGCGTTCCATCAGGCGCTGGCTGCCGCCTTGCATCCACGAGCCCGGTCCCGGTGAGGAGGGCTTGTTGGCGAGGCTGGAGTGCGACCACGCGTTGACCATGGCGATGGCCTGGTCCACGCGGTTGAGCGAGGCGTCGAGCAAGGCGTCGGCGACTTTCATCGGGTAGGCCGTGGCAAGCAGGGCGATGCCGCGCACCGCGTCAGGGTGGCGGGCGGCCGTTTCCAGCGCGATCAGCGAGCCCATGCTGTGCCCGAAGACCAGCGCGGGGGTGCTGACACCGGCTGCGCGGACCAGTTCGATCACCCAGTCGGCCATGGCCTCGACCGTATCGAGGGGCATGCCCTCGCTGCGGTTGTGGCCGGGCAGGTCCACCGCCAGCACGCTGAAGCCGTGGTTGGCGAACCAGCGCGTCTGCAGGGCCCAGACGCTGTGGTCGTTCTGCGCGCCGTGCACGAACACGGCACAGGGCAGGGCCGGGTCGAAGGGTTTGCCGCCGGTATAGGCGTAGGCCTTACGGCCTGCGATCGTCAGTTCCATCAGGCTTGCCCTCCTTTGGCGCTCATGGCTTTCTCGGCTGCCTTGAGGCCGCGCTTGAGGTCGTCGATGAGGTCGTCAGGGTCTTCCAGTCCGACCGACAGACGGATGGTGCCTTCGCTGATGCCGGCCGCCTGCAGCGCCGCGGCGTCCATGCGGAAGTGGGTGGTGGAGGCCGGGTGGATCACCAGCGAGCGGGCATCGCCCACATTGGCCAGGTGCGAGAACAGCGCCAGGCTCTCGATGAAGCGCTGGCCCGCGGCACGGTTGCCCTTGAGGTTGAAGCTGAACACGGCGCCCGCGCCGCGCGGCAGCAGGCGCCTGGCGAGCGCGTAGTCCGGATGGGATTCCAGCTCCGGATAGGCGACCGACTCGACCATCGGGTGCGACACCAGGAACTGCACCACGCGGCGCGCGTTGTCCACATGGCGGGCCATGCGCAGCGGCAGCGTCTCGATGCCCTGGAGCAGTTGCCAGGCGGCCATCGGGCTCAGGCAGGCGCCGAAGTCGCGCAGGCCTTCGCGGCGCGCGCGCAGCAGGAACGGGGCCACCGTGCTCTCCTCGGTGAAGACCATGTTGTGGAAGCCAGCATAGGGCTCCGACAGCTCCGGGAAGCGCCCGGAGGCTTCGAAGTCGAAGGTGCCGCCTTCCGCCAGCACGCCGCCGATGGTGGTGCCGTGGCCGCCCAGGAACTTGGTGGCCGAGTGATAGAGCAGGCCGGCGCCCAGGTCGAAGGGCTTGAGCAGGTAGGGCGTGGTGAAGGTGGAGTCGACCAGCAGCGGGATACCGTTGTCCTGGCCGAGCTGCGCCAGGGTCGGGATGTCGAGCACGTCCAGCCCGGGGTTGCCCAGGGTCTCGCCGAACAGCAGCTTGGTCTCGGGCCGGATGGCTGCGCGCCAGGCGTCGATGTCGCGCGCCTGCACGAAGGTGGTCTCGATGCCGAAGCGGCGCAGCGTGTAGTGCAGCAGGTTGTGCGAGCCGCCATACAGGGCGCTGGACGCCACGATGTGCGAGCCCGCGCCCATCAGTGTCGCCACCGCCAGATGCAGCGCGGCCTGGCCCGAAGCCACGCCGATCGCACCGGCGCCGTTCTCCAGGGCGGCGATGCGCTCCTCGAGGACGGCGACCGTGGGATTGGAGATGCGGGAGTAGACGTGGCCCGCGCGTTCCATATTGAACAGCGAGGCGGCGTGCTCGCTGTCTTTAAAAACGAAGGATGTCGTCAGGTGGATGGGCGTGGCCCGCGCCCCCGTGGCGGGGTCGGGGGCGGCGCCAGCATGCAGCGCCAGGGTGTCGAAACGGGTACCGGACATGGCTTCAAGGGCTAGAGTTGTCTGCGGATCGCATCGTAGCATCCGCTGCCGCCGGGGGCACGGCAAATAGCCTTGGCGGCCCCGGCGGCGGCCCGTGCTTTACTTGGGCGGCTGGTTTCGGCTAGGATCGGCGCATCAGGCCATGCCGGCGGCGGCAGGTAATAAACAGCAAAACAGCAGATTCAGAGAAGCGGAGACCATCATGAAAGTCAGCGACATCCTGCAGATCAAGGGCAACACGCTCTATACGGTGAAGCCGGAAACGTCATTGCTGCTGGCGGTCAATATCATGGCAGAGCACGATATCGGCTCGCTGGTGGTGATGGAGTACGGCGACCTGGTCGGCATGCTGACCTTCCGCGAGATCATCAAGACGCTCTCCGCCAACGGCGGCAACGTCGGCACCACCAGCCTGCGCAAGGTCATGGACGACGCGCCGCTGACCTGCACCATGGAGACGGACGTCAATGAAGTCCGCCGCATGATGCTGGAGCGCCACACCCGTTACCTGCCGGTGCTGGACAACCGGACGCTGATGGGCGTGATTTCGTTTTACGACGTGGCCAAGGCCGTGGTGGAAGAGCAGAGCTTCGAGAACCGCATGCTCAAGGCCTACATCCGCGACTGGCCGGAAGAAAAGACCGATTGAGCCGCCCATGGCGCGAGAGGCGCCACGTAGCGGCGGCCGGGTTGGGCCGATCGAGGCGCTGCGGGCCGTGCCCCCTCCTGGGGCGCGCCCGTAGTCCGTACCAGTGGTAAATGCCGCGCAACGACGCGGCATCTTTTTGAGCCGACCGCGACATGAGCGCTACATGAGCCAACAAAACCAATTCCGTCTGCTCCGCACGCGCCGCTTCGCGCCGTTCTTCTGGACCCAGTTCCTGGGCGCCATGAACGACAACCTGTTCAAGGTCGCCTTCACCTCGCTGGTCACCTACCATACGGCCCTGTTCGACGGTGTTGACGCCAAGAGCGCGGCGTTCCTGATCTCGGCCATCTTTATCGCACCGTTCGTGCTGTTCTCGGCCACCAGCGGCCAGATCGCCGACAAGATCGAGAAGTCCCGGCTGATCCGGCTGGTGAAGACGCTGGAAATCGCCATTATGCTGCTAGGGCTGGCGGGTTTTGCCATGCACAGCGCGCCCTTGCTCTACACGGGCACCTTCCTGATGGGGTTGCACTCGACGCTGTTTGGTCCGGTCAAGTTCGCTTACCTGCCGCAGCACCTGGACGAGACAGAGCTGGTGGGCGGCAACGGCCTGGTGGAGATGGGCACCTTCGTGGCCATCCTGCTCGGCACCCTGCTTGGCGGCGAACTGGCCGGCCTGACCCATGGCGAGAAGATCGTGGGGCCGTTCTATGTCGGCGCAGCTTGCGTGGCGCTGGCGCTGGCCGGTCGCATGGTGTCCGCGCGCGTGCCGGACTCGCCGGCGCCGCAACCCGACCTGCGCATCAACTGGAACCCGTTTTCCGAGACCTGGCGCAACCTCAAGCTGGCGCGCACCGACCGCACGGTGTTCCTGAGCCTGCTGGGGATTTCCTGGCTCTGGTTTTTGGGCGCGACCTTCCTCACCTCGTTTTTCAGCTTTGCCAAGGACGTGCTGGGCGGCGACCAGAACGTGGTGACGTTGCTGCTGGCGGTGTTCTCGCTGGGCATCGGCACCGGCTCGCTGCTGTGCGAGCGGCTGTCCGGTCGGCATGTCGAGATCGGTCTGGTGCCGTTCGGCTCGATTGGCATGACGGTGTTCGCGGTCGACCTGTTCTTCGCCAGCAACGGCGAGCAGCACGGCGAGCTGTCCGGGCTGGCCGGCTTCGCCGCCGACCCGCGCCACTGGCGCGTGCTGATCGACCTGTTCCTGCTGGCGATGTTCGGCGGCTTCTACAGCGTGCCGCTGTACGCGCTGATCCAGAGCCGCTGCGCGCCGACGCACCGGGCCCGCATCATCGCCGCCAACAACATCCTCAACAGCTTCTTCATGATCGGCTCCTCGCTGCTGGCGGTGGTGCTGACCCAGGCCGGATTCAGCATTCCGCAGCTGTTCCTGGTGGTGGGGCTGCTCAACGCGGTGGTTGCCATCTACATCTACTCGCTGGTGCCGGAATTCCTGCTGCGCTTCATTGCCTGGATCCTGGTGCATACGGTGTATCGCCTGAAGCGCGTCAATGCCGAGCACATTCCGGCCGAGGGCGCCGCGGTGCTGGTGTGCAACCACGTCAGCTTTGCCGATGCGGTGGTGCTGATGGCCGCCAGCCCGCGGCCGGTGCGCTTCCTGATGGATCACCGCATCTTCAAGGTGCCGCTGATGTCGTGGTTCTTCCGCCAGGCCAAGGCGATCCCGATCGCGCCGGCCCACGAGGACCCGGCCATGCTGGAGCGCGCCTACGACGAAGTCGCGCGGGCGCTGGCCGGCGGCGACCTGGTCTGCATCTTCCCGGAGGGCAAGATCACGGCCACCGGCGAGCTCAATCCTTTCAAGCAGGGCGTGCAGCAGATCATCCGGCGCACCCCCGTGCCGGTCGTGCCGATGGCGCTGCGCGGGCTGTGGGGCAGCTTTTTCTCCCGCAAGGGCGGCAATGCCATGTCCCGGCCATTCCGGCGCGGCATCCTGAACCGGCTGGAACTGGTCGTGGGCGACCCGATCGCGCCGGAACTGGCCACGCCGGAGGCCCTGCAGCAGGTGGTGCAGGGCTTGCGCGGCGAGTGGCGCTAACGACAAGCGGGAGGCGGCAAGCATGATCACGCTCTACACCTTCGGGCCGGCCTTCGGCCTGCCAGACGCCAGCCCTTTCGTCACCAAGGCCGACATGCTGCTCAAGCTCGCGGGGCTGCCGTACCGCGCCGCGCAGGGCGGCCTGCGGCGCGCGCCCAAGGGCAAGCTGCCCTATCTCGACGACGAGGGCCGCGTGGTGGCGGACTCCACGCTGATCCGCTGGCACCTGGAGAAGACCTACCACATCGACTTCGATGAAGGGCTGACGCAGTCCCAGCGTGGCACGGCCTGGGCGGTCGAGAAGATGCTGGAAGATAACTTCTACTGGGCGGTGGCCGACGCGCGCTGGAACCATGACGCCAATTTTGCCCGGGGCCCGGCGACGTTTTTCCGCGCCGTGCCGTGGCCGGTGCGCGGGCTGGCGATGCGTTTTGTGCGCTCGAAGATCCGCCGCATCCTGTGGACGCAGGGGCTCGGGCGCCATAGCCCGGCTGATCTGGCCGCGATCGCCGGCCGCGATGTGGCGGCCGTGGCCGACGTGCTGGGCAGCCAGCCCTACCTGATGGGCGACAAGCCTTGCGGCGCCGACGCCACGGTCTTCGCCTTCATGGCCGGTGCGCTGTGCCCGCTGTTCGACACGCCGATCCGCACCGCCGCCGAATCCCACCCCACCCTGGTGGCCTACGTGGCGCGGATGCGGGAGCGCTTCTATCCGGACCTGCAGGCAGCGCCCGCGTCCTGAGCGAGAGCCGGGGCGGGCCGGAAGGGCGGCAAAAGCCTTACAATGTAGCCCGTTCCCCAATTCTCACGCCCTGCGCGGCCTCCCATCATGTCCGGCAATACTCTCGGCCTGCTCTTTACTGTCACCACTTTTGGCGAATCGCACGGGCCGGCCATCGGCGCGGTGGTGGATGGCTGCCCGCCGGGCATGTCCCTGACCGAGGCCGACATCCAGCTGGACCTGGACCGCCGCAAGCCCGGCACCTCGCGCCACGTCACGCAGCGCCAGGAGCCCGACCAGGTCGAGATCCTCTCCGGCGTGTTCGAGGGCAAGACCACCGGCACGCCGATCTGCCTGCTGATCCGCAACACCGACCAGCGCAGCAAGGACTACGGCAATATCGTCGAGACCTTCCGCCCGGGCCACGCCGACTACACCTACTGGCAGAAGTACGGCATCCGCGACTATCGCGGCGGTGGCCGGTCGTCGGCCCGCCTGACGGCGCCCGTGGTGGCGGCGGCGGCCGTGGCCAGGAAGTGGCTGCGCGAGCAGTACGGCACCGAGATCCGGGGCTATATGTCGCAACTCGGCGAAGTCCGCGTGCCGTTCGTGGACTGGGCGGAAGTGCCGGAAAATCCCTTCTTTGCCCCCAATGCGGAGATCGTGCCGGAGCTGGAAACCTATATGGACGCGCTGCGCCGCGACGGCGACTCGGTCGGCGCGCGCATCGAGGTGGTGGCGAGCCATGTGCCGGTGGGCCTGGGCGAGCCGCTGTTCGACAAGCTCGATGCCGACATCGCGCATGCCATGATGGGCATCAATGCCGTCAAGGGCGTGGAGATCGGCGCGGGGTTTGAGAGCGTGAGCCAGCGCGGCAGCGTGCATGGCGACTCGCTCAGCGCCGAAGGCTTCCGTGGCAATAACGCCGGCGGCGTGCTTGGCGGCATCTCGACCGGCCAGGATGTTACCGTCTCCCTGGCAATCAAGCCCACCTCCAGCATCCGCACCCCGCGCGAATCCATCGACAAGGCAGGCCAGCCCGCCACGGTGGAAACCTTCGGCCGCCACGATCCCTGTGTGGGCATCCGCGCCACCCCCATCGCCGAAGCCATGCTGGCGCTGGTGCTGATGGACCATGCGCTGCGCCACCGCGCCCAGTGCGGCGACGTCAAGGTCGATACCCCGCGCATCCCCGCCCAGTCGCCGCTGTCCGGCCAGTCGCGCTGAGTTGGCGCAGGCGGAACAACGCGCCCGCGCCGCGGGTGCCGGGCGTGTCTCCGAGACGCGCTTTGGCCTGTTTTATCTTGGCTACTACGGCTACGTCGGCGTCATCTCACCCTATGTGAGCCTGTTCTTCGCCGGGCGCGGTTTTTCCCCGGTGCAGATCGGCGTGCTGATGGCCTGCTTCCAGGTCAGCCGCATCGTCGGCCCGTATTTCTGGGGCTGGCTGTCCGATGTGATGCATACCCGCGTGCGCCTGCTGCGCCTGGCCGCCGTGACATCCTTGCTGGCGTTCCTGATGGTGCCCGGCGTCACCAGCTACGGCGCAATGATGGCGATGATGATCGGGCTGAACCTGATCACCAGCGCCATGTCTCCGCTGGGCGACGCGCTCACCATCTCCACGCTGCGCCGCTACGGCGCCTTCGATTACCGCTACGGGCGCATCCGCATGTTCGGCTCGGCCGGCTTTATCGTGGCCGTGCTGCTGGGCGGGGCGCTGTTCGAGCGCTACGGCATGGAGGTGTTCCCGTGGCTGGCGAGCACCATGCTGGCGCTGTTCCTGGTGGTGGTGTTCGGCATGCACGATGCGCCCGACGACGGGCCGCGCGTCAAGCCACCGCCGGCGCTGCCGCTGCTGCGCCGTCCCGATGTGAGCTGGTTCTTCGGCTCGGCGTTCCTGATGATGTTCGCCCACGCCGCGCTGTACGTGTTCTATTCGCTGTACCTGGAGCAGCTTGGCTACAGCAAGCTTGCCATCGGCGTGATGTGGACCATCGGCGTGGTGGCCGAGATCGTTTTCTTTTTTTTCCAGGGGCGGTTGTTCGCAAGCGTACCGTTGCGCACCATCCTGGCCGGCACCTTCGTGCTGGCCGCGATCCGCTTCGGCCTGACCGGCTACTTTGCCCGGTTGTCATGGCTGATGGCGCTGGTGCAGGTGCTGCACGCGGCCACCTTCGGCGCGCACCATAGCGCTAGCCTGAAGCGCCTGCAGCGCTGGTTCGCGGGTCCCCTGCAGGGGCGCGGCCAGGCCCTTTACACAGGCCTTTCCTACGGCCTTGGCGGCACCTGCGGCGGGCTGGCGATGGGGTGGACGTGGAAGGCGCTCGGACCCGCTCATACGTTCGGGCTGGCGGCATTGGCGGCGGCGGGCGGCGCGCTGTGCGCGTTCATGACGTTCCGTACGGAAGCGGCTTCCGACGCCAAGGCGCAAGCCGCCACGGCCGGGCGCTGACGCGCACCGGCGTTTGGATCGTTCAGGGCTTCACAGCAGGCTTGCCACGTGCTCGGCCAGCGCCAGCGACGAGGTCAGCCCGGGCGACTCGATGCCGAACAGGTTGACCAGCCCCGGCACGCCATGGGTGGCTGGGCCATCGATGCGGAAATCCGCCGCGGGCTCGCCCGGGCCGCTGATCTTGGGGCGGATGCCGGCATAGCCTGGCTGCAGCGCGCCATCGGCCAGTCCCGGCCAGTAATTCCGTACTTCACCGTAGAAGCTGTCGGCATCGGCCGGGTCCACGCCGTACTCGATCTCATCTATCCAGCGCACATTGGGGCCGAAGCGCGCCTGGCCGCCGAGGTCAATCGTCAGGTGCACACCCAGGCCGGCAGCCTCCGGCACCGGGTAGATCAGGCGCGAGAAGGGCGCGCGCCCGGCCAGCGTGAAGTAGCAGCCTTTGGCGTAGTACTGCGGCGGAACATGTGCGCCAGGCATGCCTTCGATGCTGCGCGCCAGCGCTGGCGCGCTCAGGCCGGCCGAATTGATCACGGTGCGGGCCAGTAGCGTGGTGCCGGCCGCCTCGTCCTGGCTGCCCACGTCGAGGCGGATACCATCCGGCATCACGGCGCCGCTGGCTACGGGCGACTGCACCGCCAGCATGGCGCCGGCGTTCTCGGCGTCGCCCAGCAAGGCCAGCATCAGGCCATGGCTGTCGACGATGCCGGTGGACGCAGAGAGCAGGGCGGCGCGGCATTGCAGGTTTGGCTCCAGCGCCTGCGCCTCGGCCTGGCTGAGCAACTGCAGGTCATGCACGCCATTGGCCGCGGCCTTGGCCCGGATGGCTTCCAGCGTGGCGACCTGGGCCTCGGTGGTGGCTACGATCAGCTTGCCGCAGCGCTGGTGCTGGATGTGGTGCGAGGCGCAGTAGTCGTACAGCATGGCCTTGCCGCGCACGCACATCGCGGCCTTGAGCGAGCCGGCCGGATAGTAGATGCCGGCGTGGATCACTTCGCTGTTACGTGCGCTGGTAATGGTGCCGAAGGCGTTCTCGGCTTCCAGGATGATGACTTCGCGGCCCTGCATGGCTAGTTGTCTCGCCACGGCCAGGCCCACTACGCCCGCGCCGATTACCACGCAATCTACTTGTTCCATTGTCGTTCTCTGCTGATGCGGCCGGCGCCTGTCAGGCGGTGCGTGCCGCGGGTCCCTGGATTGTGTTGCGCTGTGGATAGGCCCTGCGCTCTGCGCGCCAGGGCTTAACTCAAAGTCAGCCCCATGCGCTTGGCTGCCGCGCCGAGGTGCCTGCGTGCGGCCTGGCGCGCCGCGCTGGCGTTGCCGGCGGCAATGGCCTCCACCAGCACGGTGTGCTCGCTGTCCGCGCCTTGCGAGCCGCCGCGAAAGCGGGCGGCGTTTTCCCAGGCGGTTTGCCGCGCCGCCAGCATGTGCTGGCCAACAAAATCGGTCAGGCCGGTGAAGCAGGGGTTGTGCGCGGCCTGCGCGATGGCGTGGTGGAACGCTACGTCGGCGGCTGCGGCGCTGGTGAAATCCTTGGCGTGCTCGCGCATCGCGGCCAGCGCGGCGCGGATGGCTTGCAGGTCCTCCTCGGTGCGGCGCAGCGCGGCCATTTCGGCGCAGGCGCATTCCACCACCATGCGCAACTCGAACAGCTGGGCCGGGGTTGGGCCGCCTTGCAGTTCGGGGGCCATGCGCCATACCTGACCACCGGGCATGTCCGACACATAGGCACCCGAGCCTTTGCGCGTGACCAGCAGCCCGTCCGCCTTCAGTTGTGCAATGGCCTCACGGACGATGGGGCGGCTCACGCCAAAGGTCTCGCCAAGGGCGGCTTCGGCCGGGAGCCGGGCGCCGGCGGCAAAGCGGCCGGCCGCGATGTCGGCGCGCAGTGCGTCGGCGATGCGTGCGGCAAGCGAGGCGGGGCGGCTCAGGATGGTCATCGACTAATATGTAAGGCTGTCAGACAGATTGTGGCGAGATTTTGCGAGGAAAGCGGGGCGGCGTCAAGGTGTGCCTGCCCCCGTGGTTGTCGGATTGCGCTCAAGGTTTTCCAGGAATACGCCGATAGCAAACTGGATGAGATGCGCTATTCACTTGGTACATCGCGGCGCCTCGCGGCTGCCGCGCCAGCCGCTGCGTGCATTGAGCGCCTCGCTAGGTGGTGGCCGGGACGACCGTTCGTGCGTTCCCGTAGCCGCCGTTGGATCTGCCACGCCCGCTGCGCGGGCGTTCACTGGTGCTAACCATGATTGCGCTCACCCCTGACGATCTCCCCGTCGGCCAGCCCTTGCCGTGGTCCTTGCTGGACGAGGCGGGCAATCTCGTGCTCGGCAGCGGCAGCGTGATTCCCGAGGATCGCGACGTCGCCCTGGTGTTCCGCCATGGCACGGTGTGCCGGCCAGAGGACGAGCCGGGCGAACCGGGCGAGCCGGTGGACAGCGGGCGGCAGGCCAGTGCGGGGCCGCTTGGCCTGCAGGTAGGCACGCTGCTGCAGGTCAAATCGCCGGGGCAGGCCGGGCGCGCCGCGGCCAGCCGGCTGATCGGATTTGTCGAGCAGGGCCTGTTCGTGACCTGGCCGCAACTCGGCGGGAAGGAACTGCAGCTCAGGCCCGGCGAGACGGTGTTGCTGCGCGGTTTTTCCGGTCACGCCATCCTCAGTTTCGAGTCGACGGTGACCGCCATCTGCCGCAGTCCCTTCCGTTACCTGGTCTTGTCAGCACCGGCCGAGCCGCAGCAGATGCCGGTGCGCAAGGCAACCCGCGTGCCGACGCGGCTGGCGGCTTACCTGGTGGATCCCGGCAGCACGGACGACGATGCAACGGCGCAGCACCAGCCTGCCCGTCTGGTGTTGCTGACCGACCTGAGCACCGGTGGCGCGCAGATCCAGATCGCCGGCGCCGTGCCGGCATCCGGTGCGCCGGTGCGCTTGTGCTTCCATCTGCGCACCGCCGCGCTGGACAGCGAGATCATGGTCGACGGGGTAGTGCGCAACGTCTTGCCTGCCGAGGGCGATCTGGAGTTTCCCACGTTCGGCGTTGTGTTCGACGCCCTCGGCGAGCGCGAGCTGACGCTGCTCCAGTGCTTTATCTATGAGCAGTTGCTGGCAAATGCCAGCATGCAGGTCACCGCTGCGTGAGGGGGGGGCGGCGTTTGGAGTCATCCTGCCAACACGGATTCTTGCCCGAGGCACGCTTCCCGTCTCTGCCGTCCCCTGCAAGAAAATCGGGCACGGCGTGCTGGCGTTGCGGCTGGCCGGTATCCCGATCCCTGCCACAAGGAGGCATCATGAAGCGCATATCCCGTCTTGGCGCGCCATTGCGCGCGTCCATCCTGGCAGCCCTGCTAGCCGTTGCCATGCCAGCCATGGCCAATATCGCGCAGGGCGGCGGCCAGGCGAGCGCTTGGTCGATGGACGAGCGCGCGCTGGGGCTGGAAGCGCTTTCGAGCGGAGCCAAGCCCGTCGGCGCCGGCACCGGCGCTGACGGCGCCCGCCCGCTGGCTGGGATGTCGCCGCTGGACGTGGCCTCGGCCACGGCCCTCGGCAAGCCGCGCGAGGCTGGCGGCATGACGGACGTGGTGCTGGCCCTGATCGACGGGATCGGGCAGGTGCCGCTCGCCGGCCCGGCACTCATCACGCTGATTGCCGGCGTGGCCGATGTGATTGGCTGGTATCGGAGCGTGGCCGACGACAAGCCGCTCTATCATGATTTACTGACGTCGCCCGCGACGTCGAGCCCGCAGGTCTGAGCCTCAAAGAAAACGGCACCGAATCCGGTGCCGTTTTGCTTGCCTTGCGGCGAACTTACATGCCCACGTAGTTCGGGCCGCCGCCGCCTTCCGGCGTCACCCAGACGATATTCTGGGTGGGATCCTTGATGTCGCAGGTCTTGCAGTGCACGCAGTTCTGCGCATTGATCTGCAGGCGTTCCTTGCCGTCGTCGTTCTGCACGAACTCGTACACGCCGGCTGGGCAGTAGCGGCTTTCGGGGCCGGCAAACTTGTCCCAGTTGACATTGACGGGAACGCTCGCGTCCTTGAGCGTCAAGTGGGCCGGCTGGTTTTCCTCATGGTTGGTGTTGCTGATGAACACCGAGCTGAGGCGGTCGAAGGTGAGCTTGCCGTCCGGCTTCGGGTAGACGATCTGCTGGCACTCGGCGGCTGGCTTGAGGTAGACGTGGTCCGGCTTCTCGCGGTGGAGGGTCCAGGGCGGATTGCGGATGCCCAGCTTGGGCAGCAGCCATTGCTCGATGCCGGTCATCAGCGTGGCGGTGGTGCGGCCCTTCTTGAACCACTGCTTGAAGTTCTTTGCCTGCAGCAGTTCCTTGTGCAGCCAGCTGTTCTCGAAGGCGGTCGGGTAGGCCGTCAGTTCGTCGTGCTGGCGGTTGGCCTGCAGCGCATCGTAGGCGGCTTCGGCGGCCATCATGCCGGTCTTGATGGCGGCGTGGCTGCCCTTGATGCGCGAGGCGTTCAGGTAACCGGCGTCGCAGCCGACCAGGGCGCCACCCGGGAATACGGTCTTGGGCAGCGACAGCAGGCCGCCGGCCGTAATGGCGCGCGCGCCGTAGCTGATGCGCTTGCCACCTTCGAAATAAGTGCGGATTTCCGGGTGCGTCTTGAAGCGCTGGAACTCCTCGAACGGGGAGAGCCAGGGGTTGGTGTAGTCCAGGCCCACCACGAAGCCCACGGCAACCTTGTTGTCTTCCATGTGGTACAGGAAGGAGCCGCCGTAGGTGGCCGGGTCCAGCGGCCAGCCGGCGGTGTGCACCACCAGGCCTGGCTGGTGCTTGGCGGGATCGATCTCCCACAGCTCTTTCAGGCCGATGCCGTAGCTTTGCGGATCCTTGCCGTCGTCGAGCTTGTACCTGGCGATCAGCTGCTTGCCCAGGTGGCCGCGCGACCCTTCGGCGAAGATGGTGTACTTGGCGTGCAGCTCCATGCCGAGCTGGAAATTCTCGGTCGGCTCGCCTTCCTTGTTGATGCCCATGTTGCCGGTGGCCACGCCCTTGACCGAGCCGTCGTCGTTGTAGAGCACCTCGGCGGCAGGGAAGCCCGGGAAGATCTCAACGCCCAGGCCTTCGGCCTGTTGCCCCAGCCAGCGCGTGAAGTTGGACAGGCTGACGATGTAATTGCCGTGGTTGTGGAAGCACTCCGGCAGCAGCGCGGACGGTGTGGCCTTGGAACCGGTTTCGTTGAGGAACAGGAACTTGTCTTCGGCGACCGGTTGGTTCAGCGGGGCGCCGAGTTCCTTCCAGTTGGGGATCAGCTCATTGAGCGCAACCGGGTCCATGATGGCGCCGGACAGGATGTGGGCGCCCGGCTCGGAGCCTTTTTCCAGCACGCAGACATTGACCTCGGTGCCTTTTTCCTGGGCGAGCTGCTTCAGGCGGATGGCGGTTGCCAGGCCGGCGGGGCCGCCGCCAACGATGACGACGTCGTATTCCATGGCCTCGCGGGGGCCGTACTGCTCCAGGAGCTGTTGCTGATTCATTGTCTCTAACCCTCTATTCTTGGCAACTTGCGCGCAATTGTGGGAAATGCCGTGTTCGGTGGTACCGGGGATGCGATGATCGGGGGGAACCTGGGGCAGGGGGGGGGCGCACTCGCCAGATCGTGGCGGCCATACGCGTTTTTCCTCTTTCCCTTTGTGGCCCGAGTTCTTAGAATCTCCGGCATTGTCCGGGACTCGCCATGGTCAGGCAAGATTTTTTTTGGAACGACCGTTCTTTTTTTTGATATGCTGCCTTCGGTTTTCCGCAGGCAGATTGCGCGAGGAGCGCCCGTTGGCCGTGGCCATGGCAGGCGGCGCCGGGGCTCCCGAACATAGAGGCCATTATGGGTTTGTCGATCAATCTGGAAGGCAAGGTCGCGCTGGTGACAGGCGCTTCAAGCGGTCTGGGCACGCGCTTTGCCCACGTCCTGGCGAGTGCCGGCGCCAAGGTCATCCTGGCGTCGCGGCGTACCGAGCGGCTCAAGGAGCTGCGTGCCGCGATCGAGGCCGAGGGCGGCAGCGCGCACGTGGTGCAGCTCGACGTGACCGACCACGATAGCGTGCGCTCCGCGGTGGCGCATGCCGAGACCGAGGCCGGGGCGATCGACATCCTGGTCAATAACTCGGGCGTCTCCACCACCCAGCGCCTGACCGACGTCACCCCCGACGACTTCGATTTCGTCTTCGACACCAATACCCGGGGCGCTTTTTTCGTGGCGCAGGAAGTGGCCAAGCGCATGATTGCGCGCGCCAAGGGTGCCGAGAAGAACGGCAATCCGCTGCCGCAGTCGCGCATCGTCAACATCGCGTCGGTCGCCGGGCTCAAGGTGCTGTCGCAGATCGGCGTGTACTGCATGAGCAAGGCTGCGGTGGTGCACATGACCAAGTCGATGGCGCTGGAGTGGGCGCGCCATGGCATCAACGTCAACGCCATCTGCCCCGGTTACATCGACACCGATATCAACCACCACCATTGGGACACCGACGCCGGCCAGAAGCTGGTCCAGATGCTGCCCCGCAAGCGCGTGGGCAAGCCAGAGGACCTGGACGGCCTGCTGTTGCTGCTGGCGTCCGACCAGTCGGCATTCATCAACGGCGCGATCATTACCGCCGACGACGGCATGGTGTAGCCGTCAGAAGGGGCGGCGCACGCTTGCGTGCGCTTGCCGGCAGGTTGGCCCTGGCCCGCGCCAAAAGCCGCGGCGGGGCGTGCGATTCACGGTCCCTGGGCTTATCCGGTCCCCTTGGACACCCTGCGGAATCGATGGCCTGCCGGATTCCCACGGCCAGCAGACTGCCTGTTGGCGCGAGCCAGCGCGGGGTGCACGGGCGCGCCTGTCCAGCAGGGGCAACGCTCGGCATGGAGCAAAAGTTCCCGCGTGCGCTGCAAGTCTTGGCATAATCCGCCATGTCTTGAGATTAAGTCTTTACATAATTCAAAGAGAAAATCCGTGCGCAGCCAGCGGCGCCGCGCGGACCGGACCGGAGGCCGGGGAGATGCAAGCAGATCGGGAGGGGCGGCGCGATGCCGGCCCAAAACACGTCACGGCCATGCCGGACGAGACTGGCGCCAGCCAGCAAGGGGACAGCGGCTTCAAGGTATCGCCGCGAATTGAAGACTGGGTTGGCGTGATCGTCATGGTGTTGCTGGTGTGCATCACCTTCGCCAACGTGGTGGTCCGTTATTTCACCGATGAATCGTTTGCCTGGACCGAGGAATTCTCGGTTTTCCTGATGATCGTGCTGGCCCTGGTGGCAGGCAGCGCGGCCGTGGCGCGCGATCGCAATATCCGCATTGAATTTTTCTTCGATCGCGGCACCGCGGCGCGGCAGCGGCGCCTGGCGGTGCTGTCGGCGGTGGCCGTTGCGGTCATGTTCATCGCGCTGGCGGTGCTGGGCGCTCGCGTGGCGTGGGACGAATACACGTTTGGAGAGACCTCGCCGGGCATTGGCGTGCCGAGCTGGTGGTACTCCGTCTGGCTGCCTGTGCTGTCCGCTGCCATCGCGCTGCGGGCGCTCGGCGTAGCGGTGCGCAACCTGCGTGCGCTCAAGGCCCTGCATGCCGAGCGCGTCGATGGCGCAGCCGCTTCGGAGTCCGCGCCATGACCCTCATTGCCATTATCCTGTTCGTGGTGTTCCTGGGCTTGATGATGCTGGGCGTGCCGATCGGCGTGTCGCTGGGGCTTGGCGGCCTGGTGGCGATCGGCCTGTCCAACCTGGACACTCAGATGTTCGGCCTGCTGGCCGTGCCGCAGAATTTCTACGCCGGCCTGGGCAAGTACCCGCTGCTGGCGATCCCGATGTTCGTGCTGGTCGGCTCGATTTTCGACCGTTCCGGCGTGGCGCAGCGGCTGGTGACCTTCGCCATCGCCATCGTCGGGCGCGGACCGGGCATGCTGCCGCTGGTGGCCATCCTGGTCGCCATGTTCCTGGGCGGTATCTCCGGCTCCGGCCCGGCCAATGCGGCCGCGGTGGGCGGGGTGATGATCGCTGCGATGTCGCGGGCCGGCTATCCCGGCGCGTACAGCGCGGCCGTGGTCGGCGCCGCCGCCGCGACCGACATCCTGATCCCGCCGTCCGTTGCCTTCATCATCTATAGCGTGCTGGTGCCCGGTGCCTCGGTGCCGGCGCTGTTCGCCGCAGGCATGATCCCCGGCATCCTGGCCGGCGTGGCGCTGATCGTGCCGGCCGTCTGGCTGGCGCGCAAGCACAATATGGGTGCCATCGAGGCCGGCTTGCCGCGCCCCCCATTCTGGAAGAGCCTGCGGGAAGCGGCCTGGGGCCTGGTCGCGCCGTTCCTGATCCTGGGTGGCATGCGCGCGGGCTGGTTCACGCCGACCGAGGCCGCCGTGGTGGCGGTGGTGTACGGCCTGTTCGTCGGCATGGTGATCTACCGCAGCATCAGCATGCGCGACCTGTTCGTGATCTTCCAGGAGGCGGCGGAGACTTCCGCGGTGATCCTGCTGGTGGTGGCGCTGGCCGGCATCTTCGCCTACGCGCTGTCCACGCTGGGCGTGATCGATCCGCTGGCCAATGCCATTGCGCATTCCGGGCTGGGCGAATACGGCGTGCTGGCGCTGATCGTGGCGTTGTTGATGACGGTGGGGATGTTCCTCGATGGCATCTCGATCTTCCTGATCTTCGTGCCGCTGCTGCTGCCGATCGCCAATGCCTTTCACTGGAACCCGGTTTGGTTCGGTGTGGTGCTGACGCTCAAGGTCGCGCTTGGCCAGTTCACGCCGCCGCTGGCGGTGAACCTGATGGTCTCGTGCCGGATCGCGCGCGTGCGCATGGAAGAGACCGTGCCGTGGGTGGTGTGGATGCTGCTGGCGATGTTCGTCGCCATGCTGCTGGTGCTGGCCTTCCCGCCGCTGGCGACCTGGTTGCCTGACTACCTGGGTTATTGAGGTCGTTGAGGTATTGAAATTCTGGTTGCCCATAAGAAACACACAACAGATCCTGAGAGGAGAGAACGCATGAAACGTCGTGCCCTGATGCTGTCGCTGGCAGCTACCATTGCCGCTGCCGCCCTCGCGCCCGCTGGCGCCATGGCGCAGAGCTACAAAGCCGAGTACAAGATGTCGCTGGTGCTCGGCCCGGCCTTCCCGTGGGGCAAGGGCGGCGAGATCTGGGCCGACCTGGTGCGCCAGCGCACCAGCGGCCGCATCAACATCAAGCTGTACCCGGGAACCTCGCTGGTGGCCGGTGACCAGACCCGCGAGTTCTCGGCGATCCGCCAGGGCGTGATCGACATGGCGGTTGGCTCGACCATCAACTGGTCGCCGCAGGTCAAGGAGCTGAACCTGTTCTCGCTGCCGTTCCTGATGCCTGACTACAAGGCACTGGATGCCCTCACGCAAGGCGAAGTCGGCAAGTCGATCTTCGCGACCCTGGACAAGTCCGGCGTGGTGCCGCTGGCCTGGGGCGAGAACGGCTTTCGTGAAGTCTCCAACTCCAAGCGCGAGATCCGCAAGCCGGAAGACCTGAAAGGCATGAAGCTGCGTGTGGTGGGCTCGCCGCTGTATATCGAGACCTTCAATGCGCTCGGCGCCAACCCGACCCAGATGAGCTGGGCCGACGCGCAGCCGGCCATGGCCTCGGGTGCTGTGGATGGCCAGGAAAATCCGCAATCGGTGTTTGCCGCCGCCAAGCTCTACACGGTCGGCCAGAAGTACGTGACCACCTGGGGCTACGTGGCTGACCCGCTGATCTTCGTGGTCAACAAGCAGATCTGGGAAAGCTGGACGCCGGCTGACCGCGAGATCGTCAAGCAGGCCGCCATCGACGCCGGCAAGCAGGAAACGGCGCTGGCCCGCAAGGGCCTGGTCGAGGCGGGCGCACCGGCCTGGAAGGATATGGAGGCCCACGGCGTGAAGGTGGCGCAGCTGACGCCGGCCGAGCACGATGCTTTCCGCAAGGCTACGGCCAAGGTCTATGACAAGTGGAAGAAGCAGATTGGCGTGGACCTGGTGAGCAAGGCAGAAGCCTCGATCGCCAAGCGCTAAGCGGCGGGCGGCTCCGCTGGCTTGGGGTGGCGCTAACGCTCCCCCGCGTCGGTGGGGCTGTTGCGGGAATGGCACCGCCAATCCCGTTCTGGTTACAAAACGCGGCCCTTGCCGGGAAGCTTGTTACAATCCGCGGTCGGAGAGGTGCACGCTGCGCATCATTGCCGCCGGGTAGTGCAGCATGATGCACTCTGATTTCTTGAACCGTATTTCGTCCCCGTCCCAGCCGGAACGCCATGTTGAATAATTCCTGCCGCGCCCCCTTGCTAGCCAGCCTGATCGGCCTGGCGTTGTCGCTGTCCGCCTCTGGTGTCGTGGCGGCAGCCGAGCCCGTGCCGACGTCGGTGGCCCCGGCGCCGCTGACCGCTTCGGGCAGCATGCCGCAGGCCTCGCCGGCTTCCCTGGGGTTGGTGTCGGAGCTGCAGAAACGCTTGCGTGACAGGTCGGTGCGCGAGCTGCGCACCAGCTACAACGGCGACTACGGCACCACGCTGATGCTCGCGGACGATCAGGTGGTTTGCTATGTGGCGCTGTTCTACCAGAAGAATCTCTGGCGGGTTTTCCGCTTCGAATCGATCGGCGCGGCGGAACAGGCTTACCGCCAGGTAACGCAGCAGAGCGCGATCTGGGCCGATGACGATATCCGCCGCCAGGTGCTGGCATCGCAAAAACGCGCGTTTGACAAGGCACTGCAAGAAACCGAAGCGCGTGCCAATGCGCTCAATGAAGACGTGCGCGTGATGCAGGCGCAGCGCCAGCGTATCGCCGAAGAGCAGAAGGCGGCGCGCATCGAGGTGCAGAGCGCGGAAATCGAGAGCCGTGCCTCCCGTATCCGCCTGGAGCAGCTGCAGCAGCAGATCCGCCGCATGGAATCGTCCCTGACGGATTCCGGCCTCGCCATGCCCGGCGCGCCGGGCACCGACCGCCCTGTGCGCCGCTAAGCCATCGCCTTCCTGTCTTTGCCTGTCATGCCGGCGGCGTCCGTCGCCGGCTTGCACTCGCCCCAACTTCCGGGCGCGGATTCGGATTGGTCCGAGATGAACATGCTTGGCTGATCGAAGGCCAGGGCGGCCGTCCTCCTGATGCGCCGATGTGTGAACCGTCGCTTTCGCCGATGGAAGCGGCCGGCTCCCGGTGTTACGCTCACGCGCATGAAACCCGTATTCACTCTGCACATGCCCATCCGTTGGGGCGACATGGACGCCATGGGCCATGTCAACAACACGGTCTACTTCCGTTACCTGGAGCAGGCGCGCATTGCCTGGTTCGAGTCGCTGGGACATGGGGGCAAGGACGCCAGCGGTTGCGGGCCAGTCATCATCAACGCCCACATGAGTTTCCTGAAGCAGTTGCGTTATCCCGGGGATATCGAGTGCCGGATGTTTGCCGGAGACCTGGGGCGCACGAGCTTCGAGACCCGCATGGAGATCCGCCGCATCGACCAGCCGGACGTGGTGTACGCGCAAGGCGGCGCCAAGGTGGTCTGGTGCGACTACGAGGCCGAAAAATCCGTGCCCGTGCCGCCGGCAATCCGGGCGCTGATGGAGTAGGGCGCCGCCCTTAGTGGCTGTTTCAAAATGAAGCGAAGCGGTTCTGGCTAGGCGCGCGGCCGCAGACAGTACAACTAGTACGGCAAGGCCGCGCAACGACGCCAGAATCTTTTTGAAATGGCCTCTTAGTGGTTGAGCAGGCGTTGTACCAGGTCGACCGAGGTATGGGCGCTGTACTTCTTCATCAGCCTGGCCCGGTAGATGTCCACCGTGCGGGGGCTGATGGAGAGCAGCTTGCCGATCTGCTTGCTGGTCTTGCCATCCACCAGCTGCGCGGCGATATCGCGTTCGCGCGCCGTCAACTCGGCGGTGACCGGGCGCTTCTGCGAGAGGTCTTCGAAGGTCCAGATGCCGGCGCCCAAGGGCTGCTGGCGGTCCAGCGAGCGCCCGGTGACGTGGCACCAGAACAGGTCGCCCCCGGCGCGCTTCATGATGCGCTCGTCGGAGTAGGTGCCTTTGGCGTTCATGATCGGCACGATGCGCGCGCCGGTACGCTCGAACTCGTCAGCGGTGGGATAGAGTACCTGGAACGATTCGCCGATCATGGCGGCCCGGGTGGTGCCAAAGATGCGGCAGAGCTCGTCGTTGCAGTCCTCGATCATGCGCTCGCGCGACAGCACGAGGCCGACTGGGGCGAGCTGGAAGGCGGTCTGGTAGTCGATGGCGGGCATTTGCTTATGTAATTGTACGTATTGGCGCGGGATGCGACGCTTGCGTATGCTGTCGGACGGTTGGCAACTGGACGATCTCCGTCCGATTGTACCGTTACAATTTCCCTGCGTGACTCGCCGGCATCACCTGGAGGCGGGCGCAATGACAGGAAATCACCGAGGAAGGAGCAAACATGAACAAGGTCTACGCCAGCGCCGCGGAGGCGCTCGCGGGCGTCGTTCGCGACGGCCAGACGATCGCGGTTGGCGGTTTCGGTCTGTGCGGCATCCCGGAGGCGCTGATTGCCGCGCTGCGCGACAGCGGCGCCAAGCAGCTCACCTGCATCTCGAACAACGCTGGCGTTGACGGTTTCGGCCTGGGCCTGCTGCTCGCCACGCGCCAGATCAAGAAGATGATTTCGTCGTACGTCGGTGAAAACAAGGAGTTCGAGCGCCAGTACCTGGCCGGCGAACTCGAGCTGGAATTTACCCCGCAGGGCACGCTGGCCGAGAAGCTGCGCGCCGGCGGCTCGGGCATCCCCGCCTTCTTCACCAAGACCGGCGTGGGCACCATCGTGGCCGACGGCAAGGAAATCCGCGAGTTCGATGGCCAGCAGTACGTGATGGAACGCGCGCTGACCGCTGACGTGGCCCTGGTCAAGGCGTACAAGGCGGATCGCGCCGGCAACCTGGTGTTCCGCCGCACCGCGCGCAACTTCAACCCGATGTGCGCGATGGCCGGCAAGGTCACCATCGTCGAGGTCGAGCACCTGGTCGATACCGGCACGCTGGATCCGGATGAGGTCCACACCCCGGGCATCTTCGTGCAGCGCATCGTGCTGAACGCCAACCCCGAGAAACGCATCGAGCAGCGCACCGTGCGTGCCGCGGGCTAAGGAGAATCATCATGGCATGGACACGTGACGAAATGGCGGCGCGCGCCGCGAGCGAACTGCAGGACGGCTTCTATGTGAACCTGGGCATCGGCCTGCCGACGCTGGTGGCCAACCACGTGCCGCAAGGCATGGAAGTCTGGTTGCAATCCGAGAACGGCCTGCTGGGCATCGGCCCGTTCCCGACCGAGGCCGAGGTCGACGCTGACATGATCAACGCCGGCAAGCAGACCGTGACGACGCTGCCGGGCTCGTCGATCTTCTCCTCGGCGGATTCCTTCGCGATGATTCGCGGCGGCCATATCAACCTGGCTATCCTCGGCGCCATGCAGGTCAGCGAGAAGGGCGACCTGGCCAACTGGATGATTCCGGGCAAGATGGTCAAGGGCATGGGCGGCGCGATGGACCTGGTGGCTGGTGTCGGCCGCGTGGTGGTCCTGATGGAGCACACCGCCAAGAAGAAGGACGGCGGCGAGGACATCAAGATCCTGGCGTCGTGCGCGCTGCCGCTGACCGGCGTGGGCGTGGTCAATCGCATCATCACGGACCTCGGCGTGATCGACGTGACCGAAGCCGGCCTGAAGCTGGTGGAGACCGCGCCGGGCGTGAGCCGCGAAGAGATCCAGAGCAAGACGGGCGCTCCGCTGCTCTGATTCGCGCTGTCGCAATGAAAAACCCCGCGAGCTTGCGTTCGCGGGGTTTTTTGTTCTCAGCGCCGGGGGCGCCTTTGTCAGATGCTCCGGGTGCTTCAGGTGCTGCGCTTGTTGTAGCTGGCGAAGACCGATGCGCCGCCATCCGCGCGGACCAGCAGGACATCGAACGGGTCCTTGCGCGTGCCCTGCTCCATGCCTGGCGAGCCGACCGGCATGGCGGGCACTGCCAGGCCCACGGCCTTGGGCTTGCTGGCTACCAGCCGCTTGATGTCGGCGGCCGGCACATGGCCTTCGATCGCATAGCCTGCGATGCGGCCGGTATGGCAGGAGCCGAAGCGCTCTGGCATGCCGAAGCGGGCGCGATAGACGCCGGTGTCTTCCACGTCGCGCACGGTCACGGCAACGCCGTTTGCGCGCAGGTGCTCGACCCAGCCCTCGCAGCAGCCGCATTGCGGGCTCTTGTACACTTCGATGGCGAGTGGGGCGGCAGCGGCGCCGGCACCGGCGCGCAGCCCCAGCGAGGCGGCGGCGCCCAGGGTCAGGGCGCGCAGAACGTGGCGTCGCTGCGTGCTCTGTGCCTTTGTTTTCATTGCGCTCATTGCGCTCATTGCGCCACCCAACCACCATCCATGTTCCAGGCCACGCCACGCACCTGGCGGGCCGCGTCGCTGGCCAGGAACACGGCCAGCGCGCCAAGCTCGTCGGGCGTGACGAACTGGCCGGACGGCTGCTTCTCGATCACCAGCTCGTGCTTGGCCTGTTCCACGGGAATACCGTCCTTCTGCGCGCGCGCTTCCACCTGCTTTTGCACCAGCGGCGTCAGCACCCAGCCCGGGCAGATCGCATTGGCGGTCACGCCGGTCTGCGCGGTTTCCAGCGCGGTGACCTTGGTCAGGCCGACGATGCCATGCTTGGCGGCTACGTAGGCGGATTTTTGCGCGGAGGCCACCAGCCCGTGGGCCGAGGCGATATTGATGATGCGGCCCCAGTCCTTGCGCTTCATGCCGGGCAGCGCGAGGCGGGTGGTGTGGAAGGCGGAGGTCAGGTTGATGGCGATGATCGCGTCCCAGCGCTCGGGCGGGAAGTCCTCGATGTTCGCCACGTGCTGGATGCCGGCATTGTTGACGAGAATGTCGGCGCCGCCGAATTCCGCGTCGGCGTAGCGCATCATGTCCTCGATCTCGGCGGACTTGCTCATGTCCGCGCCGTGGTAGCCCACGCGAATGCCCGCGCCGGCCTGCGCGATCTCGCGCTTGGCGGCTTCTGCATCGCCGAAGCCGTTGACGATGATGTTGGCGCCCTGGGCGGCCAGTGCCTGTGCGATGCCGAGTCCGATACCGCTGGTGGAACCCGTGACCAGTGCCGTCTTGCCTTTAAGCATGTTTGCCCTTTCGTCGGAGTGCTTTGCACGTTGGAGTTGGACTGCGCGAGGGACTCGTCGTGCGCCAGCGGCAAAGGCATGACGGCGAGAACCCCGATGCTGTGGCATTGTAACTGCTGCAGCGTACAATCCAGCTTTGCCCAACCCGGGCGCCACCATGCCGGCGGCGCCGTTCTTGCTACCGTATTGCCAGGGAGTTCAGATGCCGTCAGTCAGTCCGCGCCTCGGCTTCGTCCAGTGCATCAGCCCGGCGGGTCTTCACCGCATGGCCTATCACGAATGGGGCGATCCCACCAATCCCCGGGTGCTGATGTGCGTGCATGGCCTGACGCGCACCGGCCGTGACTTTGACACGGTGGCTGCTGCCTTGTGCGCAGAGTACCGCGTGGTGTGCCCCGACGTAGTCGGGCGCGGCCGCTCGGACTGGCTCGCGGACCCGCGCCGCTACGTGGTGCCGCAGTACGTGTCAGACATGGTCACCCTGATCGCCCGGCTCAATGTCGAGCAGGTCGACTGGTTTGGCACTTCGATGGGCGGCCTGATCGGCATGGGACTGGCGGGCCTGCCCAAGTCGCCGGTGCGCAAGCTGCTGCTCAACGACGTGGGCCCGCGCATCGCCGCCTCGGCGGTGGAGCGGATTGGTGCCTACCTGGGCCTGCCGGTGCGCTTCAAGACTTTCGAGGAAGGCCTCGCCTACCTGCAGACCATCAGCGCGTCCTTTGGCCGGCACACGCCCGAGCAATGGCGCGAGCTCAACGGCGCCATCCTCAAGCCCGTGCAGGGCGCGGAAGGCCTGGAATGGGGCTTGCATTACGATCTGGCGATGGCGCTGCCGTTCCGCGAGACCACGCCCGAGCAGGTGAGCGCGGGCGAAGTGGCGCTGTGGCAGATGTTCGAGGCCATCCAGGCGCCCACGCTGGTGGTACGCGGCGCGCAGTCCGACTTGCTCACGCGCGAGACGGTGGCGGAGATGGTGGCGCGCGGGCGCAGCGTGACTTCTGTGGAAGTGCCGGATGTGGGGCATGCCCCGACGTTCATCGATCCCGCGCAAGTGGCCATCGCTAAGCAGTTTTTCCTGGGCGCGGCCTGAAGCGGGAAGCGCTGCCCGGCCCCGATGATTTTGATGTTTTACCCGACGACTAAAGTATTGCCATGAGTGCCAATGAACTGAAGCGCGCCCACGTGGGCAAGCGCCTGTCCGAATACGCGATCTACAACGGCGTGGTCTACCTTGCCGGCCAGGTGCCGGAAGTCGATCCCGGCGCGGACCTGCGTGGCCAGACCGGCGAGGTGCTGGGCCATATCGAGCGCCTCTTGAACGAAGCAGGCAGCGACAAGAGCCGGATTCTCTCGTGCCAGATCTTCCTTACCGACGTCGACCAGATCGGCATCATGAACGAAGTCTGGGACGCGTGGGTGGTGCAGGGCCATACGCCCCCGCGCGCCACCGTGGAGGCTCGCCTGGCCAATCCGCAGTACCTGATCGAAGTGGTGGTCACCGCCGCGCTCAAGTGAGGCTGGGGCAGCGAGATGGTGACGTCGACTGACCTGACCGGGCAGATTGCCGGCACGCCCGATGCCGGGCTGGTGGAGCGCGCCCTGGCGTTCGTGCGCGAGCGCGGTAGCGCGGCGTTGCTGCCCACCGGCGAAACCGTGCTCTCGCATGCCGAGGGCATGCTGCGCATTCTCGACGGCCTGCGCGTCGACGATGCCGCGCGCGCGGCGGCCTGCCTGTTTGCGCTGGCCGCGTTCGTGCCTGGCAGCGAGGCGGAAATCGAGCCGCTCTTCGGCGAAGAAGTGGCGGGGCTGGTCAAGGGTGTGCGGCAGTTGTTGCGTATCGGCGCGATCGCGGTGGGCCACAGCGGCGCGCCCGAAACCACCAAGGACGAAATTGCCGCGCGCCAGGAGCAGGTGGAGGCGCTGCGCAAGATGCTGCTGGCCTTCGCGCAGGACATCCGCGTGGTGCTGGTGCGCCTCGCCTCGCGGCTCCAGACGCTGCGTTGGCTGGCGCAGGTCAAGGCGCAGCCGCTGCCGGGGGTCGCGCGCGAAACGCTGGACATCTACGCGCCACTGGCCAACCGGCTGGGGATCTGGCAGATGAAGTGGGAGCTGGAGGATCTGGCGTTCCGCTTCGAGCAGCCCGATACCTACAAGCGCATCGCGCGATTGCTCGACGAAAAGCGCATCGAGCGCGAAGGCTATATCGCCAGCGCCATCGCGCGGCTGCAGTCCGAGCTGGCATCGGCCGGGATCCGCGCCGAGGTGAGCGGACGGCCCAAGCATATCTACAGCATCTGGAAGAAGATGCGTGGCAAGGAGCTCGACTTTGCCGATCTCTACGACGTGCGCGCGTTTCGCGTGATCGTCGACGACATCAAGGATTGCTACACCGTGCTGGGTATCGTGCACCATATCTGGCAGCCGATTCCGCGCGAGTTCGATGACTACATTTCCCGGCCCAAGTCCAACGGCTACAAGTCGCTGCACACGGTGGTGATCGGCGACGACGGGCGCGCCTTCGAGGTGCAGATCCGCACCCAGGAGATGCATCACTTCGCCGAGTACGGCGTGGCCGCGCACTGGCGCTACAAGGAAGCCGGCAGCAAGGGCTATAGCGGCCAGTTCTCCGCCAGCGAGCGCTACGACGAGAAGATCGCGTGGCTGCGCCAGTTGCTGGCGTGGAAGGACGACGCCGATCATTCGGTTGCGCACGACGAGTCGCCGTGGGAGCAGCTCAAGCACGCGGCCATCGACGACCACATCTATGTGCTGACGCCGCAGGCGCGCGTGGTGGCGTTGCCGCAGGGCGCTACGCCGGTGGATTTCGCGTACTACCTGCATACGGATCTGGGTCATCGCTGCCGCGGCGCGCGCGTGGATGGCACCATGGTGCCGCTGAACACGCCGCTGAAGAACGGGCAGACGGTGGACATCATCGCCGTCAAGCAGGGCGGCCCGTCACGCGACTGGCTCAACGCGGAGCTGGGCTACCTGGCCAGCCCGCGGGCGCGCGCCAAGGTGCGCGCCTGGTTCAATGCGCTGGATTCGCAAGAGACCATGTCGCAAGGCCGCGCGCTGATCGACAAGACCTTGCAGCGCGAGGGCAAGACAGCGGTCAACCTGGATGACCTTGCCGCTCGGCTGGGCTTCAAGACGCCGGACGACCTGTTCGCCGCGGTCGCCAAGGATGAGTTCAGCCTGCGCCATGTGGAGCAGGCGCTGCGGCACCCCGAGGGTGAAGCCGTGGTGGTGCAGAGCGAGGAAGAGGCTGTCACCAAGAAGAGTCGCGCCACCAGCGTGGCGCGCGGCGCCAAGAGTGGTGTGCTGGTGGTGGGCGTGGATTCGCTGCTCACGCAGATGTCCAAATGCTGCAAGCCGGCGCCGCCGGACGAGATCGTGGGCTTCGTCACGCGCGGGCGCGGCGTCTCGATCCATCGCCGCACCTGCCACACCTTCGGGCAGCTCTCGGCGCGTGCGCCGGAGCGCGTGATCCATACCGAGTGGGGCAAGCGCAGCGATGCCGTCTATCCGGTGGACATCCACGTGGAGGCGATCGACCGGCAAGGACTGCTGCGCGACATCTCCGAAGTGCTGTCGCGCGAGAAGATCAACGTCACCGGCGTGAAGACGCTGTCGAGCAAAGGCGTCGCGCGGATGCAGTTCACCGCCGAGGTTTCCGAGGCCACGCAGTTGCAGCGCGCACTCGGTTTGATCGAAGATGTGGCGGGGGTCTTGCAAGCGAAAAGAAAGTGATGCTATACTTTCGTTCTCCGTAGGCTCGTAGCTCAGCTGGTTAGAGCACCACCTTGACATGGTGGGGGTCGTTGGTTCGAGTCCAATCGAGCCTACCAACGAACAAGCAGTAAAACGTAGGCGCAGCAGCAAGCGCATACAGCGGTTAGTTTCAAGCAGTACCATAGGCTCGTAGCTCAGCTGGTTAGAGCACCACCTTGACATGGTGGGGGTCGTTGGTTCGAGTCCAATCGAGCCTACCAACGCATAGCAGTAAGAAGTACCGAAGCAGTCCGGTTGATCCCGATAACCTGGAACGGAAAAGGCGCCATGTTCAAGACACAGCGAACTACTACCGCTAATTAGCGACAGTAGTCGAGGTGCGCCTTCGGACCCGGTGGATTGGGGTTAAATCGAAAAACAACGCAGCCTTGGCTGCGTTTTTTTTCGTCTGTCGCTTATTGGCTCCCTGCTATCCTGCTCGGTCGCCCGTGGGTGGATCCGGGCGAAGTCCCCGCTGCCAGGCCCATGCTGGTTTCACGAAATGCATGAGCCGGGCGCTACAAGATGCTTTTCATTCGCTTGCCGGCGGCTTGGGCCCCGGCGGGTGGATTTCTGATGAGGTGCAAGATGATCGCAATCACGCTGCCGGATGGTTCCCGACGCGAATTCCCCGGCCCGGTGACGGTAGCCGAAGTGGCGCAGAGCATTGGCTCGGGCCTGGCCAAGGCTGCCCTGGCGGGCAAGGTCGATGGGCAGATGGTCGATACCAGCTTCCTCATCGAGCGCGATGCTGCTCTCGCCATCGTCACGGACAAGGATGCCGATGGTGTCGATGTGATCCGTCACTCGACGGCGCACTTGCTGGCCTACGCTGTCAAGGCGTTGTATCCCGAGGCGCAGGTGACGATCGGCCCGGTGATCGAGAACGGCTTCTACTATGACTTCGCCTATAAGCGCCCCTTCACGCCCGAGGACCTGGTCGCCATCGAGAAGAAGATGGCCGAGCTCGCCAAGAAGGATGAGAAGGTAACGCGTGAAGTCTGGAGCCGCGACGAAGCCGTGAAGCTGTTCGAGTCGATGGGCGAGAAGTACAAGGCCGAGATCATCGCCTCGATCCCGCAGGACCAGGAGATCGGCCTGTATCGCGAAGGCGAGTTCGTCGATCTCTGCCGTGGCCCGCACGTGCCGTCCACGGGCAAGCTCAAGGTCTTCAAGCTGATGAAGGTGGCGGGTGCCTACTGGCGCGGCGACGCCAAGAACGAGATGCTCCAGCGCATCTACGGCACGGCATGGGCCAAGAAGGAAGACCAGGAAGCCTACCTGCACATGCTGGAAGAGGCCGAGAAACGCGACCACCGCAAGCTGGGCAAGCTGCTCGACCTGTTCCACCTGCAGGAAGAGGCGCCGGGCATGGTGTTCTGGCACCCGAAGGGCTGGCAGGTGTGGCAAGCGGTGGAGCAGTATATGCGCGGCCGCCTGACGCAGGCCGGCTATGAAGAAGTGCGCACGCCGCAAGTGATGGATCGTTCGCTGTGGGAGAAGTCGGGTCACTGGCAGAACTACAAGGAAAACATGTTCGTCACGGAGTCGGAGAAGCGCGACTACGCGATCAAGCCGATGAACTGCCCTGGCCATGTGCAGATTTTCAATCACGGCCTGCGCTCCTACCGCGACCTGCCGCTGCGCCTTGCCGAGTTCGGTGCCTGCCATCGCAACGAGCCCTCCGGCGCGCTGCACGGGCTGATGCGCGTGCGTGGCTTTGTGCAGGATGATGCGCACATCTTCTGCACGGAAGAGCAGATCGTAGCGGAGGCCAAGGCCTTCAACGAGCTGGCGTTCTCCGTGTACGACGATTTCGGCTTCAAGGACATTGCGGTCAAGTTGTCGCTGCGCCCGGATCAGCGTGCCGGTTCGGACGAAGTCTGGGATCACGCCGAGGAAGGCCTGCGCCTGGCGCTGCGCGCCTGCGGCGTGGAGTGGGAGGAGCTGCCGGGCGAGGGCGCCTTCTACGGCCCCAAGGTCGAATACCATATCAAGGATGCCATCGGCCGGTCTTGGCAATGCGGCACGCTGCAGCTGGACCTGGTGCTGCCGGAGCGCCTGGATGCCGAGTACGTCTCCGAAGACAACTCGCGCAAGCGCCCGGTCATGCTGCACCGGGCCATCCTGGGCTCTTTCGAGCGCTTCCTGGGCATCTTGCTGGAAAACCACGCCGGCGCGCTGCCCGCCTGGCTGGCGCCGGAGCAGGTTCTGGTGCTGAATATTGCGGACTCGCAGGCGGAATATGCCGAAAACGTCGTGCAACTGCTGCAAAAACAAGGATTTAGGGCTAAGGCGGATTTGCGTAACGAGAAAATTACGTATAAAATCCGCGAGCATTCCCTTCAGAAGATTCCCTACCTCCTGGTAGTGGGCGACAAAGAACGGGATGCCAGTCAAGTGGCCGTGCGTGCCCGTGGCAACGTGGATCTGGGCGTGATGTCCGTCTCCGCGTTTGTGGAGCGTCTGCAACAGGACGTTGCCAGCAAAGCCTGATGGGATGAGCACGGCTTGTTTTTTGTCTTCTTGAGGTAACGCAACATCGCTACAGACAAAGGTCATCGCATCAATCGCGAAATCAGCGCACCCGAATTGCGCTTGGTCGGGGTTGATAACGAGCAGCTCGGCATCGTCAAGTTCATGGACGCGCTCCGCCTGGCTGAGGATAAGGACTTGGACTTGGTGGAAATCGCTCCTACAGCGGTGCCGCCGGTTGCCCGTATCATGGATTACGGCAAGTTCAAGTACGAGGAAGCCAAGCGCGCGCACGACGCCAAGCTGAAGCAGAAGATCATCCAGGTCAAGGAAGTCAAGTTCCGGCCGGGTACGGATGATGGCGACTACAACGTCAAGCTGCGTAACCTGAAGCGCTTCCTCGAAGACGGCGACAAGACCAAGATCACGCTGCGTTTCCGCGGCCGTGAGATGGCGCACCAGGAAATCGGCGCGCGTGTGCTCGAACGCCTGAAGGCGGATCTGGAAGAAGTTGGCCAGGTCGAGCAGATGCCGAAGATGGAAGGCCGCCAGATGGTGATGGTGCTGTCTCCCAAGAAGAAGAAGTAAGATTTTGCGCGTCGCCGCGGCCCGGAGGGGAATCCCTCCGGGCGCGGTGTCGTGCGAAAGCAGCGCAGAGGCCGCACGCGGCTTTAGCGCAACAATAAGTGGATGCGGGTTTTGCAAGTGTCGGCGCTAGCTGGCCACCTGCATGCATGTCATAGAAGCTGGAGTATTTCATGCCGAAGATGAAGACCAAGAAAAGCGCCTCCAAGCGCTTTACTGCGCGTCCGAATGGTTCGTTCAAGCGTGGCCAGGCCTTCAAGCGTCACATCTTGACCAAGAAGACCACCAAGAATAAGCGCCAGTTGCGCGGCACCCAGGACGTCCATGAGACGAACCTGAAGTCCGTTCGCGCAATGATGCCTTACGCATAACCCTAACGAAAACGAAAGGAGCATTACATGCCTCGAGTAAAACGTGGGGTCACTGCACGGGCCCGCCATAAGAAAGTCATCGTCGCCGCCAAGGGTTTCCGCGGCCGCCGCAATAACGTCTACCGTATCGCCAAGCAGGCGGTCATGCGTGCTGGCCAGTACGCATACCGCGATCGCCGCAACAAGAAGCGCGTGTTCCGCGCACTCTGGATTGCGCGTATCAATGCTGCTTCGCGTGAGCATGGCATGACCTACAGCGTGTTCATGAACGGCCTGAAGCGGGCTTCGATTGAACTGGACCGCAAGGTGCTGTCGGACATGGCTATTCATGACAAGCCTGCCTTTGCCGCCATCGTCAACCAGGTGAAAGCCACCGTTGCCTGATGCCGGCTCCGGGGTGCCACGCTAGTGTCTGGCGTGGTTTCCCGGGCAAGCACCGACCGCAAGGTCGACAGCATTTCCGCCGAATTTGCCTGAGCAGCGCCTGTCGCCGCGATGGCGATTCGGCCGGACCTGCAGAAACGGGGCTCCTCACCGAGCCCCGTTTTCATTTCGGATACCGTTTCGCGCGCCGTTCCCGGCTCGATGCAAGACGACATCCGAAACGAAGCCCGCGCCGCCCCCGGTGCCGCGCGGGCTCTGCACCCACATCGCACTTAGTGCCAACCCACGCCCGGGCCCAGCGTGACCCGGACGCCAAATTTATCGCCGACCGCCGCCATGTCTCTGGATCCGGATCAAATCGTCGCCGACGCCCAGGCCGCCTTCGCTGC
Source organism: Cupriavidus basilensis (assembly GCF_000832305.1). Taxonomy (NCBI): domain Bacteria; kingdom Pseudomonadati; phylum Pseudomonadota; class Betaproteobacteria; order Burkholderiales; family Burkholderiaceae; genus Cupriavidus; species Cupriavidus basilensis. The sequence goes on from NZ_CP010536.1 coordinate 1,444,554, forward strand.
AGCCAACGACAACGCCACGCTGGAAAACGAAAAAGCCCGCTTTCTCGGCAAGACCGGTGCGCTCACCGAGTTGCTCAAGAGCCTCGGCAAGCTCGACCCGGAAACGCGCAAGAGCGAAGGCGCGCGCATCAACCAGGCCAAGCAACAGGTCGAAGCCGCGCTGCAGGCACGCCGCCAGGCGCTGGCCGACGCGCTGATGAACGCGCGGCTGGCTGCCGAAGCCATCGACGTCACGCTGCCGGGCCGCGCGGTTGCCCGTGGCAGCCTGCACCCGGTGATGCGCACCTGGGAGCGCGTCGAGCAGATCTTCGGCTCGGTGGGCTTCGATGTGGCGGATGGCCCCGAAATCGAAACGGACTGGATGAACTTCACCGCGTTGAACAACCCGGACAACCATCCGGCCCGTTCGATGCAGGACACCTTCTATGTGGACGGCCGCGACAGCGACGGCAAGTTGCTGCTGCTGCGTACCCACACCAGCCCGATGCAGGTGCGCTACGCGCGCATGCATGTGGAGAAGTACAAGGGCCGCGAGATGCCGCCGATCAAGGTGATCTGTCCCGGCCGAACTTACCGCGTCGACAGCGACGCCACGCACTCGCCGATGTTCAACCAGGTCGAAGGCCTGTGGATTGGCGATGACGTGAGCTTTGCTGACCTCAAGGGCGTGTACACCGATTTCCTGCGCAAGTTCTTCGAGCGCGATGACATCCAGGTGCGTTTCCGCCCCTCGTACTTCCCGTTCACCGAGCCGTCGGCGGAAATCGACATGGCTTTCGGCAACGGCAAGTGGCTGGAGATTTCCGGCTCGGGCCAGGTGCACCCCAATGTGCTGCGCAATATGGGCCTGGACCCCGAGCGCTATATCGGCTTTGCCTTCGGTTCCGGCCTTGAACGCCTGACCATGCTCCGCTACGGCATCAACGATCTGCGCCTGTTCTTCGAAGGCGACGCGCGTTTCCTGCGCCAGTTCGCCTGAGGCGCGTATCCGCGCCAGAGCACATCGTCACCGACACCCCAGAACAGAATACTTACCGGATCAGAAGCGCCATGCAATTCTCGGAATCCTGGCTTCGCAGTTTCGTCAATCCCGACAAGATTTCCACCGATGCGCTCTCGCACAGCCTGACCATGGCCGGGCTGGAAGTGGAAGAGGTCGGCCCGGTCGCGCCGCCTTTCAACAAGGTGGTGGTGGCGCGCGTGCTTTCCACCGAGCGTCATCCCAATGCGGACCGTCTCAACGTTTGCCAGGTCGATGCCGGCACCGGTGAGACCCTGCAGATCGTTTGCGGCGCACCCAATGTCGCGCCCGGCGTCCTGGTGCCTTGCGCGCTGGTCGGCGCGGTGCTGCCGCCGTCCGAGGCGGGCGGCAAGCCGTTCGAGATCAAGGTAGGCAAGCTGCGCGGTGTGGACAGCTTCGGCATGCTCTGCTCGGCGCGCGAGCTCAAGCTGTCGGAGGACCACGGCGGCCTGATGCTCCTGCCCGAAGATGCCAGGATCGGCATGGACATTCGCGAGTACCTGGACCTGGATGACCAGGTCTTCGTCATCAAGCTCACCCCCAACAAGGCCGACTGCCTGTCGATCCACGGCGTGGCGCGCGAAGTCGCCGCGCTGACCGGTGCCGCGCTGCGCCTGCCGGAGATGAAGCCGGTTGCGGTGACACTGGCCGACAAGCTGCCGGTGAAGATTTCCGCCCCCGACCTGTGCGGCCGTTTCTCGGGCCGTGTGATCCGCGGCGTGAACGCGCACGCGGCCACGCCGGCATGGATGGTGCAACGCCTGGAGCGGGCAGGGCAGCGCAGCATCTCCGCGCTGGTCGACATCTCCAACTACGTGATGCTCGAACTCGGCCGCCCCTCGCACGTCTTCGACCTGGACAAGATCCACGGCGGGCTGGATGTGCGCTGGGGCCGCAAGGGCGAGCAGCTCAAGCTGCTCAACGGCAATACCGTGGAGCTCGACGAGCAGGTCGGCGTGATCGCCGACGACAAGGAGATCGAGAGCCTGGCCGGCATCATGGGCGGCGACAGCACCGCCGTGACGCTCGACACCACCAACATCTACCTCGAAGCCGCCTTCTGGTGGCCGCAAGCGATCCAGGGCCGCTCGCGCCGCTTCAACTTCTCGACCGACGCCGGACATCGCTTCGAACGTGGCGTGGACTACGCCACCACGGTTGAGCATATCGAGCGCATCAGCGCGCTGATCCTCGAGATCTGCGGTGGCCAGGCCGGCCCGGTCGACGACCAGATTGTCAACCTGCCGCAACGCAAGCCGGTGCGACTGCGCGTGGCGCGTGCCGAGCGCGTGCTTGGCATCGAGCTGTCGCCTGCGGTCATCGCCGACGTGTTCCAGCGCCTGCAGTTGCCGTTCGCCCGCGAGCAAGGCGAGGACGGTGAGGTGTTCGTGGTCACGCCGCCGAGCTATCGCTTCGATATCGAGATCGAGGAAGACCTGATCGAGGAAGTAGCCCGCATCTACGGCTTCGAGCGTATTCCGGCGCGCCCGCCGATCGCCGAAAGCGAGATGCGCCCGACCGACGAAGCCCGCCGCTCGACCCATGCGGTACGCCACGCGATTGCCGCGCGCGACTACCAGGAGGTGATCAACTTCGCCTTCGTCGAAGAGAAGTGGGAGCGCGACTTCGCCAGCAACGACAACCCGATCCGACTGCTGAACCCGATCGCCAGCCAACTGGCGGTGATGCGTTCCACGCTGATCGGTGGCCTGCTCGACAAGGTGCGCTACAACCTCAATCGCAAGGCATCGCGTGTGCGGATGTTTGAAGTGGGCCGCGTGTTCCATCGCGACGCCTCGGTTGCCGATGGCGGCCTGACGGTGGCCGGCTATCGCCAGCCGATGGTTGCCGGCGGCATTGCCTACGGCCCGGCCTTCGACGAGCAGTGGGGCATCGCCACCCGCCCGGTGGACTTCTTCGACGTCAAGGGCGATGTCGAGGCGTTGCTGTTCCCGCGCGTCGCGCGCTTCGAGCCGGTATCGCATCCCGCGCTGCATCCAGGCCGCGCCGCGCAAGTGGTGATCGACGGCAAGGTCGCCGGGGTGATCGGCGAACTGCATCCGCGCTGGCTGCAGGAGTACGAACTGACGCAAGCACCGGTCGTGTTCGAACTGGACCTGCAGGCACTGCGTGAAGTGGGCTTGCCCGGCTACACCGAAATCTCCAAATTCCCGGCCGCCGTACGCGACCTGGCACTGGTGGTAAAGCAGTCGGTGCGCGTGCAGGACCTGCTCGACGCCATGCGCGAAGCCCTGGAAAAACAGGGTTCTGCCCGCTATTGCCAGAGCCTGGTGCTGTTCGACGAGTTCCGTCCGAAGGCGGCTTCGGCGGCCATTGGCGCGGACGAGAAAAGCCTTGCGTTCCGCTTGACCTTGCAAGATACTGGGGCGACCCTCCAGGACGAAACCGTCGACAGCGCGGTGCGTTGCATGGTCGAAGCCGCCGGCGCTGCATTCCAGGCGCGGATGCGCGGCTGATCCACCAGCTGACATGACAATGGAGCGCCCGGACTTCCGCATCCGGGCGGATCGCCACACCGAATGACAATGAACGATCGACACGCGTATCTCATGGCCTCTGCAATGGGTGAAGCAGGCGACCGCCAGGCAGCCTCGCTCGACGACGATACTTCCGACGCCCGCGTTGCCGAAGTGCCGACCCTTACCAAGGCCGAGCTCGCTGAAATGCTGTTCGACCAGGTCGGCCTCAACAAGCGTGAGTCCAAGGACATGGTCGAAGCATTCTTCGACGTGATTCGCGAAGCGCTGGAACAGGGCGACAGCGTCAAGCTCTCCGGCTTCGGCAATTTCCAGTTGCGCGACAAGCCGCAACGTCCCGGCCGCAATCCCAAGACGGGCGAGATCATTCCCATCACGGCGCGACGCGTGGTGACGTTCCATGCCAGCCAGAAGCTCAAGGGCCTGGTGGAAGAGCGTGCAGGCCTGGTGGCGGTGCCCGGCTGATCGTTTGCCAGCAGCACGACGACTCGTTATCCTGCTGAATCCGTGTATCACGCTTGTTTGCGCGCTAGCCCGCGCGAGCACCACAACCTCTCCCGGCACGGCCTGAAGCCCGCCCATTCACCGTATGTCGGAACGATCCAGCGAACGCATCTTGTTGCCGCCGATTCCCGCCAAACGCTACTTCACCATTGGAGAAGTCAGCGAGCTTTGCGCCGTCAAGCCGCATGTGCTGCGCTACTGGGAGCAGGAGTTCACGCAACTCAAGCCCGTCAAGCGACGTGGTAACCGGCGTTACTACCAGCATCATGAGGTCCTGCTGATCCGGCGTATCCGCGACCTGCTGTACGAACAGGGCTTCACGATCAATGGCGCCCGCAATCGCCTTGACGAAGGGCGGCAGCACAGCCAGGCCGCCGCCGAAGACGTGCAAGCGTTGGCTGCGCAAGCCGCCGGTGAAGCGCCGGTTTTCTCGCTCGACCTCAACAACCTGCGCAACGAACTGGTGGAAGTGCAGCACCTGCTCGCGCAGCTTCAACAGATCGCGAAGCACGAATAAAAAGTGCGCTAATGACTAGCCATTTTTAAAAAGCTTCTGATATAATCTTTTTCTTTCGGGGCGTAGCGCAGCCTGGTAGCGTACCTGCATGGGGTGCAGGTGGTCGGAGGTTCAAATCCTCTCGCCCCGACCAGTATTAAGAACCCGCTAGATCAACGTCTAGCGGGTTTTTTCTTTTCTGATCCGGCTAGTTCCAGCACCTCCAGAAGTAGCCAAATATTATGCGCGCATAATATTTCTCAATCCCAAGGTAGGCTAACGTCCATCTCAGAGCGTTCAGGGAACGCCTCCTTGATGTAGATCGCGGTCGTCTTTGCGGTCGTATGGGCTAGCCGTTTCTGGATATCGGCAGCGTCATTTCCATCCCTGGCAGCGTCGGTTGCGCCCAAGGCTCGCAAGTCCTTGAAGACTATTTGATCCGTTACCTTCGCCCGAGATTTGGCGCGTCGCCACATGGAATGCAGGCCCGTTTTAGAGTAGGGCGTTCCGGCCTGACTGGGAAAGAGATAGTCCGTCTTCACTCCATATTTTTTCTTGATCGCCTTGGCTCGGTCGATAACCACCTGAATGTGGGTCGTGATAACGACATGGACCACCTTGCCGCTGCTGCCGGCGGTCTTGGATGGTTTGAAGCGGATGACGCCGTCTGAGATTTGGCTCTCGGTCAGATTTCTGACGTCTGTGCCCCGTTGCCAGACCAGGTAGGCCATGTCGATGATGCACTGGAACATCGGGCCGGACTCGGTCGGTAACTTGTCCTCGCCGACGAGGGCGGCCGCCCGAATCCGCTTGATGGCGTCATGAGTGGGTAGGACCTCTCGGCGCTTAGTCTGGTAGTCGGAAAGGTCCAGGTTATCGCAGGGGTTGTCTTCCCTGAGGCCAAGTTCACTAATCGCCATCTTGAACATCTTTCGGAGGACGTTAGCGTACTTCTGGGCCGAGTTCGCCTTGTCGGAGAAGTTGTCTCTGAGGAAATCGGCGCATGCCTTGGTCGTCACATTGGCCACGAAGAAATCCCGGAAGCTCTCACTGATGGTGTCTGCCATCCGCCCATAGTCAGATTGCACGCTGTCGGTGTACCGCTTGAGCTTCCGCGCCTTCCATTCCGTACAGAGGTAAGGCATCGACCCATCGACCAGGCGCTTGTCCGTGAACAACTCGCTCAGTCGGCTGAACATCTTGCCCTCGCCATCGTCCACCCGGCACAGCTGGATGAGGCGCTGTGTCTTGCCGGTCCAAGGATTGCGCATGGGGGCGGGCGCGGTGAAGTAGTAGGCTCCGTGGTTGACGATAACGCGCTTCGGCAACCCCTTGTGGCCCTTTCGTGCTCGGCCCACTAGCGCTTCCTCTGAATCTTGTGCAGCCTGGGTGGTGCAGATCCCATGCCGGATGACGGTGCTGCTGCCAGTGCCGGCGGTGGGGCGCAGGGGTATTGGCAGTGCATGCGCAGTACCAGTAGGGTATTGTCGGGTCGCTTTCGCGAGGGGATGCCGAGGGCTTGCAGAACATCCATCTGCTTTCCGGCACGCTTGAAGCCAGTCATCTTCACCAGTTCCTGGGGGGTGAGTTCGAGGGGAGGGGATTCTAGTACGGCGACCATGGTTACCCCGCAGAACCGAAAAAGGCGGCCAGCAGTGGCTCGCGGCGGATGAGCTTCCCGCGCTTCAAGTAACGTCGATTGACGTACTTCCGCTGCCTCGCGTGCCAATCCTCGGGGTCGAACTTGTCCCGATACCGTTGCTGCATTTCACGAGGGGTCAGCTTTTGCGGTTTAGGCTTGCTCTCACCTGGAATCGGTAGGAAGTACGCCTGCAGATGTCCTCGCCGCGTGGCACGGACCCAGTCCACGATATGCGCCGAACCATCGTTAACATGCTCGCTGACTAGGCTTCGGATCTGCTCGGCACAAATTCCTGTCAGCTTGCTGGCTTGGAGTGCTGTGAGAGGTTTGCCATCCTTCATCAGATGCTTGAGCACTTCCCACGTCGGCGAATACTTGCGCGACTTCTTCGGCAGTTCGAGCTCGCGGGCCTTTTCCTTGACCGCCCCACAGGTGCGACCGGGGAGCAGATGCATACAAGCCTTTACCGGGATCCCTGACCGCCAGATGTCCCGGATGACGTCCAATTCGGGCTCGGTCCATTTCCTTCTGACGATCTTGATCACGGCTTCCATTTACATCCCTCGCAGCGCTGGTCCTTGGTGCTTTGGCTGTATTGACAGCCCGTCGACATGACGTCCAGAACGAAGACCATCCGTGCCATTCGCGTGGTGACGTCCGTTGATTCGGCGTAGATCCATCCGTCCTGGGCGAAATAGCCTGCCTGGCGGTTGTCGTTGTTGTGGCAGCCGTAGCTCATGCCTCATATCGCATGTGATTGTATGAGGCTAATAATAGCCATATAAGGCTAAACAAGCAAGTTTGATCCTCGTAAAAGTTCCCCGCTCGGCGGCGGGGATTCTGGCGCGCCGCGTCGTGGTCGCGGGAGGCGGATCTAGCTGGCCTCCGCCGAGAGTTCTTCATGCACGCGCACAATGGTGATGCGCTCATCGTCAGAGAGCGGTCGAACCTGGCCGGCAATCATGTACTCGAGCAACGGTCGCACCACCGCTTGATCCTCGGCGGCAAGTTCCTCAATCTTTGGCGCGATGGCCATCAGGATCTGGGAGTTCGTCATTCCTGGTCATCCCCTTTGTCGAAGCTATGTTGAAAGGTCGGTTTCATTCAGGTTGTATGGGAGCGATATGCCTTGGTTAGTTGGCGGTTCACTGAATGCCCGCGCTTGCGGACAATGTTTGCGAAGCGAGCCCGATCCGTATGGCTGCCCGTCGCTTGGCGAAGGAGTCCGAAGTAGCTGTTGGCGGCCGCATGTAAGTCAGCGGCATCCATTTGCCGCAGTCGACGCGCCCCTTCATTGACTGTTCGGGGCCGAGTGGTGCGTACCCATGGGCTAATGACTTGACCGACAAAGTCGATGCCTCGCTCGACAGGCTGTAGGATGGTTTTGGAAGGATTCAGCCGAGCGCCCAGTTCGCGAGGCAAGAAGGCTTCGATGTCGTCATGCGCTGCGTTCAGCCACTGGGGCGACTCATGCAGGAGCACGAAGTCGTCCACGTAGCGGACGTAGTGGCGGGCGCGCACCTGGTGCTTCGCATGCTGGTCAAGCGAGTCAAGGTACACGTTCGCAAAGAACTGGCTGCTCAGGTTGCCGATCGGTAGGCCTCGATGCGCTGGCTGGTTCAATAGACTCTTATACGGCGGTACCAGCGCCAGCAGTTCGGCCGGCGCTTGCATTTGGACATCCGGGCGCGGATCATGCATCAACACCAATTCGGTCAGCCACATCCACCAGGGCTCGGTGATACGTGCGGCGAGTTGCGCGCGTAGCACGCGCTTGTCGATGCTGACGAAGAAGTTCGCCAGGTCGCATTTCAGGTACCAGGCCGGCCGCGCCCAATTCTTCGTGACACTGCGCACCTTGGACTCGAGGCGGCGCGCGGCGTACAGAGTGCCACGGCCAGGAATGCATGCGCAGCTATCTGCGATGAACGAGGCATAGAAGCGCGGAGAAATGTGGTTGTAGAGTAGGTGGTGCACCACACGATCGCGGAAGTCGGCAGCCCATACCTCGCGCGGCTTCGGGCGTGTGACCACGAAGCAGATCGATCTGCCGGGTCGATAGCTTCCATCGGCGAGCTCGTCGGCAAGCCGGCATAGGTTCCGCTCTAGGTTCTGCTCGAAGGCGAGGGCATTGTGGGTGTTTCGCTTGTTCTTCCGACAATCGAAGTAGGCCACCACCAAGTCCTCGAAGGAAAAACCAGCAGGAACCGCATCGGCATGATCTGCGGACGGCCCGGGCGCGAAACTCGCTACTCTTGTGGTTGTTGTTCTGATTGCCATCATTGAAGTTCTGATTCCACGCGTTGTTGGAGTTGCTAGCGGACTGCGTCTATTCGTGCTATCTACGTCGCCTCGCCGAAGGCCTGGGCCGATCAGTGGGGAAACTGCGCCAGACCAGCCCTGGTGACTCCCAGCGGTATCTGTGATGCGCATGGCGGTGGCCTTGTGAGCCAGCGGCACGACCAGATTAAAAATCGCACGGGCATGACCGCCTTGACGGTCATGCAACAGGCGACGATGCGGCTCTCCGCCATCCATTGGCTTGCTTCCCGATACTGTTGGTAAGCACTACGGTCTTGGCATACTGCTGCCTAGAGATGAGCCGCTTGTCTACCGATAAGCGCAGCAGAAGCTCAGTCACCTGAAGGCGTTCGATCAGGTCCAGTAGATGCGGAGATTTCTCTCGGGCCGTGTTCGCCCGAAATATCAGGACGGTGATCTTCACGCACTCGTCGCGGATGACTCCGCCAATCGACGCCTTGTAGTCACGAGGCATATTCTTGGCGAGGTCCGTGACGGCGTCGAGCAGGTCGTATGCCACCTTGTAGATCGGAAGGCTGGTATGGATGGCCATGCTGAATGACTAAATAATCAAGGGACTAATCTGCGGACGGCCCGGGCGCGATACTCGCTACTCTTGCGGGTGATGGTCTGACCGCCATCACCGAAGGTCTGATTCCACGCGAAGCCGGAGTTGCTAGCGGACTGCGTCGAGGACCAGTGCCATGCCTTCTCGAAGAGTTCGGGAACATTGGCGTACATGAGACTCAACTCGCGACGTGCCGGCAGATAAAAGTCGGAGTGGCCATCGATTGACAGGCTCCGTGCCCACTGCGCTGCCGGGTGGGCATGGCGGGAGCAGGACAGTGCCTCGGTGTTTGCCCAACCGTCGAACTCGCTCTTTGCGCCGGTCTCGTCATGGTCAGCACTGCCCCATGCGATCTCTTCTACCGATGCGTCGGGGTGCGTCGGCACGATCAGGTGATAGTCTGTCTGCCCGTTCTCGCCGCGCATTACCCCGGCATACACGCCTCCCTGGCCGGCCCATATCTCGCCGATGCGGGGAGTACTGGTGCTTTGCTTGGCGGCAGGTTCCGCTCCTGTTACAAGGCTGTCCAGCCATGCCCTCATGACCGACTTCGCGGGAAGGGTCACTTGTGCTTCGCCGACCTGGAAGGTCACGTTCTCTGCAACGTGCGTCATTGGTGTTCGCTCCACTGAATAGGTAAAGGAAGGCCGCTGGCGCGGCCAAGAATGACTGAATTACTGAATTTTTAATCTGCGGACGGCCCGGGCGCGAAACTCGCTACTCTTGAGGTTGAGGCTCTGAAAGCCAGCATTGAAGCCCTGAACCCACGCGTCGTAGGAGTTGCTAGCGGACTGCGTCGAGGACCAATAGGGCTCGGCTTCCAGTACCTCACTGCCATCTTCCTGGAAGAGCAGAACACGGGTCTGTGTGGGGAGCTCCTCCGTATAGGCATATCCAGCCGGAGCGCTGCTGGGGTTCTCACCGTCACGGAAGCCGGCATAGTTTCCGGCGGTGGGCTTGAGGTTGCGATAGATGAGCTCCAACTCGTCACGCGCCGGGAGGTACCAGTCGTGATTCCCGTTGACCTGCAAGCCAAGCGCCCATTTCGCGAGATCGCTTCCGGCCTCCGCCATGGCAGCGGTATTGGCCGCGCCGTCAAAGTAGCTGAGCGCGCCATCGACGCGGCTACGATCACTGTTCCAGACGCTTTCGGCGTGCTCGCCAGTACCTTTGGGGGCGACGATGAGCGCATAGACTCCATCGGCTTGTCGGATCTGCCCGGCGTAGAATCCGCCGCCTGCTGCATCGCCGGCTCGGAGGGAGTCGGCTTCAACCTGGCTGATGGTGGTCTGTACGGCGCTTGCTTCAATTGTTGTGATCGCGTTCATTGCTTTCCTTTCGAGAGGTACTGCGCATCAATTGGGGGATGGGCTAAGGGTGAGTCGAATTCTTCACGTGTCGACGGCTTTGGATGGGGTAAAGACCTGTTTCGCGTGCATGGTCATCTCTGAGATGGCAGCGGTTAGCTTCCACGAGGGGTACTCACTTGGCAGTTGCTTCTGGAGTGCGACCCAGTCGGACAGTTTCATCTTGACGGTCAGCACCATCTCGACGTCGCCAGGGTTATCGATTTGGAAGGTCGCTCTCATGCTGGCACTGCCGATATTTCAAGCAACTTGGGGAAACTCTTGCCCCACAGCTTGGCTGGCTTGTACCCCAAGTCTTTGCAAAGCGCAGCCAAAGCGTCGAGGGCCGTGTCCCCGAATCCTGATGCGGATTCCTGGATATTGATGAAGTCCTTGCGCTTGGCACACCATTGGTTCCCATCGCGAGAGAGCACGGCTCCGACGCGGCCCGCGTAGATCTGCGCGTCCTCGTCCGTGCCGCCCCACTTGGTGGCCAACTCGGCCACGCGCTCGGCATTTGCGCCGGCGGCCTTGGCTTCAACCAGGATCTGCCATGCGCCGGCCCGGTCAGTCGGATCGCATGGCCAGAGTGCTACTGCGAAGGGACTCTCACGGATGTCCGCAGCAGCGTCGGGGGACGGCTTATAGATCAGGCTGCCATTGGTATGCAGGTAGTACCAACCGAGGATGCTCATGCTGCCTCCTTTGCCAATGCCGCTGGCATTACCTTGTTCGGCGCGCAGTCCCAGCCCTTCACCTCATCGGCCGTGAACTTGCCGGCCTTGGACTTATCGGCGGTGTAGCCGCAGAACCCGGGCGAATGGAACAGTCGGTGTTCCTCGTGCCATACGACGAACAGTGCGGGGGCTCCCGGGAACAGGACATCGCGTAGCACGCCGGCGCGCTCGAAGTTCATCGCTTCGACGGCCTTCTGCAGCTCGCGCTCGAGGCGTTTGCGGCGGCGGTCGGCATTGCGCTTGACTCGCAGGTTTTCGGGCTGGCGTGTGTATAGCTCGAAGCTGGCCTCGTTGTTCAGGTCGTACTTGCCGGTCACGACCCACCACATGTTGTTGATGTTGTAATAGGCGGTCCCGGTCAAGATGCGTCCGTGGTAGTCTGCAAACCAAACGCGCGCGCCGTGCGTCACGATGTCACCATCGGCGGACCGATTGTTGCCACAGTGGTCATCGCCTCCCGGCCGGCGGAGCGCCGGATCGTAGTGCCACGATTGCTTGTAGTGGTTGTCGATCCATTCAAGTGCAGTAACGCCGCCCGGTCCTCGCTTCGGTTCCTTCTCCGGCTGGAACTCATACCTGGTGAAGACATTGCACAGATAGTCGCGGATGCAGTTGCGAGTGCGATTCATCTCAAGGCGCTGCAGGTACGTCATGCGGCGTTCCTTGCCGAAGTCGTACTTGCCGCCGTTCGGGTTCTCGACGTTCTGCGCGTCCTGCCACATCTCGAACTTGATGCTGCGCCCCGACACAGACAGCTCACCTTGTAGGTCGCCCTTGCGGCAGGTACGCCGCCGCTCCACAGCCCACCGGGCGACCGTGCCGCCGTAATGCTTCACGTCACGCGGATCAATCGGCTGAACAGTGCAGCCCCAGCCAAGCCTGTTGAGTTGCTGAACAATGCGGGCGAACACGTCGCGCTTGAAATTCCGCTCCCACGCTTTCTCGGCCTTGTAGCCGCCGGCATTGCGCGCCGCGCTGAGGCCTTCTTCCCAAACGGCCAGGCTGGCATCTCCAAAGGACAGCATGCCGCTGCGCTCAATGCGGCCCTTGGTCATGGTCATGCTGCCTCCGCGATCGGCTGACCTACAACGCCTTGTTCGATCCACTCCGCCTGGATGGTCGATGGCAGGCCGCTGGGCTTCGCCTTCAATGTTCCAGCGATGATGACAGTACCGATCTCGCCATCCTGCACCAGGGTATCGAGCCAGCAGATCAGGTCGTTCCGGCCAGTTGCATTTAGCACGTCGAACCGATCAAGCACCATGAACCGCAAGCCGGACAGGAAGGCGATGGCTTCCGCCAGCATGGCATTGGCTCGCCATTTTTCGGACTCCGAGCGCCACAAGTGCTCGCGGCCTCCGACTGTGATTGCCATATCCGGTTCGATTTGCACCAGTGGCCAGGACGACAGATCGGCGGCTACCTGAAGTCGTTCGTTCAGCGGATCCAGCGCGCTTTGCATCAGTTGGGCCGGGATTCCGTCCGGGGAGAGTGCCTCGATGAGTTTTCCCCAGGCCTTCACGTCAGCGTGGTGCTGCGTAGCGTCCTTGGTCTTCTTGTCGGCAGCAGCAGCTTGGCGCTGGGCCTCTTCCTGCGTCTGGAGTTCAGCGCGCGCCTTCTTGCCCTCTTCGATGATGCGGGTGACCTCGCGGTGCGCTGCGTCGACTTCGGCGGACGTCGGCTTAGTCACAGGCGAGGCTTCCAGCGCGCTGATAGCGCCAGCTGCAGCTTCGGCGTCCGCAAGATCACGCTTGTCGTTTGCGACAGCCGTTTCAAGCAATTTGAGGGACCGTTCATACTCCGGCAGCTTGGCGGCCGCGTCCGGGTCGGCCAGGGTCTCCGGCGGCTCATAGGGATGCAGCACCGCGCCTTTGATCTCCACAAGCGCGGCACAATGCGGACACGGCACCGGATTTCCGGCCCGGGCCCCGGAGGCCTTAGCCCGCGTTTCTTCAACCGTTGCCGTCCACTTGGCGAGCTCGGCTTCATCGATCTTGAGCTTCTCCGCAATGCGAGGCTTCCGGGCGGCACGCTCGCGTAGACCAGCGAGTTGGACGGCTTGTTCGGCGGCGGATTTCGACTGACCATCGAGCTCACCGGCGCGACGCGAGGCATTGCCATGTTCCGTCGTCAGCGACTCAACCTTGGATTGGGCCGCTTGTAGTGCTGCAGGATCGGCGGAAGGCTTGGCTGCCTCCCAGCCCTCCGCCTTGACGCCACCATAGGCCTCTCCCGCTACGGCGCGCCACGCGGCTTTACTTTCCCGTGACTTTGTCTCAGCTTCACCAAGTGCAGTTTCGAAGCTGGATGCAGTCAGCGGCGCAACGGTCTTGATCTTGTCAGCATCGCATCCGCGATCGGCAAGCATCTGGGCCACGGCCTTGGGCGTCGTCTCGACCCGCATCATGGCGTACAGGAATTCACGTCGCTGGTCCGGGGTGCTACGCGCGAAAAGGTCGGGGTCGAGCGTGTAGGGCAGGGCAGCTTGCATCACAGAGGCCTGCGCCATGGAGAGGCCTGGGAACTCGAAAGACTGCGTGCCCTTCGGCAAGATTACAGACGCGCGCCCACCATCCCACTCGAGGAATGCGCTCCCAGCCTTGAAGTCGTCGTGGAGCAGGCCGGCCAGCTGTCCCTTGTTTTTGATCATGGTGCGCGTGACCACACCCGTCATGGCTTGCTTGACGGCCTCAATGATGCTGCTCTTGCCGGCTCCGTTTTCCCCAGTCAGCAGGAGAATGGGGGCAGACAGGCTCAAGTGGGCAGATCTCACGCCCAGGATGCCTTCGATAGAGATGCGAGACAGTTCCATGGTAGTTCCTTGGGTTGGCTCGCCGTGCAGCCAGCGAAGCCTATTGCAATTCGTGTGTGCATAACAATAGCCGTATACGGCTATTGATGCAAACACTTTCGCTCTTGTAATAACCGGGGGGCTACACTAGCTTCCGGTACACGCGTATGGGAAAGGTCTTCTCGGAGTTGGCTCGCATGAATTCAGCGCCCTTCGTGCAGATGCGTCCCTGGGCGTCCACGCAAAGCACGTCCTCCGATCGAACTCGGTGGTCAGTGAACCGACGCTTGGCCCTACTGACCCAGGCCATGAAGGATTCGAACTGAAACAGTTCCTCTCCGACGACTACACTCAGGGTGTTCATAGGAGATACCTACCCCGGTCCACTTGGATTCCGCGCGACTTGATCTCGGCCTCAACTTCCATCAACGAGGCCCGGGTTGAGGACCGGGCGTTGGCTTCCTTGTGGCGGCATTCGCCCTCAGCGGCGTTGAAGTAGGACATGTTGCTTGCCAGGTGATGGAACGCTGCGACAATCGCCTCATTGCCTGACACCGTTGGCAGAATCTCCGCCAGAGTCTGAGTGGTAGTCATGATTGATCCCTTGGGTATTCATCGTGCGCGATACCATCGAGCAGGCGGCCGGCGGCCTTCTTGCCGATGCGCAGCATATGGTCGTCGCCCTGGCGGAAATGCCCGTCTGGCTCGCGGCCATCGCCGTAGACGTGGATAGCTCTGCCGGCGTGCATCAGATCGCCGAGGAAGCGCAAGTCTTCTCGTTTCGTGGGCGGTGCCCACTCACCCCATTGCTTAAACAGGAACGGCGTGTCAGCAGCCGCGCACTGGTCGCGAAGGCTGCGGGCCCAGTCCGGATGCATCGGCCGTGCGCTGGTGCCGCTCTCGCCGCCGACGATTACCCAGTCGAGCAACTTCCGTTCGCTATCGAACTTGAAGCCGTAATCGCGGCTCCAGCCTCGGACGCTTTCGCATTTGGGGCAGGTATCGCTCACGTCATCGGATGTTCCGTCATCCTTCCCGCACTGGGGGCAACGCGCGCTACCGATTGACCGGTCGTACTTGGCTTCGACGCCACAGTCTGCGCACGCGCATGGGCCGCTATCGTTCTCGCTGCCGTGGTGGCCGCAGTCCGAGCATGTCCATGGGTCAAGCCACTTAGAAATATCGACGGGGCCAAGTAGTGGTTCCATCGACAGGAATCGCACGCACGCAGGCACCGCCAGCAGCTTGGGGATGTCGCGGTCGGCTTCCTCCTGGTTGCAGATCGTCGCGCCGAGCCAGACGTTCACCGGCCACTCGCCTTGCCCCCAAATGGATTGCCAGCCTTCGCCGTAGTCGATCAGGTCGGTAGCCTCGGGGACCATTGCAGCGACGTTGCCGATCCGCTTGGTCAGCAGAAGCCAATCCAGATTGGGCGTGGCCTCGATCAGTTTGAACAGGTCCGCGCGCCAGGCCGGATCCACAGCGTTGTCGAACACGTCCGCCAGGCTGGCGCAGAAGACCCGACGACGGCGGCCGTTCGCGGCGAAGAACTCGGCGTGCTGCGCGTTCCAGCGTCGTGGTAGCTTCCAGTTGTCCGGGGAAGTACGGTGGCGATTTTCCTTAGCGCCCCAGGCCACGCGCAGCGTCCGGGCCGGGGTAGATACCTCGGCATAGCAGTGGTCGCACGCGGGCGACACCTTGGTGCAGCCGATCCACGGGTTGAACGTGGCGTCGGTCCACTCAATCTTTGTGCTTTCGCTCATCCTTGATCCTGTGCATCGTCGCCGGGGTCCCCGGGCATGTTCGCTGGAATATCGCTGGCAATCCATCGGTAGATGGCTTCGCGCATACGGGCCATGCCGCCTTCGTTGTGAACCGGAAGGCCGGCCTCGCCCGGGTACTCCTCCCGGGCGATCCGATCCAGTTCGGTCAATAGGCGGTCGCATAGCTCCGGCCAGCGCAAAAGGTCCTCGATTCGCATGACGCTCCCCTTGGCCCGCTTGGACGGCGGGCGACTCTTAGTCACTGCATGTCAAAGGAACGCTGCTGCCTTTGCCGGCGAGGCTGGGCAGAGTCTTGCTGTGCGCTCGCGTTCGGTTGGCGCTTCGCTGCGATTGCGTCCTCGATCTGGACCTTCTGTTCGAGTGGGAGGCTGCGAGCGATGTCGTTGGCGGTGTCGAAGTCGCCAGATTTGACAGCGTCCATGGCGATGGCCAACATGTCCGGCGCATCCTTTTTTGAGCCGGCCGGCTCCGAAGAGGCTGTAGCGGAGCCGACGGTGGTGGTTTCCAGCTCGCTCTCGGTAGCGGTCGCAGTGGTCCTAGCGACGGGATTGGGCTCAACCGTCGTAGCACCCGCGTTCTTTTCGGACTGTGGGGCGGCGCTTGGCGCTGAGGTAGAGCGGGTGGCGTCGAATTCGGCCGCATACTTGCCGTCCGGCTGCTTCACCACATCAATGATGTCTTCATGCTCCTCCGTGGTCTTGCCCATGCCCATGACGATGTCAGGAGCATGGGTGTCGCCGAAAAAGGAGCCGGAACGATAGATCAACATCAGGTCACGCAGACTGGTCTGCCATTTGCTGCCAGGCTTGGCGTACCAGCCTTCTTCGACGGCCATCTTCATACTGACGGGGACAGACTCGACCAGCTCGTCAGTCTTCTTGCCATCCTCGATGCGGTAAGCCCAGGCCACGCATTCGATATCGTCCACTGTGACCTCGCGCTCAGCCATGTCATAACGGCGAAGCTCGTCGTTCCAGCCAGTCTTCTCAAGGTACTTGGCCGAGATACGCCCCCGGTTCGTGATGCGAAAGCGAAGACGCGTGAACAGCCCGGACGCGTTGATAGCAGCAATCTTGAACTTGCCACTCCAACGAAGCTTGCCCTCGATGATGTCGGCGTTCTGCATTACCGCAGTGATCGACATGCCGACGGTCTGGGCCGTCTCGATTGCCACCAGGCAATTGCCGAATGCCGAAGGGTTCTCGATCTCAGTGACCTTCCCATTGACCTTCTTTTCGATGAACTGGCGAAACTGAGCCGGCACAGCGTTGGAGGTCTGGTATGCATTGGCGATCCGCTGCGCCAACGCGAAACCTCGGCCAGTGAACAGGTCCAACCGTACATCCTGGTTTGCGGGAAGAGCGAGGGAACTCTCGCGAAGTTGGTTGACGTCGGCTTGATTGCCCATGGTGGTTCCTCAGTTTTTTGGTATGGTGGTTATGCGTGGTAGGGGCAGCGCGGGTAACCAGCACACCACGTCTTGGTGCAGGTGAAAGCGCCGGGGTTTGGTCGGAAGAGCCCGTCCTTCAATGTCTTGGCCGCCATTTCAATCATTCCGACATACCCTTCCTTTCCGAGGAGGGCGGTCTTGACGTCAGGGATGTCTGCTGCCGCAATGGGGGCTTCTTTGGTCGTGCTCAGGCCCACGATCTCGGCTGGGGCCTCCAACTGCTCGTTGAGAGCGACTTCTGCCATCAGCGTGTAGATGCCGACCTGCAGGTGGTGCGCGCCGATGGCCGCGCGCCTGGTGCCGTCGTCGTTCTTCTCGGTGGCCTGCTTACCGGACTTCAGGTCCGTGACGCCACGCCGCAGATCCGGTAGCTCGCGGACCCGGTCGATCGTCCCCGTGGTACGCACTACCCCGTAGTCGGTCCGGATGTCCAACGCCGCGCAGCGAGTCTCGATCGCGACGTAGTGCCTGGTCGGTGCGAATTCGTTGCAGTACTTCGTCGTGAGCTTGATGACGATGGCCTCAGCGTCCTTGAAGTCCTTCACGTCATCCCAGGCAACCTCTTCCTCCGGGTTATGAAGGGACGCCATGGCGACGGCCACCGCCTCTTCGACGCTTGGTTCCTCGCCACGCAAACGGGCTGCATCAAAGACGGCCGTTCCAGCGTGGATCGCGGTACCGGTTGCCGCAACGCCTGTTGATGGGATCCGAAGTCCCATGACATTCGAGTAGTACCAGGACAACTCGCAGCCGAAGAAACTCTTCCAGCTGGATGCGCGGACAGTGCCGAGGATGTCGCGGACCGCATTCGTGATTTCGCTCATTGTGTCGCTCCAGTAGCAGACAGCATGGCGAGATCCGTCTGCACGCGGCGTGCGCGCGCATGGAGGTCCTCCCGCTCATGGATAAGGGTCCGGTGCTCACGCTCGTTGCCTCGCAACTCCGATTCGAGCCACGAGGCGGCGAGCTTGAGCCACCAGCGTTTGACGATCCTGCGCATCACATTCGCTCCTTTGCCTAGACGATATGAGCTTAGAATAGCCACATAAGGCTATCTTGGCAAGAACTTTATTATGCGTATGTGGCTAGCTAGGGTGGGGCGGGAAGTACGCTTAGAGGGGTGTGAAAAATACGAAGTAACAAAGAAGCCGCGACCGGCGCGGCTTCTTTTTAGGCTTATCCTCCTAACGGAGGGTGCATCTTGGCTAAGGTAGGGAGGGGGATTCCCAAGACTCTTCGCCTGGTGCCATGAGTTCTCATGGCACAGCCTCAATCACCCAGGAGCTGGGGTGAAAGCTATTGGTAAGCAACTACCTAATTGGATCGCGAGTGGAACCCGCCGACACAATGAAGACTGAAACTTCACTTGCGAGTTCGTCTGACCCTCTTCGTAGCTGGCTGACCAGAGGGTTCTGTGGCATGACTTTGAGATGTCTTCCCTCGCGTGATTTGCTTAGTTACCGAGGGTTCTACCTTAGTAATCAACTCTGACGGCTCATGAGGAGTGGGGCTACTTCTAAACTCTTGCTCGTTGATTACATGCTTTATAAAGGCCTCGACTCGAGCCTTCTCATAGTCAGGTAGCCGCGCGTAGCGATCCATCTCATAGTTTATGCCGGCAGAGTCCTGTCGTATAAGTTCGCCTGGATCTCGACCAAAGGCGAGACCTAGAGCTTCGAGAATGTCGATGGTGGCTGAGACCTTTCCATTCAAGACTCGGCCGATCGTCGTCTGCCCAAGGCCCGAAGCATCCGCGACCTTCATCTGAGTGTCTAGATCTGGCCGCTGTGCCATCCATCGGGCCAGCGTCGTCGCCAAAACCATACGGATTGGTTGATGTTTGTCCATGGTGATCTAAGAATTTTTAAATTTTAGGTATAGCCACACAAGGCGCATTATAGCCGCGTTCCGTGTGCTCTAAATTGCTCACGAAACTTTTCAACCAATCTTGCATGGATAGCCATATAGGACTAAACTTAGGCGTGGTGGCCTTAGTGGCGTGTGGCTATATGTCATTCTATGGTGCGCGCAACGTATACAAAAGGGAATTCGAAGATGCAGACTCCAGAACCCATGCTGGACTTTGTGATGCGCAAGCATGACGTCTACTACCACCGGAAGCGCGAAGAACTTTCCGCGAAGAGTGGGGTCCCGCGTCACACGCTCAACAAAGTCCTGCAGGGCCGCACCAAGCAGCCTCTCGCCAGCACGGTGCAGAGGATCTACGACGTCCTCGTAGCTGCAGAACGCTCGGCAAAGCGAAAGGTGCACAAGAGCGGATCAAATATGGCGGATTTTCTCGCGCAAGAGGCGGCAAAGCGTCTTGGCAACGCGGGACAGGCCGTTTGCGATGCCCCATGAACACCGACGTAGCAACTAACCTCTTTCGTCAGAGAACCGCTGAACAGAAGACGGTCTATGGTTGGCCCACCAGGTATTGCGCCTTGTGCAAGCGCAGCCGCTCTGTTGGCCAGTTCGACGCTG
Source organism: Cupriavidus basilensis (assembly GCF_000832305.1). Classification (NCBI taxonomy): domain Bacteria; kingdom Pseudomonadati; phylum Pseudomonadota; class Betaproteobacteria; order Burkholderiales; family Burkholderiaceae; genus Cupriavidus; species Cupriavidus basilensis. The sequence continues at coordinate 1,464,176 of NZ_CP010536.1, forward strand.
CCAAGGTGGTCTGTCGGAGGCACGCGTAATGCGCGCCTACCTTTCCCGGTTCTGGCTCTACAGGTGGGTCGCCTATTGTTTAGCCTATCTGGCGGTGTACTGCTTCTTTCTTGTCGACTGCTTCCGATTTGCTTTTCACGGAGCTCGACATGGCGTCCTCGATGCGGTTGACGAACTGAGGAGCCAAGTACGGACTGTTACCTGGGTATCTGGCGAGATCGAAAGCGCCTACCGGCGCGACAACGGAGATGGAAATGAACGGAAAAAGGCAACGTGACGTGATCCTCAGCCATCTGCGCCGCGCGGGCAAGCGCGGTGTCACCCTCCAGCACTTGCGTGACGAGTACAAGATCGCCACGCCGAATGCTCGCATCAGCGAGCTCAAGCAGCAGGGCATCAATATCCAGAAGCGCTTTCAAGAAGTCGTCCACGACGGCTGGCGTACCCGTGAGATGGTCTACACCCTCGGCCGCCCGGTTCGCGCGAGCGCCGGCTAAATCGAATGGCTTTTCTGCGGTCTTGAGTAGCCACATACGACTAAAAAGCGCCGTATGTGAGCGCGACAACCGCTCTTCCAAAGCCCCGGTGCTCGCAAGGTACCGGGATCCGCTGATCCGTAGTGTGCCTATGGAGGGGCGGCGAAACCGGCAACGGACGCACCCTGAGTTACGGCGGGGCTTGCACGCCCCTCTCCCTAGGCGCGGAGACTCCCACGTGGATTACGAATTGGCCGGCAACCGACCTGGTTGGCGGACCTTCCCCCATCAGCGAACTCTTTCTCCCATGCCATTGTCTTGCTGGCTATGCGCTGGCCTAGCCGTGTCTATGGCGTTCCCACTTGCTCACGGTGCGGCATGAATTACTACGAGCGCTACGTGGGTGACATCCAACGGGACACCGGGCACCTCTCCTGCGCAGCCATGGGCGTGTATGACCGCCTGCTGGACCACTACTATGCGACGGAGCGGGCCCTGCCTGCCGACATCGATGCGCTCTGTCGCATCGCACGTGCGATGGATGCGACAGAGCGCAAGGCTGTAGAGGATGTAGTGCGCGAGTTCTTCCAGCTCGAGGGCGATAGCCTCTATCACCAGCACCGTACCGACGCTGAAATTACCAAGGCGCAGTCCCGCATTGAGGCGGCCCAGGAGAATGGGAAGCAGGGCGGCAAGGCGACAGCGAAGAAGCATCAGAGCGTCGCATCGCCTGGGTCGCTATATGCGATACGACTGTCGCATGCGACGGTCAAGGTGGGCGTCAGCACCAATTTCCGAAGCAGGTTGCATCAGCATCGAAAGAAGATTGGTCACCATGTGACCATGGTCCACGTTGTCGCTGTGGATAACATGGGCGAGGCCTTTGCCGGCCTGAAGAAATCCCTTGGTATTCAGGATGATGCGGACACCTTCGCGCTAGAGGTAGCGCACGAGTCCACCCTTAAATCCTTCATGGATCTCTATTTGTCGCATACCCAATCCTATGCGACTGGCAATGCGAGTCGCATTGCCAGTCGCACGGCCCACCACACGCCATACACCATTACTACTAGTAGAGAAGATAGTGGTGATATGGAAGGCAGTAGCAAGAGCGATGCGACATGCGACTTCACATCACACTTGCTGAATGCGACAACAGGTGAAGCCAACCCGAGGGACGTCCAACTGGCGATCCTGCTGCGGAAGGGGTATGGGATGGACGCCAGCAGCGGCTCGGTTGAGGTGATCGAGATGGTTCAGCTCGCAGTTTCCGATCGCGAGATCCTGGATGCAGTCGAGAATTTCCGGATCAAGAAGCCTGGCGATACGCCCAATGCCAGCTACATCCTGAAGATGATCAAGAGCGTCCGGGAGAAGGCTGCAAAGGCTGCGGCGGCGGCCAACGGCACTGCATCGAGCGGCGGTGCGCCCGCGCCGGCAAGCACGGACTGGTGGCATTTGGAGGAGGGCGTTCGGACCAAGGCAGTCGAGTTCAACGTTGTGCAACGCGTCGACAAGAACGAGCACTACCGGTCCTTTCGCATTCGGGTTTTCAAAGCCGCAGGTGAGGGCCCCTGGCGAGAGGCGGCACTCAGCGAAGCGGCACGCGATAACTCCGAGGAGCACGCTCGCGTCTTTGGGTATTTCTACGACCAGCCACCGGCTCAGATCGGTCAACTCGCGCAACGGGCGCAAGAGGCGGCATGAAGGCGCACATGGGCATTCCGGCCGGCCAGCGTAACGCGGAGGTGGGAGGCGAGCTCGTCATGCGGGTCGGAATCCCGCACAAGGGCGGAAAGCTGGCATTCCACGCCTTCAACGAAGGGTTCCCGGCCATGGTCAGCGCAAATGCCTTCTGGAATCCAGCGGCTGGGGGCTTCCAGTTCCCTCGGGCGACGGACGTCTCGGAACTGGACTTCGCGATGGATAGCGCTGGCTATACCGCGATGAAGATGTGGCAGTCGAAGGGGCAACAGCGGGGCATGGCGGGTATCTTCCCCTGGACGTACTCGCAATACATCGAGTTCGCGACGCAGTCCGGAGCATCCTGGTGGTCGCAGCCCGATCTGTGCTGCGAGCCCGAAATTGCCCACAACCAGGAGGAAATCGACTTCCGGATAAATGCCACGGCTACCCTGCTGGAGGGGGTGCTGCGCATTCTCTATGAGTGGCAGAACGAGCTCGCGAGGACCTGCTCCTCCGCTGTCGTCGCTCATATGCTGAAGCCGCCTGTTCCAGTTCTCCAGGGGTGGTCAGCAGGCGACTACAGGCGCAGCCTGGAGTTGCTCAACGCCGTTTGGGAAAGATGGCAGCCATGGCTGGCCACGCCGGCGCTCATCGGCGTTGGCTCGGTGTGCCGGCGGACCCTGAAGCACCCAACCCACGGACTCTTCTCAGTTCTGTCAGCGCTGGAGGGTAATTTGCCTACCGGGTCGCGGCTTCACCTCTTCGGCGTGAAGGGGGCTTGCCTGGCAGAACTCAAAATGCTCGACTGGGTCGCGTCCGCCGACTCGATGGCCTACGACTATGGGGCGAGAGTGAAGGCGCACCAGACTGGGATCTCGAACTCGATCGCGCACCGGTCTACGGAGATGAGTCGATGGATGTCGACAGCCTCGGACCTCGTGAGGCCGGCCGCCGGCGATCAGTTCCGTCTGAACCTCTTTGGGTGAAGTATGAGCAGGTGCGTTGCATGCGAAAACTGGACCCTGAAGCCTCGCAAGGATGCGGCCGATCCCCGGCTGGCTGAGGAGGATCTTGCGCACGCGAGAATTGGCTGGGGACGGTGCTTACGAGATGAGTTAAGCCGACGTTGGCACCCCGGCGAGAGCGAGCGCTACTGCGATAGGCATATCCCGATAGTTGAGGAAAAGGTTGCTGAGCGCCGGGAGTGGATTCAAAAGCAAGGAAAAAAATCCGACCAAGAATAGCCACATAGGACTATCAATAGCCTATAATGCATTCATGAGCAGATCGCCGCGAATGTCCCACGCAGAGTATATGGCGCACCAGCAGCGCGCGAGGGACAAGAAGGTGATTGATGCGGTAAAGCGCTTCCAGGCGCTGGGCCGTCTGCCCAAGGATCAGAAGAACAAGACCGAGCAAGCCTACGCAGATTTGCTTGATCTGCAGAAGCATCAGGGCTTGATCATCGATTGGAAGTTCCACCCGATGAACGTTCGCTTGGCCAAGAACACCTTTTACGAGGTGGATTTTCTCGTCCTCACGTCGAGCCTTGTGGTTGAGATTCATGAGACCAAGGGCACGTTCGTGACCGAGAAAGGCCAGATGAAAATCAAGCTCTGCGCCGAGGCGCTTCCGTGGTTCGTGTTCAAGAAGATCACCAGGTTGCCGGAGAAGCAGGGCGGCGGCTGGGCGATTGAGGAGTTCTGAAGGTGCCGAGCATTCGTGTGGTTTGGTGCGGCATCGGCCGTTGGGGGTTTGGGCTCTGGCGTGCGCCACGCGGCCGGCATGTCTTTGAGTTCGGTCCGATCGATATCTACATCCTGTGATAGCGGGAGACGCAATTGAAGCAATGCCTTGAATGCCGCCACTACCGTCCCGATCCTCACTTGGGGGGCGAGGCGGCGCACCTATACGCGCTCTGTGACCGGCCGGGTCGCAAAGGCTCGGAGTATGCCGAGTTTCAGCGTGATCTGCCGTTCCTCTTGGATCTGATCGCTGGCCAATGTGGGCAGCGCAGCCGCTACTTCGCGCAACGCATTGTCGACCTGCCGCCCGATGCGGAGGGTATCCGCTACCAGTTCCTGACTGCTGAGACGGGGGAAGTATGACTCCGACCTACGTTGTTGAGCGCGCGCGCCTCTTCGCCTCCGCTGCCCACGCAGCGGTCGGTCAGCGCCGCAAGTACACCCTTGAGTCCTATATCGTGCATCCGGCAGAGGTAGTTGGGCTGGTCCGGTCGGTGCAACACACCGACGAGATGCTCGCCGCCGCCTGGCTGCATGATGTCGTTGAAGACACCAAGGTCGAGATCGCTCAGATTCGGGCGGAGTTTGGCGAGACTGTCGCACGTCTTGTCTCAGCTGTGACCGATATTTCGCTGCCGGAGGACGGTAACCGGGCTGTGCGCAAGACAATTGACCGGGATCACCTCGCCTGTGCGCCTGCACAGGCGAAGACGATCAAACTTGCAGATCTGATCAGCAATTCCCGGAGCATCCTAGCGCGTGACCGCGCGTTCGCGATGGTCTACATCCAGGAGAAGGCAGCGTTGCTGGACGTACTGAGGGACGGCAATCCATCGCTTCATGCCGTGGCGGCGCGAATCGTCGCCGACGCTCTTGAGCGTTTTGGCGAGGCCGAGCAGGCATGATCGTTCCGTTCTCCCTTCATTTGGGCGATTGCTTGGACGTCCTGCGGACGTTGGCGGAGGCCTCAGTCGATGCAATCGTTACTGACCCGCCATACCACCTCACGGACAGCTCGCGCGGAAGCCACGCGCGATCAAGCAATCCCGCCATGCCCCATGGCCGCCACCGCATCGGTGACAAAGGGTTCATGGGCAAGGTATGGGATGGCGGCGATATCGCACACCGCGTCGAGCTCTGGTTGGAATGCCTGCGGGTGCTCAAGCCTGGCGGCCACCTTCTGGCCTTCGCCGGCACGCGGACCTATCACCGGATGGCCTGCGCTATCGAGGATGCAGGCTTTGATCTGCGCGACCAGTTGGGCTGGCTGTATGGATCTGGCTTCCCCAAGTCCCGCAACCTGGATGGTCAATGGCAGGGCTGGGGCACGGCACTGAAGCCGGCTTGGGAGCCAATTTGCATGGCGCGGAAGCCGCTGGCCGGAACTGTTGCCGCGAACGTGCAGGCCCACGGCACCGGCGCGCTCAATATCGACGCGTGCCGCGTGGGTACCGACGATGCGCTCCGTGCCGGAGCCGGAGGGACGTGGGATGCCATGCACAAGCATGAGGGTCGTGGCCGCGCCGGTGAGGCCAGCGCTGAGCGCCGCTACACCAGCCAGGGCGGCACTGACTTCGCAATGAAGCCCGGCCCTCGCGGCGGGGACGCCGCCGGCCGCTGGCCCGCTAATGTCATCCACGATGGCTCGCCGGAGGTGCTGGCGGCCTTTGCTCAGTTTGGCGAGAACAAGGGGCAGACCGCCGCTCTCGCGACCCGGAACAGCGACAAGACCCGGAACACATTCGGTACTTTTGCCGGTCAGACCGATGCCGAGTTCCAGCCCCACGATTCGCTGGGTTCTGCCGCCCGTTTCTTCTACTGCGCTAAAGCGAGCCGCACGGATCGCAATGAGGGCTGCGAGCACCTCGAGCGTCAGCCGCTGCACTGGTCGAATGGGGTACAGAACCCGGGGTCCTTCCAGTCAGAAGGTACGGACAAGACGAGTCAGAACAATCACCCGACTGTGAAGCCTACGGAATTGATGGGCTACCTTTGCCGGCTGGTGACGCCTCCTGGCGGCGTAGTGCTCGATCCGTTCATGGGGTCTGGATCCACTGGTAAAGCCGCGATGCGCGAGGGCTTCCGCTTCATCGGCATCGATATGACGGCTGAATACCTGGGCATCGCCCGCGCGCGAATTGAGCACGAGCTAACCATCAGGCGGGTGGAGTCAGTGGAGGTATCCGTGCAGCCAGACCTGTTCGGTGCCGCAGCATGAAGAAGCTCGCGGAAACGGTCCACCAGGTCGTGCAGCTGGTGCAAACACGCCGGCTCTCCCTGACCAATGAGAAGCAGACCCAGTCCGATATCGCGGACGTATTTACGGTAGCGGGCATCCCTTTCGAGCGGGAAGTGCGCCTGTGCGAGGCCGATATCGTTGATTTCATGGTGGCTGACACCATCGCCATTGAAGTGAAGATCAAGGGGCAGCGCAAAGCCATCTTCCGCCAACTCGAGCGGTATGCCGGCCACGACCGCGTGACGCACATTCTCCTGTTCACCTCCGTGGCCATGATGTTGCCTGGGGAGATCGGCGGGAAGCCGGCGCACGTGGCTTCCCTGAGCAGGGGGTGGCTCTAATGCCTTTCCGTAGCTACGGTAACCTCCGCCTAGTAAGCGATCGGTCGCAATGGGTCATGACCGGCCTTGAGCCGCACGTCGCCATCCGCCTGAAGCACATCTTCCCGCGCATCCCCAAGGCTCAGACGGACGACTTCGTCTTCCCGAATGATCAGGCCCACTGTGCGGACCTGGACTGGTTTTGCTCCCGGTATCCGCTGGCAATGTCCGATGGCGATGTCGTGAGTTTGCGAGGTGGCCGGCTGGAGTTTGAGGCGACGCAGGCCGAGCTGGAGCGGATCCTCACTCCTGACTATGTGCCTCCGGCCTATCTGGGTTTGAGGCCAGGGCAGGTGGTGCGTCCCTATCAGGGGCAGGCTGTCGAGGTGGCGCTGCGCCGGAAGGGCCTGCTGCTCGGGGATGATCTGGGCCTCGGGAAGACTTACACCGCTGGCGCATTCATGCTCAAGCCCGGCACGCTGCCGGCTGCTGTGGTGGTGCAGACCCACCTGCAGGTGCAGTGGACAGAGAAGCTGACTGCCTTCACGACCTTGCGGGTCCACAAGATCAAGGGCACCAAGCCATATGATCTCCCGCCGGCGGATGTCTACATTTTCAAGTACAGCCAGCTATTGGGCTGGGTCGACTTCCTGAGGACTGGCTACTTCAAGACGGTGATTTATGACGAGGTTCAGGAACTGCGCACCGGTAGCGCGAGCGGGAAGGGTAGCGCCGCCCACGTGCTTTCTGACAACGCGGAGTTCCGGATTGGCCTTAGCGCCACGCCGATCTACAACTACGGCACCGAGATCTGGAACATCATGCGCGCTATCGACAGTGCGGTCTTGGGACCGACGGGGGACTTCACCAGGGAGTGGACCGACGGCACCGGTGCCATGAAGGATCCGGAAGCGCTTGGCACCTATCTCCGCGAGCAGCACGTGTTCATCCGCCGGACCAAGCGGGACGTGGGACAACAGGTGCCGCCGATTAACCGAATTGTGGAAATTGTGGACACGGACGAGAAGGCCATGCAGGACATGGCGAAACTCGCCCAGGCGCTTGCGCTGAAGGTCACCACCGGCTCATTCACGGAGCGTGGGCAGGCTGCCCGGGAACTCGATTTGCTGGCTCGGCACACAACAGGGGTGGCCAAGGCGCGATCGGTTGCCGCCTACGTCCGAATCCTCCTCGATGCGGATGTCCCAGTGTTGCTCATGGGATGGCACCGGGACGTCTACGACACCTGGCTCAAGGACCTGGCTGAGTTCAAGCCGGTGATGTACACCGGCAGCGAGTCGCCCACGCAAAAGGAAGAGGCTAAACGGGCCTTCCTGGCCGGCGAGACGAATCTGTTCATCATGTCGCTCCGGTCTGGTGCTGGTCTGGATGGGCTGCAGCATCGCTGCTCCACCGTAGTCTTCGGTGAGCTGGATTGGTCGCCCAAGGTCCACGAGCAAATCATCGGTCGGCTGGACAGGGAGGGTCAGGAGGAGCAGGTAACCGCCATCTACCTGAACAGCGAGGATGGCTCCGATCCGCCGATGGTGGATCTCCTTGGCCTGAAGGCCTCGCAATCCACCGCGATCGTGGATCCAGGCAGGCTGTTCGAGGCTGTCCATAGCGATGCGTCCCGCATCAAGCTGCTGGCGCAGCAGTTCCTGGGCAAGAAGCGAGCTCAGCCCACGCCGGTCACGGAACCCGAGTTTGTCCTTACCTGAGACAGATGCCAGACCTCTCTTTTGTCGTTTTCAACCCGCCGGGCCATGGCCAGCCATACCTGGTGCCGTCCTCCGCGTTCGACATCAAGAGCGTGGAGCGCCTGCGGTGGAAGCACGGCGATGTCATCACCTCGGAGTTCAGGAAACCCAGGAGTGGGCCGCACCACCGGCAGGTGTTCGGGGGTTTGCTCCGCTTCGTCTTCGAGGCACAAGAGCGGTTTGACACCCCTGAGGCGCTGCGATGCTTCCTGACGCTCAATACGTCCTTCTGCATCGAGTGCGTGGATCAGGCCACTGGGCAGGTACTGCGTTTTCCTCGCTCCTGGTCATACAGGGAGATGGATGAGACTGAGTTCAAGCAACTGAAGGAAGAGTTGCTGCCCGTGATCCTGAAGGAATTCTTCCCGCATGAGGGCATAGATTGGCTGAAAGCATCAGTAAATCAGCAGGCTTTCATGGATGGCTTGATGTCGTTCTTCTAGAGCATGGAAATAGTCTACGGCGACTAGATCAGATTGGCGAAGTTGAAGCAGGCCGGGCATAATTGCACTTGGGTTTCTGGTCCAACAGCGATACCGGGTCCTAACACTGGGAGGATACTCAGATGACCAACAACGAGCCAGTTTTTCCGATCCTGCCGCCCGATTGGGATGGATCGCCGCCGGCGAACATCGTCAGCCCCTTCTTGCCGCAGCCTGCGCCGTTTAGCCAGGCGTTTATGCTTGAGCAGTCGCTGTTCCAGCATCCGGTACCAGGAAGCACATTCTCGCTGGAGCAGGCATTCCAAAGCCCGTCCCTGCCAACCAAGGTATTCAAGCCACCTGTGATTGGGCAAACGATCACTGTGGATGGGAAGATCTTTACGATTGGGGCGCAGGTTGGCGGCGGTTGGTTCGGTAGTGTCTATACGTGTTCGGATGAATGGAACAACGCTCTGGTGGCCAAGGTTTTGGTGCCTAAGGATCAAACGTACGAGCAGGTACGTGAGAACTGGATGCGAGAGCTAAAGAACCTGCTGCATCTCCGGCACCCAAATATTACCTACGTGCATGCTGCGTTCGAATGGGAAGATACTTTTTACCTGATTATCGAACGCTGCACGTGCACGCTTGACCAACTGATCAGCTATCAAGGCCTTCAGCCGGATGCATGGATTCCCCACGTTGGGAGGGATATCTTGCAGGGGCTTGACTATATTCACGATCAAGATTATGTCCACAAAGATATTCATCCAGGCAACGTTTTCGTAGCGCAGACGTTTGATAGGATGGTCCCGGGCAAGGAGCCGGTTTGGTCATACAAGATAGGTGATCTGGGGATATCCCGTCTCGAACACGAGATCAACGTTTTCAACACGGTGCTCGCGGAATGGATGATGCCACCAGAGGCCCTGGATCCGATGCAGTTCGGAATCGTAGGGAAGCGAACGGACATCTACCATGTCGGCTTGCTGCTGCTGGCGCTACTGTTTAACAGGATGCCAACTTTCTCGCATCAAGATATTCTTGCGGGTGTGCCGCGTCAGATGGCAGAGAACCACCCATCGAGGTTCGGCCGGGTGATTGCTAAGGCGCTGCGCCGTCATGTTGCGGATCGCACAGGGTCCGCAATGGAATTTTGGCGAGAGATCCGCGCTGCGATTTGAGCGCGGCGTTGCCGGAAGTAATAGCCCCTCCCCGGGGCATTTTTTTGATCCTAAATAGCCACAAAGGACTAAACATAGCCTATAATGGATTGGTTAGAAAACATCTTCGATCCTAGTCCATATGAGCGAATTCCAGCCGATTACAAAGCCAGAAGACCTCTCTGGTCTGGACGACAACGAGATGGTGAGCGGGTACTGCTCTGGCTATTGCGGTGATGCCGAGCCTGGTAGCGACAAGTCCCGCGCATTCTGGCATGGCTGGCGAAATGGCGCTGTCGACGGCGGCCACCGGCAGATGGATACGGCCCAGGCCGAGCTCGCGCGCTGCCTGGTTGCACAACAGAGGCTTCATTAGGGATGGCGAAGAAGGAAGCCACGGCGGACGAGTGCGCCTACATGGGGCGGGTCGCTGCCCTCGGCTGCGCTGTCTGCCGGCGGCTTGGCTTGGGGCCAACCGCTGCCCTGGTGCACCACCAACGCACAGGCCAGGGCAAGATGCGTGCAAGCCATTACAGAACCTGTCCGTTGTGTCCTCCTCACCATCAGTTCAGTGGATTCGGTGTCCATGACATGGGCCGGCCCCAGTTCGAGCGCATGTACGGCTTCAGTGAGGTCGATCTAGTCGAAGAAACGCGCTTTATCCTCGCCCGGTATTTGCCGGCCGAAGAGTTGGCGGCAGCCTGACCCGGGGGAACATTGATGCAGAGTGAAACGGTAGGGCGGAGTAGTCGCACAAAGCGGCCTGACCTGGCGAACCTCACCTGGTTTGCCCGGACGCCGGAGCGCCCCCGCAGGACTCGGCCGGCGACAGAATCCACGGATGAGATTGTCCGGAAACGGATGGTGGCCGCCCGCAACTTGAACCGGCTTGACCAGAAGGATGCAGCCAAGCTGCTGGGGTACAAGAACAGCGCGCCGCTCTCGAAGATCGAGGGTGGCCAGGCGAAGATGCCGAAGGGCTTGCTGGTCAAGGCATCGATCGCATATGGGGTGTCAGCCGATTTCCTGCTCGGCTTGTCCGACGAGCCCGAGCGCGACCCGCGCACCGCCGAGCATATGGCCGTGATCCGTTCCGTGGAGGAGTCTGTCCGCCAGCATACCCATCACATGGCGACTGCCCTGTTGCGGAATGCCGCCGAGTCTGTCCCGCTGGAGTTGCATCTCAAGCAGATCATCGAGACAGCGCACCGTGCGGCCGAGGCTTTCGATACCGTCTGTCGCAAGAACCCTGAGTTCCAGGATGACGTTGTGGCCGGCTCCCGGCTGCAGGCTGCCATGGATTCCTTGGTAGATGCGATCGGCAAGTCCAACCAGTACATGGAGCGTCGGTCCAGGCTCACCGAGGTCAAGCTTGATCTGGCCGTCGACGGGATGAGCATGCCCCTGTTCGCTGACAGTGAGACAGAGGAGGGATGATGCTGGATTTCCTGCTGAACGCACTCAAGTGGTACGGGATAGTAGTTGGCAGCGTCTTTGGGTTCATGATCGCCTTCGTGGTGGTCATGCTCCTGGTCTTGTCCATATCGATCCGGGCTGCCTCTCCCCGCCAGGTCATCTTGGTAGTCCGAGAGCAGGGGGAAGGGAAGCCCAGAGGCTTGAAGAAGGCGACGCGAGTGAAAACGCAATTAGCCGCCACTCAGGGAACCGAACAGAAGGTGGTTGATTGACCGCTCCCGCTAAGAAGACCCCGAAGAGGTCCGCGACTTCCCGGAAACCCGTGGAAGGGAAGAGCGCTGTCTCGAAGGCTAGCGTACCGAGGAAGGTGCCTCCGGCAAAAGCAAAGTCCCCTGAGGACGTGAAGCGCGTCCGCCAGGCCGCCGCTCAACACGCCCGGGAGGCGAGGACCGAAAAGAGAAAATCCCTCGCAGTTGCTATCGCGGCGGATGAGAGTATTGACCCATACCAAGGCCTGCCTGAACGGCAGCGCCGCTTCGTTGACGAGTACCTCATCTCGCTCAACGGCACCGATGCCTATAAGAAGGCCGGTTTCTCCGTCAAGTCTGACAAGGTCGCTGGGGTCAATGCCTGCAAATTACTAGCAGACCCTAGGATCGCTCGCGCCATCGATATCCGAAAGAAGGCACGCCAAGAGCGTACTGAGATCAGCCAGGACGTTGTCCTCAAGCACCTGATGGGCGTCGCCTTCGGGGATGCCAACGAATTGGTGGAGTTCCGCCGTCGCTGCTGTCGATACTGCTGGGGGATGGGCTACCGATACCAGTACACCCCTGCGGAGTTCGAGAGCGTGCTTGTGGCACATCAGCGTGCCTGTCGCGAGGCTGAGAAGGAAGACAAGCCACTGCCTCCAGAGCCTGATGAGCGTGGCGGCGTGAACTTCGACGGACGGAAGGCTCCCAATCCCGACTGCCCGGAATGCTTCGGTGAAGGCCGGGGCTACGTCTTTGTGCATGACACCGGCAACCTCCCGCCCGAAGCCCTGGCGCTGTATGCCGGCGTGAAGGAAGGGAAGGAAGGTATCGAGGTCAAGACCAAGTCTTCCGACAAGGCCATCGAGATGTTGGCCAAGCACGTGAACTTCTACGAAGAGAAGGTGCAGGTCAACGTGACCACCGCCACGCCGCAGGAACTGGACGCCATCTACAAGAAGCGCATGGAGGAGACTGCCAAGCAGGCTGCCTCAGTTGCGCACCGGTCCACCCGCCCGAAGACTGAAGACTGACCGCCAGTGATCGGTACTCGCTGGCCCTGTATTTCCATACGCATATTCCTAGCCACATACGCCTATTTTTAGTACACTGCTTCGGTGAGTACTAACTGGAGACGCATGTGGGAAAGGCTTTCATTGCGCTGGTGGTTGGGTTGGTTGTCGGCGGCCTCGTAGGGGGATCGCTCTATGAGTCGGCATGGCGGAAGGACTGCCAGCAGCTTGGCTGGCATCGTAGCGACAAGCACGGTGCATTCGAGTGCCGCCCGACCGCCCAACCCGAGAAATCCTCGTGGAGGGTGGCATGAGTGCGCAGCACACGCCCGGCCCTTGGGAGGGAAAAACCGCCGACGGTGCTTGGTTTGGCGACCACATGTGGGAAGCCACACACCACACAGTCGGCCTGACCCAATCCGTGGCGGTGCATCGTCAGGGCAGAGTGATTGCCCTTGTCGTTCGCGAGGATTGGGACGATGCCTCACTCGAGGCGGACGCAAATCTCATCATCGCTTCTCCGCTGCTTTTGACTGCAGCTCGCGCAGCAGTGGAACTCCTCCGCCGGCAGGGCTGGTTGCCTACGTCGACCGACCCCGAGGCCGTTCTATTGCGGCAACTGTGGGCCGCCATTGCCGTTGCTGATGGACAGCAACCGAATGAGCCAGAAGCCCCGCAACACCTTCTTGTCTCCCATCACCATAAGGACTGATCATGTGGTTTCGCAACCTGACAGTGCATCGCCTGTCCTCGTTCGCTTTCGGCCCCAGCCAGTTGGCTGAGGCCCTTGCAAAGCATGCATTCGCCACCGCCGGGGGCCTTGAGATGCAGGCTCAAGGGTGGATCTCGCCGCGCGACAACGGCGAGCTGGTGCATGCCGTGAACGGGCAGATGCTTATTGCGCTCTGCATCGAGAAGAAACTCCTTCCAGCCTCGGTCGTCAAGGAGGTTGTAAAGGCCCGTTCAGCGGAGCTCGAAAGCCAACAAGGCTTCAAGCCTGGTCGGAAGCAGATGCGGGAGTTGAAGGAATACGTCACGGAGGAACTGCTTCCCCAGGCGTTCCGCGTCCGCAGTGTCACCCGGGTTTGGATCGATGCAGCGAGCGGCTGGCTAGTGATCGATGCTGGGGCTGGTGCAAAGGCCGACGCCGTGCGCGGGATGTTATTCAAGTCCATTGACCCGCTGCCGCTGGTCAACCTGCACGTCAACCATTCGCCGGTTGCCGCGATGACGGATTGGCTGGCCACGGACGAGGTCCCAAATTCCTTCACCATCGACCAGGATGTCGAACTGCAATCATCTAGCGAAAGCAAGGCCACGGTTCGCTATGCCCGCCACCCGGTCGACGCGGACGATATGAGCCGCCACATCGCCGCCGGCAAGCGCTGCACGCGCCTGGCGATGACCTGGAGCGACCGCGTGTCCTTCATCCTCACGGATGACCTCACTATCAAGCGTGTAGCGCCGCTGGACGTGCTCAAGGAAGCCAAGGATGCGACCGGCGACGCTGACGACGCTTTTGACGGCGATTTCCTGCTGATGGCCAGCGAGTTGGCGCTGCTGCTGGGTGACCTGGTGGGGGCACTCGGTGGCGAGCGTGTCGAAGCCGCTACCGGCCAGGCCACCGAAGCAACGAGCGAGGCGCTGTTATGAGTTGGCGCTTTGTCTATCGGGTGCTGCCGGTGCTTGTCATCCGCACTGATCGGCTAATCCCCGCGCGCTTCCAGGGGTACAACCTTGGCCCCGTCATCCTGCTGCGGCCGACTGCTCGGGCGGCGCTGCTCGAGCATGAGCTCACGCACAGCCGCCAGGTGTACCGCACGCTTTTCCTGATGGGGGCGATCTACTACCTGTCCAAGCGGTGGCGGCTCCGGTGGGAGGCGGAGGCCTATGCCGTTCAGTGGAAGGCTGGTGACTCGCTTGCCAACCTTTCCACCTTCCTGGCCAATAACTACCACCTTGGGATCAGCGTCAGCGAGGCGCAGCGCGCCATCCTCGGTGCCGCCCTCGGGCTTGCCGGCGGCTTCGGCGAAGCCTAGACGGGAGAGCAACAGTGATGGAACTCCAAGGAAAGCACATCGACACGCTCGTCGCTCTCGTTGAGCGTGGCCCGTTAGATGACGGCGACGTACCAAGTAAGTCAGGCCGCGATGACTTGATCGACAGCGGGCTTGCCGTCCGGGTCGTGGTTAATGGGGCCGACGGCCATACGGCAGCAACCTATGCCGGGCGCGATGCCTACGCCGAGCATTTCGGAAACGCAGACACGATCAAGGAGGCAAAGGCGTTCCGCCTGGCTGGCCGGGCAATCAACAGCGCGTCCTACACATCGAAAGGGGCTGGACATGAATGAAGCCAAAGAGCTTGGCGCGCTATCGCCGGAGGAGATGGTCTCCGTCCACCTGCTGCGGGAGGTCAAGCAAGCCCTCGATGACGTGCACGGGGTTTGCCAGGAATATGGCTGCCCGCAGGGTGCCACGGTCGCAGATTGGCTGCGGGACAAGCTCGCCGCTCCTCGGACGATCGCGGCCCGCTCTATCTCGCCAGTGGCCATCGAGTGGACTAGCCCGGACGGCACGGACGCGCTCTTTGCCAGCCAAGACATCACGGGAGCGGTCGAGGCAGTTTTGGTACGCCTGGATCCCGGGCATGAAGGCTACGACGGTGGTCCCATCTATCGTCAGACCTGGTTCTCGATCGTCACCAATGGGTTCATCTGCAGCGCAACCGGGACCCGGCTTCCCAACGTGACCGGATGGGCTCTTGCCGTGGATTCTAGCAAGGAGGTGAGCCATGGCTGAGCACGAGATCCCGAGTGAGTTGCACGGCGCTGTCATGAACCTGTCGTGCACGGTTCCCGCCGAGTACGAAGATGCAGCAGTCAAGATGGGATATCGCGTGGGGCATCGCGACGCGCGGCATGCCGCCGCTGAACTTGTTGCTTCATCACGAGCGGAGCAGGCCGAGCGACCGGTTCCTGAGAAGGACATGCACGATGGGTTTGGCATCCCTATGTCAGACACCTTGCAGAATGCTGTCCACCGCGTCTATTTCCGTGCGGGCCTCCTGGTTGCGCGCGCGGACTTGGCGCGCTTTGTCGGGCTGCAAAACCCCGATGTGGCGGCGTCGATCCGCGCTTTCTGGTGGCGCGATTTGAGTGAAGATCCCGGAACGCCGCGCCTGCTTAAATGGGATGAAATTGCCGACGGCGGGGAAGAAGGCCCATGGACGGCAAAGGAGGTCAGTCCTAGCGTGGAGGCCCTGCCGATCGCGCTGCAGTTCCTCGAGGGCATGCCAGGCGAAGTGCCGCTCGAAGCATTGCCCCTCACGGAACCCGTGACTGTCGCGAAGGCTCTGCTCGCCGGAGAGCGGGCTCGCGTCGTTCTGGACAACGGCGTAGGCCCGAAGGCAACTGTGCACCTGGTGAACATCGGGCTGACCGGGTGGGTTCATACGCAGCCCACCGCAGCGGCATATGCGGAAGGATACAACGCCGGGTCCAGCGCTATGCGCCGAGCCATTGCGGGACCCGAGCAGCGGCTCCGCGCCAAGGCCGCATCTGCTGGCATTGATGGGCAGGCGAATGTCGAGGCCGCTGCGAAGGCTGCGCGCCATGTCTACTGGCTGCCGGCCTTTCCCGACGACGACTGGGAGCAAGCGTCTCAGACTACAAAGCAGAAATGGATCGAAGTCGCCCGCGCCGCCCTCAACTCTGCTCCCTCGGCGTGTGGGACGTGCGGCGATGGTATCCAGCCTGACACACAGACTGGAACGACATGTTCGTGCGCGTCGCAGTCCGCTCGCCCGGCACCTGTCAGCCGGGCGCATAAGTCGGTGCGTAAGGACACCTTATGGGATGTCGCAGTCAAGTTCTCGGAGTCACGCGGCTATAGCAGCCCGCAGTTGGCTATATCGGCGGCTCCTGATCTCCGTGCCCCGTCTGCTCCCATCAATGAGGGTGGCAGCGAGCCGGTAGCGTGGGCAATCTTCACCGCCGAGGGGAACATCAGGATCTGGTCGGCAAGTAAGACCAATGTCGAAGCCGTGGCAGAGAAGAGTGACTTGGCTCTGACGCCGCTCTACGCCGCCCCGCAAGCGAGCGCCAAGGCGCTGACGGAAACCGTGCATTCGAAGCTGAAGGAGCTGATCGGAATGCAGTCCGAAGGCGAATGGGATGACTCCATGATTGAGTCCGACGCGCGCAAGTTCACGGATGCATTGATGCCCATCCTGGCCGCAGAGCAGAGCAGCGAGGACATGCTTGAACGCCTTCGCAATCCGATGCCTCCATTCGGCATGCTAGTTCGCACGCTGCGAATCGTCTCCGGTTCGTTGCTCATGGATATGGCGAAAGACCTGCAACTCGCGCCCTCCGAACTTAGTGCATACGAATGTGGCAGGAAGCCCATCCCAGAAGAACTTCCGCGCCACGCCGCAAATTATTTTGAACGGGAAGGTATCGGAGGAACTTTGTCTGCTCTGAGCAGGGCGCGCCGAGTCAGCATCCGCGGCGCAATCTCCAAAGGAGAGGGGAAGTGAGCGACATACGACAACTACCCGCGCCACTCGAAACCAGCCGACCAGCGCCGAAGCGTATCGTGCGCCCGTGCGAATGGCAGCTTGTCAGTGCCGTTCAAGCCCTGGAAACACAGATGGGCTCCGTTGAGGCTTACAACCGGCTGTGCGATGCGGCGCGGAACCTGAAGCAGAAGATAGACGCCGGCCAGGGCCATGCCCAGCACGCGATGTGGGCAACCGACCCGAAGTGGATTTATCCCGCAGGAGGGGAATGAGATGAGCGCCATGACTGAGAGCGCAGAGCGGCTGGAGCGCGAGGCTTTTGAGGCTTGGTTTGAAAGTTGGCGTCGCAGCACTTGGCGGCCGCTTCCGTCTGATCCTCGCATTGAGTGCCCGGCGCATTGGAACACTGCCGCAAGGTGGCATATGGAGATTGCATGGAAAGCCGCACGCCGAGCCCCAGCGGAGGCCAGGTCATCGGAGATAGAGAGCATGCTGGAACAGCCCGTACGCTTCGATTTTGAAGGTTTCCAGCGATCGTTATCAGCTACGGTCGTGGCGCGGAATTTGACGTGGAAGCAGGTCGCCGAGGAAACGGGGGTAAGCCAGACGACGTTAAGTCGGATAGCTCACGGACGGAAGCCTGATGGTCCTAGCCTCGCGGTGTTGATGTACTGGGCCAATCTGCCGTTGTGCGATTTGGTCAGTCTACCCGCCCCGAATATGGCGGGGGCATACGACCGGGAGGCTCAAGGGAGCCGGATGACTCGTATGCCCCAATATCAATTCAACGAAGACTGGGCGAAGCGCATGGGTGCTCATACGCCTCTTACCGAATGTTCGGTTCTAAGCTACGTGAATACACTTCTCGCCCAAGGGTTGGTACCCGCCTCGCGGCCGGCGTGCGCAGCCTGCGGAGGCAATGATGGCGACATTCCTTGCGCATACCCGGATGGCACGCATCGCAGTTGTCTCCGCGCTGAGCAGCATATCGCGGTAGAGCGTGGCGGCGATATTGCGGCTGGCCTGTTCCTGCGCACCAAAGGCAGCGGCTGGAAGGAAGTGCAAAAGACCTTCGCCGGGCAGCCGGACGTGGTGACTCTGTATCACGCGGCGGGTTGGCCGAGCGCTACTGAGGCGCAACCCAGCGCCACAATGCGCGGCTCGCAGATCCCAGCCGGCCTCCAACACGGCGCGGGAGCCTATGCGCGCTGCTCGTACTGTGGTCGGTACTCAGACAACCCCAAATCCCTGTCGCGTGAGAGTTTTCCTTGCGACTGTGGGGAAACGCACGGCTGGTGCGGCTCGTTTGTGAAGCCCAACGCCGAATCGAAGTGGAGCGAGGCGGGCATCATGGCGCGCCCCGCAATTGCCAAAGGAGAAGCAGAGTGAAGAAAACCGCTGTGGTTTCCGAGTGCGGCACTTACCGCTACCGGCTCGGCCGGCGCTGGGACGATGGCCCGGCTATGCTGTTCGTGATGCTCAACCCATCAACGGCAGATGCCGAGCAGGACGATCCGACCATCCGAAAATGCATCGGGTTTGCCACGAGGAAAGGGTTTGGCGCTGTCGAGGTGGTCAACCTGTTCGGGTACCGCGCGACCAACCCCGCCGACCTGAAGGCGGCCGGCTATGACAGCGGGCCCGAAAACCAGCGTGCCATCACCGATGCGGTGCGCGAATCGATAGACGAGGGTGGCGCTATCGTCCTTGCCTGGGGAGCAAACGCGCGCGGACTAGCGGCTCCGGTAGTGGTGCAAGGCATTGTCCGTGGGATGGGCGCCAAGGCGCACGCACTGCGGCTGCTGGATGACGGCACGCCTGCGCATCCTCTTATGCTGCCATATTCGTGCGAACTGGTTGAGGTGGCCGGCGCTGGTGCCATGGTGGAGTAGCGCGATGGCTGAGCAACTGAATCTTGATGAGCTGGAGCGGCTGGCGAAGGTGGCTACCGAGGACTTTCAGGCCCGCGTGCAGCCGTGGATGATGGCTTGCTTCGGCGCGGAGATCTCAGCCGATGCGCAGGAGCGCAACCATCGGTTCCTTGAGGAAGCACTAGAACTGGTGCAGGCGTGCGGCGCGACGCAAAGCGAGGCCCACCAGCTGGTCGATTACGTCTACGGCAGGCCGGTAGGAGAGAAGGTACAGGAGGTCGGCGGAGTCATGGTGACGCTGGCAGCGCTGTGCCTGGCACAGGACCTGGACATGCACGCCGCCGGCGAGACTGAGCTCGCGCGCATCTGGACCAAGGTCGAGCAGATTCGGGCGAAGCAGGCAGCAAAGCCAAAGCACTCTCCGTTGCCGCAGCACGTTTCCGGGCTAGACATCTACAAGAGCGGCCGCTATTGGCTGAAGAAACCAATTCAAGAGATCGAATAATGAAAAGCCCAACCTTTGCCCCAGCATACCTGTCGTATTTCCCCATGCTGGCGGAAGTAGCGCAGAAGCACGGCTATGCCCTGGCCGCGCACGGCAGCCTTGTTAGCGATTTCGACCTGGTAGCGATCCCTTGGAAGGCGGAGGCCTCGTCAGCCGAAGAGCTGATGCGGGCAATTGCCAAGTACGCAGACGCATGCATGGATCTGAAGGATGGCCACGGCGTGCCATTGCACGTGCGAGAGCGGAAACCGCACGGGCGCGTGTCCTGGTCCATCCAATTAGGCAATGGCGCGTACATCGATCTGAGCGTCATGCCGCTGCTTGCCACCCACTCCCCGTCTCCCGTGCAGTCACAGGCTCGGGCGTGCGGCTGCCACAAGTGCATCAGGGACAAGGACGACGCTTCTGGCATACCACTCGCATTGACGCGCATGGTTCTCTGCCCGACCTGTGGAAACAAGCGGTGCCCACGCGCCTCCGACCACGACCGTGCATGTACTGGAAGCAATGAGCCTGGCCAAGAGGGGAGCATCTACCCCAGGCCGCATTTTCAAGACTGACCTGGAGGTCCAAACCATGGATGCAGCAAGGCCACTACGGGTTTGCATACGATGCACTGGTCAGCACTCGGTGCAGCACTGCCCTTGGCCATCAGGAGATGACAAATAAAGGTTGGCGCAATCTAGTGCGGGGCTAAGTGAAAACACCTAGAAAATATATCTGCATGACGTTTTAATCACAAACAGGTGGTGTGCGCACTGCGGAAATATCGCCGGAAACCTAAGCGCCGTGCGGGTTTCCGGCCTGATTACCCATCCCGATGCAAAACGCGCTGGCGCTTGGAAAAGGAGATTAGCAAATTTCTTCGCGCGCGCAACTATTTGATCGGAACGCCTTTTTGGGGCGTTTGCAGAGTGGTCGAAATGCCCTTAAAGTCATCTCCACACCGAATCAAACAAGGGGAGTCACCGTGAAACAACAGGGCAAGAGCGAACGCTATTCGAACTCTGCCCCGTCTGACATGCGGGGTGCCGACTACCCAAGGGACGGGAGAACGATGCTGCGTCGACCGCGCTGTCAGCGAGACTAGCCCCTGATCCTCCATTCGACCCGGTGCCGCAGCCTTGTAGCCTAGCCGGCAACTGGGCCCATCGCAGTTCGACGCATTGAAAAACTGCTGGAATCAATAGCCATATGTGGCGCATAATAGTTCGATGATGCTATCGAGGAGGGATTCGCTTGAGAACCAAAATCGCTCATATCGCGGCGCTAGCGGCAATGGGGACGCTTGCTCACCAGCAGCGAGAACCCCAGAGCGCGCCACTGCCAGCACCAGTACCGCCGCGCGTTGAAATCAACCCGGAGCGCGTTCGACAAGCCATTCATGTCGTATGCCTTAAGCGCATGGGAAAGACCGCCACGTTCACCCGGGAGAACCTGCGTCGTCAGATCGAGTGGGTGCTGCCGCTGAGCGTGCCAGAACTCGCTCGCCTGCAGACTGACATCAACAAAATGGTTCATGAGGTCATCACCACGCAGCGGGAGGCCGGGCGGGTTCGCCGCGTCAAGAAAGGGCTGTACCGCTGGGTCGGAGGGCCGTTGGAATGAAGGTGCGTGGGTTTGAGGTGCCTGTAGAGATCAAAGCCGCTGCCTTGGCGCGCATGGAACGCGGGCCTTTCGTGGTGGCAGAGATTGTGCCCTTGGTTAGGAAGATGCTGCCTCCGGACCTTAGAGCTGACTGCACGGTGTTCCGGTTGAGCCATAGCGAAATTGCTGATCGCATCGTTGATCGCATTTTGCAGGGTGAGAAGAAGGCCGGCCGAGTTGAGAAGACTGGCCTATACCGCACCGGTTCGCCCATCTGGCGGTGGGTGTCTGAATGATGAAGGCGAGAAAATGACGTGTGACATAAGCGCCATGAGGGCAGCGGCAGAAGCCGCCATAGAGCATGGTGAAAAAATCGGCGAAACCGCCTGGTACGAGAAGGGCTCGCTGCAGGGCGTGACCTGCGACATCATCGGTGAAGACGATGACGCCCATATCGCGGGATGCTCGCCGGTAACGATCCTGGAATTGATCGCCAGGGTTGAGCGCGCGGAGGCAGCCGCCCGTGCATTGATTCACTGGTACAAGCCGGAAGTCGAAGGACTCAAGGCAGACTACCACCCCTATGACACGTTGATGATGCCCGTGGCCGACTTCGTCAAGGCTGAGATGGATTCGGGGCCTCAGGGACAACTCGACCTTTCCCCCGATCGAGGCAATACCGCACGGGTGGCGTCATGAGGTTCAATTTCCGTTGCACCAATGTCGATGTTTGCCTGGCCATGGTCCAGCATTTCGTGGGGATAGGCGACGTGAACATTGCCTGTGCCGACATCTTCAGCGCAGGCCGTGCAGATGCGATCGTGAGCCCAGCAAATAGCTACGGCTACATGGATGGGGGAATCGACCTGGTCTACATCCGGCGCTTCGGGTGGGATCTGCAGACGCGTCTGCAAATGTTGCTTAGGGAACGCCACGGCGGTGTGCTGCCCATCGGCCAGGCCGTCGCAGTGCCGACCGGGGACCCCGAGATCCCGACCATGATCAGTTCGCCAACTATGGTGCGCCCTAGTCCTGTTCCGCTGTCTCAAAACGCCTACCTTGCGACCCGGGCCGCATTGCTTATAGCTCGGAAGTTGGGGGTTGAAATCCTGCTTGGCACCGGCATGTGCACGCTCACCGGCCGCATGGCTCCGGCAGAGAGTGCGGCTCAGATGCGGAAAGCGTGGGATGAGGTGATGGTGCGGCCGGTATGACGGACCTGGAACTGATCGAGGCAGCAGCGCAGGCAGCTGGTTACGAGACGCAGCGGTACCGCGTGCGCGAGCTCGAAGTAGTGTACGTGCGCGAGGACGGCGGCGAGTGGGAGTACTTCGACCCGCTACAGGACGATGCCCATGCTTTCCGCTTGATGGTCAGGATGGCACGGCGGGTAGCCAGCAATGGGGGCAATTTCTCGTGTGCTTTCGCTGAGGTTGATGGCGATCGTGCGAAGGTGCGTCGATCGCTCGCCACGGCTGTTGCTGGACGGAAGGGACTCCAATGAAGGTCGAGATGGGAAAGATCCCGATCACCATTTCCCTGGACGCGCCGAAGGTCGGCGATGTGTTGCGCGCGAAGGGCGGCCGGGGAGATACGCGTTTCTGGCTAGTAGCCGCTGTCGCCAATCAGACCGCGCACGTTCTGGGTTTGGACCGCGAAGGGAACATCGTCAGCACTGCTAGTTACGGTGTTCATGCGCTCGCCGGCCGTGAGATAGTTGGCGCGGTCGAGGACTTCGCGGAAATGCGCCTCAATATCAAATGGGAGACTGTCTAAGATTCTGCGTCTCACGCAGAAACGGGTACGCCTTAACCCAAACCGGTGATGACGATTACGGAAAGTTGCGCCGTTTGAGGCGCCCCCGGTATAACAGAATGGTGGAGTTGATAACCACCGCTGGCGACTTCGACAGCGATATCGAATCCACGAGTAGTGCCGGCAGCAAAGACGCTTCCTGAAGACCCCCGCTGGCTGGGCTTTGTCGATCGCTATGCGTTCGATCTGACGCGCTTCGCAATTGAGGTGTGCGGGATGACCTGCACACATCAACAGATCGACCTCTTCGAATCCATCAACCCGGCCGGCTCAAGGACGTCTGTTTCATCCGGACACGGCACCGGGAAGACGAGAGCCATTGGTATCACGGCGTTGTGGCATCTGCTGTGCTACTTCCTCAGTAACACGATGCTGACCGCGCCGAAGATAGAGCAGGTCCGCAACACAGCTTGGAAGGAGATCACCGATATCAAGGACCTGGTCCGCGCCGGCCCGCATGGGTGGATAGCGGACTACTTTGAGGTCGAGGCTGAGCGCGTCTACGTAAAGGGCTACAAGCAGCAGTGGTTCATCATTGCCAAGACTGCCCCGCGCGGCTCGCCAGAGAATCTGGCGGGTATGCACCGGGACTGGTACCTGGTGATAGCCGATGAGGCCTCGGGCATCCCGGACAACAACTACACGGTGCTGACGGGCGCGTTGACAGATGCCCGCAACCGGATGTTGCTGACGAGCCAGCCGACGCGAAACGTGGGGTTCTTCTACGATACGCATCACTCCCTGTCGAAAGCGGAGGGTGGGCCGTGGAATGCCCTCGTTTTCAACTCGGAGGAATCGCCTCGGGTATCGGACGAGTTCATTCGGGACAAGAAGCTCGAGTACACCGATGTGGAGTACCAGATCAAGGTGCTCGGCCGGTTCCCCGAGAACATGGACGGTTTTCTGCTGGGGCGCAGCCAGCTCGAGGCTTGCTTCGACAAGGAGGTAATCGGGGACGGCCTGCTTTATGGCTTTGTCGCTTCGGCTGACGTAGGGGCCGGCGAATACCGGGACAAATCGATTCTGGTGCTAGCGAAGGTGTCCGGCTATGGTGATTTCGGGCCGGACGCGAGACGGGTGCAGGTATTTGGTATCCCCATCATCACGAACACTCGAATCATTCAGGACTTCACTGGTGACGTGTTTCACCAGGTCGCTGAAATTGAGAGCGCGACCACCCTGGTTGATGCCGGCGGCATGGGGGTGGCGGTCTGCCAGGGTTTAGAGACAAAGGGCTTGCCCAATGTCATACGGGTGAAGTGGGGTAATTCCTGCTTCGGTACGAAAAACAAGGAGCGCTTCTTCAATCTGCGCGCGCAGGCCATGGTGCATGCATCTCGGGCGGCCAAGGAAGGCCGGCTGGGCATTGTCTCAGGGCCCTGGCGCAAGGACATTCTGGATCAGGGGTCCCGCATCCCCTACCACTTTGATGAGAAGGCGCGCTATGTCATAGAGAAGAAGGAGGATATGCGGGCTGCCGGTATTCCATCTCCAGACATCTGGGACGCAATCTGTTTCCTATTCCTGGAAGACGCCAACTACATCATCGCTGAGTCAAGTTCGACTCCGGAGGTGGTGACGAAACGCGACGAGGCAAGGAAGGAGGCCGAGGATATGTTTGCGCATGCTTAACCCCTCTTCATGGGGGGATGCGGTCAGACATAAGTGAGTCCAGAATACCCACCGATGGCTAAAAATAGTCGCCTAAAAACGGTGACACAGACAAAAGCATAGGAGTTTTTGATGGATCAGAAGACGGACGACTCCCCCATCTATATCACCGGAGACGTGGCCAAGCCCATTCTCCTGGCTATCGAGAAGGTGGTTGCCAAGGCTGCAAAGGACGGGGTCAGCGCTAGTGTCGAGGAGGTCGGCGATACGCTTGCAGACGGGTTGAGCAACACCGACGAGGCAGGGCGTATTGAGATCCTCCGCGCAATATCGGAAATGCTGATTCACAACTTCGAAGGGTTCACGCTCAGGCCATCTGAGTGCTGATCCGCTTCAAAGGATAGGGCGAGAGGGGTCTTACCTATCTGGCAGCAGCGAAAGAGCCTCGAGACATGAGCTTGGGGCTCATTTTTTTTGCCCCAAATAATGCGTATATGGCTAAAAAAATGCTTGATAAAATAGCCACATATGCATAATATCCAACCGTCACTTGTCAGGACTTCTAAGGGGAGACGGCTGATGGGCTTCAAGCATACCGCAACCGGGGATACCGTCCCTGGGCTTGGAAACAGGAGGTAAGGCGATGTTCCTTGCTTGCTTCATCAGTTCGCTCGCCCTTGCCCTTGTTGTCACCGCCATCACCAGGCCACGCACTCTGAACAGCGCCGTCCTGGAGATCGGGGTCGTGACCGTGACAGCCCTGTTTTCGCTGTATTGCGCTGCAACGGCCTTTCACTGGGCCTTCCCGCATGCACCAGGTTTCTAGTCAAGCTCAGCAGGTAGAACAGCATGAAGAAAGTCACCGGAACTAACGCCCGCGCCCGTTGCAAGCTGCAACCGCAATCAATGCGCACCGAGCCGTATTACGTGAGCCATAACCAGGTCACCAAGGACGAACCGCGCCCTGGCTGGTACTGGCGGCGCGCAGCGCGGCTGAACGGAAGGCTGCTGTCGGTGCCCCACGGGCCGTATCTGCAGCAGTGCGAAGCAGCCTCGGCATCGCAGCGCGATTGACCCATGACTGACGATGCGTTGTACGCGAAGGCCGTCGCCGTGGTGCACGAACGCCAGATCGCATCTATCACCCTGGTCGAGCGCTGCCTGAAGATCCCCTACGCGGTAGCCATGTCCCTGATGGATCGGATGAGCCAGGAGACCACGTTTGTTCGCAGGCTCCCAACGGGGCTGTTCGAGTACACGGCAAATGCCCTGGCGGCAGAGAACGCAACGCTTCATAGGCGGGTACAGGATCTTGAAAGCCAACTCGGGATTTGTCGCGAGGCGCTAGCGGATGCCGAGCGAGAGCTCGCTGCTGCAAATCGGGAACTGTCATGCCATCGCTGACGACTGTGCCCACGAAAGGGGCCTATCAAGGCTTGTGCAACCGATCAGCCTGTCTTGCGCCTGGTGCGGACTGGTTTAACCGTGGCACCCGAGCCTACTACTGCGCTCACTGTGCCCAACTCATCAACACTGCGGCACATGGCGACCTCGATGCCGGGGAATTGCCGCTCTGTGCGCGCGTCACGGAAGAATCCAACAATGAATGAAGAGATGAAGCCCGGTGCGCAGGCACTGACCGTTGCCAGATGGACCGGATCGGTCTCCCAGCACGCCAATGGCGGGTTTGTCGCGGTCAGCGACTACATGGCGTTGGCGAGCGAGCATGACAGCTGGAAGCGCATGTACGAGGACGCCGTCCGCAGCCTAGCTTGCATTGATCAGGCTCTGGGCATCCCGGCTGACGAGGCGGGCGGTGCCGCGCCGATCCTGGCGGAAATCGAGCGCCTGAAGGAAGGAGCGAAGGTGGCCGGAGTTGATGCCAAGCACGAGGCCCTGGAGCTCACTGCGCGCTCCATTGCTCACGGCAACGCGAATGAGTGGGCTGCCCAAGATGGAAAGGTCGGTTCTCTGATCGAAAGCGAGTTCTACCCGTTCATCGAAACGGACGTTGCCGCCTACACCGGCGATGATGCTGACGATGAGCGCTTGCGCGCTTACCTCGCGGCAGCCAACCCAAACACTGTCTTGGAGCTCTTCGATTGCGTTCGCGCGGTCCGGGCTAGTGCTCAGGCCACGGTCGCGCGCCCGCTGATGGATGCGAAGTACGGAAACGAGGGATATCACCCGTTCGCGGTTGCATCCATGCCGAAGCTGGGGCTGACGGACGATTTCGCGGGAGACAACGTGCACTTGGTTCGATGCATTGAGGCCCTGATTTCGCTTGATGCGAACGGCAGTTTAGTGCCGCACGGCATAGGCTGCCATGCGCGCACGCTGCTATCCGCATCGGCAGTACGGCTCGCCCGGCAGGAGCGCGCATGATCCACCGCGAATACAAGACGTTCGGCTTCTGCTGCGGCCTGGGCGGCGGGGCCAAGGGCTTCAAGAAGGCTGCTTCCCAGGTGGGCAACATGATCGCGACCTGGCGCTGCATCGGCGGCATCGACGTCGACCCGGCAGCGGCGCGCGACTTCGAGCACCTCGTTGGCGTGCCGTGCACAGTGATGGACCTGTTCACCCGGGCGATGTACACCGCCTTCCACGGCAAAGAGCCGCCGGCGGGCTGGCGCGAGGCCACGGCCGCCGACGTTCGGCGTGCCGCCGGCAACGAGACGCCCGACTGCGTGTTCATCTCGTCGCCCTGTAAGGGCGCGTCCGGTCTGCTGTCCGAGGCGCTCAGCCGCACACCGAAGTACCAAGCTCTGAACGAGCTGACCCTGCGCTGCGTGTGGCTGATGTGCGAGGCTTGGAAAGACAAGCCCGTCAAGCTGATCGTCTTCGAGAACGTGCCGCGACTGGCCACGCGCGGGCGGCACTTGTTGGACCAGATCAACCAGATCCTGCGCCACTACGGCTATGCTGTGAATGAGACTACGCATGACTGCGGCCAGATCGGCAAGCTGGCCCAAAGCCGCAAGCGCTTCCTGATGGTTGCCCGGCACATGGAGCAGGTCCCGGCCTTCCTCTACGAGCCTGAGATTCATCGCCTGCAGGGCGTCGGTACCGTGCTGGGCCGCATGCCGCTGCCTGGCGATCCGGCCGGCGGACCGATGCACCGCGTGCCGTCGCTGCAGTGGAAGACCTGGGTGCGGCTGGCGTTTGTTGAGGCCGGTAGCGACTGGCGGAGCCTGAACAAGCTGGCGGTGGAGAACGGCCACCTCAGCGATTACCTGATCGTGCCCGAATATCGCGACGGCTACATGGGGGTGAATCGATGGGACGAGCCCAGCGGGACCGTCGCTGGTCGTAGTGGGCCGACGAACGGCACGTTCAGCGTTGCGGATCCCCGTTTCGCCAAAAGCGCGAAATGGAATGACGGCCATGCCTACGGCGTGCTGCCGTGGGACCAGCATACGAACACCATCGCTGCGCAGCAGATGCCAGGCCAGGGCTACTACACCGTCGCGGACCCGCGTCACGCTGGCCCGGCCAAGCACAATAACGAGTTCCGGATCGTGCCGTGGGGCCACGCCGCCGGCGCAGTAACCGGCGCCCACGGCACCGGCCAGTGCGTGCAGGACCCGCGCGCGTCGACCGGCTTCGAGGGCGCGGGCAAGTACCGCATCACCGGATTCGACGAGCCGGCCGGCACGGTCATCGCTCGCAGCGATACCGGCCAGGGCGCTTATGCCGTGGCGGATCCCCGCCCGGGCATGCGGCGCGAGCGCGGCGACCACTACCTGACCGGTGGCCACTATGGCGTGGTGGGCTGGGAACAGCCGAGCGGTGCGGTGTCTGCTGCTGCTGGCCACGACAACGGCCGGTGGTCTGTGGCGGACCCGCGCCTGCCTGCGGCGAACGACAAGCTGATTGCGATCATCCGCGCGCTGGACGGTACCTGGCACCGCCCTTTCACTACGTTTGAACTGGCCTGCCTGCAGTCGCTTGTTGAGCCCGAGGAATATCTCGAGTTGGACGGGCTGAGCGATCAGGCCTGGCGCGAGCGCATCGGCAACGCTGTGCCGCCGGACGCCGCGTGCGCGATCGCCGAGGTGATGGGCACCACCCTGCTACTGGCCGAGACCGGCGAGACGTTCATGCTGTCGGCCATGCCGGTGTGGGTCCAGCCCGTGGCCGTGGCGCTGTCGGTGGCGCAGCCTGCGGAGGTCTCATGATGGGTAGTCAAAAGCTCTTGAATCAGGGCTGGTTGGACCACAGCCCCGTCCGCAAGCCCCGCGCCGGCCATATCGGTGAACAGGTCTTTGCGGAGCGGTGGCGCGAGTTGATGGCGAGCGTTCCCCTGCATGGAGAGGGCCATCCCAACGAGATGCTCGAGACGATCCTGCGCAATTACCACAAGGACCAAGTCGATCAACGCGATGCTACTGTGGCTGCAACGGTGGTCTGCTGGCTTGGCTGCAATTGCGGTCGGGCTATCCTGTACATCGCGAAGCGATTGAAAGAGCTCGGGGCTGGACCCGAGTCATACCTGTATGCCTGGGCAGGAGAAAACCGGAGGTCTTTGGGGATCAATCGTGGCTACAGGACGATCGAATACATGCTTGCCCCTGACGACCACTTTGGGCGGCAATGGCCACATGAATCAGAGTTGAGCCTGGTTCGTCGCCCGGAAATTTCAGTCAATGACCTTGAGGTCGCGGAGCACCTCTTTGCCTGGTTCAGGACTGGCGACGGGGAGGCATGGATCGCAGAGTCTGAGCGGGAAGTAGACCGCCGCCAGGCGGAGGCCTACAGGCTCGGGCACGACAAGTGGCGCGCAGAAGCTGTTTGCCTAGGACCACTAGCCGAGTAAAGTTTTTGTTGAAAAATATGCATACATGGCTATACTTAGGCCAATACGAATTCTGCTTCGTTGGTGAAGGCCTCCTCGGCCGTGGGGCACCGCCGAACTGCAGGAAGATTGGCCGGTCGTAAGCGGCCCCGAGCAATCCACCGTATTGCACATGCGGCCCGCGCAAGCGGGGAGTCAAACGTCCGTCTCCTACGGCAGCCCGAAAGGACAGGGTAATGTGCAGTGTCCTTGATAGTCGGCCGCGCCGCCGTGCATCGAAACGCCGGCGCGGCCAGTCTGTCACCAATCTCGGTAAGCACATTCAGCGAGTGCGCTTACCGAGACTGGATGGTGACCCTTCAAGACGGTCTCTTTAAATGTCTACCAAGGGCGCAGTGGTTCGCTTGAGACACGAACCCGACTGGCCGGCGTAACCGGCTACAGAATGCACCCCGAGAGGGCCGCGCTGCAGCAGTACGCAGCAATCCGAATGACTGCCGTGGTGGGTGGTCGCTAGGTAGGTCCGACACAAGACTCAGCTAGCGCACCTCTCGCTTGCTGGCGCGGCTGACAGCGAAAAGTCGGCCACCTGTTGCAAGATGGCTCCGCCGCAGGAGTCTGACGCATCGCCGGACGAGAGTACCCGGCTGGAATTCCTGATCGCCACCAGTAGCCGGGTCGCCACCGGCGAAGGAGAAGAGGTGGCAGCGAGACGGTAGCGTGCGGGGCGCAAGGCCCAATCCGTGACTAGCCGGGGAGAGTACCGGCATCTTCAAGCGTGCGGCTGCCCCGAGCGGGGTATCCCGCGATTCCAGGCCACACACCTATGTGCGGCCGCACACTTGAGGGTGAGAACACGTAGCGCGTGAATGGACTGGTCCTCCGCGCGGCAGATAGAGAACCGCGACGAGCCGGAGTAGCGACCGGCCACCTTCAGCTTTCAAGTGAGCGTCCTGCTGTCCAGTGGGCGCGGCCAGAGATGGCGACAAGAGGTGGTAGCGCACCTCAGCAGCTAAAACGCAAATGAGCGATCCGGTGGGCCTTTGGCCACATGACTCCGGTAGCAGGGTTGGCACGCATAGCCTCCCTGCCTTGTTCCCGAATTGGCGACAGGTGCTCAGGGCGTTCACTTGATGGCATGCATGCGAATGCACCTTTCAGACAGGTATAGATTGGACTCTTGGCCTGGCAGTCGGTGGAAGCCCGACCCTTCATGCATCACCATCTCGGGGTCACGGGGTTGTAGCCGGACCTTAAACGACGGTCTGACCCGCGCCGGTGTGGTGATGCATGAGGGAATGCGCGGGCTGACGCGCGGCGGATGGAAGCGAACCGGCGGCGACGAATGTCCTGGGCCGTACCACGTAAGTGAGCAAAGCGGCGAATACAAAAAATCACCGCGTCCCTGTGCCGGGATCAGCGCCGGCCCCTCAGCCGCAAGCCCGGAGGCGGCGCGCAAGCGAAAAACACACGGGACGGATTAGCAGAGTGCGGGCGGACCGAAATGCCGTCGCTGGAATCGTAACCAGCACCTTCATGGATGTCTGTTTTCAGAGAAGTGACTCGCCCAAATATCATTGGGAAGGAGAACGTAACGTCCAGGGACATCCATGAGGGGCCACCTAGTCGTCAGCCCGTGGGCCGAGCAGGCAGGTGATATGCGGTGATCCGCGCCCTCTACTGTATGCGGGCTTGGCCGAGTGGTCAGGCAGCGGCCTTCCAAGCCGCCAACGCCGGTTCGAATCCGGCAGCCCGCTCCAAGAAACCTACCGCACAATAGGGCGGATGCTGGAACCCGTAACCAGCTCTTTCATGCATGGCGATTGCCAAAGGGCCAGCGAAAGCAGCCGCCGACCGCCCGGCAATAGGTGGCGGCAGTCGTCATGCCTGAAAGTGAAGCGGGGATGCGAGCCCCGTATCAGGACACTCCTCTGTCGAAAGCCAAAAATGCCGCCACTTGCCAGGCGGAAGGCGCGAGCTGGGAGCAAGAGAAACCTGCATGGACTTTGCGTGCCGCCGGGGTAGCGTCCGGCCACTTTCTTCAATTTCGACAACGGGACGAAACGAATGGCATACCTGCTCTTGTTGGTGGTGCTCTGCTTCTGGCGTTTTCCCGTGACGCCGGCGCTGTCGGGGGCTGGATCGCCCGCCTGGCGGAGTCAGCCAAGCCCACAGCCTACTCCACGCCTGGGTGCCAGGGCATGGAAAACGGAGTGGGGTTAGTGGCAGCACCATGACGACTTCAACACGGGAATGTTGACGAAACCCGGCTTCGGCCGGGTTTGTCTTTTCTGGGGTCGGCTAGATCCGCTAGCCTAGATCTTGTCGAAGCTAGCCATCAGCATGAGCCGGCCCGCGGTGTCAGGGTGCCACGCTTGTACCAGCTCCTTGTGCCGCATCCCAGGCTCGGCGTACAGGATTCTCACCGCGACAATTCCGACGTGGTAGGACCAATAGGCGAATGTGCACCTGCCATCGACGTCGTTTCCATTCACTTCTGTCCAGCCCGCGACCCTAGTACCCGGCTCGTGGGACGGTGTTGGACCGATGGCAATGAAGACGTGCGGATGCGCCGTTCGAGTAAGAAAAGCACTCGCAAACGGGCGGAGATCGATTGGAACCTTGTGTTCGGCGATTAGACAGCCGAAAAGCTTCACGAAATAGAGGTGGGTATCAAGCAAAGCATCCTCCACCGGTTGCTTGAATACTTCAGCCATCTCAATTGAGTCCCCCGGTCGGATAGATGGTCGACTTCTCAGATCGCCAGACAATTGCTCCCATGCTTTGTCATACGGCTGGCTGAGATTGTTGTTGCAGTCCGCGCATAGAAGAGCCTTCGACTTGAAGGCCGGATCCATCACTGTGCGTTTTGGGACGTTGCGCGCCTTACTCGAGTGAACATAAAGAAGCTTGTTCTGAGAAACGTGCCCAAACAACCCCCTCAGATCGGAGACCTTCATCAGGTGCTCTCCCGTCTCGGCAGCTTTCCCGCAGATCCAGCAATCCATTTCCCCCTCCTGCAGTACGTTCGGTCCTGACGTGAATTCTAAGGCAACAGGAGATCAGGCCTCTTGTTGGGGAAGATGGAAAACGGCGTTCCGCTGACTCAATCCCGTATCCCAAGATGAATCCATGCCACCCCGGAAGATCGTGCAGTCGGGTCACGCGGGTGAGGGGTAAATCGCCCGGACACATGACATGGCGCGGGGCCGTGTCAATCCGACACCCCGCTACGGCAGCGCCCAGCGCGAAAGCGTAGCCCGATGGGCGCACCACCCAAGGAGATTGAGCATGTGGTTTCCCGTTTGTGTGTTCCTATGGGCCGGTGTCTTCGTGTCTGCCTGTGGCTGGCCGAGCGACGACGGTTGAGGCATGCCATGAAACTCACCCCGGCTTACCGGACCCAAGCGATCGAGGAAGGTGGACTGCCGGTCCCCGGCGAGTTGGCGCAACGGAGCGAGCTATGAGCGTCAAACACTTCGGCAAGAACACGGCCGGCCGAGATTTCGCTGTCGGCGACATCCACGGTTGCTTCTCGCGCCTGCAGGTGAAGCTCGACAGTATCGGGTTTGACCCATACTGCGATCGACTCTTCAGCACCGGTGACCTGGTGGATCGCGGCCCGGAATCGGAGCAAGTGCTCTCTTGGCTGGACAAGTCATGGTTCCATGCGGTGCGCGGAAACCACGAGGACATGGCAATCCATCACTACCGCCACGGTATCGACGTGTACGCATACAACGCTAACGGCGGTGCGTGGTTCATCGGTATGACCCCGGCGGAGAGGGCAGATTATGCGCTTGCATTCGCCGACCTTCCGGTGGCCATGGAGGTGGAGACTGAATCCGGCTTGGTTGGAATTGTTCACGCCGAATGTCCCGTCACCGACTGGTCTCGCCTTGAACTCGCACTGACTGGCCCAGCCAAGCAGATGTACGAGGCTTGGTGTATGTGGCAGGACCAGCGCATCAAATGCGTTTGCGATGATGACGTGGCCGGCGTGCGCGCCGTGGTGGTTGGCCACTACGTTGTAGAGCGCTTCACCAGCCTTGGCAATGTGTACTACTGCGACACTGGGGCATATCGCCGGGGTCGCGACTTCACGATCATCGACTTGGCGACTATGGAGCCTGTCAAGGCGGCCTAGCCCTGGGTCAGACTGACCGATTGTCTCCCGTGCTATCCCGGCATGTTGGCCCGCAGCCCACCCCGCTGCGGGCTTTTTTCTTCCCGGAAAATGAAACTCATGGGGATGGGCCCCGCCTCCCATAATCCTCCGCATGGCAACCAAAATCACCGGCGAAGACGTCCAAGCGATGGTCTCCCATTGGCTGGGCACGCCCCCCAATGGCTATCTCGGCTCGCCCTATGGCTCGCCGATCAAGGACATGCTCCAGACACCCCAGGCAGCCGGCCTGGCTGATGCCTTCCTTGGGAAGCTGCGGACCGACGTCCCCGTGATCACTGCGCTGCCGAACAACGCCGTCAACCTGTACTACCAGGACACCCAGCCGGACAAGCGGAGCATCTTCGTTGAAGTAGCCGGGAAACTGATCGAAGCGCCAAAAGGCTGATGCATGTACACGAAGAGCGACTTTGACCGAGCTGTAGCTGACAGGATCCAGGAATACCCAGCCGTTGCCACGCGGTTCCAGGCTGGAGACCCCACCGTTCTCGCCAGCCTGAGCGCCATTTCGCAGATGGCTTCGATGCTCTCGCAGCAACTCGAGATTGGCATGATGGAGCCCTTCGAGAAGGTGCGGGACTCCACTGTGCTCGCCGATGCCGCGCTGAAGGGCATCATCCCGGTTGGGACGCCTACCCGGGTAAAGGTTCTGGTGGCCAACCCGACGGCAGCCGACTTCGCGCTCATCGCTGGACGTAGCGTTCTGGACCCGACTGGTCGTCCCTACGTGGTGGATACCCCCGTCACAGTGGTGGCCGGCGGCACCGGGTTTGCCCAACTGCTCCAGCGCCAGACCCGCACGATCGCGCACACGGTCACAGGGTCTCAGCCCTTCTACACCATCGAGGTGCCGCAGCCTGACGACGGCCAGTACATCGGTGGGATTGCCCTAGCGGATGCCCATGGGAACGCATTCACCTACGCCCAGGAGTTCACAAACGTCGGCGCTGGCGATCGCATCTTCCACGTGGAATCAGACGAGTATCGCCGGATCTTTGTGAAATTCGGATATGGCGGGGTGGTGGGATACCAGCCGGCGGCCGGTGAAGCCTTCACGGTGACGGTGAACGACACCAACGGGAACTTCGACCTGGACCCGGGTAGTCCGTTCGCACTCGAGTACACGCTCGCGCCGCAGGACTCGATGGTGAAGATCACGCTCGATTCGGTATTGGTGCCGGGGCAGAATCCCATCGATATGGATACCCTTCGGGAGCTCTGCAAGTATCCGTCGACCTATGACGCGAGCGCTGTGTACCTGGGGGAATTCGACTTCCTTATCCGGCGCAACATGCCGAGCCTCAAGTTCCTGTCCGTCTGGAACGAGACCATTGAGGAGCAGGTGCGTGGGGCGAGCGTCGACAACATCAATCGGCTGTTTGTTTCATTTCAGCCGCCTGACGGTGGCGATCGGACGACGTACGAGAGTGACATTCGAGCCCTCATCACCAAAGCGGACGACTCGTACGATGTTGCCTTTGTCATGCCGGTGGTGCTACCAATCGGTACCACCATTGCTGCAACAGTCGCACGAGTTCACGAGCCTACGGCTGTCTCGACGCAGATTCAAGATGTCTTGCTAGGGCAATACGGGATCGATTCTGCGACGGCCAAGGCGGGGATGTTCTACCCGCAGTACAAGCGCGTGTACGAGCAGTTGCGAGCAAATGTGGCGGCGCTCCAGGACGGAGGGAGCGATTTTACCGTCAGCATCGGTGCGCTGCCGTCCACGCAATTGCCAGAGCAGTGGCGCTACATGACCGCCGATAGCCTAACGATTGCGGTCACGCTGTCCAACTACAACATCGGCTACTGGGGTCGCTAGCCGTGGAGGACATGACGCCCACTCTGGGGCCACTTCAGAACAGTTGGGAAGCCAACGAAGTTGAGGCCGAGCTCAAGCAGGTATTTCTGGACCTGTTTGCGACCTATCTTCGTGGGGACGAGCGGGACCTGAATGTCTATGGTACCGCTCATCTCGGCTCACTGGATCTGCTGGCCCGGAGTATCAAGCGGGACGGACTCGCCGTATTCGGCGATGACACCAACGCGGTTCGATACCTGTATCGCGCCTGGCACGCTCGCAATCCTAAGCGGGGTTTGACCTTCCTTCGAACGTACCTCCAATTGCTCTGGCCGGATGGCTGGCGGGTAGAGCAGATGTGGCAGGACAAGAGTCAGTCCTACCCAACGAAGCTGGTGGCACGAGGTGAACTAGGGGCCAACCCACACGACACCCACTACCTCACAAGCCGCATAACCGTTTCGATTGATGACGACAATGAGACGGGGGTAAGTATCCCGCGAGTGTTGCCGGCGCTACGGTCCGTCATGGCCGCGCGCTTCGTACTCGATATCGAGGTGCTGAAGCGTGCGGGGAACACCATTAGCGTTGCATCAGGGGCGCTCACGGAGACCTTTGGCTTTTATGATGGGCAGTTGCTGGTGGGAGTGCCACCTCCAAGCCCCTCTCAATCTGATCTTTCGATGCTCTACACCGCGCTCGATGTCGGCGCGAAGCTGCCATCCGCTCCAGATTCTCTGCTTCCTTGGTACTCGTGGATCCTGGCTGTGCCGGGCTGGTCCAGTTCTTGGACAGCTTCCCAGCAGCGAGATGCAATTACGCAAAGGCTCGCGGCCTTCGCGCCATATCTGGACGAACTGCATACGCTTGTCAACGTGACCTTACCGCAAACCTTCCAGTAGGGCCGAGCAGATCGAGCGGTAGGCATCCCGGCGAACTGGATATCGATTTCGGGAAATTGCACGGTTCGGTGGCTGCCCCAGATTGTTATCTTGCGGCTATTGAGCAAGGGCACTGAAAGAGCTATGAGTAACCCGCTGCAGGACAAGGTAGACCAATTCATCGTGGATGAGGGTCTCAACCATCAGTATGTGAACGGTGACCAGAACACCCTTGTACAGACAGCCGGTGGCCCGGTGCCGTCAATAGCCAAGCAGGCGAAAG
Source organism: Cupriavidus basilensis (assembly GCF_000832305.1). Taxonomy (NCBI): domain Bacteria; kingdom Pseudomonadati; phylum Pseudomonadota; class Betaproteobacteria; order Burkholderiales; family Burkholderiaceae; genus Cupriavidus; species Cupriavidus basilensis. Next base: position 1,500,526 of record NZ_CP010536.1, read on the forward strand.
ACAATGATGCGGCTATCAACGCGGCTGGCTTACTCGGTCAGGTAAACGCGAGTAAGGACGCAGCGCAGTCTGCAATGACAGGTGCTCAGTTTGCTATGACCGGTGCTCAGGCGGCACGCGATGGCGCGCTGATCCAGGCTGGCGTCTATGTGGATGAGCCGACGGGGCGGGCTGCCGTTGCTGATGGGCAGGCTTTCAAAGTGCAAGGTTCGGGCGTTATCGCGGCTTTTGAATATAGACGCGTAAATAGTGCGTCCGCAACGCTGATAGCGATCTACCCATCGTCGGCTGCTGTATCTGCTTTGCAGTCAATCCTTCCGTCTCTCGCACCGTCTGGATATGCGTGGGCACTTACTGATGCGTTCTTTAGTGCCGCTATCGGCGTAAAAACGGACGGCACATTTACCGCAGTAGTCACGGACATCGCGAACCTCGTGGCCACGGTGAGCCGCATCGGAAACCTCACAACGGCATCCTCACCGCCGGCCGGCTACTCTTATGCCTGGATGGATTCCCTTGGGCAAATGGCAGCAGGCATTACAACATCTGGTTCGTTCATTATCTCGAATCTAACGGCGCTGCTTACCTCCATCAATCAACTGAATATCGGATCGTCGTCCGTAATATCTGAGCAGAGCACGCCAACTTCCGGAGTGTTCTCGATTAAGGACGGCTTTGGGAGTACGGCTGCGCGGGTTAACGCCGACGGTAGCGTTGAGGTGGACACGCTAACCGTGCGAGCCCTAAAGGTCACGAGCGTGAGTGCGCAAAGCCTTGCGGTTGCGGCATCTACCGTTTCAGCGCTCATGCCAGACATGCCGCACGTCATCAGCTATGGTCAGTCCCTCGGCGAAGGTGTGAATGCGTTGCCACCCTTGTCGACGGTGCAGAAGTACAACGCAGTCAGTTTCAATGGGGGAGTTCGCGCACAAGATGGCGGCACCGATCCGGCAGTAACGCACGCAAGCCTCATCCCGATGGTTGAAACGCAGTTCGATACCGGGAATGGTGTTGCAGGCGAGACACCATTGTCTGGCATGACGGAGTTCATTCACGAGCGTCTAGTTGCCGAGAATCCCGGCTTCAATGCCTCGGCGATGTCATTGCTCGGCTCTGCTCCTGGGCAGGGAAGCCAATCGATTGCAAATCTGTCGAAAGGTGGCTCTTATTATCAGCGGCTGCTCAATGACGTATCTTATGGCGTCAGCCTTGCCAATGCAGCGAGCAAGTTGTATCAAACGACGGCAATAACCTGGACGCAGGGCGAGGCGGATCAGAGTCTCGGCACGTCAGCCAGCGCCTATATCACCGCGCTAAACACTCTGCTTGCTAATGTGAATTCGGATGCCGCAGCCGCCAGCGGACAATCCCAAGCCGTTCGCATGATCATGTATCAGATGGGCTCATATAAGGCGCTTGGCGGCACCTACCCAACAATCGCATTTGCGCAGCGAGATGCGTGCCGGCAAAACGCCAATATGTTCCTGGCTTGCCCGATGTACCAGTTCGATAACTCGGATGCTGGCGTGCACCTGACAAACGTGTCGTCAAGGTGGCTGGGTGCCTACTACGGTCTCGTCTATAAGCGGGTCGTAATCGATGGCCTCGTCTGGAAACCGACCATGGCGACATCGTGGGTCAGGCAGGGAAAGGTTGCTCTAATCAAGTTCAACGTTCCAGGTGGGGGCCTTGTATTCGATACCTCATATGTGACTGACCCGGGGAACTACGGGTTCTCGCTAGTGGATTCTTCTGGCAATCCGCTGACGATCAGCGGCGTGTCTCTCTTGCAGAACGATACGGTAAAGATCGTTGCGGCCACCGCGATCCCGGCTGGCGCGAAGTGGCGTTATGGCTGGGGCAATGGGACAGCGAACTACGGCAGGACAGCAGGTCCTCGTGGCTGCTTGCGGGACAGCATGGGCGACACCATCGTCTATGCAGGCGCGGGGAATCAGCCCATGCACAACTGGGCCATCGTTGACGAACAAATTCTCAATTGAGGTGAAGTATGGGTGTTAGCCTACAAATCAATGACGCGCTGTTTAAGTATGCGGTCGCGCAGCAACTCCCGAAGACGGCCAACATTGTCGGCCTATTCAAGCTCGGCGGCGGCGCAGGTGCGGTGCAGAACAACCTTGTTCCTGGAGCGGCGGCAACGTCGCTAGTCGGGTCGCCGACGATCAACGCCAACTCCATGTCGGGGACGTACCTTAACGGCCTGAACACTGGCGTGGCGATGCCTGCAACCTTGACGCTGGCTGCCCTGATGAAGGCACCGGCAGCAGCAAGTGCAGTCGCCATGGGCAACTATGACGGTGCTGCGCCTAAAGGCGCGTGCTTCTATTTCAATGGCAACCTGAATGGACTCTGTGCCGGCAGTGCAGGGAGCGCGGCGGCCAATGCTGGATCTTTGGCCGGCTTGACCGCTGGGAGCTATTACTTGATGTACGTGACTTACGACGGCGGCACGTTGGAGGTTGGGTATGTCAACAACGGATCATTCACCTCCGCCTCTGCTGCGGGAGTGGTTACCGGGATGCCGTCCAGAAACGTGAGGCTGCTCGCCGACTACGATGCAACGGCCACATTCCCGAATACCATCGAGATGGCACATGCAGGCGTATGGAATGCCGCGCTTTCGCATTCCGATCTTCTGCTCTACTACAACTATCTCAAGAGCCAGCTTGGGTCAGTGCTAACGATCGGATAAGCGCCGCATGATACAGAGGGAATCTGCGCCGCTTGTGAAGGGCGCCTTGGCCTTCGCGCGGCTTTGTATGGTTACGCATTGGCAGTGACTGGGTCAGTCTCTGCTGTGGAGCGCTGCGCGGGGAATAGATGATCACGAAGGCGCAGACTTGGCCGTTCAATGGCCTTGGTGATGATGACTGCCAGGATGATCGCGCCGCCGTATTTCATGGAAAGCTCGACGACTGGCGGGATAGTGCCAAGGCCGGATTTCAGCCACATCCTTTCGAGGGCTCTGAACATGACGAACTGAAAGACATACGTGGCATATGAGTAAGTGCCGATCCAAGCCACAAAACTCGCGAGTCTATTCCGCGAGGTGACCGTGCGACCGTCGAGAATCAGGAGCAGGAAGGCTGCCGCCCCGATGTACGCAATCGAGTATCCATACAGTCGCAATTAGTACCTTTTCAGAATGGGCGAAAACCAAGAAGGAGACGCTAGCTGCCGCAACGGCCGCCCAAAGCCACTTGTACTTGAGGAGAGATGAGAACATCTCCGGCAAGAAGAACTTCGCGTACGCCAGCAGCACGCCGCAGGCTAGGGAGTCAATTCGGAACTGCGTCTGAACCTGGAGTGTGTGCGGATCAACGCCAAGTATGCTGCCAGAGACCCGCGCCACCAAGGCGACAACCATTATCCCGGCGAGAACCTTGGGAACACGCCTAATCTGGGCGACTCCCAGCGAGAACGCTGATGCGAGTAGGGCGAAGAGCAGATAGAAATGCTCCTCGACTGCGAGGCTCCATAGATGACTGAGAGGCGTGAGCCAGTAGTTTTGCAAATGGAGAATCGTCTGAGGGACAATCTCCATGGGCTTATATCGGCCAGTCACTACGAGCAGCGCAATATACAAATAGAGGACGGGCCATATCTTGAAGGCTCTACGGATCAGGAATCGTCCTGCGGCAAATCCACCAGTCCGCTTTATTTCGCTGAAGATCAGGCCGCCGACGAGGAACCCGCTTAGCACGAAGAACAGATCAACGCCGGCCCACCCTATTGTCCTGCCAGGCGCCTGCATCCAATCTAGTACAGCGTAGCCAGTATGGACGTTGAAATGCCAACCAACCGCAAGAAGAATCGCAACCCCACGCGCAAAGTCGAGTTCAATCAGGCGCGGCTGACCGAGTGTGTTTTTCATCTTCAGCAGATTGAGATCAAGTAGGCCCGCGGCGCGGTCCAATCTGGCAGCGAGTATACGGTGGCTGCGTATTCTGGGATCCCCCAGTTCGGGGGGGTACGCATCTCCACCGGAGCCGGTTTTCGGCAAATAGCCGCACCAGGGTGGCTTTTTTATCTTAGGGCGTCCATGTACGCACCAGTCTTGATTTCAGGGGCCAGGGCCTGAATGCAAGAATCCAGACGCAGACCAGAGGCCCAAAAATAGGGATCAGGGCTAGATACTCGTAGCCCGACTCGAAGCGGGCCATCCGGAAAACCTTCCGGAATGGGAAGAACCAGAGCGCCTCGAAGACGAGGAAACCCAGCAGGTAAATGCTCATAGCGGCCTCATGGTGCAGTGCACACGTTGGAAGCAGTGTACGGCCGGTCTGCATTCTTTGATCCCCCAATATTGGGGGAGCGTTTGAGTCTGAACTCGAATTGCTCCCCACCCCCTAGCATTTCCTCCATCCAAAGCCGGTTACCGAGTTGCCCGAATAGGCAGAAACCGAAGTGCAACCACACCCCGGCCAGAGCGGGCATTTTCTTTTCCGGGGTCACAAATGCCCGAACCAATCAGCGCCGGCCCCCCCCCCGCGCCTGCACTGCGCCCGGCCGCCTGATCTTGCCGCTTACTCTGCCGCTTTGGCTCTTGGCGCACGCGGCGCAGCCTCCGCATTCATCCGATCGGCAGGGTAAGGCTGCATGAAGCTCCTAGCCCGCTCCGGATCCCGGCAGGTCAGCCAGTCGTCCCATTCCGCCCGAGGTACGATGACGATCATTCGCTTTTCCTTGCCTGGCGCATGGAAGCGGCTCATCAGCGGATGCTTGTCCGAGTTGATCGTTAGCATGGTGAAACTGAATACCTCGGTGCCGGCGTCGCCCGGCCACGCCCGCCAAAGGCCAGCGATGGCGAAATCCGGCTCGTCCTTCAGCCAGATCCGCCAGCGGACTGACTTGGGCCCGCTCTCGTAGTTGGGTTCATAGAACGCGCTGGCCGGTACCAAGCAGAGTTGCCCCTTCTTCCATGAACCGGAGAACGAGCGCTTCTCGCCAACCGTCTCCGATCGTGCATTGGTGGTATCGAACTTGGCCACACCGGGTGGGATTCTGGCCTTCGGCACCATGCCAAAGGTTCCGACCAGCGCTTGGCGCGCGCCGTCGCCGGCGGCCACGATGATTGGCGCTGCGTAATCCGGCCAGGTCTCTGGCGGATAGTCCAGGGCGGGCGGCTCGACGCCGTAGACGTCACGCAGCAACTGGCGCTGGACAGGGGCGTAGTTATTGCACAAGGCTAGTCCCTCCGATTTTTATTGCGAGTGTAGACGCTTTGCTGCGGCGGCCCGAAGAACTCCCGCTCCCATGCCTCCCGTTCCTCGATGCATGGTTCGCCTTGAATCTCCGCGCGGAATTTGTCGAGAATCTGCATGTGGGAGGCATGGCAGCCGCAGTCGTATGCCTTCTGCAACTGGTTGGCGCGCACCAGCAGTATGCGCAAACGATGGATCTCCCACAGGAGCTCGCGGACCTCAGGGCACGGGTTGCGCGCATAGATCGCACGGAGCTCGGCGGCGGTACGCCTCGGATACTCATAACGTCCGTCCGGACCAATCGGTAAATTTCGCGTCATGACTCAGGATTTCTGGGCTGGCAAGACGCGTTGCGCCTTCTCCGCCACTCGGCGGTGCTTTTCCTGTGCCTCTTCCCAACTCGATGAGGTGAACACCTTGTCGACGGAGGGGCCCTTCAGATGCGTCAGGAAGACCGGAATATCTCCCCTGGCGTCTGACCACGGGCTGAAGCAGGTCCAGACGTGAGCACCTTGGTAGGGCAGGTCAGTTCGGAGCACAAAGCGGCGGAAGCCATCCTTAAGGAAGCGGTAGTGAGAATGTCCGTCCAGGACGTGTACCGGCCGACCGTTGGGGTCCAGGATGTAGAGGCGCATGGTGAACGGATCTCCATAGGCATCCGGAGTGCCGCCGCGCACCGCATGGCGTAGCGCGCGCACCCAAGGCTCTGGGGCATCACTCAGGGTCATTTTGTCAGAAAACCACTGTATGAATGTACAGTATAACTCAGCTGGGATGCGGAGCGGAAAACTAGCCAAGGATGCATGACTGCCGCCGCTGACAATGGGGAAACGGTATCTCCATTGGCTGCTATGCAAACCGAAGTCATTCGCTACAACCTCCGAGACCGGGGCCGCCAGTTCCGAGGCAAGGAACGCAATTTCGACGTGCCGCGCATCGTTGCAACTGTGAACGGCGGGGCATGCCAGGAGAAGGTGCGTCACCGGGACATGTTCGGCTACTTCGGGCACTGGCCCCGGGTGAAGTTCGGCATGAATCCATCGGAAGGTGGCCTGGTGGACGGCAAGCAGGTGGCAGTCGAGCCGGCCTTGGTAACGATCTCCCTGAAGGCCTTTGACGATGGGACGATCGAGCATCAAGCCGAGTTTCTCGATACGAACGCCGGCCGGCTGGCTCAGCGCCTGTACGCGAGCAAGGCGGGAGGATTCTCATCCGCCATCGATGAGTTGCGCCCCGAGTTCTACGGTTTTGACTACGTGCTCGAGCCAAACTACACCAAGAATCGGGGCTATGACCTGGCGCTGGATGGGGTGCTGGGTACGTTCGATGCTGTCGAGGCGGTAGCCGAGTACCAGGAGCAGATCGCCGGCATCGGCAAACTCTTGGACTGTGTTCAGCAGGACCGGGACAGGGCGGTGGGCGATCTCGATCGCGCTCTGTCGGTAGTTGGCAGGATGGAGGCGGAGATTGTGCAGCTCCAGTCCATGCTGATGAAGAAGGGGGCGGCGGCTACCCTGGACTCTATTGGCACGCTTGAATCGGTCATGCCAATCGTGACGGATTCTGACGCTACCCACCGACTCCAACGGACCATCCAAGGTTTCAGGACCGCAGTCCTGGCACGCATCGATGAGCCTAAGCAGGCTGAAGAGCCGGCCCTAAAAGGGTTTATGAGCCGGCTTCTGGGCCGCTAGCAATGCAAGAGACAAAAAAGGCCTTCGGGCACTATCTCGGTGGGTACTACTCGTCCCTCGTGCCGACCACCCCTGCCATGACCGAGTTCTGTGCTCGCGGGCTGAAGTCATGCATCGTCTACGCACCGGGCCGGATGATCGACGCAGCCGAGGAGATGCTCGCAGCCTGGCGCAGGAACGACAACAATGGTCAGCCGGGTAGCAGTGCGTTCCTCCCAGTGATGATCGTGGCATTGGCCAAGGACTACGTACCGGTATCTGGCGATTTTTCGCGCCAGGTTGGTGACGACGAATGGATCACAGTGCCGGCAGACGAGAAGGGTCGCATTTTCAAGTTGCGACAGATGCAGGGGGATCGAAGGGCGCAACTGCTGATCGCGGCCGCCGAGGAGGAGAGCGCCAGGAGCTTGGCAGCTCAGTTTTGCCTCTGGGTGGCCTCCGTTCCCAATCGGCGTTTCTACGCGACATACCGGTTCGCGGGCCTCGATCACCAGTGGCCGGTAATGATCGAGAACATCGACACGCCGGCGCAGAGCATCCAGACGGATGAAAAGAACCTCACCCTGCTGGTGGTCGATATCATGCTGCGCGAATCGATTCCGCTGTTCCGCGCGCCCAAGGGGGATGAGCCGAACGATGGCAAGGGCGATGGTTCGCCGGAGGATCCCAACGGCTATCCATACACCCGAGTGATCCGCATCACGGACGAGGTGGTGGGCACGGAAATGCAGGTGGACGACACTTACCAGGTGCCCATCTTTGGTGGGGGTGCCATCGCGATCGCCAACACCGACGATGCGTTGACGACGCTCCTCAACTCGACCATGCCAAGCCATAACCTATGACCAAGCGTCTCATCCAGGCATCGATCACCGGGTTTGAGGGCGAGCCGAGAACCGTCTATTCGCTGTATGACCTGGACACGGGTCTCTTGGTCGTCAACAAGGAGGTGGCGTTTCGAGAGGACCGATTTGGCGGTTGCGTGATTGTCAGCAACGCAGAGTTGCCCGCGCGCGAGGCCCTCTTCACCGTTGATCACTTCCCGGAAGCCATTGAGGCATTCTTCGAGTTGAGCCGGGGGAAGCAGATCCACATCGAGGATAAGGCGAGCCGGAGTAACCCTACTCACTGCATCCAGGATGACGGCCTCAGCACCAACGGTGGTCGGACCTACCGGATCAATCCCAACACCTTGAATTGCCAGGTGGCCGTCATGGCCACCTGCTGGTATGTCAAGCGGTCACGTACCCTAAACAAGGTCGTGAACATGGCCGATCGCCTGCTTGAGATCCAACGCGGCGGCATATTGAGCGTCTGACCGTTACGGAAAACGCCGAGCTTGGCGCGATAGGGCATTCCCGACAATGACTCCACTAGTCTTAGGAGTCCGGCGGGATGCCAACTTCCATTCCATTGACACCTACCGTCACCGCAGACGGGCTGACTGCGCTATTCAATGCGCAGAACACAGGTGTCGAACTTGCAATCACCCACATCGCACTGGGAACCGGGCAGTATGTGCCCGATGGTACCGAGCACGCGCTGCAGAACGAAAAGCTTCGCCTGCCGATAGCCGGCGGCGGGCGTATTTCGCCCACGCAGATCCAGGTCTATGCCAGTGGGCGCGCGAATGCAGGTCAACCATTTTGGTCTGGCGAGATTGGGTTCTACGCCGGAAGCATACTGTTTGCGGTCTATGGCCGGACGGCTGCGCCTTCGCTGTACGTGTCGGATGAGATTTCGACCACGATATCGTATTCCCTTGGCTTCAAGGCGCTGCCGCCCGACAGCATTACCGTCACGGTCGACCCCAATGCAGCCTCGGTACCGCTGCTGATCGGTCAGCACGTCATTGACCCCAATGCGCACCCTCAGTACGCGCCGCTGGACAGCCCGACGTTCATCAATACACCACGGGCCCCCACCCAGCCGGCCAGCGACAACAGCACGCTGCTAGCTACGACCGCTTTCGCGCAAGGAGCGATTGCGGCCGCTATCCTGGCCGATACGATCGGGCGAGTATTTTTCAGTCCGCGCACGACTGCGCCGGCCGGATCCATCAAGCTCAACGGTGTGCTTCTGCTCCGCGCCAACTATCCCGCTTTGTGGCAGTTTGCGCAGGCGAGCGGGAATCTGGTTTCAGAAGCGGCTTGGCCGGCGAGTCCTGGCAGTTTCTCAACTGGCGATGGGGCGACGACATTCCGGGTCCCAGAGGTTCGAGGGGAGTTCATTCGTGCGTTGGACGATGCACGCGGTGTCGATTCCGGCCGAATCATAGGGTCCTGGCAGGGCAGCCAGAATCTGTCCCACGCACACGGAGCGTACGCGGACGTGCAGGGTTACCACTCGCACGGTGCCACTACCTCGTACAACGGGGACCACAACCACAGCACCAGTTTCTATCGCAGTTCCTTGAACAACCATTACGGCGGGGAGCCATTAGACCCGGCCCTGAATCCAACAAGCGACCCGATTTACACCAGCACGAATGGGGGGCACGTCCACAGCATCATCGGCGATGGCAGCCACAACCACAACATTACGGTGTACGCCGACGGTAGCGGGGAAGCCAGGTCACGAAACGTCGCCTGGCCGATGTTCATGCGCGCCTATTAAGGAGAGCCCATCATGTTGCTTCATCACTTCGACAGCGAAACGGGGCAGTATCTGAGCAGTACGCTGGCAGAGGCCGACCCTCGCAATCAGGACCGCTGGTTGCAGCCGGCCTTCACCACTCCGGATGCGTTGCCCGATCGAACTCGCTATACCTGGCCGGTGCGGCGGGCTGACGCATGGGTACTCGTCCCCGACTACCGGGGCGTGCTTGCCTACCGGCAAGACACGGGCGAGGCGGTCGAGGTCATCCAGATTGGGAAGACGCTGGCCGATCTGGGTCTGGCAGATACCCCGCGCCCGTCCAGCGACTACTCCTGGGAGGCAGGGGGATGGGCCTTGAACTCAACCTTGGTGGATACCAGGCTGCGGGCAGAGGCCTTGGCGGAAATGGAGAGACGCGTCATCCAGGCACGGCAAATGACCGCCGGCAAGGCGGATGCGTTCGCCGCCGGGCTTCTCTCGGATGCCGAAGTCGCAAGCTTCAAGGCATGGGCAGCATATCAGCTCGCCGTGGCAAAAGTCGTAGACCAGGCCGGGTATCCTGCCAGCATCGTCTGGCCGGATCCTCCAGCAGCGTAAGCCGGCATGAGCATCGAGCAGAATACCGCCTCGGTCAGCGACTTCTACAAGCGCGTCCGGACATTCGCCTCGCAGACCCCAGTCTGGGGTACAGCGCTGCGCTACCAGACCATGCCGGACGAGCGCTGGGACATGACTTTGGTCTCACAGCGCGTGTATGGCAGGCGGGATGAGTTTCTGGCTGTCATGGCGGCCGCCGGCCTGGACTCGATCGAGCAGCAACTGACGGAGCAGTTGCTGGTGCTGCCAACCGAGGCGCAGTTGAAGGACATCAAGACGGCGGCCGGGTTTGTGAACTTGGCCGATGATCGACCAGTCACGAGCCCGACGGCCATCCCGCCAGAGTACGCGCTGCTCCTTGGCAGCCTCACCAACGGGACAAGTTAAGTGGCACCTCCACGTTCGAAGGCCGACCAGATCAAGGACCTGGTCAATCATCGTGGCTCGGTCAAGGAGGCTCGCGAGCGCCTCAAGGCCGACCAGGACAGGCGGGCGCGTGCATCCACACTCCTATCCCCGGCGGACGTCCGGGGCGAATACGATGCCGAGCGAGTGCTTAAAACAACACTCGGCGGCGAACTGCGGACGATCACGGTCGAGGATCTGCAGGCGTTTCGTGACAACATTGCCACGATTGGGCGACACTACAAAAAGGGCCTGACGGCCCAAAAGGTGATCAACCTGGCCCGGCCGGAAGACCGGGAGAGGGCGAACCAGCAGATCCACCATGCGATTCCGGCTGGCGCGAATCGCGGAACTGTGCGGTTCATCACCAATGCCGGGCCAAATTCCGACGTGGCGCGGCATCATGTCCATGTGGATTTAATGGGCTACTCGGTGGCCACGGCATCGCCGCTGGACCCGAAGAAGCTCGCGACGGAGCTGGTGAAAAAGAGCCCGCTGCGCCTATGGTGCGACTGCGGGCGCTGGCGCTTTTGGTATGGGTACATTGCCACGATTGGAGGCTTCAACCTCGTCTACAACGAGACCGCGTTTCCGAAGATCAAGAACCCCATGCTGACTGGCGTGGCCTGCAAGCATATCTTGCGGGTGATGCACGAGCTCCAGCGGAGCACGTCGATCCGTAACGTGGTGGCTCAGATGATCGAGCGCGGCCAGTCCGACGAGGCTAGGAAGCACGCCACTATTAGCAAGGAGCAGGCCGAGAAGATCGCCAAGCAGCAGGCGCGCAAGCGAAGCGAGATCCAGGTCAAGCACCCACAGAAAGAGGTCAAGGCACTACAGAAGATCGTCGCAGCGAAGAAGGCCCCGCCGAAGAAGGACGCCGACCAGGCGCGATTCGATGCTGAGCGCAACTTGCGCCGGCTGAAGGAACTCGGCCAGATCTCCGATGCGGATTTCAAGACGATCATGACGACGTTGAGGAAGAAATAACCATGCTAAACAAGGTCCCTCAAGACATCAACAGGGCGGCGCGTGCGGTGGTGCTACGCCACCCGAACAATATGGACTGTGCCGTCTATCGCAAGGTCGTCAACCGTGCCAACATGCCGCCGGACGACTTGGGAGGATTGCCGACGCTCGGCGGCTTGGCCGTGCTCGATTCTGAAGACGAGCCAGACGTCGACTGGGATGACCTGGGATACGGCAAGCTCCTCATCACCGAAGCCTACGGCGGCGGCCAAGTCGTGAACCGAGACGACGCGATCGACATGACATCGGCCCAGATGTATGCCCTGGTGGAGTTCGTTGACCTGCATACCGATCCCGACAGGCGCGTGGTGCAGAAACATGATGTGGTCTACCTGCTGCTAGCCGACGAGATCAAGATCGCCTACGAGGTTATGGAAGTTGATGGGGCGGTCAACATTCCCCCATACGCACGGAAATATCTGCTGTCCAAGCGAGACGACCTCACGTACATCGGCGGCTTTCCTGACTAAATGGCTAGCTGAACCTCAATAACGTCGAAGCCCTGGCCACGAACGCAGAGGTACTGGCCTTGGGCGGCCTCATTTACCGCCTTGCGCGCGTCGTCGCGCTTCAGACCCCGATCGCGCAGTTCCCGAACAGCCGCAGCCTTCGAATAGGCGAGTGCAAAGCTGTTCACGCCGGCATATGCGCCATTCCCGATCTTGATCCTTGTGGTGCTCATAGTGGGAGTCCTTGCTTGTCAATTTGAGCTAATAATAGTCATATAAGGCTAAAAAGGCAAGCGCAATTATGCCGTCTAGAGCGGCAACCATTGGCAACCGGAAAAACCCTCGTAGTCCAGCCAACGTGGCCCCGTACCATCGCCTCATCTATAAGGGGCGAGCATGTCTTGGCTTGATTACTGCATTCTCACTGGCGCGGAGGCGAATCAACTTGCCGCCGGCCACCTACCAGCAGCAAATACCATCGGTGGCAATGTCGCAGTTTCCATTGAGTCTGAGGATGGGTCACCGTTAGTCCTATATGGCTTGGTCGTGGGTGTCAGCTTCACGGCGGAGAAGGTTCGCTATGCCGTCGCATTCGCCGTTTCCCCGGAGCCGCGCGATGGTCTCACCCTATACGCCGTCGTCGGCGGGATCCCGTCCGAACTGGTGTCGCCCAATGACGCGGGCACTCGGGATGGTGTAAGCGAGGATGCTTTCGCTCTGCTCGAGCGCGCCGCCCATGACGGGGCATTCGGGGACAACAACCTTCCGTTGCCTACGCCTGCGCAGTGCCTGGCGAACGACTACAAGGTCGGACATACCGAAATGTTCGGCCTTCCGGTGGCGATTGAGCAGCCGCGCGGGTCCGTTCGCTCGGGTGTCGACCCTGACGGCCACGAATGGTCGAACCGCATGGCGGCTCACTACGGCTATATCGAAGGGACCACAGGTGCAGACGGCGACGAGGTGGATTGCTTTATCGGCCCGGTGCCCGAATCCACGCGTGTCTACGTGATCAACCAGGTGGACCCGCGCTCCGGCCGCTTCGATGAGCACAAGACCATGCTCGGCTTTGCGGATCGCAGCAGCGCGATCCAAGCCTACCAGGAGAGCTACGACCGGGATTGGAGGGGGCTGGGCTCCATCGTGTCCCTGACCGTGGCGCAGTTAAAGCAATGGCTGGCAGGCGGTGATACGACGCAGGAACTGACTGCCGCGCAGCTTCCCGAAGGAGCCACGATGGACAAAGTGACATGGGCCGGCGACATGCCGGAAAACAAGACGCTGGACGCGGTCTTATATGACATCCGCCGGCACGACGACGGTGCCGGATTGGTGTTTGATCCGGTGACGGAAGATGAGATCCACCAGGATGCCGAAGAGGTGATGACGCTGGACGCGATGGTGGTGCCGTTCAAGCTGTTGCAGCGCCGAATGGGGCTACTGCAGAACGTCATGAACCGCACCGGTACCGGCCTGAACGTCGCCGCCTACACGATCACCAAGCCTTACAAGATTCGCGGAGTTGTCAATGTCGCTGCTATCTTCGAGATGAGCGACGGCCAGACCATGACGATCTACTTTCACAGCGGCAATCAGGCCAGCGTCAGCCGTGTGCAGCCGAACGACGAGCTCATTTCGTGGAAGTGGCTGCTGAACAAGAAGGACATCACCATCGTGGTGGCTCGCGAGCGGGGTGCCGACCTTAACGTTCGGGAAGTCTCCCGCCGGGTGATGCGCCTGGCGGACAAGAACTCTGCCGCCTTCAAGAAAGTCAATGCAAGCCGAGCCGCTCGTCTGGAAAGCATTGAGGGACTCAAGGCTCAGATTTCCGACCGAGAGCAGACCCTTGAAACGGTTCAGCGCGCGATCGTGGAGAAGCGGGCCGAGAAGGAGCGTGCGGACGCGGAAGCGCGGGCAGCAGCAGCTGCCATCAAGCTAGACCCAGCGGAAACCGGTGTCCTCCGCGCAATGGGTGTGCCCGAAGCTGATGTCGGGGCCATTCAACTTTACGCGACTTACGCGGCGTTCGCGGCGGACATCGCAAACCAGGACGTTGCTGATCACATTGCCGTTGAGCGCATCAACGCCATCCGGAATGGCCTGCGGGAACGTGGCTGGGAAGGCCTGATGTACGGCCAACTGACCAAGACTGTCGGGCCTGTGGTCTACGGGTTTGGTATCGATCGACGGTCCGCATCCAGCTACAACCTCACAAACTTCGCGATCGCTGTGGGGCGAACCGGGGAAGACGGGCGGGAATCGCACGTGGGCACGGTCGAAAACGACATGACCAAAACGGCAGATCAGCTCGCGCATTCGATCGATGCCATGGCCGCAGCCGTCGCGTCTCCGATCGTGGAGCCCGCTGCGGCGCAGCCGGCAGAGCCGGATGCTGCGGTCGTAGTGGTGGATCCCACTATCGCTGCGGTCGTGATCGATCCCCCGACGGAACCGCAAGTCGCGCTGGACCCAACCCCAGAGCCGGAGGTAGTCGCGACGGTTGTGGCTCTGCCTGAGCCGGCAGCTGAGCCTGCATACACCCTGGAGTTGAATGGGGCACCGGCTACAGACGCATCCAACTCATGGCCCGGCCTGTCGCTGGCAGACGTTACCGCGCGCGTTGCCGAAATTTCGAATGATGTCTGGTGGATGTACAAGGTCTTCCGCGAAGACGAATCGGGCCCGGTGGACGTGACCGATGAAATCCGGGCAAGCGCTGTTCCGGCCCCTCAGATCGATCCGGCTCTTCCTGCCGAGGAGGCTCCCTCTGGGCCCGCCGTCGTGGAGGTTCAGGAGAGCGGTATCGCTGCACCCGAGGCCGCCGCCCTGGCCGTACAGGTCGCTGCTGCTGCCGTTCAGGTGGATCCGGACAATCCGACCCCGCCGGCCGAGCCGCCTGTCATCCCCGAGCCGCCGGCTGATCCGACTCTCCCGGCTGGCGCTGGGGGCCAGCCTGCGCCCGAGCCGACGGCAGTTGCTGAGCCGCCCGTGGATCCCCAGTCTGCCGAGACGGCCCCGTTGGCAGCAACCGCTCAGACCGTGGAGCCGTCTACGGAGCCGGCTGCATCGGGAGAGCCGCCGGCGGTGCCTGAGGTGCCGACTGAGCCCGTGGTAGCCGAGGGAGCGCAACTACCGGCCGCGATTGACCGGAATAGGGATGACGATATCGCCTTCATCCAGTCGGTCATCGACCAGAGCGCCGACATGATGGACCCTGAGGTGCCCGAGAAGTTGGCCACCATCCATGCTGCCTACGGTGACGATGCGGGGATGGGGGCACGTTTCTCGGAGGCGGTCAGGGCCTATTCCTCGTTCATGGTCGATCGCGCCGGCCTGGCGCTTGCCTAAGGGGAGTGGTGATGGAGATCATGACCCAGACGGATACGCCGCCCGATATTCTTCCCGGCGCGGTGGTGCTTGAGGGGGCGGAAGATGTACCGCCTACTCCGCCATCGTTGGTAATCCCGGTCCAGGTCGGAGAGGCGATCAGCAGTCTGCCCTCGGGTGGCGGTGTTGCGCTCGACAGTACCGACTTGGATCGGCTTCGGATCAGCGCAGGGCTCGGGCTTCATCTCGCAGATCTGAGCCGGCTGGGCGACAGTGACGCCGACGCCTTGGAGAGGCTTCGGCTTGCGGTCCAGATTCGCGATGCCCTGGCCGCGCTTGGCGTGCAGCCAGAGGAGGAGAGCGACGACCCCAATAGCCCGAACTACCGCTATCGGGACACGGGATATATTGCTGCCTCGCGCAAGGAAAGGGCAGCAGAGATGATCCGGGTGGCGCGAGATAGTGGGCAGATGCTGCGCGCTACCGATGTGGATTGGTCGGAGATCGAGCAGAATCCGCGTCAGGCAAAGGAGCTGATCACCAAGTCGAATTTGTTTGGCAAGGTGGATTGGGCGGCCTTGCGCGAAGCGGGGATGGATCCAGCAGCCGGCTTTCTCATCGACAGGGTATATGCGTCGATTGCTCCAGAGCCGGCAGAGGACAAGCCGCAGGCGCGCATGGACTACGCCCGTGGGATTGAGACGATTCGGGCACGTATCGAGGATTGCTTGACTGTCGATGCCGTCATGGCGGTGCTGCAGGAGATTCGCGATGAGCTCCGAGGCACCACCCTCAGGCCGGATGAGGCGGAGCAGTACGAACTATGGCGCGCTGAGTTGATCGAGGTGCGGATAAAGCTTCGTGATGCGGAGAACAGCACGAACAGCCTGTACGAGGCAGCGCAGGCCGCCAAGAGCGAGCAATATCGAGTCGAGTACACCCTTGAGGGCCGCAAGAAGCGCGGCTGGAAGATCCAGCCGGAGCACGAGGAGGCTCTGGCAAACGCCCAAGCGCTGGCGGAGCAGTTGTGGGCGCAGTGGTCCTCGGCCCTGGACGCAAAGAGGCCCATCGTAGAGTCGCTTCGCAATCAGGCGCAAGCCCTCTCTCGTCAACTGATCGACCTCGAGCAGGCAGCTAAGGCTCGCAACCTGACCGAGAACCCAGTCACCAGGGCCTGGCTGACTTTCGGGGATCGGTTCTTCAAGCTCTTGCACTACCGCAGTTTCAAGGGCTCCGACGCCTTTGCCGGCCACGTGACCAACGCAAAAGCAGGCCGGATTGCCGACTGGGCTTGGTCAGAGGAGAAGGATCGTCCGCTTCGGACGGCGACCAAGCAGGAGATCAACTTTCAGTTGAGGGTAGCGGATACCTACACGCGTCGTGGTGGCCGGGCGGTCTCCGCTGCCTCCACCCAAGCACTCAAGGATGCGCTTGGCCTCCGGGATGTCCAATCTGGAAACTGGGTGCTGAAGGACCCAAACAGCGCCAAATTTCACGTGGAGCAGACCGCCGCCGCTATGTCCGATTTGGCCGACGTGCTTGGTATTGATGGCAACGCCTTGGGCCTTGGTGGACGTCTTGGGCTTGCTTTCGGAGCTCGCGGTACAGGCGGCAAGAATACGGCGCGGGCTCACTATGAGCCGGTTCATCGCGTGATCAACCTTACCAAAATGGGTGGGGGCGGCTGCCTTGGTCATGAATTCTTCCATGCTGTGGACAACATGCTTGCGGAACTGGTGACACAGCAGTCCACTGGGAAGGGCGACTTTGCGACCAGCAACCCGGACTTGCTGCCGGACGGACCTATCAAGGAGGCGACCAAAGCGCTCGTTGGTGCTATCTACCAGGGCGACAATCGGGTCACTGAATCGATCAAGTTCACGGAGAAGGACGTCAGGATCGCGAAGTACAACGTCGATTCGCCTAGTAGCAACATGGCGCGTGCCATCAAGGAGGCGGGCAACGCGACTGATGCGGTCCTCGCAGTAGACAGTTCGGTCGAGAACACCCGATCCAAGGGAAGCACGTATCACAGGCGTTGGCGAACGTTGGCCGCCGCCTACTACGCGCCGGAGGGTGTCAACATCATCCGGACGAAGACTGGTCGGCTTGTATCGAACTTCGTCGTCGGGGCCGGACAACTGGACAACGGCGAAATCGGCAAGTACTGGTCGCAAACTGATGAACTCGCGGCGCGCGCATTCCAGTCCTGGATCGAGGACCGGCTGACGGAGCAGGATCGGCAGAATGACTACCTGAGCGTCTATGCCGATAACAAGTACCACGTCGATCCGCTGACAGGGTTCGAGTGGAAGCCCTACCCGGAGGGGGATGAGCGGGCCCAGATCAATGCGGCGTTCGATGGGCTGTTCGCTGCCATCCGTGAGGCCAAGACATTCGAGTCTGCCGCTGTGAACCCGACATTGCTGGACGCGATCTTTGGCGCGACTCAGCAGGTCGACGCCGGTGCGGAGCCCGATTTGCTCCCTGTGTAACAAAAATGGAAAACGGCGGTCGGGACAATAGCCACGCTATCCCATACTTGAGCCGTTCAAGGTGTTGGCCCCGACCGGTTGATGAAACTGCTCGGGGCATTTTTTTGCCTTGGAAAACCACGCCATGCCGTCCGGGGCCACCCCCACACAATAGGCTGACGAAGCTGACTCCAATCCACGATGCCAAAAGAACTTACCTCGCGCCCGGGCTTGATCAGCCGATTCGGCCAGTCTGCTAGGCGCCTTCTTTCGGCATCCCAGCGTGACGCAGCCGAGATAACGACCGCTGACTCCTACGTCTATGACGGCGGCACGACCATCTCCGCCTTGCTTGGCAGCGGTCGGCGCATGGCCCGCTCGCGCGCGCAGATCTATCAGAAGTGGTCGTTCATGGAGGGTGATCCAATCATCTCCAGCGCAATCGGCCTGCTGGTGACGTCGGCCCTTGGCGGGCACGAAACATCTGGCGACGTGGTTTTCATTGAGAAGACTCCCGCCGCCGAGAAAGACAAGCGTCTGGCCAACATGGTGGATGAGATCAACGACGATCTCGCTCCGCTGTTCAACCGGGTTGCCTACACGCTGGCCTACAACGGCGCGGTCTTTGGCGATTCGTACGCCCGCATCTATGCGGACCGGGGGGGTATTAGGGACCTGTACGTGGACGAGTTGGTGCGCCCGCCCATTGTGCAGCCCTACGAGAAGGGCACCAGAACCGTTGGCTTCATGATCTATGCCGGCGACAAGATGCTCGAACGTTTGGACATCTCCCAGCTCGCGCGCTTGAAGATGCCGCGCACGCTGTGGGTGCCGCAGTTCCAAATCGTTGAGAAGGCCTTCCGGACCGCCTTGACCGAGAACGACATGGATAAGTTGCCGGTGCTGCCGGCATCCATTGGCGGGTCGTTCCTCTACCAGGCCGAGGAGCCCTACGACAACCTGCTGGCCTCCTTGCTGGGTTTGGTCGGCCAACGCTGGATGGATTCGATTGACGAGCAGATGGTGGGCGTCAATCTGGAGACCATGACAGCCGATCAGCAGGAGAAATTCCTGACGTCGATCATCGGGATGCTCAAGCTGAGCAAGGATCGCGCTGAGAACGCTGTGAAGACCGGGCAGCCGGTCATGGAGCGCATTCGCCACATCATCCCGGTCTGGGGCGAAAAGCAAATTACCCGTCTTGATCAGATGCAGAACGGGCGCAACGCCACGATCAGCGTCGAGGACGTGATGCTGCATGCCAAGCTGCTCTCCGGCGCGCTGGGCACCGATCTCTCCATGCTTGGATTCTCTGAACTCCTGTCCGGCGGCCTGGGCGACGGCGGCTTCTTCCGTACAAGTGCCCAGGCGGCGGAGCGGGCGCGGGTGATCCGGGGGGCGCTGTCCGATTGTTGCAACGCGATCATCGACATTCACACCATGCACCGATATGGGACGGTGTTCCTGCCGAGTGCTCGCCCGTGGTCGATCAATTTCTATGGGTCGATTTCCGCGCTCGAGTCGGAGCGACAACGGACGCGCCAGGACGCCATGGCCGCCGGCCAGTCCCTGATTCAGGCCATCCGTGATCTGAAAGACATGGGAGCGTCGCAGGACTTCATCTCGCACTTCCTGACGAAGCAGATGTTACTGGACGAGGACCAAGCCAAGATGTACTCGCAGATTGCTAATGAGCCCGATACGCGCGGCAAACGGGATCCGCGCGTACGTCTCAGCGGCTCGGATGAGACTGAGGATGATGAGTAATCATGGGCCTATTCGATCTCGTCTCTAACCAGGTGCTTGGGCAGATCGCCGGCCAGGTTAAGAAGCGCATCCCCTCCAATGCCATCGCCGGCTTGCAGACGGCTGGCAATGTATTGGGGAAGGTAGCCAGCGGGAACCTGTTGGGTGCCGCGTCGGCGCTCATCAACTCGCGATTCATCCGTGACAAGTTCCCGATCGGTGCGGATCTGGCGAGCCAGGCGGAATACTGGCTCACGCCAACGCCTGTCTTTGGCGGCATCGCGCCGGTGGATGCGCAGGAACTCTACGGCTATGTCCGTGACCTTGATCTGGCCAAGAAGAACCTTTTCCTGATCGAGATTTCTGACCTTACGCCTACGGCTTCGGTTTGGCTGGACGGCCCGACTTACCTCGGAACTGACGGACCCAGAGCCTTCAACATCTTTGCCACGGACGTGAGCTACACGCCTGTCAGCGTATCGGGTGAGAAGCACAGGGTGGGTGGTGCCACGACGGACGGCGTCAACTCGTTTGATCCAACCGACCTGCGCATCACCACGATGGACGACACCGTCGGAACGATCAAGGAGTGGTATCGGTGGAAGGCGCGCCAGGCCGTCAACTGGGATGGGACGGTTGGGGTTCCCGCCGACTACCTGGTCCGCATTCGCATCCTGCACGCCTTCATTACCAATGGTTCGAACGTGCTGGGTTACGAGGATACGTATCTGATGCGGCCGGCGACAGCCGAGGTGGAACTCTCCCGACGAGACAACAATATCCAAGAGATCCACCTCAACTTCAGTCAGTTCGATACTTTCCTGCCTCCTTAATTCATGGCACTCAAAAGCGATTCCTACGGATTCCTGGTTGGCGCACCAGTAGAGTGGGGCAAGGCACTGGACGTCTGGAACGACATCCTGGTCGAAATCCGCGCGCTCCGTCTGGCGCTGGCAGCCGGGCATGGCTCGGCAGTTCCGAGTGCGAAGCGTCGCCCACCATCGTCCACAACCGCCGTACCCGCACTGGTGAAGCGCGAGGTAGCTCAAGCTGTAAAGGAGGTGGTTGCCCCCGCCAAGCGGCGAGGAAACACCAACCATAGCAGTCTCCAGCGCGACTCTAGTGGCCGGTTCCTATCAAAGGGAGGCGGTTCGGCGCAGCCAACAGCAACGCCCGTGTCAACGAAAGTGGCGCTCCACTTGGAGCCGCCGATTGATCTGGCCAAGGCGGAGGCTGCGCGCCCGAAGGCGAAGACCGACTGGGACCTGGTTCGGCGTCAGAATGCCGCAATGGCCCCGGCTCGGCCAGCGCGGTCGGTGGATGGGCAGAAGCGCGAAGAGAATGGGCGGTTCGCCGGAGCCGGCAAAAAGGGGCCCACGAATGGCGACGGCCCGCTAGAAGATGGCGCTAAAGACGAGCCAGCTGACTCCAGCGGCAAGGGTGGTCGTCGTAAGCGGGGCGAGGACGAAGCGGTCTCGTTGCTTTCCCGAGTGATGGGACGGGTACGAACGGCATCGGGCGTCGTTGCCTCCGCGCCGGAGATCGATCCTACGATTAGCGCGCTCAAGGAAGTGCAATCGATCGCATCTCCGGTAGGCCGTGGCATCGGGAAACTCTTCAGCCGTAGCTCGGACCGGGCGGTGCCGTGGTACCGGCGCATCTTGGGCGAGTTGAGGGGGATGCGCAGAGATGACTCATCCTTCCACAAGGCCGAGCTCCGCAAACTCAAGGATATCGAGCAACGTACGAGCACCGGATCAGGGTCGGGGTTGCTCGGCGGGATGTTGTCCAAGATCCCTGGCCTTGGCATTGCTGGCCGCCTCCTTGGCTCCGTCGGTGGCGGCCTGGGCGCACTGCTGAAGTTCGGGCGAAAGAGTGGACTCTTGCGGCGAATCCCACTCCTCGGCGGACTACTGGCCGGCGGCAGTGCTCTCTATAGCATGCTCGGGTTTGGTGACGACGCGAACGCTAGCCCCGAGGAAAACCGGCGTAGTCGGTTCGAGGGCGGTGGGGCTGGTGTCGGGGCGATCGCAGGCGGTGCGCTTGGGACCTTCCTTGGTGGGCCTGTGGGGACGGTGATCGGCGGCATCATCGGCGAGAAGGTTGGCTCCCGAGTGGGTGGTTGGCTCGCTGAGGTGGATTGGAAGAACGTTGCGGAGAACATCACCGATTCATGGGGCGCTGTCACGCAACTCATTAAGACGAAGTTCGGCGTAGACGTGCCAGCAGTTATGGACGCAGCCAAGGAAGTCGCCAAGAAGGCTATCGACTATGGTGGGGATTTCTTCGACAAAATTTCTTCGGCGACCAAAAGTGCAGCGGAGTGGGCTAACCAAGAGGTGATCCAACCGGCGGCCAACGCAATCAAGCGGATTGTTCAGACTGGAGCTGGCTTCAACGTCGTGGAACGGGGGGATGGTTCAGTCGTCCAGCAATCGGGGGCGCGCAACTGGCGCAATAACAACCCTGGCAATATCGAGTATGGGGACTTCGCGAAGAAGCACGGAGCCATTGGCTCGGATGGACGATTCGCCATATTCCCTGACTACGGTTCAGGCCGTAAGGCGAAGGAGTCCCTGATCTTCGATGGGAAGTCGTATCGCAACCTCACCCTGTCGCAGGCAATTTCCCGCTACGCCCCTGCTTCGGAGAACGATACGGCCGCCTACCAGCGCTCGGTCCTTGGATCGGTAGGAGGGCAGGACTTGAAGATGTCCGACTACACGCCCGCACAGCGAACCGTGATTCTGGATGCGATGCAAAAGGTGGAGGGATACAAGGTCGGGAAAACTGTGATCAAGGGCCGGAGTGGCGTTCCCGTGCTGGCTGCCGGCGGGGTGCCTGGTACACCGGTTGTCGCTTCGGCGCCAACCGTCTCAGTCAACACCGCTGTTCCAATGCCGAAAATCGCCGATGCTCCGGCGTTGTCCCCTCTGACCGCAATCCCAGCCACGTCTCGTCAAGAGATCAGGGTGACGCAAGAGAAGGGAGACGTTGGGCAAAACCTCAGCGATAGCAAGATCGCCCGCATTGCGACAGGCGGGCTCAGTAGCCCGTAACTTGGGATCGATCGGTACGGCCAGCTACTTGGCTGGCCGGATTTGAGCCGGCGTCATCAACACGTTTGTCTGGTGATTGCCGTTATCAGCGTGGAACAGTGAACCGGTGATGGTGGCCGGCTGGCCTTTCAGGCTCTTGAAGCTCTCCATCATCCTGGGATTCAGAACCAGGTGCATGAGCACGACGCCTCGCTCAGTTGGCGATTCCTGGTCACCTTCCACTGTGATAGGCGAGTCGAGTTGGATCGCTGGGAACGTAAGTTTCTTGCCATCTGGCGTTGCACCGGGTGCTGACAGCAGCTTCCCATGGACCGTCACGACCTGCGGCTCATAGCGGATTGGCTCGGCGTTGGCCAGTCGCTGGGCCCCAGCGGCAAGAAGAGCGACAGAAAGTAAGGCGGCACGGAGACGGCGTTGCATCATGGATCCTCGCATCAAGCCAAGCCGGCCCCAATTTGGCGTTTTGCCCGGCAAGTTTGTGACTTTACATCACCGGCATACGGCTACTGACTGCGCTATACCCCACTTTGGTTGGGTTAGGCTCGCAAACGCGTTCGGAAAACAGCGTCCGGTCATGGTAGTTGAGCCATCCAAAATCCACGGTAGACAAACGCATATACCGCTGGAGGGTCTATGGGCGTAAACACCGCAGCCTATCTGAATGGCTTCTACGACACCACGCGGGCGATGGGTGACAAGGCTGTTTCGAGCGACGGCGCTTTCGAAATCGAGGGTTTCGAGGACATGTGGCTCCTGACCAAGAGCTTTCCGTGGCCGACCATTTCGCCGGCCGGTGAAATCGAAGTCCCCACTCCGCTAGGTGGCGGGATGTGGCAGCCGCAACAGGTCAAGGTCAACCTACAGGGCCAGATTACCCTGATGGAAACCTCCCTTGGTAGCGTATCCAACATGCTCATCCGGCTGATTGCCCAAGGTGCGCGGTTCAATGCCAAGGCGTATGAGGGAACTCCGGATCGCTACCGGTTCTACCACCGTCTCAAGGACTGCTTCATCCAGACGGACATCCAGGACCGGGACTTCGAGAACCGTTCTCAGATTCTGACGATCAGCGGAACCATGTATTTCCACTACTTCGGCGAGAAGATCGTCGGCAACATCACCTAATGGCTGACAAGACGCTAGCTGACCTGGCCGGCCTCTTCTACCAGACGGAGAGGCCGGTTGGCGTCGTGCTGGACGCGGATACGGTTGCCGCACAGGCCGTGGCAGCCGCGCGATTCTATGCCGGCCACGGGCCGGTAAAGAGCCTGTTACCGCCTGCGTCCGTGGATGCCGCGCCGCCGGCAGACTCTTCCCAGGAGCTGTATCCGTTCCTGCCCTTGTATGGCTGGCCCATGTATCCCCTGCCGGCAAAAAAAATTGAGCCTGGCAAGCCGCTCGCTCCGGTGGACTGGGTGGAAGCCGGCACGGTCATCTCACAGAGCGAATGGTCCCTGATCCGTCCGCTCTTCATGCTGTACGTCGAGCGGGAGAACTCGCTGCATCTCGAGGCCTCTCGCAATCTTGGGGTCGATGTCTACGGCCGCTCTTCATCTGAGATTAACCAGGAGATCTCCCAGCTTGAGATGGATATCAAGCGGGCAGCGTTCGTTCAGCCGGTGATCTCGGTATAGAAGTACCGCCCGGACGAGGCCTAACTTGAATCTCTCCATCGGTTCACCTTCCAAACTCCTCAATGGAGACCAAATTGTATCCCTGGTGCTCCGAACGGATGCCGCGCCGGTACCGGTGACGCTCGAGGGCACGATTCGCCTGGATGAGAGGTTTCTACCAGGCATTCAGGAAGACCAGATTGTGTATGCGGGCCGCGACCAGTTGGCCTTTCGCATCGTCGCAAACTCCCTGGACAAGGATGTGACTGCAGTGCAGGGTAGCCAACCATATGGGCAGATTTCATTCATCGCGTTGCTGGACGCCTGCCACAAGGTTTCGTTCCGGCGGAAGACGGCGGTGATCAAGAGCCGTGCAACGTTGGGCGAAATCTACCGGGCGTGTGGCGCGACCGTGCAAATCGACTCCGACTTTACAGTTGACCGCTTCGCCTCGTACGTCGGCGATGTGCCTACGTTCCGAATTGCGCAGGCGCTGCAGGAGGAGGGTGGGGCAGTCTTCTGGAACGGTAAGCGGCTCCAGTTCATCCGCCTACCTGACCTGCTTAAGAAGAAGCCGGTGGCTCAGCTCCCGGCGGACACGCTGGAGGACATCTCTTCCGGGTTCATGGAGAGGCACGAGGTCCCATTCTTCTATTCAATCGATCCTGGTGGCGGGTTTGTCTTCGGCAACCGGAACAAGGCGCGTGCCGCTCAGTACATCCCGCGCCAGGACACGCGCGTCCTGACCAATATGACTCGGGTCCTAGTGCAACGGAAGACCCTCAAGTCCCCCTATGCCCCGGCGATCAATGCAGGCGACCTGATCTTGGTGGAGAACACGCCGTATCCGGTAGTTACAGCCGCGCACGTCTATCAGAGCGGGACCGACGGCTCTGCGGCGAACACTTACTCCAAGTTCTGGCTTGGCTCTGTGGAGGAATAGGCCGTGATGCTTCCATCCCGCCTCCCCGGCATCGTCCGAGGGTATGACCCGGATTCCCGGACATGTCGCGTCGAGATCCCCGGCATCACAGATGGTGCACAGGAGTTGCCCGTGGCTGAGATCGAGTATCCGATTGGCGATAAGTCGAGAGGAATGAACCCCACCGAGATTGAGATTCTTGACGGCGATCTGGTCTGGCTCGCATTTGAGGCCGGCGATCCACGCTTTCCGATCATCACGGGGTGGCGCAACCCGCGTTCTGCGAACTCCGTAGGATGGAGACGCTGGCACCATCCTAACGTCGAGATCAACGCGGACACTCTCCTGAATGCAATCGCTGGTTCACACATCACCATTACGAGCACAGGGGCTGACGTCAGGATCAACTGCGTCAATGCAAAGGTAAGCGCTTCCGGCGATGCTGAAGTAGTTGCAGGAGGCCAGGCTAACGTGAGCAGCGATGGTGAGGCAACGATCAGCGCCACAACAATCAATCTCAACTCGAAATAGACATGGCCGAGCTCGCGCGAATCGGAGATCTTGCACAAGGCATCTGCCGAGCTCACCCTACGCCCGTCGAATTCACTGCCACATTCACGACGGGGTCGGGGACATTGGGTTCCGATGGGGCCGGCTTGGTACGCGTTGGCGATATCGGGCATACGGACTGCGGGCACACAATCGTGGCGTTGGCAGGGTCCGACGTCCTTCTGGCGGACGGTATTGGACTGGTCCGGGTCGGTGACCCAGTGGCAGTTCAGGAAGGCGGCGAGGGGGTGGTTGTGAGCGGCTCAGAGATCGTGAAGGATGCATGATGGGTTTGTTTGACTTCGTATCTACCTTCAAGGACGGATCGGCGTTTGTGGATAACGTGTCGCAGCACGTGGATGCGGTGTCGTCCATGTCGTCAGCTGTAGCTAGCGTGGGAGCGGCAATGCCATCATTCGCAACCGCGGCCAGCGGCATGGCCGCGATGGCTACAGCAATCTCCGCCGCCCGCGCTTCGCTGATATCTAGCCTTCCGTTTGCTCTGCCGGCAATGAAGGCCGTTCACGTGCTTGAAAAGAAAATGGAGATGGACGGTGGAGGCATGGCGTCCACAGCCGGTTCCGCCTCCTTCTCGTCGTACTTCGCGACGTTTGACGTCATCGATACCGTCACTGCGCAGGCTTCCTCCTTGCTCCAGTCGACCGTGTCCGCTATGTCGTCTGTTGCGACTGGTATTCCAGGGGTCGGGGGCGGGAGCCCTGGGCAGGTCTTCGGCTCGTTGGCCGCTGCATTTCCTTCCGCAACTATCCCTGATCCTGAGCACCCGGGCCAAACCATCCCAAATCCGGCCTATACCGCATTCGTGAACCAAAATGCAGGAGCCCTGAATTCTCTAACGGGCTCTGCAGGGAGCCTGGCAACATTTGCAGCCTCTGGGAAGTCCGGTATCGATGGGCAAATGGCGATTGCCAAGAGTAAGTATGCCGACGGAATGGCATCGCTCAAGGCAATGTCTTTCGCACGCTTCTGTTCTGCGCCACAGCCGACAGCGGTTCAAGAGGTGATTCAGCGGACGGTAAAGCCCACGTCGATTCCGTCGCGACCTGCATTTGGGGTCGCAGATGCCGGCTCGTCCCGGTGGATGAGTGCGCAAAGCAAGCCGACCACCTTGGCGTATGACGGGCCGAGCGGGAAGGTAGACCAAAAGGCAGCAGTGCCAGCACCTACCGCTCATACTCCGACCTCATGTAGCCAGGTCCAGCTAGGAGCGATTCAGGCGCAGTGCGAGGCCGCCGGCCAAGCAGCCATCCAGGCAAAAGGGGTGCGCACGACAGCCAGAGATCAACTGGAGCCTTGGCTGGATGCGAACGGTTTCTACGCGCTAAAGAACAACCGGGCTGCCTCGCCAGAGGCTGAGGCACAGTTCAAGGTAGTTGAGGCCCAATTGCACGCCAAGCCGGACTATCAGAGCTACTCGGCGGCGGGTGACGATTACATCATGAAGCTAAAGGAGTATCAGCGGCTAGTCGAAATCCAGACGTACATGGTGACCAAGGGACCATGGCCTGGAAATCCGGACGGACCGTGGTAGAGCAGCCCATCTAGCATTGGGCTCATCAAATGATGAGCGTGATGCGGGGTGCGACTATGGCAGGAAACGTGATCTTCAGCTTCGAAGACATGACCGATAGCAGCAAGGCAACCAAGGCCTTGGTGAGGTACTTTGCCCGCGCGGGTGAGCAGGTTGTCCAGACCACAGTCGATCCCAAGGTGCGTCGCACCGCCGGCGTGTCTTATCGCCAAATGAGCCTCACCTTTGCCGACGGCCAGGTGATCACGATGTTCGTCAAGCAGACGGGCGATATCTACCAGGTCAGCCTCAATGGCAAGGCACTGGCCATCAAGAACCAGAGTGATCAAGAGAAGGCCGTGACGGAGATGGTGAGCGCGATGGACTCCGGGCGAGCGAAGTTCCAAGCGGCCCTGGCGAAGGCTCGGGCAGTCTTGCCGCCGAGCATCCGGATGGCAGTCCCGAAGATCGAGGTGGCGCTCAAGGAGAAGCTCGCCGGGCTGGATGAAGCCATCGATCTCGCTCACAAGGAGCTGGAGGCGATCGATGCCTGACGTGGCCGACCTGGCAGACGGATTTCAGGATGACCAGGCTCAGGAGGGCATCAGAAAGGCTCGTTCCACTTCCAGCCTGCCGCCATGCAAGGCTTGCTACAACTGCGACGAGCCGATCGGTGCCGGCCTGCTCTTCTGCTGTACCGAATGCCGTGAGGACTTTGAGAAGTGGCTGGCATCCCGTGCTAGGGAAGGTCGGTGAAATCGGAAAACGAGCACCTTCGTAGCGCTTGACAGTACGCAAAATTGTCTCTGTAACGGTTGCGCGGGATTCGCCTGCGCCAAGGCGTAAATCTGAACTATCTGAGAGAGGAAACAATGCGAACTCAAGGCGCACAGTACAGCAATGCGAAGACCGCGCAGATCGGACAATTTGTCGAGGGCCTGCGCGAGACCCAGGCCAAGCCCGGCACGTTCGATTCGGCCGCAGCCGATGAGTTCGTCGCTGGCATCAAGAGCCAGTCCAACGGCATCGAGATCCCTCAAGCGCTGGCCGCCATCCTGGAGGAACTGCCCGCCGGCCAGGATGCCAAGGTCATCAAGGGCGTGCTGGACGGCGTCGCCTCGTTCGAAGCCCAGCACGGCGTGGCACCCACTGCCGACGTGATCGAGTGGGCGCTCCACCAAGGCTACGCAACGACCGAGGAAGCTCGCAAGAAGTACTCGCTGGACTCTGCCAGCTCTACCGGTAGCGACCCGCTTTCGCTGCAACCGAATCGCGCGGTGATCGCGATCACCGCCGCGCTGGCCGAGGCCATCCCGGTTGCCAACTACTTGCCCGCCGATATCGGCTCGAACGAAGCCAAGCTGGTTATCGTGTCGCACACCGCCGGCAACCTGTACGGCGGCTACGCGCAAGATCAATTGATGGACGGCGTCAACAGCGGCGATTCGTACATTTCGTCCGCTCGCGTGCATGCGCTCACGCTGCAGAGCTCGGGCGCGGACACCGGTTCGTACACCGGCATCCTGACTCAAGTCCAGGCGACCCCGGAAACCTGCGATCAGGCAGCCACGCCGGTGAAGCTGATGCGTGGTCGCCTGATCGTCTACGTGAATGGCCTGCCGGTTGCCTTCGAGGTCAAGCAGGTCGGTTCCCCGGCCACCGCTCCGATCAGCGGCAGCATCGTGATTGCTGGCACCACCTACAATCTGGCCGGCACCGTCGCGCCGGATACGGGCGTAGTCAAGGTTACCCCGAGCAGCGCACTGCCGGCCAACACGCCGGTCGTGGTCGAAGGCTTCATCGACTATGAGCGCTCGCCGGGCACCACGCCGGTGATCAACACGAATGCCACGCCGTTCCAACTGTTCGCATCGCCGTGGCGCGTGCTGACCGAGCAGACCATCGACGCGCGTACCCAGTTCTCGAATGAACTGGGTCTGGATCCCGCCGCCGAATCCATGCTGGCGGTCCGGTACCAAGCATCCAACGAGCGTCACTACGATGTGCTGCGGAAGGCCCTGCGTATCGGCTCGGTGCAGAACGTCAACAACTTCGACTTCGGCTGGGCCGCCAAGGGCGTGTACAAGAGCCGTGCTGCCATCTGGCAGGACTTCTCGGCCGTCTTGGGTGCCGCTTCGCAGAAGATGGCCGAAGACACCATCGATCACGGTATCACTCACCTCTACGTGCCGATCAACATCGTCGCGCAGTGGCAAGCTCTGCCGGCGGACATCTTCGAACCGTCCGGCATCTTGGCGAAGCCCGGCATCTACCGCGTCGGCCGCCTGTTCGGCATGTACGAGGTGTACTACAGCCCCAAGGTAGTTGTCGGGGCGAAGGGTTCGGCTACCGCCACGATCCTTGCGATCGGCCGCTCATCGCAGGTTGCTCGCTGCCCGTTCGTCCTGGGGGATGCCGTGCCGCCGACCGTGAATCCCACCCCGTTCACGCGCGAGATGATGTCCGGCTCGGCCTTCTACGCGCGTCAGTTCACGAGCGTGAACCCGCACGTGCCGTCGGCTTTCGGCTGCGCAGTCTTCAACGTCACCAATCTGTTCTAAGCAGCGCCAACCATAAGAAGGGGTGCAAGCATGGCCAAGAAAGGCAGTGCCAGCGCTCCTTCCCAATCTGGGAAGGATGCGGCTGAGCAAGGGGACGGAGTAGCGGACATCTCCGAGGGTACCAATGCTGGCGGCGAAAGTGGCGGCGATACCGCCAGTGGTCTTGAGCCCGGCGGTGGAGTAGTGGCTTCGGTGGATGGCCAAGGCGCTGGCTCCGAAGTGGTGGGTGGTAGCAACGGGGGCAGCGCCCCTGAAGGCTATGCCAGCCAACAAGACGGTGCGACTCTGGGTGGGCAGGTCATCGATGCCGCTCTATCCCCAGTGGTTCCTCCGGTGCCGGTGATCGAAGATTCGCCGTCGCTTGCTGCGCCATCCATAGCGGATGCTCCGGGCTATGCGGTCCCCGAGTTTCCTAAGTGGTTCCGCATCACCAACAACACGCCGATGCAAGTCGTGTTCTCGGAGGTCGGGCTTGAGCTCGCAGGCAACGCTGAACCAGCGGGGAAGACCTCGGATACGGTTTCGTTCAAAGACGTGGATCAGTTGATCCGGTTCGCCACGGACATCGCTGCCATCGCCGAGATGCATGGCTGGCAAGAACCGCTGACGATCGAACAAGCCGACGCGCCGGACTCCGGGGCGGACGGTAACTAAGGGGAAGGTATGCAAGCATTTACCCGACAACTTGGCGCGCAGCCGGGTATCCAGCTGAATCCCCTGCGTGATAACACGGACGGCTTTGCGCCGGACAACTCCGACCAGGTCTTCGGCATCGCAATGCGCGCAACTCGGGGCCGCATTGACAAGGCGTTTCGGGCAAACGCGGGGAATTTCAAGACGCGGCTCGGCGCTGGCGAGTCCTTGCGTGCCTCGGCATTGAACGAGGCTCACATCCACGTCTACGAGGCGCTCAACAAAGGTGCCTACCAGGCGGTAATCGCCCGCCTGGTTACGTCGGCGGCGGTTTTACAGCTCATCAACATCACGCAGACGACGGCACCTGCAGGGACCGGAGCAGTTCTGGCGGCGACCGTCGCGGGTGGTGTCATCACCGGCGTTACGGTGACTAACGGCGGTACCGGGTATTCCGGTTCGGTATCGGTCACGGTTGGCGGCCCTGGCTCCGGTGCGGTGCTGAACCCTGTGATCGTCGCGGGCGTCATCACGTCCGTAACTGTCGCGAATGCCGGTAGCGGCTATACGTCCGCGCCGGCATTGACGGTTGTGCCGAACCCTTCCGCCACGACAACCGCATTTGCAACCTCTGCGACGGTTCCAGGTGGGCAGTACCTGGTTTCCGTGAAGCATCTGGAGTGCTTCAACGACGGCATCAAGCTGGCGTTGCATGCTGACGCGGTGAAGGACGGGACGGGTACCCTGGTCGCGAACCCACTCGTGACGCTCCGCCTGCTGGACAAGGATGGGAACATCCTTTACGAGTTCCAGGGTTCGTTTGACCCAGCGGCGCTGGACGACTACGGCCAGAGCCTGTATCTGCCGGACGTCGTAAGCAATCAGACCGATGCCGTTGTCGTCACCGTCGGTGTCGGCGCGTCGATTCCGCCGGACTCGGATGCGTACGGGCGCGATGCAAGCAATCTGAACAAGTGGGCCACCTCCGCCGTACTGGCGTACTTCTCCGAAGGTGGCACCGGCTACGCGACCGCCGACTATGCTAGCGCAATCTCCCGCCTCAAGCGGACCGAGTACGATTACGGCTACATCGCGAGCGGCGGTTCCCAGTCGATCGCGCTCCTGTCCCAACTCGCGCAACTCGCATTCGACACCAACCGACCCTTCAAGTACGACGTGCCGGGTACGCTGACACCGGATGCCGCTGCTGCGTGGATCGCGCAACTGAACCTCGATTCGCACTACTGCCATGCCTTCTGGGCACCGCTGAAAAGCGACGATCCGCTTGGCCTGAACGGCAAGTCGGTGATCGGGACGTCGACCTTCAACATCGCCCGGGCCTGCGCGCGGAACGCTCAGACCAATGCGAAAGGCTTCGCACCGAAGAACTTTCCCATCGCCGGCAAAGAGTGGCCACTGGATCGCACGGGCATCATCCAGATCTACACGCCGGACGAAACCGGCCAGGAGTTGAGCGACCTTGCGACCGCGAAGATCAATCCGGTCCTGTTCCAGGTCTACAACGGTGGCGGGCGATATGTCTTCACGGACTCGCTGACCAATGCGAAGACAGCCGTATCGATGAAGAAGCTCATCTCGGTCGCCGAGATGTCTGCAACGATGGACGACTGGATCACCCGATTCGGTAAGGAAGCAATCCAGTTGCCCATTGAAGTCACCATCAAGAAGATGAATGACTTCCTGAAAAAGCTCTTCGAAGATGCCCAATCGTCCGGCTGGATTATCCCGAGTGTTGATCTCGCCGGGGCGGCAGCGAAGTACCTGGTGCAGCGCAGTGAAATCAAGCCGGCTGACAACGTAGTCGTCACGTACTCGCTCCGTTACGACGGGACGACCCGGCAGATCACGGTGACCCAGACGCTGTCCCGCTAATCGGCCAATTGAAGAGAGGATTTTGATATGCACCCGTTGACGCAGAGCCTCCGTGCCGCCATGAAGGCCGACAAGGCGGAGAAGGAGAAGCCAAAGACGCCTGGCGTCGTGCTGGACAGCGTGCTCGACGCTGACGCAGATGACGATGCGGCCAGCTATGCGCTGACCAATATCGCCGTCCTAGTCGCCGCCGCGCTGCAGGAGTGGGTCGAAACCGCTGATGACGACCTGGATGAAGGCGAAAGCCTCGCCGATAGGTTGCTCGCGACCTTGATCGGCATCGCTGACCCTGACCAGGACGACGAGGAGATGGACGACGATGAGCAAGCCGTCCTCAATCTGGCCCTGGAAGCGGCTTGGGACTATCTGACGGACAAGGGCGTGTCCGAAGACGATGCCGACAAGCTCCTGAACGACTGGGACCCCGACGCGGCCGGCCGTATCCGTGACCTGCTGGTGTCGATCCTGCCGGACGGCGATGACGCAGCCGCAGAGGACATCGATTCGTTCGCCTTTGATGGGGACGACGATGACGGCTCGGTCAAGTTGGATGCCGTCTACAAGATGAAGACCGCCGTTCGCAACGGAAAACGTGTCCGCATCCGTAAGCGCATGTCCGGCAAGGTGAAACTCTCGGCCAAGCAGAAGCTGGCCATCCGCAAAGCCCAGAAGAAGGCGCATACCGCAGGCGCGATGATGCGCCGGCTCAAGTCGCTGCGGAACGAAGGGCTGGCCAAGTAAGCCGTCGGCAATTCCGATGTGCCACGCGGGCTGCGCTTCACCAGGCGCAGCCCGTTTTCATAGGGTTTAGGTATGGCCGACAGCGGCGCAGGCAACATTCTTTCGTCCAGGTGGGATGGGCTCAGCGAGCACCTGATCGCGAAGTTCTATGCGGTCGACAGCAAGGGGTACCGGATCTCCGGCGACTCCGTGGAGGTGCATGCACCGTTGCTGGACGCGAACACGGATATCGCCTTGAACTGGCAGTCGCCGTTCGAGCAGGCCAGTCCTGACACGAAGGCTCCGGCGCTGTTCGCAATGCTTCAGTCGGGGGCGCTAAGCACCGTGATGAACGACTTGACGAATGCTCGGATCGGGACCGACAAGGATAAGCAGCGGCAGGCGCTCAATGACCAGTCCTCCCTTGAAACGACCCTGCAGGAATTTCAGGGACGAACCGGGATCACAAAGCTCAACAGCGTTCAGATTTTCACCGGAATGGCTCCAGTCAAGATCACCTGCATGGCGCTCTTCCGTGCCTATGCTGATCCGTACAAAGAGGTCGAGCAGCCTTTCCAGCAATTGATGAGTTGGGCACTGCCTAAGAAGTTGAGCTCAGACAGCATCATCAAGCGCGCTGCGGGCGCAGAGGGCGTGACGGGATACCTCAAGGCTTTGCTGCCGTCTCAGGCACCCCAGCTCATTGGGTTTCAGTACAAGCGCCGCACCTATGCGCCGATGGTGATCGAGAACATTGGTGAGCCGCTTAACAGCCCTGTGGCGAGCAATGGCTACTACACAGAGCTGCTGGTCCCAATGACGATTGCGACGCTGACCGCCCTCGATAGGGATGACATCCAGCGGATAGCAGCGCCAGGTACCGACGTCGGACCGGCGGCATAACAGGACATACGATGGTCAACTTTTCAGCATTGCGCACCCGCCGGCTTTCTGTGCTACTCCGGGAGATCTCGATCGCGGACGCCATTCGCTTGGCTTCGGTGCCGGCGAGCCGTTTCGAAGCGGGAACAACGGACTTCCTCACACGCGTTGTCGAAAAAGCAGACGCACAAACTGCAGCGCAAGTGGCAGATCCCCGCGCCTGGACGGTGCAGGAACGCATGTTTGTCGTCGGCCACTATCTGGCCCATGTGAGCGATGACGGCCCCGATTTCGCCGTGGGTGGCGGAGGCCGTTACTCGAACTATCTTGATACGGCAAAAGACATGCCGCCCCAGGCCTCCGAGGCGTATGAGGTAGGCGGAGACAAGTGGCACCTCGTGCCACTCATCGGTGCGGCAGCGGAAGCAATCGAGAACCTTCAAGGGGGGATGGGTGACTCCATCTCCGGGCGGTTCCACTGGCTTGTCGGTGCGATGGGGGCGCAGTTGCGGCGTGGGGACGAGGAGGTGCCCGACGCGGTAGCCGATCCGTCCACGTTCGCCGATTGGCTACAGCAGCGGATACACGTCTTTGCCGGCTATCCAGAGTCCGACTTCGTACAGTTGCTTGCAGCATTCAAGTTCGGTCAGCGTGATCTCGACCACCTCTTTCAAATCGAGTTCGATGATCAAGGCGTGATCGTGATGCCGGTTAATGAAGCGGAGGCGGGGGAATCGGCACTTCCCCCGGCACGATTTCCAGTTGGTTCCTGCATCTCAGACTTTGCGAAAGACCTGGTCGGAAAACTTGAGTGAGTTGGCCGCCAGCATGCCCCTATATTCGAGCACATCGTATCCCGAAGCGCTGCGGCTAGGGGTATCCGATGCCCAAGGATTCTTTGACTCGAAGGCGTACACCGATCACAGGAAGTCCAGGGAAGCGGAACTCAAACTCCAGGCCGCGTTGATCGCCCGTATGGACGTGATGATTCGCGCTATCGGGGCGCTAAGCAACGCGCTGGCCAAGAAGGGGTAGCGCATAACCATTGGAGTCGATTTGGACAACCAGGACACCAAGCCTCAGAAGATCATCGACGCCAAGCTGCCGTTGTCATGGCTTATTTCGTCCACGGTCGCAGTGATTGCCTTCTTGGCTAGCGCGCTTTGGGCCGTGTTCAACCAGTCGGCAAAATTGGACATCCTGATCACCCAGACTACGAAGCTCGAGCGGCGTATGGATGACCGGGATGCCCGTATCGACAACGTGATCCGGGACATCTACGACCAGAAGCGGGTCAATGACCTGCAGGATCTGCGTATTGGGCAACTTGAGGGCCGGCACTCTACCGGCGACAGGAGTACAAAATGATGGGTTTGCTTTGGCGGGTTCTCCCGCGCGTTGTCTGGTCGGCGGCTCTCACGATCGTGGCCTTTCTTGCATTCCAGCCCCTCACAATGCTGACCGGTGTGCCCGAGGTCGCGCGTGTCTTGCCGGCGCTGGCGGTGCTCTACTGGATCGAACTGTCGCTCTTCCTCGCACGCGTCATCTTCAGTCCGGATATCGATCACCAGGCCATCGCGCGCAAAGCGGCCGAGGAGTCAAGCGGCGCGGCCATGGTCTTCGCTGTGCAGACGTTCTCCGTCATGTTCCGAGTGGGCATCCTGGTATGGATCATCTTCGCGCTGTGATGCCTCGGGTTCTTCTGGCCTTGGCGCTGCTATTTGGGGTGCAGGCACAGGCCCAGAAGCTTCCCGGGGATGCGGATCGCTATCTGCCCACACTCAAAGGTGAGATCGCGCGTTACTGGCCGGACCTGCAGCCTCGCGCTTGGCCACCGGCTCTGATCGAGCAGGAGAGCAATTGGAAGCTGCGGGCCACGCTGCGGACGTCGCGTGAGCTCGGCTGCGGGCTCGGGCAGTTCACGAAGGCACTCAACTCGGACGGCTCGGTCCGGTTTGATGCGCTGGCGGAGACGCGCCGCCTGGATCGCTCTCTGGCCGGCTGGTCCTGGTCGGATTGCTACAACGCCGAGTACCAGCTGCGTGGCGTGATTCTCAAGCTCAAGGCTAACGAGCGGCAGTGTGCGGCGTGGATGCGTGGAAATCGTGAGGTTAAGGCCTGTAACGCTGCCAGCTACAACGGCGGCGGTGGGTCAGTCCTCAAACGCATCAATACGTGCAAGGCCACGTCAGGCTGTGAATCGCACCTGTGGTTCGGGCATCTGGAACGCTTGTGCCCTCAGTCACAGAAGAAGGCAGCCCAGTACGGCGAGTCATTCTGTGAGATCAACAGTCGCTACCCGGGCAGGGTGGAGGCGCGCATGCCGAAGTACGTCGGCCCTATGGAGCGTCCATGAACGTGCTTGGCTATGTCATTCCGGGTTGGGCGCGGGCGCTCTTCATCGTTGCGGCGCTGCTGGCGGTCTACGTGCTCGGGCGTCTGGATGGCGAGAGGATCCAGGGCGCAGAACATGCCGACTATGTCGCCAAGCAAGCCACGACGGCGGTGAAGGTGGTCGAAGCCCAGACCAAGGTAGTCACGGTAACTGAGACGAAATGGCGAGACCGAATTGTGACGGTCCGGGCCAAGGGCGATACGATCATCAAGGAGGTCCCGAAGTATGTTACGCCGAGCGACGATTCTGCTTGCACTGTCAATGCTGGCTTCGTGCGGTCATACCACGCCGCCTGGGCAGGTGAGCCTGCCGGACCTCCCGCCGATTCTGACCGAGAACCCTCCGGAGTTCCGCTCTCTGAAGTCGCAGAAGCCGATGCCTTCAACGCCTCAGTCGCAAGGCAATGGCGCGAGCAGGCCTTAGGGCTGCGTGACTTCTACGTGAACCTGCAGAAAGCCAGGGAAGAGGCTGCCAAATAGGCTTGTTCCCAACTTGACCTCTCGGGGGCGCATGCTAGGCTTCCCATGTGCTGCTAGGAGAGGGCCATGGGGAATCGACTCGAGTGGGTATCTCATAGCTATCGCGGGATGTTTGTTCACGCGCTAGCTTTCGAGGTGGTGGAGATTGGCCGGCAGACCTCGCCGCCTGGTCAGAAGTGGGGCTACCTGGTGGAGATACGCTTTTCCGCCCAACCGGACGAGGAGCCGGTCTATGCCCCGTCCTTGGAGGACTACTTCACCCGGGCGGCTGCCGAGCAAGCTGCCTTTCACTACGGACGGGGTGCGATCGATCTATTCTTGGCGGCACCGCCATGAGTCAGCTTCTAGCCAAGGCCGCGATGATCTCCTGCGGTGCGTCAAAGATGTTAAGACGTCCTGTCATCGGCATCAGTGGGATAGGGCGGGCTTCGGTAAGCTTGAAGCCCCAGCAGTCTGGCATATGCCAGGGTGAACTGCTGTCGCGCAGGCAGTCGGTGAGGGTGGCAATGCCGACGATGCCGCCGCGCTCTAGGTCCTGATCACGCGGGAAGTAGGAGCGAAATCCGACTGCCAACGCGGTAGCCATCCCGGCTTCGTAGTCTGCGCGCGTCATGCCCTTGCTGGCGTGGATCAGCAGACGGCCTCGGTACTTAGTTGGCCATGTGCGATTTTCGATGTCCTTGTGGCCGTTGACGATGAGCCAGGCCCAAGGTTGGCGCACGGAGAGTACCTTCACTGGTTTTTCCTTTGACGATTGCACGGGCGCTGGCGTGCTCATTGTGTGGGTTCCAGAAGTTCTACGGCTGCGGCCATGATCTGGCCAATCTCCATCCCGGTCATACCTGGATCCGAGCAGATTTCCTTCGCAGTCATGAGGACGTCCTTGCCCTTGCGCGCCGCGATCTTCTGCAGCGCGCTTCCGAGCTCGTCCATGCGTTCGCGGTACCGGTCGCCGAGCAGGCGCTTGATGGTGTCGCGCACCTCATACAGCTTTGCCGCGATTTGGATGGCTTGCTGAGTCATGCGGCACCCCCTTGCAGAGCCTGGTGCCCCGCCTTGATCCGGGTGGCCACGCCACCGCGCCAGCGCCAGCCTGGTGCGATCGCCTTCGTGCTAATCCGCTCCCGGCGCAGCTGCAGAGTTACTTTCGGCACGTCGCGCCAGTTGCCATCGAATCCTTCAGGGACGACGTATGTCCAGTAATGGCACTCAAGCCATAGGTCGAGCGGGCAGTGCTCTTCGTACTCAGGCTCGTAGTAGCCGCTCATGTAGCCGATTACTGGCGTACCCTTGAGCGCACCGATACAGCCCGGGTGATCGCCCTCCGTCGGATCGTGGCCAAACACGTCAGAGTCCATGTCGCGGCCCCATCCGCCGTGCGAGCGCAGCAGCTCAATGGCGCGCTTCGCATGCTTTTTGTAGATTCGTGGGTTCATGCTGCACCGCCTTCCGGCTCTTGGCCGGTGGGCTTTGGCGCTGCGGGAGCGGCGGCGAGAGCAGCCTGATATACCGGAGCGACGCGAAAAGGGTAGCGAGGCCACTCGCGCAGCTTCTCCTGCATGGCTTGACACATGGTCTGTGTCGGTTCGACCGGCACCAGCCGATACCCATCTGGCACCCCCGCCTCTGTGGGCGCTCGGCGGTTCCAGGCATCGATGGTTATCTTCTCCAGCCAATCGAATCCGTGTCGGATCGCAGCATTGGTCAATTGGAAACGGCATCCTTTGCACTTTATTGTCAATTTCCGGCTGCGCGTGTGGTTGTTGCCCTGAGGCCGAAGTTCGGGCTCTCCGCCACAAAACGGGCACGGCTCCAGCCGCTCTGCGCGCTCAGTCATGCTGCCTCCTTGGCGGCCCAACCGTATTCCAGCCCGGCAGACTGAGCCACGCGGTGGACGGTGTTATATTCCATATCCTTCCAGTAGAAGGTGTTGTTGTTCCCAGCGCCTACATATAGCAGCGCCATCAGATGGGCGGCCTTGCCCTTCTTTTTGCTCGCCTGGTCGCGCACACGGATGCTTGTATTGCCGGTGCCGCTGGTCTTGTGCGGGTAGAAGATAAGCGTCACATCCGGCGAAACGAAGCGGAATGCCTCGTAGTCGTTGGTGCCCCATTGGAGACGGCCGCCAGCGCCGGCTAGCACCTTCTCGGCGATGGAAAACTCTTGCTTGGCCAGGCGCTGGTAATTTCCGGCGTTCGGATCGCGGCTCACTTCCCCGCTCCTTTGGCGATTGCGGCGCGGATAAGAGCGGCGCAGTCGTCAGCATCGATGGCGTCCGGGCTTTCGCAGATCGTGGCCGCTTCCTCCAGCGCCGCCGCGCGGGCCTCGGCGCGGGCGGCATCGAGCTCGCTGGCTGTGTACAGGCGTTCCCCGACTGGCTCTAGCTTGACCATCATTTCCTCGCCCACGTCATCCGAGACAACGCGGGCCAGTGCCGGCAGCAGCTTGGCGTAGTGCTCCACCTTCGGCTCGGCGGCGCGCACCAGTGCTTGCATGGCCTCGGCCAGCGCGCGGTGGTTAGCGATTCGACTCATGACCTCTCCATCCTATGTCCGATCTTCCGCAGATATGCGGGGGGGCAGGTCGCCCCAGTTAAATTCGTCTTTGAAGTCGCCACAGTGGTGTTCGCGCGGCGTCATGATGTGACCTGCGTCCGGGGTAATGCTCGATACACGAATTCCGAGAATTGCAAACCTGTCTGCCCCCGAAACTGGCGCAGACTTGCGGCATTCCCCAACCAAGCTATTGGTCCATCGCCACCAGTCACAGCCAGCACAGCAAGGACCATGCTCGACGTAGAAGCGGTCAAGCAACTCTTGCCTGCGGTCTGCGATGTGGCTCACGGCAGGCACCATTGAGAGCCGCCGCATACGCCGGAGCCGTCTTCTACATCTTCCATATACCAGCCGGTGTCGCCGTTCTCGTAGGCTTTCGGGGTGACAGATTCCACTTTCCCGCACCTGCAGCAGCGAAAGTGGAGAAGATCGTCCTCGTCGGGCGTGCTCGTCTCAGCGTTCTCAGTCATGACCCTCTCCTTTTGCGATTGCGGAGTCGATGGCGGCGTCGAGGCTCGATGGGTCAACATCCCATCCGTGCGACGGCTCAGCTTTCCAGATTCGAGTCATCAATGGGCCATCGCCGTCATATTCATCCTCCAGATAGCCCCACTTGTCTCGCAGCCACCGATACCGCTCCGCATTGCGCTTGTCTTCGCAGGGCGGCTCTGCGGCCAGCAGGGCGCGGATGTGCTCATTGAATGCCCAAGTAAGGTGCGATGACCCCTGCCTTGGCCCGGCGATGTAGCCGAACTCGATCCCGACTGCGTCACGCTGCTGAATCATCATGGCGAAGTTGGCAACGTCTACCGGATCCCCCTTCTGGACGTGGTCGACCAGCAGGCGTGCCAGATACTCGTTCGTGCATGCGTGCCGGTCATCCCAACCTCCCCGACCCTTGGCGCGGCTGGCAGCCATCTTGGCTTTCATGGCGGCTGCGAAGCGGTCCACGGCGGTGTCGTCCGGATGCTGAGCCCCGGCCGGCGCTTCGGCGGGCAGGATGGCTGCATCCCATTCACGGCGAAGGTCATTTAGGCTTTGGGCCCATTCATCAGATAGCGTGTCGCCTGCGCGCTGCGCAAGGTTGAATGCGGCATTGGCCAACTTGGTGCCGGCTGTGCGAATGGCATCCGTCAGCGCCTTGGCGCTCGGTTGCGGGGCGGCTGGCGATGCGTCGAGCAGGGCGCTGTGCTGATCTTCCGTGATGGCGCCTGCCACGTTGAGCAAGTCGGCCCATTCCCAGCCTTCCTCATCGCTCACGATTTCCAGCATTTCGGGAGTCATGCGCAACGGCACCAACGCGAATCCATCCGGCACCGTCAGTGCTGCCGGCGATGCGCTCGGCGCAGGGGCGTCGTCGTAAACAGCACGCGTGTATCCGTAGTGCTCAGCTAGGGCGCGGTCCGTGACGTAGAAGCATGCGCCTGCAACTTCCGGCGAAAGCCACGCCACCGGCTCGCTGCCATCCTCGCTGAGGACGGGGGCGGACGGCTTGTTGGCCCAGCCGCGCCATGCGTGCTCAGTGTCGTCGTTCCAGTAAGTGGCGGGTCCCACGCCGTCAGCAGTCGTGATGCTGCCGTGGTAAGCACAGGTGGTCAGGTCGTAACCCTGCTGCTTGGCGAATGCACTGAAGTCCGCCCCGCCAACAGGTGCCGGGGGAGCGGCGCAACTGCACCGGCCAAGCCACTCTCCGTCCGCGCGGTGTACGTCGCCAGTGCCGTCGCACTTCTGGCATGCCGGGGCAGCGGCGCAGAGGGCGGCGGAGTTGGCCCCGCCCCTGGGCATCTGGTGGTAGTTCTTAAGCCACGGCATCTCGCGCGCCATTCTTTCCCGTGCAGTCGTGTCGGAAGTGGACTGGGCGCGCTTCATCGCGTTGTAGTCGGCCAGTAGTTCCTGGGAGACATAGACGCAGCCCTCGGGTGGCGCAGCGGGAGCGGCGTGGAGGGCGGTGATTGCCGCATCAGCGATCTCAGCGACGCGAGTCTCGTCCTCGGCTACCAGGCGGAAGTCGTCAGAGCACATCGTGCCGCAGCCCCATACGCTCCATACCCGAAGGCAGTCATACGCTTCGCCGAGCGCTTCAGAAACTGCCGAGCAGACAGACTCCCGCTGAGCTCCGCTGATTACTGGTCCTTGCGGTCTGGTCATTGGGCGTCTCCCGAACGGTCCTTGATGCGCCAGTCGATGGCCAGTTTCTCGAAGGTCTCACCGCCACGCTCGAAGTAGAGGTGGACTTCCTTGGATGGGCGGCTGTCCATGCGAAGCACCTTCAGGCAATCTTCGAAGATGGCTTCGTCCAGGCAGCGGAGATCCGTAAGGTCGAACGGAAATCGTGTTCCGTTGTATAGACCCAACAGGAACTTTGCTACGTACTTGCACTGCCCGCTGCAACCGTGTGCCAGCTCGTAGAGCCGCTTCAACGACTCCAGGCCGTCGCTCTGGTCTTGCGCGCGTACTTTTGCAGCTCGTTGGGCATCAGTCTCGCCGCGCCTGAATTGCGCGACCATTTCCATAAAGGGACTGATATCTAGCACCGGCAACTTGATGCTGACCTCGCGCATTTCGGTAGTGACGGATTCACTCATGGTCATCTCACGATTGGTTGGGGGATCCGCCGATTCGGCTTGGCAGCCGAAGCGACAGGGCACTTAGTTGGTGTGATAAATGAAGCACATCAATTGATGCCCAAGAACACGATCAGGGCGAACAGGACGCCAACTCCGGACACGCCGAGAATGCTGCGGATCATCCCGGGAGGGCGTTGGTCCCACTCCTTAGGCGAGATGATGTTCATTGCGCGACTCCCGAGTTGCTCAGGTCCGCATCGTCCGAGTCGATCTCATTCCCGTCCTCGTCCGCCCACTCTTCCCACTCGCCGTCTTGCTGGAGCACTTCAAGGCCGCCGGCATTGGCATAGTCAGGCTTGATGCGATTGGTCAGATGGAACAGGTCATAGTCCGCGAGGACAGCCAAGAGCTTCTTGGCTTCCGTTGGCGATGCGACTTCCACGTTGAAGCATGGGCCTGGCACCTGAGGTACCCACCAGACGCGCAGCGCACCTGCGTTGTTTGACATATATGCTCCTCATTTATGCGCAATCGATCTACCGGCCGCTGCTTCGCAATCCTCGCCACGCCGCACTTTTGCTCGCTGTAGGGGTGGCTTCTGCCCTTCGTTGGGCCGGTGGGTTTGCTGCTTTCTGGGTGCCACAGAGGCTCTGGAAAAATGCGTATGTGGCTATAAATAAGTGTATGAGGCTATCTGCGGACGGTCAAGCAAAATATCCGTATATGGCTATTAAAATGCGGTTACGGGTTGTGTGCTGGGAGGGACAAAACGCCTGGGGAGTGCTACAATAGCGCCTACATTGCGTGGCCTAGGATGGCTTAAAAGTGTGCATAATTTAAGCCGCTACCCCACGTAGATTGAAGGCTTTCGGGCGCTCAAAAGTTGAGCAAGT
The DNA here is from genome assembly GCF_000832305.1 of Cupriavidus basilensis. NCBI lineage: Bacteria > Pseudomonadati > Pseudomonadota > Betaproteobacteria > Burkholderiales > Burkholderiaceae > Cupriavidus > Cupriavidus basilensis. The sequence continues at coordinate 1,543,322 of NZ_CP010536.1, forward strand.
ATTATGCGGTTGGGGACTATTCCTAGTCCCTATGCGGGCGGCAGGGTAGCGCAATCCCGCATGGGGTGCAGGTGGTCGGAGGTTCAAATCCTCTCGCCCCGACCAGTATTAAGAAAAACCCGCACAGCGATTGTGGTGCGGGTTTTTTGTTGCCTGTTCAAAACGCCAGCATTTGGCCCGACAAAAATACGCGGCAACAAGCATCATCGAATTCTCCTTAATCTTTTCGAATCGACGCCGCCACCGATGCCGACGCCGCCAAGGGCTCTTGGCGTCCGGCCTGATCCTCCTCGCCTGCCTTTCCGCGCCGGTGGTGGCGCGCGGGTAGCGCTAAGGGACTAATGCATCTGTCCGATGCGGTTGCCGGCGAAATGCTTCACCATTGGAGGATGGCCGCCGTTGGCGATCCCACCGGGGTCTGGGCAGCTCCCTGCATCACGGAGTTTGCTCCACAGTGGAGAGCGCCATGATGCCACCCGTGAAAACCAAGCACACCAACCTCGTGGTCGGCGAGCCCCTGGACTGGGATGCCGCCAGGGACGGGGAATTCTCAGGGCTGCCGGTGCACCTTGATGCGGCGCGTGGCGTGATGCACTCTTTCTGGCAGCCCACGGAGCAGGATATTGCGAACATCCTTGCCGGCATGCCTATCCGCCTGTCCGTGTTCGGTGAGGTGCACCCGCCCGTCGCGGTCGCGGTGACCAATGAGGTGGTGGGCTAGCGAAGCCCTTTGCCGATCCATCAGGCCAATCAGGTCTGTCGCGAAGGGTCAGCGGACTCTACAATCAAGCCATGGACCGTGTGGCGCGCATGTCTTTCCAGGCAGACGTTTGCTGTGCGCAGGGTCCCGAGGCACTGGTTTGGCCGGATGCCGTTTACCGCGTGCAACGCATACGATAGGAGTAAGGGATGGCCAAACGCGAGCGCGCCGCCAGGGCCTTGCAGGACGAGGTGAGCCGGCGCATCCAGCATCTTGATGACATTGTGGAGGACGGCGCGAAGATCCGGGTGCCGGCACCGCAAGCGCATGCGCGCGATGCGCGCGGGCGCAACTGGGATATGAAGACCTTCGCCAATGCCGCGGGTTATGAGCGGAGTATCCGGGCCGTGGTGGACAAGGCGCGCGACGAGTTCGACCTGACCGAGGTGCCGGGCCAGCAGAGTGCTGATCCCTTTGGCACTCCGCCCTCGCTGGAGTGAGCGTTTCATTGGAGTAAGGCATGCACGCTTGCGATCTCTGCCATCTTCTCGTTGGTGCCCCGACCACAGTGGAGCCGCACGAGAACCTGGCCGCATCGGGTGCGGGCGCACTTGGCATGGACATCAACTCGCGCTGGGTGGACCGGCCCTGGCGCTGCACGGTTTGCGGCGCCTGGATGTTCCAGAATGCCGCCCACGGTGAGCCGCCCAATGTCTGGCGCATGGGGCGCCGCCCCCAGGATCGCCCGCAGGAACGGACCTAGGCCCGGCAGCGCCTTGCCCCGGCCGGCCGGCCGCTGCGCTGCGGCATGCTACGATGGCCGGCAAAGGGAGACGCAATGAATGAATCCAGAACACAGCATTACCGAGGCTACGTGATCTTGATCTCGGTACGGCAGCATGAGCGCGGATGTCTGGTGAGTGCCTCAATCGTCCAGGAGGCCAAAGGCGCGGTGCGCAATCCGTCGCCGCTGCAGTCATGGGTGGGGCATGAGCAGGGCGAACTGATGGAAATCGCCGACCGGGCCCAGGCTCGCGCTTGCAGGCTGATCGACGCGACGGTGGACCATGTTGCCTATGCCGCGAGTTGAGTGATTGATCCGGGTGGCCTGTACGGCCAGCACTGGCTTGGGCAGAAGTTTCGCCGGTCAGCCTACATGGCGCGGAATCGCTGTCGTTAATCCGGGTATGAACTCATTCGATGCTTCCGAAGAATGCGCTGCAAATGCCGATGCCATGGGGTGGGGTTCGTCATCGCCCCATGTGCTGGCCGCGGTGCTCAATACCGCCTTGGCCGCCGAGGACCTGAGCGGTTTTGCCGCGCTGTTGTCCGACATGGCCCGCGATCGCGGCCTCAAAGGCGCGCGTGGCTCGCACCAGTCCATCTACGACATGCCCTATGCCAGCTTGTTGCCGCGCCAGCGGCACCTGCTGGCGGATGCATTCGAATTGCTCATCCGCCTGGGTCTGGAGTTGCAGCCGCGCAGGCCGCGCATGCTTGGCGACAGCCCGGGCAGCCTCCTGGCGCACGGCAGCCACGAGATCCCTGCCGATTAGATACCCCACGATCGGAGCAGTAGTGCGCTACGGCGGACACGGCGGCTCGGCTAGCGTGCTAGCATCTCGCGATCAACCAGATCGCCGCACCGACGGCGACATATCATCCGGCCCGACGCCGATCCCGGCCGGGATGATGATGCTGACACGGCACGCGCGCACGGCCGTGGTGTTCGAGGGGAGCGATCGCGTGTTGTGGAGGTTGCAATGAACGAAGACGAGCCTTTCGGGGAAGTGTTCGAGGATTTTCGCGTCATCTGGGTAGCCGAGCGTTTGCAGGATGGCACGTGGACGGCGCGTTATTGCTGGAGTCCGGGTACGTCGGAGGCATCCGGCAAGGCACTCCAGGCGGCAGTGCTCAGCGGCAAGTCCAAGCGGCTGCTGGGCGATTTCAAGACCGAAGAGCAGACCATTGAAGCCATCAAGGCGGCGGTGCTGCTCGAGGCGAAATGGGGCCGGTGAATCCTGCCATCAAAGCCTAAGGCTTGGAGGGCGCCGGCAAGACGACGCTGCTCCATTTCCATGTCCATATGCCCCGGCGCGTCAGGCCAATGAGAATGCGCTCGCCATTGTCCCTGGTGGCCGAGGCTGCCACGGTGTTCGGCGCCCGATAGGACAAGCTGTATTCAAGCGCGTCCTTGGCGGCTTTCCAGCAAGCCGATTTCCCGTACCGCCACCGACAGCATCGACAAGCCGGCCGCGCCCGATGCACGCTGATCCGCCAGCATGCGCGAGAAGCGCTCGATCTGTGCCTGGCGCTCGCCGCGCCATGCCTCGATCAGTTGTGCCGGCGTATCCAGTTCCTGTGGCTGCGCCAGCACGCTGACCGTGAGCGCGCGCTTGAGGCGGCCGAGGTCTTCAAGCGTCGTGGTGCGCGCCAGCAGGTCCCAATGGCTGTCGGCTGGCAAAGCGAGGGCGCGTTCGCGCAGCCAGCTAAAACTGAATTCGGTATCGAGCGCGAAATAGACGCCCGCCACCAGCGCCAGGCTGCGCTGCGTGGCGGCCGCCACGTCGGCGATATCCAGTGCCGCCGCGCAGATCTCCCCCGCAGCCACGCGCAGGGCCAGTTCATCGTCTACGCCGGACTGGGTCAGGTCCTGCCGCCATTGCATCAGCGTGGTGGCCTCTGCCCCGGCCAGCAGCGCCGGTAGCTGCGGTGTGAGCCAGGCTGCGGCTTCGGCGTAGCGCGCGCTGTCGCCATCGGTGGGGCCGCCCGCGTGCGGATGCCGCAGGAACCACAGGCTGGCGTGGTCCAGCAGCCGTCCCACGGCGGCGAACATGCGCGCCTGCACGTCATCGTCGACCTGGTTGTCCAGCGCGTCGATGCGCAGCCAGAGCGGGTCCAGGCCGAACACGTCGCGCGCAATCAGGCAGGCGCGCACGATGTCCGCGGGCCGCGCATCGGTTTCTTCCTGCATGCGGTGGACAAAGGTGGCGCCGATGCGATTGACCAGCGTGTTGGTGAGGTGCGTGGCCAGGATCTCCCGGCGCAACGGATGGCGCAGCATGGTGTCGGCGTGCCGCTCGCGCAGCGGCTGCGGGAAATAGGCGGGCAAGAGGCCGGCGACCAGCGGGTCCTCCGGCAGCGCCGATGTGAGCAACTCGTCGTACAGCCACATCTTGCTGTAGGCCAGCAGCACCGCGCGTTCGGGCGAGGTGAGGCCCAGCCCGGCGGCCTTGCGCTCGCCCAGCTCGTCCTCGGTCGGGAGGAATTCCAACGCGCGCTTGAGGCGGCCGGCGCGCTCCAGCCAGCGGATCAGCCGGCCCTCGGCGTCGAGCAGCGCGGGGGCATTGCGCCCGGCAACCGACAGCGCCTGGCTTTGGTAGTAGTTGTCCTCTAGCACCAGCAAGCCGACTTCGTCAGTCATCTGCGCGAGCAGCTTGTTGCGTTGCTTCTCGGTCATCTCGCCGTCCGCCACCACCAGCCCCAGGAGGATCTTGATATTGACCTCATGGTCGGAGCAATCGACGCCGGCAGAGTTGTCGATCGCATCGGTGTTGATGCGTCCGCCATTGAGCGCGAACTCGATTCGGCCAAGCTGCGTGAAGCCAAGGTTGCCGCCTTCGCCCACCACCTTGCAGCGCAGCTCGGCGCCGTTGACGCGCACCGCGTCGTTGGCGCGATCGCCCACTTGCAGATGGCTCTCGCGGCTGGATTTGACATAGGTGCCGATGCCGCCGTTATAGAGCAGGTCGACCGGTGCCAACAGGATCGCGTGGACCAGCTCGGCGGGCGAGAGCACGCTCGCGCTGATGCCAAGGCTCGCCTGCACCTGCGGCGTGATCGCAATGGTCTTGGCGGTGCGCGGAAACAGCCCGCCGCCGGCGGAGACCAGGCTCATGTCGTAGTCCGCCCAGCTCGAGCGCGGCAACTCGAACATGCGCTGGCGCTCGCGCAAGCTGGCGGCGGGGTCGGGGTTGGGGTCCAGGAAGATATGGCGATGGTCGAACGCGGCCACCAGCTTGATATGGGGCGACAGCAGCATGCCGTTGCCGAACACATCGCCCGACATGTCGCCGATGCCGGCGACGGTGAAGTCAGTGGACTGGATGTCGACGCCCATCTCGCGGAAATGGCGCTTGACCGATTCCCAGGCGCCGCGCGCGGTGATAGCCATTTTCTTGTGGTCATAGCCGACCGAGCCGCCCGAGGCAAACGCGTCGCTGAGCCAGAAGCCGTACTCGGCGGAGATCGCGTTGGCGTAGTCGGAGAAGCTGGCCGTGCCCTTGTCGGCGGCAACCACCAGATAGGGGTCGTCGCCATCTTCACGCACCACTTCCGGCGGCGGCACCAAGGTGCCGGCGACGCGATTGTCGGTGACATCGAGCAGGCCGCGCAGAAAGGTCTGGTAGCACGCAATGCCTTCTTGCAGGAAGGCGTCGCGGTCGTTCGCTGGCGGCGGGCGCTTGACCACGAACCCGCCCTTGCTGCCCACCGGCACGATCACCGTGTTCTTCACCATCTGCGCCTTCATCAACCCCAGTACCTCGGTGCGGAAATCCTCGCGCCGGTCAGACCAGCGCAGGCCGCCACGCGCCACCGGGCCGCCGCGCAAGTGCACGCCTTCCACGCGCGGGGAGTAGACCCAGATCTCGAACATCGGGCGCGGCTCGGGCAGGCCGGGCACCAGCGCAGGGTTGAACTTGAACGACAGGTAAGGGCGCGGCCCGCCGTCGGGGCCGTGGCGGAAATAGTTGGTGCGCACCGTGGCGTTGATCACGCCCAGGAACAGGCGCAGGATGCGATCTTCGTCGAGGTTGGGCACCTGGTCCAGCTCCGTGCCGATGGCTTGCTGCAGGCGCTCGCAGCGCGCGGCGCGGGCGTTTTCCGTGGCGGGATCGAAGCGCGCGACGAACAGTTCCACGAAGCGCGAGGCGATAGCCGGGTTGCCGGTCAGCGCCCGCTCGATATAGGCATCGCTGAAGGTCGACCCGACCTGGCGAAGGTAGCGGGCATAGGCGCGCAGGATGGTCACGTCGCGTGCGGCGAGCTCGGCGCGCAGCACCAGGCGGTTGAAGTCGTCGTTCTCGATCTCGCCGTTCCAGGCGCGTGCGAAGGCGTCCTCGAACAGTGCCTTGATGCGCGCGATATCGGCGCCAAGGTCGATGCCGGCCGCGACCCCATCGGCCATTTCCAGTCCGAAATCGTGGATCCACACCGGTGCCGCGCCGTTGGGCTCGATCAGGTAGGGACGCTCTTCGTCCACGCGCACGCCGAGGTGCTCCAGCATCGGCAGGCTGAGCGACAGCGCGATCGGCTCGCGGGCGCGGTAGACCTTGAAGCGGAATGCGCCGGGCGCGGCTTCGATGGGCCGGTACAGGTTCATGGCGATGCCGCCGGTGGCCTGCGCCGCCTCCATCAGCTCGATGTCGCGCACGGCGATGCGGGCCGGGTAGTCCTCGCGGTAGCCGGCCGGGAAGGAGTCGCCGTAGCGCCGTAGCAGGCGGTTGCCTTGCTCCTCGCCGGTGCTGTCGAGCAGGGCGGCGGCAAGGTCGTCCTGCCAGCGGCGGGCGGCTTGCACGATGCGCTCTTCCAGCTCGTCCGGGTTGACCTCGGGCATGGTGCCAGGCTCGCCGCGCACGATCAGCTGGATGCGCGCGAGCGGCGACTCGGAGAGTTGCGGCGTGAACTCGCAGGTGTTGCCGCAAAAGGCGGCCATCAGCAGCTTCTGGATGCGCTGGCGCAGATCCGTGTTGTACTTGTCGCGCGGCACGAACACCAGGCAGGAGACGAAGCGGTCGAAGCGGTCGCGCCGCACGAACAGGCGGATGCGCTGATGCTCCTGCAGGCGCAGGATGCCCAGCGTGATGTGGAACAGTTCGTCTTCCTCGGCCTGGAACAGTTCGTCGCGCGGGTATTGCTCGATGATGGTCACCAGCGACTTGTAGAGATGACCCTTGGTCAGGAAGCCCGCGCGCGTCAGGATGTTGCCGAACTTGCGCCGCACCAGCGGGATGTCCTCGCACGACATCATGTAGGTGGTGGAAGTGTAGAGGCCCACGAAGCGCCGCTCGCCAAAGAGCTTGCCATTAGCGTCCTTCAGCTTGATGCCGACGTAGTCCAGGTAGCCGGGCCGGTGCACGGTGGAGCGCGAATTGGCTTTGGTCACGAAGATCGGTGACGTGTCTTCGATGACCGAGGTGGCCGCCGCGGGCAGCTCGGTCAGCGTGTCCTCCTCGGGCGGGTGCAGGATTTCGCTCAGGATGCCGGTGCCGGAGCCGGGCACGCCGCGCAGGTAGAAGCGGTCGTCCCGGGCGACCAGTTCATAGTCGCGCTGGCCGAGGAAGGTGAAATGCTCGTCCAGCATCCACTGCAGGAAGGCGCAGGCTTCTTGCGTATCGGGCTGGTTGCCATCCGGGCCCTGCGCCAGCATGTCGATGGTGGCGCGGGTGATGGCGGTCATCGCCGGCCAGTCTTGCACCGCGGCGCGCACGTCGCCCAGCACGCGGGCGATGCCGTTGCGCAAGGCCTCCTGCGTGGCGGTGTCGCCACAGCGGTCCACTTCGAAATGGATGAAGGATTCGAGCCGGGGACCACCGGCGGGTTCGCTCGTGGCGGTGTCGCCCTCGCCACCCAGGCCCACCTTGGCGATGGTGCCGTCCGCGTTGCGCCAGACCCGGAAGACCGGGTGGATCGCGGAATGCAGGGCCAACCCCAGCCGGTTGATCTCCATGGTGACGGAGTCGACCAGGAACGGCATGTCGTCGTTGACGATCTCCACCACGGAGTGGTCGGAGTGCCAGCCGTGCTGCTCGAGGTTGGGGTTGTAGACGCGCAGCCGCGCATTGCCCGGGACAAAGCGCTGGGCGGTCTGCCAGTGCGCCATGACCGCGCCATAGAGATCGGCCACGTTGCGCTTGAGCAGGTCTTCGGCGTCGGCCAGGTCGTAGTAGTGCCGCAGGAATGGCTCGGCCTGGACGAACATGTCGCCGGGCAGACGGCCCTGGGCGAACTGCATCAGGTCGGCCAGCAACTGGGCCTGTCGCGCTTCGCTTTCCGCCAGCATGGTGTCTCCCCCAGACGGCTGTCTTGGCAGTCCGTTGCCGGCACAGGCACCGCGCGACACGCGTCGTGTGTTTCCTGCGTCCTGGCAGCATGACCGTGCTAACTACTGTAGAGCATAAAGGGCAACACTGCGCACAATGTGCGCGGGCTGGCGCGGGCGTTGGGATGTATGAGATTTACGACTGGTTTTCATGATTTTATATCGCCGCAGGAATGTGCCTGCCGTGGCTACACTGCCTGTCTGCGCCTTACCCGCCGGTAGGCAGCGCGAGCCGAACTGGGCGCCTGGCCTTGCCGCGGCGCGCGGCAAGGCCTCACTGGCCGGGACGGGCATCATGGAGACATAAGATGTACAAGGAACGTATCCGGCTGGCCAGCCTGCTCGACAAGGTCATGCCGGCCGAGGCTGCGGCGGCGATGATCCGGGACGGCATGACCGTGGGCATGAGCGGCTTCACCCGCGCTGGCGACTGCAAAGCGGTGCCGCAAGCGCTGGCCAGGCGCGCGGCGCACGAGCCGCTGCGCATCACGCTGATGACTGGCGCCTCGCTGGGTAACGACACCGACAAAATGCTGGCCGAGGCCAATGTGCTGGCGCGGCGCCTGCCGTTCCAGGTGGATGCCACCTTGCGGCGCAAGATCAACGCGGGCGAGGTGATGTTCATCGACCAGCACCTGTCCGAAACCGTGGAGCAACTGCGCGGGCGCCAGATCGCGCCGGTAGACGTGGCGGTGGTGGAAGCGGTCGCGATCACCGAATCCGGCGGCATCGTGCCATCGACTTCGGTCGGCAACTCCGCGAGCTTCGCGATGCTGGCGCAGAAGGTGATCGTCGAGATCAACCTCAGTATGCCGGCCGGCCTTGAAGGCCTGCACGACATCTACCTGCCGACGGCGCGGCCACATCGCCAGCCTATTCCGCTGGTCTCGGTGGACCAGCGCATCGGCTTGCCCTTTATTCCCGTGGACCCCGCGAAGATCGCCGCCATCGTGATCACGCAAAAGGACGATAGCCCGTCCAATGCGCTGCCGCCCGACCAGGAAACGCGCCAGATCGCTGGGCACCTGAACGATTTCCTGTCGCATGAAGTGCGCTCAGGCCGGCTGGCGCCTTCGCTGCAGCCGCTGCAGGCCGGCATCGGCACGATCGCCAACGCCGTGCTGCATGGCCTGATCGATTCCCCGTTCCGCGATCTCACGATGTATTCGGAAGTGCTGCAGGACAGCACGATCGAGTTGCTGGACGCCGGGCGGCTGCGCTTTGCCTCTGCGTCATCGGTGACCTTGACCAGCGCCGTCTACGCGCGCTTCCTGGCAGACCTGGAAAGGTACAAAGCGCGCGTGATCCTGCGCCCGCAGGAGATCAGCAACCATCCGGAGCTGCTGCGCCGGCTCGGGCTGATCACCATCAACACGGCGCTGGAGTGCGATATCTACGGCAACGTGAACTCCACGCACGTGGGCGGCACGCACATGATGAACGGCATCGGCGGGTCGGGAGATTTTGCGCGCAATGCGCATTTGTCGGTGTTCGTCACCAAGTCGATGGCAAAGGCCGGCGCCATCTCCAGCATCGTGCCGATGGTGTCCCACGTGGATCACACCGAGCATGATGTCGACGTCATTGTGACCGAGCACGGCCTGGCTGATCTGCGCGGCCTGGCGCCGCGCGAGCGCGCGCAGCAGGTCATCGCCAACTGCGCGGATCCGTTGTATCGGGAGTTGCTGCGTGATTACGTGACGCGCGCCACGCGCCGTGGCGGCCATACGCCGCACCTCATTGAAGAGGCGCTGGCCTGGCACGTGCGCTTGCGCGAGCAAGGCACGATGGGCGGCACGAAGGTGGCCCTGGCCGCAGCCTGAAATGGCTTGCGCTTGTACCTTCCTTGTTGTCTTCCGGCCTGATCCCTTTTTCGGTATCTCTATCCCTTGAAAATGAGCACGGCCAGTACCAGGGAGGACGCCATTAGGATCAGCAGGGCTAGCATGATGGTCTCCGAAAGGGAGAGGTCCGGGATCGTGAAAGGGTAAGGCTGCGCTACGGTTCATGCTGTAGGCAGCCTTGCGCATTCATTTTCGGATACTTCTCACATTTCCACATGCGGCGCCATCTGGCTCAGATGGCGTTTCAAGCGGGCGTTGGGCATTGCCGTGGCGATCCCGCTGGCTGATCTTGCCTGTTCCCCGCGGCCCGGATGGTGCGCTGGCGCACCATCCGGCGAGACGGGCTGCTTACTGCTTGGCCTTCGCGCCGTCGGTATAGGGGTCGAACTTGCCGGCCTTGGCGCCGTCCGTGTACGGATCGAACTTGCCGGCTTTTGCGCCGTCCGTGTATGGATCGGGCTTGCCAGCCTTGGCCCCGTCCGTATAGGGGTCGGCCTTTTTCTTGCTGCCGGAAGCGTTCAGGTTCGACTTGGTCGATTTCTTTGCGCCATCCGTGTACGGATCGAACTTGCCGGACTTGGCGGCGCTCTTGTTCGGGTCCGTCTTGTTGGTATGGGCGCCGCCATAAAGGTCGCCGCCATCGGTGTAGTTCTTCTGGGCGTGCGCCAGTTGCACGCCGCCAAAGGCGGTGAGGGCGGCGATGATCAGGGCGGGTACGGTCTTGTTGCGCATTTTCATCCTCGTGAGTAAAGCTTGGGTAGTTCGAGAGCAATGGCCACGGGCAGGGGGCATGGCCGCAAAATGGTCGTCAGACCAGGGTGACTCTACCGACTTGGGATGACCCTGCGAAGTTAATCTTTCTTCCCACTGTATTGAACCGCTTATTGGCCTCGCCGGCTATGCGCCAGATCAAGGCAAGCGTTGTTCTTGGGGGAGGGGATCTACGGAAGGAAGGGGTGAGGCGGGTTTGCCGAAGGCGCGAGCCCTGGCAAGGCCCGGCTGCAGGCAGCCGGGCCATTGCGACGCTACTCGTGACTGGTCACCGGTTACTCGAGTGTAATGTTCTGGTCGCGCGCGATCTTCTTGCGCATTTCCAGCTCGCGCTTGATCTGCGCGGCGTATTGCTGCGGCGTGTTGCCGTCAGGGTAGGCGCCGCTTTCCGCCAGGCGGCGTTTCACGTTCGGGTCCTGCAAGGTCTTCACGGCAGCGTCATGCACCTTGGCGATGATCGCGGCAGGCGTGCCGGCGGGTGCCACCAGGCCGTACCAGGCCATGTTGTTCATGTCCTTCATGCCGGCTTCGGCAAAGGTCGGCACATCGGGCAAGCCATCCACGCGCTTGGGCGCGGCCACGGCGAGGGCGCGCAGCTTGCCGGCCTGGATGTGCGGCATGGACGAGGGCAGGTTGTCGAACTGGCTGCTGACCTGGCCCGCCAGCGTGTCGTTCAGGGCGGGACCCGATCCACGGTAGGGAATGTGGACCATGTCGGTCTTGGTCAGGAACTTGAACAGTTCGCCGTCGAGGTGGGAGATGCTGCCTTTGCCTGCCGACGCATAGCTGTACTTGCCGGGGTTGGCCTTGACCAGCGCGATGAACTCCTGCAGGTTCTTGGCTGGCACCTTGGGGTTGATCGTCAGTACGTTCGGCACATTGACCAGGTTGGTAATGGGCGCGAAGTCCTTGATCGGATCGTAGGGGTTGCGGGCGTTGGTGGCGGGGTTGGTCGCCATGGTGCTGACCGTCGCAATGCCCAGCGTGTAACCATCGGGCGCGGATTTGGCCAGCGCGTCAGCGCCGATCGCGCCGCCGCCGCCGCCGCGGTTCTCCACCACCACGACCTGGCCAAGCTCACGGCCGATGCCGTCGGCCACCGAGCGGCCCACGATGTCCGTGGTGCCACCCGCGGCGAACGGCACGATCAGGCGGATTGGCTTGGTCGGGTAGGTTTGTGCAAAGGCGCTGTGGCACAGGCCAAGTAGGGCCAGGCAAGCTGCGCTGCCGACATTCAATACTGCTTTCAAGAGAGGCTCCCGAGGGTTCTAGGTCTAATGACGGCCCGGGCGGGCGCGGGGTTGGGACACGGCGATCTGCGTCGCGCGGTTGCCCTGGTTCCTGCTTGCCGCGGGACGCCGGAGATGTCGGATGGGTTCCGTGATGCGGAACCTTGTTCCGCATTGTGCTCCAGGCGCAATTCAACCGTGAAAGCGCAGCCGGCGGAATTGGTATCAACCCGCGTATGTGTCGCTGCGTGGGAGGGGATTGGCCCAGGGTTGCCTTACCCACCGGGAGAAATCCGGCAGGGTGGACGGGCCAATGGAAAAAGCCGGAAGCATTGCTGCTTCCGGCTTTTGGAATTCGCTGGTGGGGCGTGAGTGACTCGAACACTCGACCTACGGATTAAGAGTCCGCTGCTCTACCAACTGAGCTAACGCCCCAACGAAGTCCAAGATTATAGAGGACGATTTTTGACTTTGCAATAGCTGTTTTGCTTTTAGATATGTGCCTCCGGCCCGAGCGCGAATTTGCGGCAGTGTTCGAGGTAGCCGACCTCATGGCTGGCGATCAGGTCCAGCACGCTGGTCCATAGCCAGGATGGCGCATCCAGTTGCTTGGAGCGATTGCGTGCCAGCTCGCCCAGCCAGCTGCGCTGGGTGGCCAGGTCCATCTGGCGCGCGTGGGCGTTGCCGATCGCCTCACCCAGGTACCTCGCGACGTGGCTGTAGAGACTGCCGGCGCAACACGGATTTCGTGCGCCTTGCCAGCGGCTACAATGCGCTCGTCCTGCCAGGCGCGGAATGCCGCCGCCGCGCTGAATCCAACGCCCGAATCCGGAGGCCTTCATGCATGCCAGAGTCCTGCGCTACCTCGATGAGGTGGTGAGCCGCGGATCGATCCGCCAGGCCGCGCTGCATCTGCACGTGGCGCCGAGCGCGATCAACCGGCAGATCCTGGACCTGGAGGCGGAACTGGGCGCGCCCTTGTTCGAGCGCATCAACAAACGCCTGCGCCTGACCCCACTAGGCGAGATGGTGCTGGCGCACGTGCGCCAGACGCTGCGCGAGCACGAGTTGCTGCGCAGCCGTATCGAGGCCGTGAAAGGCGTGCGCCAGGGGGAGGTCACCGTGGCGACCACGGCCGGCCTCGCCGGCTCGCTGATGCCGTCGCTGGTGCATGCCTTTCGCCAGCAGTACCCGGGCATCCTGGTGCGCCTGCTGGATCTGCCCGTGGCCGATATTGTCAGCGCTGTCGGGCGCGGCGATGTCGATCTCGGTCTTGCCTACGATCTGCCCGATATCGCCGCCTTCCGCATTCTGGCCAGCAACGACTGGCATATCGGCGCAGTGGTGGCGCCCGGGCATGTGCTGGCCGCGCAGCCGTCGACATTGCTCAGCGAGTGCCTGGCCTGCCCGCTGATCCTGCCCGCGCCGTCGATGTCGATTCGCGCCATCCTCGATGAGGCCTTCGCGCGCGCCGCGGTCGTGGTGTCGCCGGTCACCGAGACCACTTCGACCGCGCTGATGCGCCGCCTGGTCATGCTTGGCACCGGCATCGCCTTCCTGAATCCGCTTGACGTGCTGGAGGAGCGGGAGCGCGGGGCGCTGGCCTGGGTGCCGCTGCGCGACGGCCAGCTGCCGTGCCAGACGCTGCGGCTGGTCGCGCGCGCGCGCAATCCGCTAAGCGCCGCGGCGGAACTGATGGCCGAGCGGATTGGCGAGAGCCTGGTGGCGTTGTTTGCTGGCGTGCGCTAGCGGCGCAGCGCTTGGCTGTGCTGTTTTTGCGCACACCGTCGGTGGAAATCGATGCTTTGCCAAGGCCTGCGGGCGTCTTAGACTGTGTGGGCCCGGGCGCATGATGCGCCAGGTATTTTCGCCACTAACCTGAAGATCCTGCCATGCCCCTCATCCTTATCAATGCCGACATCCTGGTGACCATGGATGCGCAACGCCGCGAGATCCCGGGTGGGGCACTGGTGGCGCAAGGCCCGGTGATCGAATGGGTGGGCGCCACCGCCGAGCTGCCGCCGCAATACCGCCGGCTGATCGACGAGGGTGGCGCCGAGGTGATCGATATGCGTGGCAAAGTGGTGATCCCCGGGCTGGTCAACACGCACCACCACATGTACCAGAGCCTGACCCGCGCCGTGCCGGCGGCGCAGGACGCAGAGCTGTTCACCTGGCTTACCAATCTCTATATGTTGTGGTCGCACCTGACGCCGGAAATGATCGGCGTGTCGACCCGTACCGCGATGGCCGAGTTGATGCTGTCCGGCTGCACTACCACCAGCGATCACCTGTACCTGTATCCCAATGGCTCGCGCCTGGACGATTCCATTGAGGCTGCGGCGGCAATGGGCATGCGGTTCCATGCCGCGCGCGGATCGATGAGCGTGGGCCGCAGCAAGGGTGGCCTGCCGCCCGATTCGGTGGTGGAGGAGGAGCACGCCATCCTGGAGGACAGCCAGCGGTTGATCGAGCGGTACCACGACGCTTCGCGCCACGCGATGCTGCGGGTGGTGGTGGCGCCGTGTTCGCCGTTCTCCGTCTCGCGCGACCTGATGCGCGAGTCGGCGCTGCTCGCGCGCAACTATGGCGTGTCGATGCACACCCACCTGGCCGAGAACGACAACGACATCGCCTACTCGCGCGAGAAGTTCGGCCTCACGCCGGCCCAGTATGCCGAGGAGCTCGGCTGGGTCGGTCCCGATGTGTGGCACGCGCACTGCGTCAAGCTCGATGATGAAGGTATTGCGCTGTTTGCCCGCACGGGCACGGGCGTTGCCCATTGCCCTTGCTCGAACATGCGCCTGGCGTCAGGCATTGCACCGGTGCGCACGATGCGCGATGCCGGCGTGCCGGTCGGGCTGGGTGTGGATGGCAGCGCGTCGAACGATGGCGCGCATATGCTGGGGGAGGTGCGCCAGGCCATGCTGCTGCAGCGCGTGGGCTACGGGCCCGCCGCCATGAGCGCGCGCGAGGCGCTGGAGATCGCAACGCTGGGCGGCGCGCGCGTGCTGGGCCGCGACGATATCGGCGCGCTGGCGCCTGGCATGTCGGCTGATTTCGTGTCCTTCGACATGGCGCAGGTGGGCTACGCCGGCGCAGGCCACGACCCGGTGGCGGCGCTGGTGTTCTGCACGCCGGGCAATGTCGCCGCCAGCGTGATCAACGGCAAGGTGGTGGTGCGCGATGGCGAGTTGCAGACGGTGGAGTTGCCGCGCGTTCTTGCGCAGCATCGCGGGCTCGCGCGTGAGCTGTTCGAGCGCGCCAGGCTGGGTTGAGGCAACAATGGAATGTGCCGCGCGTGCGACCCCTCTGCAGAGGGGTCGCGGCATGTCTTCAATGTATTCACACTAGGCATCGGGTCGTTCCCTGAACGCCCCTGACCCTTCCCCAGCCCGCCATCGATCGCGGGCTTTTTTTTGCGTGTTTTTCGACGATGAATCGCCGGGGCCGTGGGGCGGGCGGTGACAGACGTGGAGCGCCAATGGAAAAAGCCGGAAGCATTGCTGCTTCCGGCTTTTAGAATTCGCTGGTGGGGCGTGAGTGACTCGAACACTCGACCTACGGATTAAGAGTCCGCTGCTCTACCAACTGAGCTAACGCCCCAACGAAGAAAAAGATTGTATCATGGTTTTGGAGCTTGTCAAACCCCTGCGTAATTTTTCCTGCATGAGGGTGCTCTGGAAATGCCGTGTGCGATTTCGCCGTCGTACGCGCAATGCCCGGGCAGCCTTGTTACTTCTCCTTGCACCGAACTCAGGCACTCACGCCGTGGGAACTCGCCCGGGGCTTCGGCAGTCTTGCTTGGGGTGAGCGGGGCGTAGGCCTTTGCGGACGAGTCGGGCCGACCCATGTTAGGATGATTATTCACTTGCAATGGAGGGCTGTACCGATGGATATCAAGTTCCAAGAGCAAGAGCGTTACGATATCAACAATGAAGGCTTGCTATTTCACGCCGTTGTCGACGGCCAAACAGTCACTTGCGTGGTGACCCGTGAAGCGCTGTGGGAAGGCTTCAGTGCCGACCAGGTGTTGTCGCTGGAAGAGGCATTCCGCGCCGGACGTGAAACCATCGAGCGTGCTGCGGTGGTGCTGATCGAGCAGGGCGCTGCCCAGCCAGTTGTAGTCAAGCGCGCCCATGTGGCGCCGCTCTGAAGCGGATTCCAGTCCGGGCCGGTCATCGGTCCGATCCCGGGCTACCGCTTCAGGTCATTGCGGCTTCTCGCCGCCTGACGCCGGTCTCCCGCCGGCGTTTCTCTTTTTCATTCCCCGCGCTCATCATTGATCTTCCCGATCGCGCCGATTGTGCCGATCACGTTGATCGCGCTCAAGCCGGTTTTGCTGGGTAGCCCGCCGCGCCAGGGCGGCTAGCGCATTCTTCGAAGATGCGTGCCTGGCATTGCGCACAGCCTGCGGGATCGAGGCGCGCAATGATGGTGTGCAGCGCCTGCCGCTTGGTGGAGAAGATGTGCCCCTCGCCCAGCTTCGGCGCGAAGCCGGTCTGGTCCCACGTCTGCAATACCTGCGTGCGCGGACGATGGAAATACAGGTCGCCGCCGGCAGCGCGCCGCTCGCTCAGTTCGCTTTCCCACATCTCGGCGCCGGCCAGGTCGATGAAGTTCATGCTCTTGGTCATGGCCAGCAGATGGATCTGGCCAGGATGGGCGTTGCGTGCTGCGTGCAAGCGGTCCGTCACGTACTGGACCGCGCCGAAGTAGATCGCGCCTTCCATGCGCAGCAGCTTGAGTTGGGGGCATTCCGGTTGCGGGCGGTGCAGTTCGTCGAGCGGTGTAAAGCGCCGGTCGGGGTCGTCGGCGTCTGGCACCAGGCTGCGCACCGCCGGGCGCGAGGTGCGATAGAGATAGGCCACCAGTGACAGGATGGTGCCGAGCAAGACCGCCATCTCCAGGCGGATGGCCAGCATGGCGACAAAGGTGCTGACGGCGATGGCGAATTCCGTGCGGCTCAGGCTGGCGATGCGGCGCAGCCGGCCGAAATCGAACAGGCCCCAGGCCACCAGCAGCAACATCGCGGCGATGGAGGCCAGCGGGATCTGCGCCAGCAGCGAGGCGCTGGCCGTGACCAGCACCACTAGCAGCAAGGCCGAGAAAATGCTGGCCAGCGGCGTCTGCGCGCCGGCCTCGTAGTTAGGCATGGAGCGGTTCAGCGAGCCGCAGGAGATATAGGCGGAGAACAAGCCGCCTGCGATATTCGACAGGCCCTGCCCGATGAATTCGCGGTTGGCATCGATGTGCTGGCCCGAGCGCAGCGCCACCGCCTTGGCGATCGAGATCGACTGGCCGAGTGCCACGATGGTCAGCGCGGCGGCGACGCCAAGCAGGTCGGGGATTGCCCGCCAGGAAATATCCGGCAGGCCGAAGGGCGGGATGGCCGAGGGAATCGGCCCGACCACATTAACGTGGTGTGCGCCCGCGCTCCAGCCCGGCGCGTTGAGCAGCAGGGCGACGCCGTAACCCGCCAGCAGGCCGATCAGCATGAAGGGCAGGCGGCGCGAGACGCGCTTCACCGCGATGGTCACCGCGAGAGTAATCGCCGCTACCGTGAACGCGCTCCAGTTGATGCCGTCGGCATTGTCCAGCAGGAAGCGCACCACGCCGAAGGCGCTCGTACCCGTCGGCACGGCCAGCCCGAACAGGTCCTTGAGCGCATAGAGGCCGATCAGCGTCGCCGCGCCGCAGGTGAAGCCAAGCAGCACCGAGGGCGAGATGAAGTTGGCCAGCGTGCCAAGGCGCAGGGTGCCCACGGCAAGCTGCAGCAAGCCAACCATGATGGTGACGGCGAGCGCCAGGTTGATGTACTCGGGACTGCCGGCAAATGCCACCGGGCTCAGCATGGCGAACAGCGCCAGCGAGTTGGCGTTGGTCGGGCCGGACATCACATGCCAGCTTGAGCCGAACAAGGCCGCCACGATGCAGGGAATCACGGCCGCGTAGATGCCGTATTGCGGCGGCAGGCCGGCAAGCGTGGCAAAGGCCACGCCCTGCGGCAGCACCAGCACCGCGCCAAGCAGGCCCGCAACCAGGTCCGCACGCAAGGAGGCGCGGCTCACGCGGTGACGCCATGCCGGCAACAGGCGCTCGAGCATCCGGCCGGTCGTGCCCTGCGCAGCCGGAGCGGTCATGCTCGCGGGTCTCGTTCGCTGAGGCTCACCAGCAATTCGTCGATCGCGCCATAGACCTTGCCCAACCGCTCGGCGCCGATCATCTGCTCGAGCTGCGCATAGCGGCGGTCGATCAGCGGCTCCATCTCGGCGATCAGGGCACGGCATTTGTCGGTCAGCGAGATCAACTGGCGGCGCTGGTCCGTGGTGGAGCGCGAGCGCAGGATCAGGCCAGCTTCCTCCATGCTCGACAGCATGCGGGTAAGGCTCGGGCTCAGGATCAGGCAGGCATCGGCGAGCTGGTTAGGCTCCATCTCGCCTTGCTCGTTGAGGGTGCGCACCACGCGCCATTGCTGCTCGGTCATGCCGTGCTGGCGTAGGATGGGCCGGAAGCCCGCCATCAGCGTTTCGCGGGCTTGCAGCAGCAGGTGGGGGAGGTTGCGGTGGCGGAAGGTAGCCGGTTTCATGCCCGCAAGTGTAGCCGTGCAGGCGCCCGGACGCGAGCCGGTGGCTACCCGGATATGCCGAACGCCAGCCTGGTGGCCGGCGCCTTGGCGCAACGCCTCAGCCCAGGTCGAGCGTGGCCACCACCGGCGTGTGGTCCGAGGGCTGCTCCCAGGTGCGCGGCACGCGATCGATCACGCAGGCGCTGCACGCCTCGCGCAGGGCCGGCGACAGCAGGATGTGGTCGATGCGCAGGCCGGCGTTGCGGCGGAACGCAAACATGCGGTAGTCCCACCAGGAGAAGCTCTTCTCCGGCTGCTCGAACATGCGGTACGCGTCGGTCAGCCCAAGTGCCTCCAGCGCCCGGAACGCATCGCGCTCCGGTGGCGACACCAGGTTCTGCCCCTCCCATTTCTTGGGGTCGTGCACATCCCGGTCCTCGGGCGCGATATTGAAGTCGCCCAGCAGCGCGAGCTTCGGGT
The DNA here is from genome assembly GCF_000832305.1 of Cupriavidus basilensis. NCBI lineage: Bacteria > Pseudomonadati > Pseudomonadota > Betaproteobacteria > Burkholderiales > Burkholderiaceae > Cupriavidus > Cupriavidus basilensis. The sequence goes on from NZ_CP010536.1 coordinate 1,562,016, forward strand.
ACTTCACCATTTCCTCCCGCAGCCACGCGGTGATCGCCTGCAGCCAGCCGAGCTTGTAGGTGAACTTGTCGGAGTCCGGTGCCTGCCCGTTGGGGAAGTACGCGCACACCAGGCGCACGTCGCCATAGGTCGCCGCCACCACGCGCTGCTGGGGGTCGTCGAAGCCAGGGATATTGCGCACCACGTCGGTGGGTGTCGCCATGGTGGCATTGCGCGCCAGGATCGCCACGCCGTTGTACGTCTTCTGGCCGGTGAACACGCTATGCCAGCCCGCGCTTTCCAGTTCGGCCAGCGGGTACTTGTCGTCCGGCATCTTCAGCTCCTGCAGGCACAGGGCATCGATCGGCGTATCGGCCTTTTCCTGCTCGCTCAACCAGTCCAGTACCTGCGGTAGCCGGACCTTGAGCGAGTTGACGTTCCAAGTCGCAATTCTCATTATTTCTCTATCTCTTTAATGCCGCTTGAGCGTGGGCCGATCTTCACGAGGCGCAGTGTACCAGCGGCCACCATGCGATAGACCGTTGCCTTCGAGAGGCTGAGCGGGTCCATCACCTCGTGAACGCGGTAAAGGCGTTGCATCGTCTGGGCCGGCCGGCTGCGGCGTCGCGGCGCTGCCCTAAGGCTTGAACGAGCCCTCGATGGTATAGCGCGATCCCGGATGCACCAGCCGTGCCAGCGTGATCGGCGAGCCTTGGCTTTCGGTGCGGCGGATCACGATCAGGCAGGGCTCGCTTGGCTTGACGCCAAGCAGTTCGGCCTCCTGCTCGGTGGGCAACTGCGCCTCGATGGAGTATTGCGCTTCCCAAAGCGGTGCCACGGTCAGCAGGTAATTGGTGGGCGTGGTCTTGGTGAAGTCCACGTCGAGATAGTCAGGCGCGCGGGCGGGGTTGACGTAGCGGTCCTCGCACAGCAGCGGCACGCCGTTCTCGCTATGCACGATCAAGGTGTGGAAGACCTTGCTGCCGACGGGCAACCCGATGCGCTGCGCCAATGCCTCGGTGACGACTTCGGCGCGCGCCATGTGCACGTCGGAGCGGTGGCGGTGGCCCCGCTCCGTGATCTCGTCGTGCAGGTCGCGGATGGTCAGCGTGGACGACGCGCGATAGGGCTGGGTGGCGAACGTGCCGACGCCCTGCACGCGCTCCACCAGGCCTTCGGCCTGCAGTTCCCGTACCGCCCGGTTGGCGGTCATGCGGCTGACGCGGAACTGGGTCACCAGTTCGGATTCCGATGGCATCAGCGTGCCGGGCGGCCAGCGTCCGGCACTGAGTCCGTCCTTCAGGTAGTTCTTGATGTGCGCGTAGGCGGCGGCGGGTGGCAGGTAGGTCATGGCACGCAGTTTACTTGACCGCGCTTGTCTAGCCAATTTCCATTGGCAGCGATCTTCCAGATCAAGGCCGGCATCCGCCAGGAGAGAGGAGGCGGGTTTTGGCTCCGGGTTTGGCGCCGATCAGGGTAATCCCGGCTCGTTGATTTGTTGTCTTATCTTGTATATACAAGAATATGTGTCGCAATCGATGATTCCAGGATGCTGGAAGCATGGATGGACAGGCGAGAGGGTGACCGGAGACAACATGGCAAAGGTGAGCGCAAGTGGGGGGGCGGGGATGAACATATTCCCGGGCTGGTATGTGGTTGGCGCGACGCACGTGCTGCTGGCGCTGATATTTGGCGCCGCGTACTCGTTTGGCGCATTTTTCGCGAGTATCCAGGAAGGCTTCGGGGTGGGGAGTTCGTCAGCGGCTTCCGTGTTCTCGTTCACCGCGCTGATTTACTACGTGGTGGGCGTATTCTCCGGGTCCCTGGCCGACCGGATCTCCACCCGCCGGGTCATTGCGATGGGCATTGTCTCGCTGGCGTTGGGATTCGCCATCGCCAGCGTCGTCACGGATTCGCTGGCGGGGTTTCTGGTTGCCTTTTGTTCGCTGGTGGGCCTGGGTGTAGGCCTGGTCTACGTGCCGGCGGTGACGGCGGTGCAGCGCTGGTTCGTCAGGCATCGCAGCCGGGCGTCGGGCCTTGCGTTGGCGGGCACGGGGCTTGGCACGTTCATCGGGCCGGTGGTGGCGGGCCTGCTGATGGAGCATATGAGCTGGCAGGCGACAATGCGCTGCTTCGCGCTGGCCATCGCCGTGGTCGGGCTGGCAATGGCAATGCTGCTAAAGGGGCGCCCGGAAGAGGCCGGCCTGTATCCCGATGGCGCGCCTGCGGCGCCTGGCGCAGCCCATTTGCCCCCGCCATCCGGGCTCAGCCTGGCGCAGGCCGTGCGCGGCGGGCGATTCTGGTGGTACTTCGGCGCCATCCTGCTGGGCTCGGTCGGCCTGTTCGCCGCACTGGTCCATATCCATCCGTACGCGCGGCAGCATGGCTTGTCTTCCACGGCCGGGAATCTGCTGATCGGGCTGGTGGGCGCCGGCAATATCCTGGGGCGCCTGTTGCTCGGCGGGCTTGGCGACAGGCTGGGCCCAGGGCGGCTGCTCATGTGCCTGACGCTGATGCTCGCGCTGCTCAACGGCGTGTGGCTTGGGGCCACGAGCTTCCCGGCGCTGGCGCTGTTTGCCGTCCTGTTTGGCGCGGCTAACGGCGGTTGCATTTCCTTGTACCCGGCGCTGGCCGCGACATGGTTCGGCACGGTCAACCTCGGGGCGATCCTGGGCGCACTGTATGTGGCGGTGGGGATTGCCGCGATGGCGGGCGGCAGCCTGGCGGGCTGGCTCTTCGATGCCTACGGCAGTTACTCGGTGGCGATTGCGGTGAGCGCAGGCTGCGCGTTGCTGTCGACGGCCTGCATTGCACGCGCGCGCCGCCATGAAAAAAGCGGCTCAGACTGAGCCGCTTGACCTGGACTATTGACGGCGTGCTGGCTTACGCCACCGCCATGCCGCCGTGCCGCAGCAGTGCGTCGATCTGCGGCGCGCGGCCACGGAACGCGGTGAACGATTCCATGGCCGGTCGGCTGCCGCCCACCGAGAGGATTTCCCTGCGGTAGCGCGCGCCGGTCTCGGCGTCCAGCACGGTGCCGGAGAGCTTCGCGGCTTCCTCGAAGGCGGCATAGACGTCGGCGGACAGCACTTCGGCCCACTTGTAGCTGTAGTAGCCCGCCGCATAGCCACCGGCAAAGATATGGCTGAAGGTGTTCGGCCAGCGCGACAGCGGGTGCTGCGGCACCACGTGGGCGCGATCGTTGATCTCCCTGGACAGCGCCAGCACGGATTTCTCGCCCGCTGGGTCGAAGCTGGTGTGCAGGTGCATGTCGAACGACGAGAACACGATCTGGCGCAGCGTCATCATGCCGTTCTGGAAGTTCTTCGCGGCCAGCATGCGCTCGAACAGCTCGCGCGGCAGCGGCTCGCCGGTGTCGACGTGCGCGGTCATGTCGGCCAGCACCTCGTACTCCCAGCAGAAGTTCTCCATGAACTGCGAGGGCAGCTCAACGGCATCCCATTCCACGCCATTGATGCCGGACACGCCCAGCTCGCCCACCTGGGTGAGCATATGGTGCAGGCCGTGTCCGAACTCGTGGAACAGCGTGATCACTTCGTCGTGGGTGAAGACCGCTGGCTTGCCGCCCACCGGCGCCGTGAAGTTGCAGGTCAGGTAGGCCACCGGGGTTTGCACGCGGCCGCCGTCCAGCAGCTTGCGGCCGCGGGCGTCATCCATCCACGCGCCGCCGCGCTTGCCTTCGCGGGCGTAAAGGTCGATGTAGAACTGCGCCAGCAGCTCGCCCTCGGGCGATACCACGCGGAACAAGCGCGCGTCTTCGTGCCACGTCTGGGCCTGGTCGGCTTCGATGCGCACCGAGAACAGCTTCTCCACCACGCTGAACAGGCCCTTGAGCACCTGCGGCTCGGGGAAGTATTGCTTTACCTCCTGCTCGGAGAAGGCGTAGCGCTGCTCGCGCAGCTTTTCCGACGCGTAGGCCACGTCCCAGGGCGAGAGGTCGCTCAGGCCCAGCTCGCCTGCGGCGAATGCCTTGAGCTCGTCCCAGTCCTTCTCGGCGTACGGCCGCGCCTTGGCGGCCAGTTCGTCCAGGAAGCGCAGCACTTCGGCCGGGGATTCCGCCATCTTGGGCACCAGCGAGACCTCGCCGAAGGAGGCGTAGCCGAGCAACTGCGCTTCTTCGCGGCGCAGCGCGAGCTGCTCGCGCATATTGGCCGTGTTGTCCCACTCGGCCTTGCCCTGGCCGTACTGTTCGGCCAGTTCCGAGGCGCGGGTGACGCTGGCCTCGTACATGGTCTGGCGCAGCGCGCGGTCGTCCGCGTATTGCAGCACCGGGAAGTAGGAGGGGAAGTGCAGGGTGAATTTCCAGCCCGGCTTGCCGTCTTTCTCAGCGGCATGGCGCGCGGCTTCCAGCGCGTCTTCCGGGATGCCGCTCAGGCGGCTTTCATCTTCGATCAGCAGCGCGTAGGCATTGGTGGCATCGAGCACGTGGTCGGAGAAGGCTTTGGACAACTGGGCCTGCTGCTCCTGGATCGCGGCAAAGCGGGGCTTCTTGTCTTCGGGCAGTTCGGCGCCGCCCAGGCGGAAACCGCGCAACTCGTTTTCCATCAGTTGGCGCCGAGCCGTGCTCATGGTGGCGAATTCGGGGCTCGCGGCGATTGCCTTGTACTTGTCATAGAGCGCCAGGCTCTGGCCCAGCGACGACCAGAACTCGGTCATGCGCGGCAGGTTGTCGCTATGCGCCTGGCGCAAGGGCGGCGTATCCGCCACCGCGCTCAGGTGGCCCACCACGCCCCAGGCGCGTCCCAGCGGCTCGGTGGCGGCTTCCAGCGCTTCCACGGCATTGGCCCAGGTGGCTTCGGTGGCCGGGTCCTCGGCACGGTCGACCGCGGCTTGCGCGGTCGCCAGCAGCACGTCCAGCGCCGGGCCGATGTGCTCGGGGCGGATCTCGGAGAAACGCGGCAGGTCGGTGAAATCCAGCAGCGGATTGTCGCCGTTTGCGTGACTTGCAGTGTTGGCTTGGTTGGCGGCTTGATCCATGACGTCTCTCTTGGCAGGGCCCGTAAGGGCAATGCCCCGCACATTGGGGCGGGGCGGCAGGATTTCCAGTGCCGGGCAGCACCCGGCGCGCAAGGCGCCGGCGCTGTCCGCGGCAGGCCGGTACGACGTTCAGCCGGCCGCGCGCTCGGCGGCTTCCAACGTATTAATCAGCAGCATCGTAATGGTCATCGGGCCAACGCCGCCCGGCACAGGGGTGATGTAGCCGGCGACTTCCTTGACGCCGTTGAAGTCGACATCGCCGCACAGCTTGCCATTGTCGTCGCGGTTCATGCCCACGTCGATCACGGCTGCGCCGGGCTTGACCATGTCAGCGGTGATGATGTTGCGCCGGCCCACGGCGGCCACGATCACGTCCGCGTCGCGGGTATGGGCGCCCAGGTCGCGCGTCTTGCTGTTGCAGATGGTGACGGTGGCGCCGGCCTGCAGCAGCAGCATCGCCATCGGCTTGCCGACGATGTTGGAGGCGCCGACCACCACCGCGCGGGCGCCGCGCAGCGGGAAATCGACCGATTCCAGCATTTTCATGCAGCCATAGGGCGTGCACGGGCGGAACAGCGGGGCGCCGGTCATCAGGGCACCCGCATTGGCCACGTGGAAGCCGTCCACGTCTTTTTCCGGGGCGATCGCTTCGAGCACTTTGTGGCTGTCGATATGCTTGGGCAGCGGCAACTGCACCAGGATGCCGTGGATATGCGGGTCGCGGTTTAGGGCGTCGATGCGGGCCAGCAGGTCGGCCTCGGACAGGTCGGCGGGGTAGCGGTCGAGCGAGGAATGAAAGCCATTGTCGTCGCAGGCCTTGACCTTGTTGCGCACATAAACCTGGCTAGCCTGGTCTTCGCCCACCAGGACCACGGCCAGGCCGGGCCGGTGGCCGCGTTCGGTCAGGCGGGCGGCGCGCTGGGCGGCTTCGGTGCGGAGTTGCTTGGCAAGGGCGTTGCCGTCGATGAGTTGGGCTGGCATGGGGATGGGCGCTGGAGAGCTGGAGGTGGTCAAAGCGGAATTATAAAGGTTGACGCAACCCGGGGCGCAGGAGAGTAGGGCACTGGTAGCATGGCCGTATGGATGCCCTGAACCCTTTTACCACGGCCGCGGCGGCCGAACATGCCGTGCTCATCGTGCTCAGCCTGGCCGCCATGGCCTGGGCGCTGAGCCGCCGGCCTTGGCAGCTGCTGCGGCGCGACGATTTGCAGCATGGCTGGCTGGGCGCGCTGGTGTTGCTGGCGCTGCTATGGACGGTCCGCGCGACGTTGCCGGGCGGGCTGGTGATCCAGTTGTTCGGCGCCACCCTGATGGTGACCCTGTTCGGGCTGCCGCTGGCCCTGCTGTCGCTGTTCCTGGTGGATCTGGTGTCGTTCCTGGGGTTGGGCTACCTGGCTGGCGGCACCTGGGCCGAACTGGGCTGGGCGGTGCTGTGGCCGCGCTATGTCTGGATGGGGTTGTTGCCGGCCTTGTTGTCGGCCGCGCTGCAGGGGGGCATGCGCCGGCTGCTGCCGCGCCATCCCTTTGTGTTCATCCTCGGCCATGGCTACTTTGCCGCCGGGCTCGCCGCCCTGGGGGCGGGGGCGGCGCGCGCGGTCTGGCGTAGCTACAGCGTGGGCGATGGCGTGCTGTCGCTGCCCGATACGCTGACCGCCGTGCTGATCCTGGCGTTTGGCGAAGCCTTTCTCACGGGCATGCTGGTGGCGGTGTTCGTGGTCTACAAGCCGCAATGGGTCGTGACCTTTCGCGACGAGGAGTACCTCGGGCGTTGAGCCGGCAGCCCCCGCAAGCTCGGCGGGGGTGGCTTCGGCGCTGGCTCGGCTCTCGGCTGTTGCGGCTGTGCTTCAGCTGTTCTTGGACAGGGCCAGGCGCAGCAGGTCGGCCACGGTGTTGACGTTGAGCTTTTCCATGATGTTGGCGCGGTGCGCCTCCACGGTCTTGATGGAAATGCCCAGGTCGTCGGCAATCTGCTTGTTCAGCCGGCCGGCCACGATGCGCTCCAGCACCTGCTGCTCGCGCGTGGTGAGCTTGCCCAGCAGGTCCTTGGCGGCGCGCTGCTCGCGCGCGGCGGAGTGGTCGGTGCGGGCCTTTTGCAGCATGCGCTCCACCAGCGATCGCAGTTCGGACTCATCGAACGGCTTTTCGATGAAGTCGATGGCGCCCTTCTTCATGGTGGAGACTGCCATCGGCACGTCGCCGTGGCCGGTGATGAAGACGATCGGGATATTGATATTTTCCGCGATCATGCGTTCCTGCAGCTCGGGCCCGCTCATGCCCGGCATCCGCACGTCCAGGATCAGGCAGGAGACCTGGCCCGAGTCGTAGGCGGAAAGGAACTGTTCGGCGCTGGTAAAGCTGCGAACCTGGTAGCCATTGCCCTCCAGCAGCCAGGTCAGCGAGTCGCGCATGGCTTCATCGTCGTCGACGATGAAGACGGTCTCGCCGCGGTGGGAGGTGGGGTTTGGCGTTACGGTCATGAAGTCTCCTGGGACATCAAAGTCATTTGCCGCCAAGTGTAACCGGGCCGGGCGGCAAGCGACAGGGGCGGCCTTGGCGCGCCTTATCTTGTCTTGTCAATGCCGGGCGGCCCGCCCGGCGTCGTGTGGGCCGATTATTGGTCGATCAGTGCCGGCTGCAGCGGCAGCATGATCTTGAATGTGCAGCCAATGCCGTCGGCATTGTTCTCCACCCACAGGCGTCCCTGGTGGGACTCGATGATGGAGCGGCAGATATTCAGGCCCATGCCCATGCCGTCGGACTTGGTGCTGAAGAACGGTTCAAACAGGCGCTCCTTCGTGGCCTCGTCGACGCCAGGGCCCTGGTCGATCACGTCGATGCGCATGTTCGGGCCGATCTCGCCCGGCTCGATGCGTGCGTGCAGGCGCACCACGCCGGTGGCGCGCAGCGCCGGCAGCCCGGCCATGGCCTCGACGGCGTTCTTGAGCAGGTTGACCAGCACTTGCTCGATCAGCACCGGATCGACGAACAGCACCACTGGCGGCGGCGGCAGCCGGGTCAGGATGGTGACGCGGCGGCGGGTGGCCTCCAGGTCGGCCAGCCCGACCGCGTCGGCCACGATGTCGTGCAGCGCGGCTTCGCGGCGCTGGGGCTGGCTGCGCTTCACGAAGCCCCGGATGCGGCTGATGATGGTGCCGGCGCGCACGGCCTGCGCCGAGGTCTTTTCCAGGATCGGGATCAGGTCCTCGGCGGTGCTGCGCCCGGAGCGCAGCCGGGCCACCGCGCCCATGCAGTAGTTGTTGATTGCCGCCAGCGGCTGGTTCAGCTCGTGCGCGAGCGACGACGCCATCTCGCCCATGGTGGTCAGGCGGCTGGTGAACTGCAGCCGTTCCTCATGCTGGCGCGCCATTTCCTCGGCGGCCTTGCGCACCGTGATATCGGTGGCGATCTGCATCTGCGCCAGATGGCCGTCGACCCACTGAATGTAGCGGCGGCGCACTTCGAACCATTTCTGCATGTCGGGCACGAAGACTTCCCGCGCGTCCGAGGAGTAGGGCATCAGTTCCGAGGCCGGCAGGCCGGCGTAGGCGTCGACGAAGTCGGTGGCGTCGCTGGAGACCTGCTCCTTGTCGACCTCGCCGCCGGCCAGCTTCAGGTGGCCCTCGGCTTCCCAGCCGAACAGCTGACGGTAATAGCGGTTGGCGAACAGCAACTCAGGCTTGTCGGTCGCCAGTACGGACACCGCGGCGTCCAGGCTTTCCAGCACCGTGGTGAAGCGGTCGTGGGCGGCGGCGAGTTCCTCGCGGGCGCGCTTGGGCTCGGTGATGTCTGTCATCGAGGCCATCCAGCCGGTGTGCCTGCCGCGGCTGTCCACCAGCGGCGAGACATACATGCGGGCGTAGAAGCTGCTGCCGTCGCGCCGCATGGCGCGCATCTCATAGCCGCTGGCCGGGGACTTGCCCTGCAGCGTCAGGTCGATCTGCTTTTGCATCTCCTGATGGTCGTTGGGCGGCCAATAGGGGAAGGGCGGCACGCGGCCGACCAGATCGCTGTCCTGCCAGCCCGTCATGCGGCAGAAGGCGGGATTGACGTAGGTGATGCGGCCGTTCAGGTCGAGTGCGCGCAACCCGATCAGCATCGAGTTTTCCATCGCGCGGCGAAACGACGTCTCGGCCAGCAAGGCGCGCTGCGCCTCGGAGCGCCGGCTGGTGTGGCGCCACATGCTCCACAGGCTCCACAGCAGGAAGCACGACAGCCCCACCACCAGCCACAGCAGCATGTTGTTGGGCAGGTTGGAGGCGGGCGGGTAGGCGTCGGCGCGCAGCGACAGCGAGTGCCCCGGCGGGTCCAGCAGCACCTCGTAGGACAGCGCGTTGCCTGGCACCGGCCGCAACGAAGTGCTGGCGCGGATCTGGTTGTTCTTGTCGATCAGCGAGAAGCGGTAGCGCTCGGTCAGCTCCGGCGGCAGCAGGTGGGTCAGGATGCCGTTGACGGAGTAAAGCGCGCCGAGGGTGCCGAGGAACTCGTTGTCCCGCACGATCGGCACCTCCATCAGCATGAAGCTGTCGCCGCGGTCGTTGACCAGCGGGCGTGAGTACACCACGCGCTGGGTTTCGCGGGCGGCGTCGAAGGTATCGAGCACCTCGGGCTCCAGCGGCTGGTCCTGGGTTTCGCGCAGCCGGCTGGCAAATTCGGAGGTGGACGGCAGCGACCAGCGCCCGCGCCGGGTCGCGTCCAGCCAGTTGACGAAGACGATTTCCGGGTTCTCGCGCAGGATTTCCTGCGCGGCGGTGCGGTAGGCGCCCTGGTCCAGCTGGGCGGCGGCGATGTCGCGCGCCAGCGAGGCTAGCTGGTCCTGGTTGCTCAGCAGGGACAGGCGCACGCGCTGCTGCGCCCAGGCCGCGTCGCGATAAAGCGCGTCGCGTTGCTGCTGGCGCTCGGTTTCATGGAGCGACCACAGGATCACGCCCATCGCCACCGTGAACAGCACGATCGCCACCAGCGGGATGAACATGAACCAGCTGGTCGCCACCAGGTTGCGCCAGCGCAGCCACCACAATCCGCGCGGCGGCCCGTTGACGGCAGCGGGCTCGTCCACGTGGCCAAGCGTATCGAGGGACGTCAGCGGGTTGGGCGGGGCGGTCAGCGTAGGGTCGCTGCCGCTCGCCTTGGCGGAGCCGGAAGCGGAGGGAGGGACGACTGCGGCGCGCAGGTGGGAAAAGAAATCTTTGAGGGACGGCATGGTGGGATTGACGACTGACCGACCAGTGTAGCGGGATTGCGGCGCCCCGTCGCTTGGGGTAAGCGCCAATGCGGCGCTGCGGCATTCCTGCCGAAGGCGCGACGGGTGAATGCCGTTTGGCGGCAAGGGCTGGCGCAGTTTTGTGGTGCGCTGCCGCAATATTTCATATTGTAAGAAACCATATCGCAATTTGAAAATTAGGCTTGTCTTGCCCAATGTGCTTCCATAGAATCGGTCCGACCGAAAAGTGCGGACGGCAGTGCTGCGTCCGGTCCTGCCAGCCTTGCTGGCAAGTCCGGCGAAGCGCTAGCGAAGGACCGTGCGAAGACACTCGCGGCCCGCGCGCCGTACCGTAGTCACACCGTCAGGCCGGGGCTCCCACCACAAGAATCGGGGGGCACCGAGGCAGGAATTCACCAGGAGACAGTCATGTCAGCTGTACCAGAGCAGATCCTCGGCGCAAGCAGCGCCAACGACGCCGATCCCCAGGAAACCCACGAGTGGCTTGATGCCCTGCAGGGCGTGATCGCCGCCGAAGGCACCGACAGGGCCGCCTTCCTGATCGAAAAGCAGATCGAATACGCACGCGTGAACGGCGTCACCCAGCCGTTCCACGCTGAAACGCAGTACATCAACACCATCCCGGTGGAGCGGCAGGCCCGCATTCCCGGCGACCAGGACATCGAGCACCGCATCCGCTCGTACACCCGCTGGAACGCCATGGCGATGGTGCTGCGCGCCAACAAGCACACCAACGTTGGCGGCCATATTTCCTCGTTTGCCTCGGCGGCCACGCTGTATGACGTCGGCTATAACCACTTCTGGCACGCCCCGTCCGAGAAACACGGCGGCGACCTGGTATTCGTGCAGGGCCACTCGGCCCCTGGCGTGTATTCGCGCGCCTTCCTGCTCGGCCGCCTGAGCACGGAACAGCTCGACAGCTTCCGCCAGGAAGTCGACGGCAAGGGCATCTCGTCCTACCCGCACCCGTGGCTGATGCCGGACTTCTGGCAATTCCCGACGGTGTCGATGGGGCTGGGCCCGATCATGGCCATCTACCAGGCCCGCTTCATGAAGTACCTGCACAGCCGCGGCCTGGTGCAGACCGAAGGCCGCAAGGTCTGGGCGTTCCTGGGCGACGGCGAGACCGACGAGCCGGAATCGCTTGGCGCGATCGGCATGGCCGGGCGCGAGAAGCTGGACAACCTGGTGTTCGTGATCAACTGCAACCTGCAGCGCCTGGATGGCCCGGTGCGCGGCAACGGCAAGATCATCCAGGAACTCGAATCCGAGTTCCGCGGCGCCGGCTGGAACGTGATCAAGGTGGTGTGGGGTAGCCGCTGGGACCAGTTGCTGGCACGCGACCACAAGGGCTTGCTGATGAAGCGCATGATGGATTGCGTGGACGGCGAGTACCAGACCTTCAAGGCCAAGGATGGCGCCTACGTGCGCGAGCATTTCTTCAATAGCCCTGAGCTCAAGGCGATGGTGGCCGACTGGTCCGACGAGGACATCTGGCGCCTGAACCGTGGCGGCCATGATCCGCACAAGATCTATGCCGCCTACAGCGCCGCCAACGAGCACAAGGGCCAGCCCACGCTGATCCTGGCCAAGACCATCAAGGGCTATGGCATGGGCGACGCCGGCCAGGCCATGAACATCAGCCACCAGCAAAAGAAGATGCCGGTGGACGCGATCCGCCGCTTCCGCGACCAGTTCAACATCCCGGTCACCGACGACAAGATCGAGGAAGTGCCGTACATCACCTTCGAGGAAGGCTCGAAGGAACTCGAATACATGCGCGCCCGCCGCATGGACCTGGGCGGCTACCTGCCGGCCCGCCGCCAGAAGGCGGAAGCCCTGAAGGTGCCTGAGCTGTCCGCCTTCGACGCGCTGCTCAAGGCCACCAGCGAAGGCCGTGAAGTGTCCACCACCATGGCCTTCGTACGGATACTGAACACGCTGCTCAAGGACAAGCAGATCGGCAAGCACGTGGTGCCCATCGTGCCCGACGAGTCGCGCACCTTCGGCATGGAAGGCCTGTTCCGCCAGATCGGCATCTGGAACCAGCAAGGCCAGAAGTACGTGCCGGAAGACCACGACCAGCTGATGTTCTACAAGGAATCGCAGACTGGCCAGGTGCTGCAGGAAGGCATCAATGAAGCCGGCGCCATGTGCGACTGGATCGCCGCCGCCACGTCGTACTCGACGCATGGCATCCAGATGATCCCGTTCTACATCTATTACTCGATGTTCGGCATCCAGCGTATCGGCGACCTGTGCTGGGCGGCTGCCGACATGCGCTCGCGCGGTTTCCTGCTGGGCGGCACCTCGGGCCGCACCACGCTCAACGGCGAAGGCCTGCAGCACGAAGACGGCCACTCGCACGTGTTCCACGCCGCGATCCCGAACTGCATCTCGTATGACCCGACCTTCCAGTACGAGCTGGCGGTGGTCATGCAGGACGGCCTGCGCCGCATGTACGCCGAGCAGGAAGACGTGTACTACTACCTGACGGTGATGAACGAGAACTACGAACATCCGGAAATGCCGGCTGGCGTAGAGGGCGACATCGTCAAGGGCATGTACCAGTTCAAGAAGGGCGTGGAAAACAGCAATGCGCCGCGCGTGCAGCTGCTGGGTTCGGGCACGATCTTCCGTGAGGTGATCGCCGCCGCCGACCTGCTCAAGAAGGACTGGGGCGTGGAGTCGGACCTGTGGGGCTGCCCGAGCTTTACCGAACTGGCCCGCGAAGGCCACGACGTGGAGCGCTGGAACCTGCTGCACCCGACCGAGACGCAACGCGAATCGCACGTGACCAAGAGCCTCAAGTCCGTGCGTGGCCCGGTGATCGCCTCGACCGACTACGTGCGCGCCTTCGCCGACCAGATCCGTCCTTTCGTGCCGCGTCGCTTCGTGGTGCTGGGCACCGACGGTTTCGGCCGCTCGGACACCCGCGAAAAGCTGCGTCATTTCTTTGAGGTCGATCGTCACTGGGTGACGCTGGCTGCACTGAAAGCGCTGGCCGACGAAGGTGCCATCGGTCGTGACAAGGTGGCCGAAGCCATCAAGAAGTACAACCTCGACCCCAACAAGCCGAACCCGATGTCGGTCTAAGCAGACCGGCTGCACGAACCCCCGCAGGAGCGGCAATGCCGCGTGCGCGGGCGCCGGGCTGATGTCCGGCGCCTTGCGGCGCGGCGGCGTGACAGATCGCGGCGGTGAGGGTAACCTCACACGCTCGTGTTTGTCGTGCGCGCCGGCCTGCCCAGGAGACACTGAATGAGTCAAGCGATTGAAATCAAGGTGCCGGATATCGGCGATTACGACGCCGTTCCCGTCATCGAAGTGCACGTGAAACCGGGCGACACCATCAACGCGGAAGACGCGCTGGTGACGCTGGAATCGGACAAGGCCACGATGGACGTGCCTTCGCCCCAGGGCGGCACTGTCAAGGAAGTCAGGATCAAGATTGGCGACAACGTCGCCGAAGGCACCGTGCTGGTGATGCTGGAGCCCGCCGGCCAGGCTGCCACCGCACCCGCCCCGGCCGCAGCCGCACCGGCTCCCGCAGCCGCCGCGCCGGCACCCGCCCCGACGCCGGCTCCGGCCGCCGCCAGCGCTCCCGCGCCGGCCGCTGCCGCCGGCCCGGTTGAGGTCAAGGTGCCGGACATCGGCGACTACGACTCGGTCCCGGTGATCGAAGTCCACGTCAAGCCGGGCGACACCATCAACGCCGAAGACGCGCTGGTGACGCTGGAGTCCGACAAGGCCACCATGGACGTGCCGTCGCCAGCCGCCGGCGTGGTCAAGGAAGTCCGGATCAAGGTCGGTGACAACGTCGCCGAAGGCACGCTGATCCTGATTCTCGAAGGCGCCGCCAGCGCTGCGGCCAGCGCGCCTGCCGCTGCTGCCCCGGCTGCTGCTGCCGCTGCTCCGGCTCCCGCTCCTGTAGCCAGCGCCCCGGCCCCGGTCCCTGCGGCCGCGCCCGCCGCCGCCGCTCCGGTAGCCGGCGTGACCGGCACCGCTGCCCATGCCAGCCCCTCCGTGCGCAAGTTCGCGCGCGAACTGGGCGTGGACGTGTCGCGCGTGCCGGGCACCGGCCCCAAGGGACGGATCACCCAGGACGACGTGCAGGCCTACGTCAAGGGCGTGATGAGCGGTCATGCCGCGGCTCCGGCAAAGGCAGCCGCTGCCCCGGCTGGTGGTGGCGAGCTGAACCTGCTGCCGTGGCCGAAGGTGGATTTCACCCGTTTTGGCGAGGTCGAAAGCAAGCCACTGTCGCGCATCAAGAAGCTCTCGGGCGCGAACCTGCATCGTAACTGGGTGATGATTCCCCACGTCACCAATCACGACGAGGCCGACATCACCGAGCTGGAAGCCTTCCGCGTGCAGCTCAACAAGGAATACGAGAAGCAAGGCGTCAAGGTCACCATGCTGGCCTTCATGATCAAGGCCGCCGTCGCCGCGCTGAAGAAATTCCCGAATTTCAACGCGTCGCTCGATGGCGAGAACCTGGTGCTGAAGCAGTATTTCAACATCGGTTTCGCGGCTGACACGCCGAACGGCCTGGTTGTGCCGGTGATCAAGAACGCCGACAAGAAGGGCGTGATCGAGATCGGCCAGGAAATGAACGAACTGGCCAAGCTGGCGCGCGACGGCAAGCTCAAGCCGGACCAGATGCAAGGCGGCTGCTTCTCGATCTCCTCGCTGGGCGGCATCGGCGGCACGTATTTCACGCCGATCATCAACGCGCCGGAAGTGGCCATCATGGGCGTGTGCAAGTCGTACCAGAAGCCGGTGTGGGATGGCAAGCAGTTCGTGCCACGCCTGACGCTGCCGCTGTCGCTGTCGTGGGATCACCGCGTCATCGACGGTGCGGAAGCGGCTCGCTTCAACACCTATTTCGGTCAGTTGCTGGCCGATTTCCGCCGCATCCTGCTGTAAGGCGGGCAGGGCGCGCCGGGCCTCGCGGCCATGCGCGCCCTTACCTGCAACGTCTGCAACGTCTGCAACCTGCAAACAGGAAGCGAGCCCATGACTACCTGCGTTGTCGTCAAAAAGGCCGGCGAAGTGGCGATTGCCGCCGACGCGCTGGTGACGTTTGGCGACACCCGGCTCACGCGCGCCTACGAGCGCAACCAGAAGGTGTTCCCGGTGGGTGACAGCTTCGTGGCGCTCGCTGGCACCACCGCGCACTTCCCGGTCATGCGCAGCCTGTTGGCCGGGCTGGGCGAGGATTGCCGGCTGGGTTCGCGCGATGAGGTCTTCCGGACCTTCCTCAAAGTGCATGAAAAACTCAAGAACGAGTATTTCATCAACACCAAGGAGGACGAGGACGATCCTTACGAGTCCTCGCAGATCGTCTGCCTGATTGCCAATCCGGCCGGCATCTTCGGCGTGTATTCGTACCGCGAAGTCTTCTCGTTCGATCGTTTCTGGGGCATTGGCTCGGGGCGTAACTACGCCTTGGGCGCCATGCACGCGGTCTACGACCAGCCGGGCCTGGCCGCCCGCGAGATTGCGCGCATCGGGGTGGATGCAGGGGTGGAGTTCGACAAGAGTTCGGCAGGCCCGGTCGAGGTGCAGGTGGTGCAACTGGCTGACATGGCTGGCGACGGAGCAACCAATAACGATGGCGCGCCCCGCATCTGAAGCGGAGCGCGTTCTTGAGGAGCAAAACATGAGTGTGATCGAAGTCCAGGTGCCGGATATCGGCGATTTCGACGCGGTGGAAGTCATCGAGGTGCTGGTCAAGGCTGGCGATACGGTCGAGCAGGAGCAATCGCTGATCGTGCTCGAGTCCGACAAGGCCAGCATGGATGTGCCGTCGTCCGCCGCCGGCAAGGTGGTGGAGGTGCGCATCAAGGTGGGCGACAAGGTTGCCAAGGGCGCCGTCATCTGCACACTGGAGAGCGAAGCCGCGGCCAAGCCGGCGGCCGCGCCTGTCTCTGCACCTGCACCTGCGCCTGCGCAGGTATCCGCGCCTGCCGCGGCTCCGGCTCCCGTGGCCGCCGCGCATGCGGGCAGCGCGGATATCACCTGCGACATGCTGGTGCTCGGCGCCGGCCCTGGTGGCTACTCGGCCGCCTTCCGCAGCGCCGATCTCGGCATGAACACCGTGCTGGTCGAACGCTACAGCACGCTTGGCGGGGTCTGCCTGAACGTGGGTTGCATCCCCTCCAAGGCGCTGCTGCACAACGCCGCCGTGATTGACGAAGCCAAGGCCCTGGCGGCCCACGGCATCCTGTTCGGCGAGGCCAAGATCGACCTCGACGGGCTGCGCCACTACAAGGAAACCGTGGTCGGCAAGCTGACCGGCGGCCTGGCCGGCATGGCCAAGGCCCGCAAGGTACAGGTCGTGCGCGGTATCGGCACCTTCCTCGACCCGCATCACCTCGAGGTGCAGGAAACCGAAGGTGACGCCAAGGCGACGACAGGCAAGAAGACGGTGATCCGTTTCGAAAAAGCCGTCATCGCCGCCGGCAGCCAGGCGGTCAAGTTGCCTTTCATCCCCGAGGACCCACGCATCGTCGACTCCACTGGCGCGCTGGAATTGCCGGAAGTGCCCAACAAGATGCTGGTCATCGGCGGCGGCATCATCGGGCTGGAAATGGCCACGGTGTACAGCACGCTGGGCGCCAGCATCGACGTGGTGGAAATGCTCGATGGCCTGATGCAGGGCGCCGACCGCGACCTGGTCAAGGTCTGGGACAAGATGAACAAGAAGCGCTTCGACAAGGTCATGCTCAAGACCAAGACGGTCGGCGTGGAAGCGAAGCCGGACGGCATCTACGTCAAGTTCGAAGGCGAGCAGGCGCCGGCCGAGCCGCAACGCTACGACCTGGTGCTGGTGTCGGTGGGCCGCGTGCCCAACGGCAAGCGCATCGGCGCGGAGAAGGCGGGGGTGGCGGTCACGGATCGCGGCTTTATCGACGTCGACAAGCAGATGCGCACCAATGTGCCGCACATCTTCGCGATCGGCGACATCGTCGGCCAGCCCATGCTGGCCCACAAGGCGGTGCACGAAGCGCACGTGGCAGCGGAAGCCGCGCACGGCGAGAAGGCCTACTTTGACGTCAAGCAGATCCCGTCGGTGGCCTACACCGATCCGGAAGTGGCCTGGGCCGGCGTGACCGAAGACCAGTGCAGGGCGCAGGGGATCAAGTACAGCAAGAGCGTGTTCCCGTGGGCAGCATCCGGCCGTGCCATTGCCAATGGCCGCGACGAAGGCTTTACCAAGCTGATCTTCGACGAGGAAACCCACCGGATCATCGGCGGCGGCATCGTCGGCACGCATGCCGGCGATCTGATCAGCGAAGTCTGCCTGGCAGTCGAGATGGGCGCCGATGCCGTGGATATCGGCAAGACCATCCACCCGCACCCGACGCTGGGCGAATCCATCGGCATGGCAGCCGAGATCTACGAAGGTGTCTGCACCGACGTCCCGCCGCCGCGCAAGCGCTAAGCGCTAAACGTCGCCGACACTAGAGAGGCCCGCCGTATGGCGGGCCTTTTTACGCCCTGATCCGCAATTAACCGCCGGATTTTTTGCCGCACACGCTTGCGGCTGCGCCGGCCAAAGCTTGCCTGCAGCGGGGAGGGCGTGTGTCCGTATGTCCGAGTGCCTGCTTGCCCATGTGTCGCGGGCAAAAAAATCCCGGCGCATGGCCGGGAATGAATCGATATTGGAATACATGGAAACCAGATACCGAGGAGACACCGTAGGAGGGCAGGGCGGCTTGAGTCGCCTTCCGTGCTGCCTTCGTTGGCAAAATGCGCTGGCCATGCCAGGCGCGCTTTGCCAACGAACCGGCCGAAGCCGGTCCGTTTCCTGCCGTCGCGGATTAGGCGGCGGTGGTGGCCTTCTTGGTCGCGGTGCGAGCCGTGGCGCTGGCTTGCTGTGCGGCCTTGGTGGCGGCGCTGGCGGCTGCCTGGAAGTTGGTCTCAGCGATTTCAACGGCTTGCTTGGTGGCCTTCTGGACCGACTCGTAAGCGTTGTTGGCGGCGCTGATCGCGGACTTCACGATGGCAACGGTCGACTCGGAGCCGGCCGGGGCGTTCTTGGCGAGGTTCTCGACCAGGGTTTGCACCTTCTTCGAGTTCTCAGCCAGCTGGGCTTCGGCGACCTTGGTGAATTCAGCCTGGGTTTCCGAGGCGATTTCGTACACGTGGCGGCTGTAGGCCAGGGCCTTTTCGGCAACCGGTTGGGCCAGCGAGGTCTGGAGGGCCAGCAATTCCTGGGCGTCCTTGGCCGAGAGGGCCTTCTTGGCGGTGTCCACGTTTTCAGCGAACGTGGCCTTGACGACTTGCAGGTTCAGTTCGACCAGCTTTTCGATGCCTTCAAAAGCTTTGGTGGTCAGGCCAAACAGGGTTTCGAGGTTGGCTTTTTGCGCTGCGGCGACTTGTTCCGGGGTGAAGCTCATGCTGGTCTCCAATAATGAAGTTCAAGGTCATGCAAAATTAGGCCGCCCAGATGTCAAAGCCATGACGAAATCAAGGTTGAACCTGTTTTTTCGTCAGCCAGCCCCAGGCGTAAGGGGGTTATCGGCGCGCTCCGCTTGCTCTGCAAAATCGATGGTGCGCCGCAACAATTCCAATTGTAGGGAAAAGAAAAACGGTGTCAAGGGCTTCTTGTGCATTGCACAAATAACTGTTGTTGAAGTCGATGCACTGTCACATTTTGGCTGCGCAGCACCGGCAGGCGTGCCACGCCCGGCATCTTGCGGGGGGAGGCAGGGGAGGGGTGGCACACCCTGGCGCCGGCACAGTGCTACCATCGCGGTCTGCCGGAATTGCCGTCTCGCAAGGGCGCGACCAGCCGGCCGATGCACCACGGCCAAGTTGCCGCGACCGGCCGCCCGCCTATGTTTGCCCTCATGCTCGCTTTTTACGCCGATCATTTTGTCCTGCCCCTACCTGAGGGCCACCGCTTCCCGATGCGCAAGTACAGCATGTTGAGGGAGGCGGTCGAGCGCGATGTGCCGGGGCTGGTGCTGATCGAGGCGCCGCGGGCCGGGGACGATGCCTTGCTGCTGGCGCACACGCCGGAATATGTCGCGAGCGTCTCCCGGGGCGAACTGGACCCGGCGCGCCAGCGCGAGATCGGCTTTCCCTGGTCGCACGCCATGGTCGAGCGCTCGCGGCGCTCCGCTGGTGCCACCATCGAGGCCTGCCGCGTAGCGCTGCGTGAGGGCATCTCGGTCAACTTGGCGGGCGGCACCCATCACGCCTATGCCGATAAGGGCGGTGGCTTCTGCGTCTTCAACGACGCGGCCATCGCCGCGCGCCAACTGCGCCGCGACGGCCGGGTGGCGCGCGTGGCCGTGGTCGATCTCGACGTGCACCAGGGCAACGGCACCGCCTCCATCCTGCGTGACGATCCCTTCGTCTTCACGCTGTCCCTGCATGGCGAGAAGAACTATCCCTTTCGCAAGGAGGCCAGCGATCTCGACGTGGGCCTGCCCGATGGCTGCGACGACGAGGCTTACGCCCAAGCGCTGCAGGGCGCACTCCATACGCTGTTCGCGCGTTTTGCTCCCGACCTGATCATTTATCTGGCCGGGGCCGATCCGCATGAGGGCGACCGGCTTGGACGCCTGAAACTGACGCTGGCCGGGCTGGCCCGGCGCGACCGCCTGGTGTTTGACGCAGCCCTGGAACGCGGCCTGCCCATTGCCGTGACCATGGCCGGCGGCTACGGCAACCAGATCGAGAATACCGTCGCCGTGCATGCACAGACCATCGCACTCGCCACGCAATATCACGAGCGCTATGCCCGGCGCGACAAGCCGGACGCCGCCGGTGCAGGTGCGATCCCGCTAACCGGCGATACGGAGAAGGCACAGCAATGAGCGCAACCAGCCAGGCCCATGTGGCACGCGGCAACTTGTGGATGGCCGCCATGCCGTGGCTGTTCGTCGTGATCTGGAGCACGGGATTCATCGTAGCCAAGTACGGCATGCCGCACGCGGAGCCGATGACCTTCCTGTTTCTGCGCTTTGTCGGTGTGCTGGTGCTGATGGTGCCCTTCGTGCTGATGGCGCGTGTCCCGCTGCCGCAGCACGCCGGGGCGACCGACTGGCGCATGGTGGGGCACATCGCACTGGCAGGGCTGTTCCTGCAGGCGGGCTACCTGGGGGGCGTGTGGGCAGCGGTCAAGCTCGGCATGCCAGCGGGCGTCTCCGCGCTGATCGTTGGCATGCAGCCAATCCTGACCGCGCTGGCGGCCTCGCGCATGGGCGAGGTCATCGGGCGGCGCCAATGGCTGGGGTTGCTGCTCGGCATCCTTGGCGTGGGCCTGGTGGTGGCAAACAAACTGTCGGCCAGCGGGCTGTCCGCGCCAAGCCTGCTGCTGGCGCTGGGCGCCTTGTTCTCGATCACCTTCGGCACGCTGTATCAGAAACGCCATTGCCCGATGTTCGACCTGCGCATGGGCTCGGTGATCCAGTTCGCCGCGGCGGCGCTGGCCTGCCTGCCTTTCATGTTCCTGACCGAAACCCGTCACGTCGAGTGGAATGCCGAGATGGTCGGCGCGCTCGCCTGGTCGGTGGTCGCGTTGTCCATCGGGGCCATCTCGCTGCTGTTCCTGTTGATCCGCCAAGGCGCGGCCACCAAGGTATCCAGCCTCATGTACCTTACCCCGCCGACCACCGCCGCCATGGCGTGGCTGCTGTTCGGCGAGAGCTTCCCGCCGCTGGCCGCGCTTGGCATGGCCCTGGCCGCCGGTGGCGTTGCGCTGGTGATCCGCCGCTAATTTCCCCTTCTCGCGCTTTTCGATGAAACCGACCGCAGATACCCGCAGCGCCTATCGTCATTTCCAGCCCATCACCACGCGCTGGATGGATAACGACGTCTATGGCCACGTCAACAACGTCATCTACTACAGTTATTTCGATACCGTGGTGAACACCTACCTGATCCGGGAGGGCGTGCTGGATATCGAGTCCGGCGACACCATCGGGCTGGTGATCGAGACGCAATGCAATTACTTTGCCGCGCTGAGTTTTCCTGACACGGTGGTGGCGGGGCTGCGCGTGGCGCGGCTGGGCAATTCGAGCGTGCGCTACGAAGTGGGCCTGTTCCGTAACGACGAAGACGTAGCTGCGGCGCAGGGCCATTTTGTTCATGTCTATGTGGATCGCGCCACGCGCCGCCCGGTGCCGCTACTGCCCGCGCTGCGCGATGCGCTGCAGGCCCTGGTGTGCGAACCCGCGGATGCCAACGCGTGATCCGGCCCGCGCAAAGGAGTTGACAACCATGGATTCGCAGCAGAAACGGGGCGCCGCCCTGATCGATCAGGCCATCATCACGCGCCGCTCGGTGCGCGCGTTTCTCGATACGCCGGTGCCGCGCGCCGTGGTCAATGAGATCCTGGCCGTGGCCAGCCGGGCCCCGTCGGGCACCAACGCCCAGCCATGGCGGGTCTATGTGCTGACTGGCGATGCCAAGGTGAAGCTGTCGGCCGACGTGCTGGCCGCTTACGACGATCCGCAGCGCGACAGCAAGTATCGCGAGGAGTATCCCTACTATCCACGCGAGTGGGTGGCGCCGTACATTGATCGCCGCCGCAAGGTAGGTTGGGACCTGTACAGCCTGCTGCAGATCAGCCGCGAGGACAAGGCGCGCATGCATGCGCAGCACGCGCGCAACTTCACGTTCTTCGGTGCCCCGGTGGGCATGATCTTCACGATAGACCGCATCCTGGAGCTGGGCAGCTGGCTGGACTATGGGATGTTCCTGCAAAGCATCATGGTGGCGGCGCGGGCGCGCGGGCTGGATACCTGTCCGCAGGCGGCGTTCACCCAGTTCCACGCGGTCATCGGCAATCACTTGCGCCTGCCGGCGGATGAAATGGTGGTGTGCGGCATGGCCCTGGGCCATGCCGACCCCGCCGCCATAGAGAATACCCTTAGTACCGAGCGTGAACCGGTAAGCGGGTTCGCGCGTTTCTTATCTTAAGAAGCTGTCGGCGGCGAAGGCCAGCTTTGTGCCGTCGCTGTCCGCTGCATGTTGGCTCGGGGCAACCCGGTGGGCGGGTGAGAAAGATGAAACGGTGTGGAATTACCACAGCCGACGTCGGTCTTAATGCACGTGTCATGTGATGTGTGCCACGCATTTGCCGTAATGTGGAATTGTTTGCAAATCGAACTTTAAAGAGGCTTCGTAAGTCTTTAATCTTGCTAACAATTTCTTTTTTTCCTAAACTGGCGCAATCCTAGTTGCGCGCTGAATGAATCATGTTCCGGTCTGATTCCCCCCTATTTTTGCGATTCTTCGGCTCTACCCCTCTTACTTCGGTTGCGGCCTCTGTGCTGTTGACCGTTTCCATGCTGGCCGCCCCTGTGGCCGATGCCGCGACGAAAACGTCGGACACCGCTAAAACCAGCAAAAAGTCGGCAAAAGTCGCCAAGTCCGAAAAAAAATCGGCAAATTCCCCCTCTAAATCCGCGAAATCCAAGCAGGTCGTCGCGACCAGCGGCAAGGCCGAGCACGCCACGACGCGCAAGGTCGTGGTACTGAAAAACGGTAAGCGCACCGTGGTGGCGCAGCGCCAGGCGGTACCGGTTCGTGCAGCGTTCATCCCCGCGAAACCCTCGCTGGGCGAGGCGCTCGGCCTGCGTGACACCGAAGACGCGCTCGCGCTGCGCTCCAGCGTGGCGCTGGTGATGGATCAGAACTCCAACGAAGTGCTGTTCCAGAAGAACGCCGCCGCGGTCCTGCCGATCGCCTCGATCACCAAGCTGATGACCGCGCTGGTTGTGATGGACGCGCGCCAGCCCATGGACGAGGTGCTCACCATCAACGAGGAAGACCGCGACAACGAAAAGCACAGCAGTTCGCGCCTGCGCTTTGGCGCGCAGCTCTCCCGTCAGGAGGCGCTCCTGCTGGCGCTGATGTCGTCGGAGAATCGTGCGGCATCGGTGCTGGGCCGCAGCTACCCGGGCGGCCTGCCGGCCTTTGTGCAGGCCATGAACCGCAAGGCGCGCGAGCTCGGCATGAACGACAGCCACTTTGTCGATTCGAACGGCTTGTCGAGCAGCAATGTATCGAGCGCGATGGACCTCGTGCGCATGGTCAACGCGGCGTACCGCAATCCCACCATCCGCGAGTTTTCGACGCAGACCGAGCATGAGGTCAATGTACTGGGCCGCACCCAGCACTACGTCAGCACCAACCGCCTGGTTCGCGGCGGCAACTGGGAGATCGGCCTGCAGAAAACAGGCTTTATCTCCGAGGCTGGCCAGTGCCTGGTGATGCAGGCACGCGTAAATGGCCGCAATGTGGTGATGGTGTTCCTGGATTCCGTTGGCAAGCTGTCCCGCTTCGCCGATGCCAACCGCGTCAAGGACTGGCTGGAACACGTGCAGACCGGGCCTGGCCGCCCTTTTCCGACGTCCCCAAACCTGACGCAAGGGCCTGGCAACCCCACTAGCCCCCAGGCAATCCTGACCGCCCAGCAGCCTCGCGGCATCTGATGGCGGCACCGGAGTGATCTGGCCGCCTGCTGCTTGAAGTCAAAAAACGCGCCGTCACCGGCGCGTTTTTCCTTGGGGAGTGGGCGGCGCGCTTAGAGCAGCTTGCCCGGATTCATGATGCCGGCCGGATCCAGCAACTGCTTGATGCCCCGCATCATGCGCAGCTCGAGTGGGTCCTTGAGGCGCAGGAAATCATCGCGCTTGAGCTGGCCGATGCCATGCTCGGCGCTGATGCTGCCGCCGTAGCGCGCCACCTCATCCAGCACTTCGGCGGTCAGCGCCTTGCCATGCTGCGCGGTCCAGTCGCGCTGCGCGCCCGCGGGGCGCGACAGGTTGTAGTGCAGGTTGCCGTCGCCGAAATGCCCAAAGATAAACGGGCGGATGCTGGGACTGATGGCCTTGAGGCGCGCCTCCATCGACACCATGAAGGCTGGGATCTGCTCGATCGGCAGCGACACATCGTGCTTCAGGTGCGGCCCGTCGGCACGCTGGGCCTCGGAGATTTCCTCGCGCAGCTTCCACAGGCTCTGCAGTTGCGACAGCGACGCAGAGACGGCGGCGTCCAGGCACAGTTCGCGCTCCAGCGCCTCGCCAATCACGCGCTCCAGCAGCACGTTGAGGGCGGCTTCGTCGGTGGTGTCGGCCAGCTCCACCAGCACATAGGCGGGATAGCGTTGGCTGAAGGGCTCCTGCACGCCCTCCGCGTGCTTGAGCACGAGGTCGACACAATCGCCGGTGAAGAATTCGAAGGCTTGCAGGCGAGCGCCGCACTGCGCGAACAGCAACTCGAAGAGCTCCAGCGCCTGCAGCGGGGAGGCCACCGCCGCAAGCACTACCGAGCGTGCGTCAGTGCGCGGAAACAGGCGCAGCGCTGCCGCGGTAATGACGCCCAGCGTGCCTTCCGAGCCGATCAGCAATTGCTTGAGGTCGTAGCCGGTGTTGTCCTTGCGCAAGGCGCGCAGGCCGTGAAAGATCTCGCCATTGGGCAGCACGGCTTCCACGCCCAGCACCAGCTCGCGGGTCATGCCGTAGCGCACCACATTGACCCCGCCCGCGTTGGTCGCGAGATTGCCGCCGATCTGGCAGGAGTCCTCGGCCGCCAGGCTGAGCGGCAGCAGGCGATGCGCCTCCTGCGCGGCGCGCCGCAGGTTGCCCAGGATGCAGCCCGCTTCGGCGATGAGCGTGTTGGCGATGGTATCGATCGAGCGGATCGCGTTCATGCGGTCCATGCTCAGGACCACGTTGGCGGGGCTGCTGTCCGGCGCGGCGCCGCCGCACAGGCCGGTGTTGCCACCACGCGGCACCACCGGCACCGCGGCCTGCTGGCATAAGGCCAGGCAACGTGCCACTTCATCCACCGAGCGCGGGCGCACCACGGCCTGCGCATTGCCACGGTAAAGGCCGCGCCAGTCGGCGAGCCACGGTGCAACCTGGTCTGGCTCGGTGGCGACCACGTCGGGGCCTAGCGCCTCGATCAGGCGGGGCAGGAAAGCTAAGTCTTGCATGATGGGTCTATCCGGAGTGGCAATGCGGCTTCAGGCCGCGGAATGAGTGGGATCCTGGCCGCTGGTGAGGGGCTTGCCGCGCGCTGCCAGCTGCAGGCCCAGGCGTGCCGCCGCACCGCGCAGGTGGGCTACCGCCGCGGCGCGCGCTTGTTCAGGGTTGCCGGCGCGGATCGCGTGGAATATGGCCAGGTGTTCCTGGTGGACCTGTTCGGACAGGCCCTCCTGCTGGCGGGTATTGAGCCGCGCCACATGCACGGCCTGGTGCAGTTGCAGGTTCAGGTACTGCAGCAACTGCAGGTAGTACTTGTTGTGGGTGGCGGTGGCGATCGCCACATGGAAGGCCGTGTCTGCCTCGGCGCTGTGGTGCGGGTCGTGCAATTGCGCCGCGAGCCGGTCCAGCAGCGCCTGCATGCCGGCGACATCCTGCGCGGTGCGCCGCAGCGCCGCCAGCGCGGCGGCGGCGCTTTCCAGATTGAGCCGCAGCTCGTAGATGCTGGCCAGTTCGTCGCGATCGATGCCGATTTCCTGCGGCAGCTGGAAGCCGGCATTGCCCACGCGCGAGCGCACCGTGCTACCCACGCCCTGGCGGCTTTCCACCAGGCCTTGGGAGCGCAGGTGCTCGGTCACCTCGCGGATGACGGCCGGGCTGACACCGTATTGCTCGGCAAGCTGCTTGCCGGTCGGCAGCCGGGCGCCAACGGGGTAGGTGCCGCCGGCGATCTCGGCGCGCAACTGCTGGGTTACCTGTTCGGTGAGGGTAATGGCTTTGGTCCGCATGCCCAGCAGGATATAGCTATTCAGGTTATCTGAAAACTAAGGGTATATACTTAGTTTTGGCTGAAGCTATCCGGAGGGGAAGGGGGTAGGAAAGGGGAAGCGGGCGAGGTAAGGGTTCGGCGCGAAGGGCGCGTGGCTCCCCGCACCGTCCACCCCGCCGTGTTCAGGCTGCGGCGTCAGTCGCGTAGCCCATGCCGCGCGAGATCTGCAGCGCGGTTTCCTTCAGGTTTTGCAGCCAGCTGTCCTGCAGGCGGTCGGCCGGGGCCGAGAGCGACAATCCGGCCACCAGACGGCGCGAGTCGTCGTAGATGCCGGCGGCGATGCAACGCACGCCGAGTTCCAGCTCTTCGTTGTCGCGCGCGTAGCCGTTGGTGCGCACCCAGTTGAGCTCGCGCTCGAGCTTGATCAGGTCGGTGATCGAGGTGCGGGTGTGGCCGGCCAGCCCGGTGCGGGTGGCGTAGTTGCGAACGCGCGCCACTTCATCGGCGGCGAGAAACAGCTTGCCGACCGAAGTCAGGTGCAGCGGTGCGCGCCCGCCAATGGCGCGCACCACCTGCATGCCAGAGCGCTCGCTATAGGCACGCTCGATGTAGACGATCTCGTCGCCTTGCCGCACCGACAGGTTCACCGTCTGGCCCGTCACGCGGTGCAGGGCCCGCATCGGTGCCAGCGCGGCATCGCGTACCGACAGGCGGGCCTTGACCAGGTTGCCGAGCTCCAGCAGCCGCATGCCAAGCCGGTAGCTGCCCGGATCGGAGCGGTCCACAAAACGGCAGGCCACCATGTCATTGAGGATGCGGTGCGCGGTGGAAGGGTGCAGCCCGGTAGTCAGCGACAGCTCCTTGAGGCTGACCGGATCAGCGTGCTGGGCGAGCGCATCCAGCAGGGTCATCATGCGTTCGATGACCTGGATGGACGTCTTGCCGGGGGCTTTGTCTGCTTCTGCCATGGGGAAATGTTGCCGTGCGGCAAATTAAGCGGTTGCCTGATTCTATCTCACATTGTGAAAATTTCAATGGGTGAAATGGCATTGCCGCAAGAATCTTCTGATTTTGCCGGTGGCGAATGTGTCGAAAAGGGCATGCATAAATGCGGCGAATTCACCCCTGCCGTGCACGCTTTTGTATGCTGGCCGGTGCGCAAGGGCGCATAATTGCGGGGTTTCGGGGTCTGGAAAAGGGAAACAATGCGAGTTGGTCTGTTCGCCACCTGCCTGGTGGACCTCATGCGTCCGGAAATCGGCTTCTCGGTGCTCAAGTTGCTGGAGAAGGCTGGCTTCGAGGTGATGGTGCCCGAAGCCCAGACCTGTTGCGGGCAACCTGCCTACAACTCGGGCGAGCGCACGGCATCGCGTGGCCTGGCGGAAAAATTCCTGCGCGAGTTCGAAATGTTCGACTACGTGGTGATTCCATCCGGCTCCTGCGGCGGCATGGTGCTGCATCACTATGCGGACCTGCTCGGCGACGATCCCGAGTTGAATGGCCGCTACGAAGGCCTGCGCTCGCGCGTGTTCGAGCTGACCGATTTCCTGGTCAATGTGGCCAAGCTGGGCGAGTTCGATTCAAAGTTCACGGGCCGCATTACCTACCATGACTCCTGCTCCGGCTTGCGCGAACTGGGCGTCAAGAGCCAGCCCCGCGCTCTGCTGGCGCAATTGCCCGGTGTGCAGCTGAGCGAGATGAAGGACTGCGAGGCTTGCTGCGGATTCGGCGGCACCTTCTCGGTCAAGTACGGCAATATCTCCACGGCCATCGTCGATGAGAAGTGCGCCAACATCAAGGCCAGCGGCGCCGATGCCGTGGTGCTGGGCGACCTCGGCTGCATGCTCAATATCGAGGGGCGCCTGCGCAGGACCGGCGACACGCGTACCCAGGTGCTGCATATCGCGCAAGTGCTCGCCGGCGATGCCTGATCCCGGCCAGCTGAAAAACAAACCTTAGCGAGATCCCCGCTATGCAAGTTCGCAGCATGGAGTTCAAAGCGCGCGCGGGCCAGAAGCTGGCCGACCAGCGCCTACAGCAGAACCTCAAGAAGCTCTCCACCAAGTTCGTCACGGCGCGCGCCGACGCCATCCGCGACATCGACTTCGATGCCACCCGCGAGGCACTCAAGGAGCGTCGCGACCGCGCGCTGCAGAACCTCGACGTCTGGCTTGCCACCTTCGAGGAGAACGCCACGCGCCGCGGCGCCACCGTGCTGTTTGCCGAGACCACGGCCGACGCCGCGCGGCTGGTAGCCGAGATTGCGCAAAAGCACGGGGTGAAGAAGGTCATCAAGAGCAAATCGATGGTGACCGAGGAAATGCGCCTGAACCAGGTGCTGGGCGAGATGGGCGTGCAGAGCATCGAGACGGACCTGGGCGAATACATCCTGCAGATCAACGATGCCGAGCCGCCGTCGCACATCATTGCCCCGGTGGTGCACAAGGACAAGGAAGAGATCGCCGATCTCTTCGCCAAGGTCCACCACAAACCGCGCCTGACCGATATCTCGGAGATGACGCGCGAGGCGCGTGAAGTGCTGCGGCCGGAATTCCTGTCGGCCGACATGGGCGTGACCGGCGGCAATTTCATCATCGCCGAAACAGGCTCGGTGGCGGTGGTGACCAATGAAGGCAACGAGGGCATGTGCACGGTGATGCCGCGCGTGCACGTGGCCGTGACCGGCATCGAGAAGGTGCTGCCGACGCTGGAAGACCTGGCCACCGTGATGCGGCTGCTGCCGCGCTCGGCTACCGGCCAGGCCATCTCGAATTACTTTTCGCTGCTGACCGGCCCGCGCGCCGAGGGTGAGCGCGACGGCCCGGAGCATATGTATTTCGTGCTGGTCGACGGCGGGCGCAGCGGCCTGATCGGCGGCGACTTCCAGGACATGCTGCGCTGCATCCGCTGCGGCGCTTGCATGAACCATTGCCCGGTGTACCAGAAGATCGGCGGCCATGCCTATGGCTGGGTCTACCCTGGCCCGATGGGCAGCGTGCTGACGCCGAGCTATGTCGGCATCGCCAACGCGCTGGACCTGCCGCAGGCTGCCACGCTGTGCGGAGAATGCAACCGCGTGTGCCCGGCTTCGATCCCGCTGTCGGACCTGCTGCGCAAGCTGCGCGAGAAGCAGATGGAGCGTGGCCTGCGTCCCTGGCAGGAGCGGCTCGGGCTGCAAGTGTGGGGCTTTGTGGCGCGCCGCCCGGGGCTATACGCCTTCGCCACCCGCATCGGCGCGCGTTTGCTCGCGCGCATGGGCGGCAGCAGCAAGCTGATTGCCCGCTTGCCGATGGCTGGCCGTGGCTGGACCGAGACCCGCGACTTGCCGGCGCCGAGCGGACGCACGTTCCGCGAACTTTACAAAGAAAGGAGGGCGCGTTGATGGCCACGACGACGAACAATGCACCGGCGCTGGCAACCATGCGCGCCGCACTCGAACAACACATCGGCGGCCAGCTCGCGGCCGATGGCCTGGTGCGCAGCTGGCGCGAGGCAGCTCCCGGCCTGGTGCTGCCGCCGATGTTCGGGCAGGCGATGGAAGAGTTGCTGCGCCGGCTGGAGATGGCGGCGGTATTTGCGCAAGATAGCTGCTCGTTCTCGAGCACCGCCGTCACCGACCAGCTCAAGCGCTGGCTGGACAAGGCGGCCACAGCCTGAGCAGCCACACGCTGTGCCCGAATGCAAAAGGCCCCCGCTCAAGCAGGGGCCTTTTGCATGGGTGCGTGGCTAAGCGAACGAAGCGCGAGGCTCAGCCCAGCAGCAGGGCATCATCATCGAGCTGCTCATGCCGCGTCTGCTCGAACATGCGCAGCAGGTCCGGCACGTCCAGCCCGGCGCGTTGGTCGCCCGACACGTCCAGCACCACCTGGCCCTGATGCAGCATCACCGTGCGTTGCCCGTAGTCCAGCGCCTGGCGCATGCTGTGCGTGACCATCATCGTGGTGAGCTTGGCTTGCTCCACGATCTTGGCGGTCATCTCCAGCACGAAGGCGGCGGTCTTCGGGTCCAGCGCAGCGGTGTGCTCGTCCAGCAGCAGGATGCGCGAGGGCTGCAGCGAGGCCATCAGCAAGCTCACGGCCTGGCGCTGTCCGCCCGACAGCAGGCCGATGCGGTCGGTCAGGCGGTTTTCCAGGCCGAGGTTGAGCAGGCGCAGCTTGTCGCGGAATAGCTCGCGCGAGGGCTTGTTCAGCGCCGCGCGAAAGCCCCGGCGGCTGCCGCGCGCCATGGCCAGCGCCATGTTTTCTTCGATCGTCAGTGCCTCGCAGGTGCCCGCCATCGGGTCCTGGAAGACGCGCGCCACCAGCGGGGCACGGTCCCAGGCCGGCTTGCGCGTGACATCGACGTCGTCGATCGTGATGCGGCCGCTGTCCACCATCTGATCGCCGCTGATGGCATTGAGGAAGGTGGACTTGCCGGCGCCATTGGAGCCGATCACGGCAACGAACTGGCCCGTCGGGATATCCAGGCTGAGGCCGCGCAGCGCGCGCGTCTCGATCGGGGTGCCGGGATTGAAGGTGAGTTTCAGGTCTTGTGCGCGCAGCATCTCAGGCACCTCCGTTCTTGCGGCCGAACAGCTTCTTGCGGGTTCCCGGCAGCACCAGGGCGCCGGTCACCAGTACAGCCGTGACCAGGTTCAGGTCTTGGGCCTTGAGGCCGATGAACTCGCTGTTCAGGGCCAGCGCAATGAAGAAGCGGTAGAGGATGGCGCCCAGCACCACGGCCAGCGTGGTGTACACCAGCCGGCGCGCCGGCAGGATGCTCTCGCCGATGATCACCGCGGCCAGGCCGATCACGATCGTGCCGATGCCCATGGAGATATCGGAGCCGCCCTGGGTCTGCGCGAACAGCGCGCCCGCGAGGGCTACCAGTCCGTTGGACAGCGCCATGCCCGCCAGCGTGGCGCGGCCGGTGGCGATGCCCTGGGAGCGCGCCATGCGCGGATTGGCGCCGGTGGCTCGCATGGCCAGGCCGAGCTGCGAGGAGAAGAACCAGTCCAGGCCAAGCTTGGCCACGACCACCACGATCAGCAGCAGCGCGGGGCGCAGCATGTAGTCGGGCATCCAGTCCGGCTGCAGGATGGTGAAGATGGTCGACTCGGTGATCAGCGGCACATTGGGCTTGCCCATGATGCGCAGATTGATCGAGTACAGCGCGATCATCATCAGGATACTGGCCAGCAGGTCCATGATCTTGAGGCGCACGTTGAGCCAGCCGGTGACGAAGCCGGCAAAGGCGCCCGCAACAATCGCCAGCGCGGTGGCGATGAACGGATCCTGGCCAGAGGCGATCAGCGTGGCCGCCACGGCGCCACCCAGCGGGAAGCTGCCGTCGACGGTCAGATCGGGGAAATTGAGGATGCGAAAGGAGATCAGCACCCCCAGGGCGACGAGGCTGAAGATCAGGCCGATCTCCAGGGCACCCAGCAGGGAAAAGAGGGACATGGGGGAATCCAGTTGCTTGTGTCCGGCACGGGAGGCCGAATCTGAAAACGCCTGGCGCGCTGCCCGGGTCAGGCGGCGCGGCGCAGGCGTTTCCGGGGGCGGGCCCGGATAGAGCCACCTGCGCGCGAACGCGCAGGGTCAGCGTGCCGTGATTACTTGATGACGGTCTTCGCTTCCTTGATCAGTTCGGGCGACAGCGTCACGCCTTGCTTCTCGGCCGCGCCGGTGTTCACGAACAGTTCCAGCTTGTCGCTGGTTTCCGAAGCGATCGCGCCGGGCTTCTCGCCCTTCAGGATACGCACCACCACCTTGCCGGTCTGATGGCCCAGGTCGCCGTAGTTGATGCCCAGCGCGGCAATGGCGCCACGCTTGACGCTGTCGGTATCGGCGGCCACCAGCGGGATCTTCGACTCGTTGGCGACCTTGACCAGGGCTTCGTACGCCGACACGACGTTGTTGTCGGTGTTGGTGTAGATCACATCGACCTTGCCGATCAGGCTCTTGGCGGCGGCGCCGATGTCGACCGTGCGCGGTGCGGCGGCTTCCTTCAGCGTCATGCCTTCCTTGGCTAGCATCGCTTTCAGCTCCTTGACCACCACCACCGAGTTGGCTTCACCGGGGTTGTAGACCATGCCGACCGTCTTGGCCTTGGGCACCACGCGCTTGATCAGGGCAACCTGGCGGTCCAGCGGCAGCTTGTCCGACACGCCGGTCACATTGGTGCCCGATGCGCTCCAGCTCTTGACCAGCTGGGCGGCGACCGGATCGGTCACGCCGGAGTACACCACCGGCACCGATTTGGTGGCGGCCACCACGGCCTGGGCCGACGGCGTGGCGATGGCCACGATCACATTGGGCTGGTCGCCAACGAACTTGCGGGCGATCTGCGCGGCCGTGCCGGTATTGCCCTGGGCGCTCTGGTATTCCCACTTCAGGTTCTTGTCGGCGTCAAAGCCGGCGGTCTTCAACTCGTCGCGCACGCCATCGCGGATGGCGTCCAGCGCGGGATGGTCGACGATCGAGAGCACCTTGACGGTCTGGGCCTGTACGGCGCCACCGTACAGCAGCGCGAGGGCGACGGCGCTGCCCAGGATGGTCTTGGTCGATGTCTTGAGACACTTCATGATTTTTAATCTCCCCCGGATATGGGTTCTGGGTGATGAGCCGCGTTTCGTTCTCGATAAGAACTGGTCCGCCGTCTTGCCCGGCGGCGCGCTGCGCCAACCGGCCGGTCCGCTATGTGGGCGATACACCAGGCGGCAGGCTGGAGGACGCTCTTGTACAGCGGATACGACGGCGATAAGCCTGCGAGGATACCATTTTCGAGGCGAAATTTGCCCGGTTTTGCCCTGTTCCAGTGCGTCCGCAGGGGAAAACGGCAGGCCCGGAGCACGCCATCGGCGGCGCCGGGCGGCGCACCGTCGCTGGTGCCTGCAACGCGCAAACGTTACTGCGCCGGATTGTGGATTTCGGCGTGGATGCGGGCAATGGCCGCGGTTGCCGCCTCGGGCAGCGGCGTTTGCCAGGCATCGATGTTCTCGCGCAGTTGTTCCAGCGAGGTGGCGCCGACGATGGTGCTCGCCGCGAACCAGCGCGAGTAGCTCCAGGCCAGCGCCAGCGTTGCCGGCGAGAGGCCGTGCTCGCGTGCCAGCGTCACATAGCGGGCGGCCGCGGCCAGGCTTTCCGGGCGCAGGTAGCGCGGGCTCCAGTCGGGCGGGAAGCGCGTCAGGCGGCCCTTGGCCTGCGCGTCAAACATGGGGTGGGCGAGGTCGCCACCGAGGTACTTGCCGGTGAGCTGGCCAAAGGCCAGCGGGCTGTATACCAGCAGGCTCACGTCGGTGCGAAAGCACGCCTCGTCCAGGCCCTGCTCGAAGCTGCGGTTGAGCAGGTTGTACGGGTTCTGGATGGTGGCGATGCGCGGCAGGCCGTGCAGCTCCGCCTGCTTGACGAACTCGGCCACGCCCCACGGCGTTTCGTTGGACACGCCGACATAGCGGATCTTGCCCGCGCGCACCAGCTCGCCCATGGCTTCGAGCTGCGCCTGGATCGAGGCGCACTCGCGCTCATTGGCCGGATCGAACTGCTTTTGCCCGAAGATGGGCGCGTTGCGAGCGGGCCAGTGGATCTGGTACAGGTCGATGTAATCGGTCTGCAGGCGCGCCAGCGAGGCGTCCACCGCCGCGCGGATGCTGTCCGGGGTCAGGTCGCCGCCATTGCGGATCCACGGCATGCGCGCCGGGCCCGCCACCTTGGTGGCCAGCACGATACGCTCACGCTGCTGGCGCTTGAGCCAGGTGCCGACGATGCGCTCGGTGCTGCCATAAGTTTCGGCACGCGGCTTGACCGGGTACATCTCTGCGGTGTCGATGAAGTTGATGCCGCGCGACAGCGCGTAGTCGAGCTGGCTGTGGCCTTCGGCTTCGGTGTTCTGCTCGCCGAAGGTCATGGTGCCCAGGCAGATGCGCGAAACCTGCAGGTCGCTGCGGCCAAGACGGGTGGTTTCCATGACTATCCTTGTGAGACTGGGGTGATAAGGCGCAAAAACGGGGTTGGGCCGAGGCGGTCAGGCGCGCAGTGCGGCGGCGCATTCCTTGACCAGCACCGGGCCGCGGTAGATCAGCCCGCTGTACACCTGCACCAGTTGCGCGCCAGCCGCGATCTTGGCTTGCGCATCGGCACCGCTGAAGATGCCGCCCACGCCAACGATCGGCACCGCGTCCCCAACCACCGCGCGCAGGCTCTTGACCACGCGCGTGGAGGATTCGAACACCGGCCGGCCCGACAGGCCGCCGGCTTCCTCGCCGTGCGGCAGGCCCCTGACGGCGTCACGGGCGATCGTGGTGTTGGTGGCGATCACGCCGTCGATCCGGTGGCGGACCAGCGCATCGCCGATATTGCCGATCTGGTCGGCATCGAGGTCCGGCGCGATCTTGAGCGCGAGCGGCACGTAGCGCTTGTACTTGTCGGCCAGGCGCTGCTGCGCGTCCTTGAGCGTGCAGAGCAGGTGGTCGAGCTCGCTGGCACCCTGCAACTGGCGCAGGTTCTTGGTGTTCGGCGAGGAGATATTCACGGTGACGTAGCTGGCGTGCGGGTAGACCCGTTCCAGGCAGTGCAGGTAATCGTCCACCGCGCGCTCGATCGGCGTATCGGCGTTCTTGCCGATGTTCAGGCCCAGCACGCCGCCTTCGGCCTTCCAGCGCGACGCATTCACATTGGCGATAAAGGCATCCACGCCGCCGTTGTTGAAGCCCATGCGGTTGATCAGCGCATCCGCCTGCGGCAGGCGGAACATGCGTGGCCGCGGGTTGCCCGCCTGCGGGCGCGGCGTTACGGTGCCCACCTCGATAAAGCCGAAGCCGAAGGCGGCCAGCCCGTCGATGTAGGCGCCATCCTTGTCGAGCCCGGCGGCCAGGCCAACCGGGTTGGGGAAGCGCACGCCCATCACCGTGCGCGGGTCATCGGCGATGGTATTGCCGATGCAGCCCGCCAGCCCCATGCGCTTGGCGCGGAGCAGGTTGTTGAGGGTGAAATGGTGAGCGTCCTCCGCATCCATCGAGAACAGGGCGGGGCGAAACAGGGGGTAGAGCGCGTTCAGCACAGGGAATCAGCTTGGAAGTCGGGACCAAGGCGGCATTGTAACGGTTGGGCCGGATCGGGTACTGCGCCGCTGGCGCGGGCATGCCTTGCGCAGGCTGTCCGCTACCGGCTGTTTTCCGGGGCTTCGTCGCCGGGCTGCGGGGGCACGACGGGCACAGCGGTGGGCGATGCCACGGCGGCGGGCGCCGCATCCCGCAGCGACGCCGGCGCCGCATCGAACGCGCGCCACTGGTTTGCGGTCAGCACCTGCATTGGCTGGTAGCGCGCCTTATAGGCCATTTTTCGGCTATCAGCGATCCAGTAGCCCAGGTACAGGTGTGGCAGGGCGAGTTCGCGGGCCTGCTGGATCTGCCACAGGATGTTGTAGGTGCCGTAGCTGGCGTGCACCTCCAGCGGGTCGTAGAAGGTGTAGACCGAGGACAGGCCATCGTCGAGCACATCGATCATGCTGACCATGCGCAGCCGCCCGGCCTCGGGCGAGCCCGGCGGCTCGCGGAATTCAACCAGCCGCGAGTTGACCCGGCTTTGCAGCAGGAACTGCTCGTACTGGTCGCGGCTGTCCTGGTCCATGCCGCCGCCGGCGTGGCGCATCGACTGGTACAGCAGGTAGAGCGAATAATGCTCTTCCACGTAGGTGAGCGGCGCCACCAGCGCCTGCAGGCTGCCGTGCTGGCGCCAGGCCCGGCGCTGGCTGCGGTCAGGGTGGAACTGGTCGACCACCACGCGGCACGGCGTGCAGGCGTGGCATTCATCGCAATAGGGGCGGTAGGTAAAGATGCCACTGCGCCGGAAGCCGGCGCGCACCAGCCGCGAATAGACGTCGGCATTGATCAGGTGGGCGGGCGTGGCCACCTGAGAGCGCGCCATGCGGCCATCGAGGTAGCTGCAAGCGTAGGGCGCCGTAGCGTAGAACTGCAACGCGGAAAGGGGGAGTTCCTTTAGCTTGCTCATGTGTCTGCAACGGCCAGGGA
Organism: Cupriavidus basilensis; assembly: GCF_000832305.1. Classification (NCBI taxonomy): domain Bacteria; kingdom Pseudomonadati; phylum Pseudomonadota; class Betaproteobacteria; order Burkholderiales; family Burkholderiaceae; genus Cupriavidus; species Cupriavidus basilensis. The sequence continues at coordinate 1,597,943 of NZ_CP010536.1, forward strand.
TGAAACAGCAACGCGGGAAAGCCGATGGCGCAGCGGCCAGGCCTTGCGGCGAGTGGCCAATGCGGCGCGCCCTACGGCTGCGCCTGAGTCCATCTCTGCAGCACCGTCTTGTCAAAACCCCACGGCACGATATCCGGCTGGCGGGTGGCAATGCGGATATGGGCCGCGAACTCCGCACGCGGGATGGGACTCGCCCCGAGCGAAGCCAGGTGATCGGTTTCCTGCTGGCAGTCTATCATCGCCACGCCGTGGTTGCCGAGGAACGCGCACAGCGCGGCCAGGGCGATCTTGGAGGCATCGGTGCGCCGCGCGAACATCGATTCGCCATAGAACATCCGCCCGAGCGCCACGCCGTACAGGCCGCCTGCGCGCTCGCCCTGGTACCAGGTCTCCACGCAATGGGCCAGGCCGTTACGGTGCAGTGCGCCATAGGCGGCGATGATGTCCTCGGTGATCCAGGTGCCATGCTGGCCATCGCGCGGGGTTTCGGCGCAGGCCTGCATCACGGCGATGAAGTCGTCGTCGACGCGGACTTCCCAGTCGGGGTCGCGCAGCACGCGCTTGAGGGTCTTGCGAAAGGTGCTGGAAACCCGCAGTGCCTGCGGCGGCAGCACCATGCGGGGATCGGTGCTCCACCATAGCACCGGCTGGCCTTCGGCGTACCAGGGAAAGATGCCTTGCCGGTAAGCCAGCAGCAGGCGCTGCGCCGACAGCTCGCGGCTGGCCGCAAGCAGGCCGGGCGCGTCGGAGCCCGGGCCGAGCGCACGCTCGACCGGCGGGAACGGATCATGCGGATCCAGCCAGGTGATCATGCGGGCAGTGCGGGCAACGCGCCCGGGTTCAGGGTTCGACCGTGGCCCGGGTGGTCAGCGGGCGCATCGGCTTGTCGATATCCAGGCTGTGCAGGCGGAAGGTGCCGTCGGCCAGTCGCCCCGCCGCGCGATCCGCGAAGAAGCAGCGCAACGAATGGATCACGGTGGGGAAGGCCAGTTCGTCCCAGGGTACGTCGGCTTCCTCGACCAGCTTTACCTCCAGGCTTTCCTCGCCCGCCGAGATGTCCAGGTCTTCCAGCGTTGCCAGGTAGAACATGTGCACCTGATGCACATGCGGCACATTCAGGATCGAGAACAGTTCGCCGATCTGCACCCGTGCCCCGGCTTCCTCCAGCGTCTCGCGTGCGGCGCCCTGCGCGGTAGTTTCGCCGATCTCCATGAAGCCGGCCGGCAGCGTCCAGAAGCCGTAGCGCGGCTCGATGGCGCGCTTGCACAGCAGGACCTTGTCCTCCCACACGGGAATGGTGCCGACCACATTGCGCGGGTTGACGTAGTGGATGGTGCTGCAGTTGTCGCACACTGAACGCAGGCGCGAGTCGCCTTCAGGGATGCGCAGCACGACCGCATGGCCGCAGTTCGAGCAGAATTTCATGAGGGGCGTCCGGGAGGAATGGCGAAAGTGTATCACCGCCGATGGGGGCTGCCGGGGGTGGGATGCGAGTTTGGGGTGGGCTAGCGCGCGGGAGCGCACCGAAGTCGAGCGCCCGGCGCACAAAACAAAAAACGCCCGTATAGGGCGTTGGTTTGCTTTGCATTCGACCGTGACTGCATTGGTATGCAAGTGTTTGGTTGCGGGGGCAGGACTTGAACCTGCGACCTTCGGGTTATGAGCCCGACGAGCTGCCAACTGCTCCACCCCGCGTCCGTCGAAGAAAAAGATTATAAGGCAAATCCTACCGCGGTGCAACAGCCAATTGCGCCAGAATGGGGAAGGGCGCAAGAACTCGCCCTGATTGGGATCGCGGCCGCAATGGCGCGCTGGGGGTCAGGCAGGGTCGGGGCTGGCCTTGCCGCGCTGCCAGACGCTGGCGGCAAACTGGAAGCTGTCCCGCTGCAGCAGGTCGTCGCGTTGCCAGATGACGCGGTCAGGCCGCACGGTCAGCATCCAGGTGGTGGTGGTGCGTGGCTGCGGTTCGGCGAAGGCGCGCGGGGTCAGCAGTGCGGCGCAGGCGCCGTGCTCCGGGTCGCGCACCGAGGTGTAGCGGATCATGCCGAGGCCAGCCTCCCGGGCCGTGCGGGCCAGGGCCTGGCAGGCATCATAGTGGTCGGGATCGGTCCACTTTGCCGCGTCTTCGGCAAAGGGCGGGGCGTCAAGCGCGATGCCGTCGGTGCGCACGCTGACCTGGAACAAGGTGTGGGGCCGGGCGTCGATGCGGGGCAGCGCCGGGCTGTCGAGCAGGAAGCGCCAGCGCCAGTAGCCCAGTTCCGCGCAGGCGGTGCGAATATCGTCCGCGCCATAGAACACGCCAGGATCCTGCTCGGCGCGAAAGCGCGAGCCCCAGGGCGAGGGCGGGTAGCGAAAGGGCGTGAACAGAAGATAGTGCAGGTGGCGCGCGTCGGCGGGCACCGCGGGCTTGCCGGCATCCAGCACGGCTTCCAGCACGGCCTGCTCCTCCAGGCTGTCGACCAACGGCATGGTCGATACCACATGCTGGGCCTCAACCGCGCGCCAGAGCGTGAGCGCAAACGGCTTGCGCTCAGACGCGACCGCGGGTGGCATCCAGATAGTGAACGACACGTACCAGGCCCTCTGTTGTGCGGATCAGGTCGAGCGGCTTGCCACCCAACGCCAGGTTTTCGTTGGCCAGCCAGAGGCGGGCCTGGTCGCTGTGGCCGAGGATGGCGTCGAGCGAGCGGAACAGGCGCACGAACAGCACACCGAACTCCCATTCCTTGCGATGCGCATCGAGCACATAGCCCCCGGAAGCCATTCGGGATACGGAGGCGGTGCTGATGCCCAGCACGTTGGCCACGCCTGCCTGGCTGATGCCAAGGAAGCCGGCTGCACGCATGACCGCCTTGGTGAGGGTGGTGCCGGGGTCCGGACTGCCGGCAGGAAGATGCTCCGGGACTTGCTTGGGTTGCATCGCCTCGCTCCTGTTTCTTCAGAAACATTATAGGAGGTTCGTTTCGTAAGGGAAGCGGGAAACGCCAACTTTATCGGCATGGCTTGGTGGCCCCGCCCACTGCAAAATGCGCACTTGTCCTGTATACGACATTTCTGCAGCGCTCTCTGTTGCGAGGGTGCGGGGTGCAACGCAGCGAGGCCTTCCACCGGATCAGTATGGGTCAAACCGTCTCAGTACGTCTCGATATGCAGCCGTCCCTCTGTCTTCATGGCAGCTTCCAGTTCACCCCAGGCCAGCCCGGCACCTGCGCAAACCTCTGCGAACGCAGCCAGCACCCCGTCTTCCATTCCCTTGAGGCCACAGATGTAGACATGGCCGTGCGGATCGTTGAGCAGCGCCGCCACGCGGGCGCCAGCCTCGCGGATGGCGTCCTGTACATAGCGCCGGGGCTGGCCGGGATCGCGCGAGAAGGCGAGATGGATATCGAGGAAGCTTGGCGGCAGTTTCATCAACGGGCCGAAGTAGGGCAGTTCCCGCGCGTTGCGGGCGCCGAAGAACAGCAGGCGCTGTCCGTCGAATTGCCCGACGTTGCGCCGCATGTGTTCCGTCATGGCGCGCATCGGGGCCGAGCCGGTGCCGGTGCAGATCATCATCACGCTGGCTTCACGGTGGTTGGGCATCAGGAAGGTGGTGCCGAACGGGCCTACCACGCGCACTTCGTCGCCGCGCGCGAGATCGCACAGGAAGTTGGATGCGACGCCGCGCACCGGCTGCCCCTCATGATCCTGCTCGACGCGCTTCACGGTGAGGGCCAGGTTGTTGTAGCCCGGCCGCTCGCCGTCGCGCGGGCTGGCGATCGAGTACATGCGGATGTAGTGCGGCTTGCCATTAGCGTCGGTGCCGGGCGGCACGATGCCGATCGCCTGGCCTTCCAGCACCGGGAAAAAGTGCTGCCCGAAATCCAGCACGATGTGATGCACATCGCTCGATGCGTCGTCGGCGGTCAGGCGGTAGTTGCCGGCCACGGTGGCGGTGACGGGGGCGCGCACGCCGTGCAGGTTGACATACGGATGCGCCGCCGACCACGGCGCCTTGGGCGAGGTATGCCGGCTGGTTTCCACCTGCTGGGTTTGCGGCTCCTGCCCGGTCTGCGGCGAAGCCGTATCCGGCGCATCATCGATCCCCGCGTCCGCCGGCAAGGGCAGGCTGGCGGGGAGCTCGTCCCATAGCAACTGCGCCTCGATCGGATAGGCCTCGCTTTTGAGCATCGTGCGCCAGTTGTCGATCGCGCCGGTGGGGCACGGCCCCAGGCAGGCGCCGCAGCCGTTGCACACATCGGCCCTGACCACGTAGTTGCGGTCGTCATGGGTGATCGCGTCGATCGGGCAGGTGTCTTCGCAGGTGTTGCAGCGGATGCAGATCTCGGGGTCGATCAGGTGCTGCTTGATGATGTCGGGGGCGCCCATCTCTTTGGTCTCCTTGGCGCGCGGCCGGTCTGTCGCCGGTGCTGCGCCGCATGTTGCCCGTGGGTCAGTCCGGGCTGGTCAAGGTCAGTTGAAGCGCACGTACTCGAAATCCATCGGCTGGCGGTTGACGCCCACCACCGGCGGAGCGATCCAGTTGGCGTACTTGCCGGGCTCGGTGACCCGGCCCATCAGCGAGGCCACGAAGGCGCGGTCCTCGCCGGTTGGCAGCCACTCGCGCTCGCCGGCCTGCCATTGCGCTTCGGTGAGCAGCTCGCCAGCCGGCGAGACATGGACGTTGGCCAGGCTGCCGATCTTGCGGTTGAACGCCTTGTGCGGCACCGTCATGCGCAACGCGATGCCGTGCTTTTCGATCACCTTGTTCCAGCGCGCCACGCCGCCGAGCGTGTCCTTGACGTAGTCGTCGCGCAGCACCTCGTTGAGCGCGTTGAGCATGGGCACCTCACGCTCGCCCAGGCGGCCGTCGGTGACGTCGAGGATGCGGTACACCTCGCCCTTGAGCACGTGGTCGTCGCCACGCTTGCCTTCCTCGAAGCGGCCCTTGAGCCCGGCGCTGTAGAAGGTGGCGGCGTTGGACGACTGATCAGCGCCGAACAGGTCGATGGTCACGCTGTAGTGGAAGTTGAGGTAGCGCTGGATGGTATCGAGATCGATCACGCCGGCGGCGCGCACGTCCGCTGGGTCCTGGATATCGCGCTCGCGCATGACTTCGCAGGTACGCTGGATCACGCGGGAGATGCCGGACTCGCCGACGAACATGTGGTGGGCTTCTTCGGTCAGCATGAAGCGCGTGGTGCGCGCCAGCGGGTCAAAGCTGGATTCGGCCAATGCGCAGAGCTGGAACTTGCCGTCGCGGTCGGTGAAGTGGGTGAACATGAAGAAGGCCAGCCAGTCGGGCGTGCGCTCGTTGAAGGCGCCCAGGATGCGCGGGTTGTCCTCGTCGCCGGAGCGCCGCCCCAGCAGCGCCTCGGCCTCTTCGCGCCCGTCGCGCCCAAAATGGCGATGCAGCAGGTACACCATGGCCCACAGGTGGCGGCCTTCTTCCACATTGACCTGGAACAGGTTGCGCAGGTCGTAGAGCGAGGGGCAGGTCATGCCCAGGTGACGTTGCTGCTCCACCGAGGCCGGCTCGGTATCGCCCTGGGTAACGATGATGCGCCGCAGGTTGGCGCGATGCTCGCCCGGCACTTCCTGCCAGGCCGCTTCGCCCTTGTGCTCGCCGAAATGGATGCGGCGTGCCGGGTCCGCGGGCTGGAGGAAGATGCCCCAGCGATAGTCGGGCATCTTGACGTGGTCGAAGTGCGCCCATCCGGCGGGATCGACCGAGACCGCCGTGCGCAGGTAGACATCGTGCTGGTGCGAGCCTTCGGGTCCCATGTCGCGCCACCAGTCGAGAAAGGCGGGCTGCCAGTGCTCGAGTGCGCGCTGCAGCGCGCGGTCGTCGGACAGGTTGACGTTGTTCGGGATCTTCTGGCTGTAGTCGATGCGCACGGGGTTGTCTCCTTGTCTTGTTTTTTGTTGCATGGGCGGCTGGCCCAAATGGACAAACGGGCTCAGACGCGGTCCCAGTCGAAGCGGGCCTTGTTGCCCGAGCCGAACACCTTGAGCGCGCCTTGCTCGCCCACCGCGTTGGGCCGGTTGAAGATCCAGTTCTGCCAGGCGGTGAGGCGGCCGAATATGCGGGTCTCCATGGTCTCCACCGGTCCGAAGCGCAGGTTGGCTTCGAGTCCCGTCAAGGCGTCCGGCGACAGGCTGGCGCGCTCCTCGATGGCAATGCGGATCTCGTCTTCCCAGTCGATGTCATCTGGCGTGGCGGTGACGAGGCCGAGCGAGGCGGCGTTGATGGCGTCGAGGGGCGCGCCGATATGGTCCTGCACGGCCTGGATTGCCACCTCGTCCTGGCAGAAGCGCGCGGCCAGCCGGGTCAGTCCGTTGACGGCCGGATAGCGGCCGAAGTTGGCGGTGCTGGCGAACACACGCGGTGCATCATCCGGCGCGTCGGGCAGGTGCAGCATGTAGCTGCGGTCGGCGGCCAGGGCCAGCTCCAGCAACGTGCCGGCAAAGCAGGAGTCTGGCTCGATCAGCGCAAACAGCGTGCGCGACGACACCTCCAGGCGCGCCAGCGTGCGGCGCAGCATGCCGATGGTTTCGCGCACGAACCAGTGGCTGGCATGCGCATCCAGCAGCGCATCGGTGGCCAGCACCTGATGGGGGTCGCCCTCGGTCTTGAGGATCCATATGCCGATATCGAGATGGTTAGCGCGCAGCGTGAGGATGGCGTCGTCGAGCTCGCGCGCCATCTTCAGTGGCCACCAGTCGGCGCCGGCGGCAAGGATCGCGGCCAGCGCCTGCGGCTGGTGCTTGGCCGGACCGAAGACCGTCAGCGTGGCCTTGCGGGCACGTGGGTCGATATGCACCTGGACTGTGTCATAGCGGTAGCCGTGCGCCTCCTGGCTGCGCGACAGTGGCGTGAGCTTCACGCCATCGTGGCCGGCGGGGCGGTCGCTCTGCGCGGCAAGCGCGAGCGCGCGCTGTTGCACATGCTCCGCGAAGCGCGCCGGCTTGACCACGGCATCGACCAGCTTCCAGTCGTGCGCCCGCTGGCCGCGCACGCCCTCGGTGGTGGTGCAGAAGATGTCGGCGTGGTCGCGTCGCACCCGGCGCTTGTCGGTGAGGCGCGTGAGCCCGCCGGTGCCGGGCAGCACGCCCAGCAGCGGCACTTCGGGCAGGCTGACGGCGGAGGAGCGGTCGTCCACCAGCACGATCTCGTCACAGGCCAGGGCCAGCTCATAGCCGCCGCCGGCGGTGGTGCCGTTGCAGGCCGCGATGAACTTCAGGCCAGAGTGGCGGCTGGCGTCCTCGATGCCGTTGCGGGTTTCGTTGGTGAATTTGCAGAAATTCACCTTCCAGGCATGCGATGACTTGCCGAGCATGAAGATGTTGGCGCCCGAGCAGAAAATGCGGTCCTTGGCGCTGGTGAGGATCACGGTGCGCACTTCCGGGTGCTCGAAGCGGATGCGCTGCACGGCGTCGTGCAGTTCGATGTCCACGCCGAGGTCGTAAGAGTTCAGCTTGAGGGCATAGCCGGGGCGCAGGCCACCGTCTTCGTCGATATCCATGGACAGCGTGGCCACCGGGCCCGCGAACGTCAGTTTCCAGTGGCGGTACTGCGCGGGGTCGCGCTCAAAGGTGACGGGGGCTTGCTCAGTGGTGGCTGTGGCGGTGGTGGCGGTGGAAGTAGCCGGGGCGGACATCGTGGTCTCCTTTATGCATTATATTGTCGATCATCCCTTGTGATGAAATATAGTGCACAAATTCGGCCGGCGCAATCCTTGCGCGAGGTTCACGCGCCAATCACGCGCCGATGATTCGAAGGTGGGCGCGCAAGGCCTGCAGGGAGGTGGTGGGATCTTGGCCGCTGGTGTCGATCGTCACGTCCGCGCGGGAGTACAGCGGGGTGCGCGCCAGCAGGATCCGGCGCAAATCGTCCATGGCTTCACGGTTGCCTTCCATCGGGCGCATGTCGCCCTGCGCCACCACCCGCGCCATGTGTTCCTCGGGCGTGGTCTTTACCCAGACCGTGTAGCAGCGTGCCAGCAGCAGGTTGAAGGTGGAGGGCTCCGAGACCAGGCTGCCGGGCGTGGCCAGCACCATGCGGTCGTTCTCGCGCAGCACGCGTTCAAGTGCGCGCATCTCGTAGCGGCGGTAGGCGGCCTGCCCATAGAGCGAGTGGATTTCGGCCAGGCTGGCGCCGGCCTCCTGCTCGATGACGCCGTTGAGTTCGACAAAGGGCACTTCCATAGCTGCGGCCAGCGCCCGCCCGAGTGTGGATTTGCCGGCGCCGCGCAGCCCGATCAGCGTAATGCGGCGATGGCGCGCGTCATGGGAGGCGGAGGGCGCCAGGGCATGGTGGCAAGCCTCGCGCACGCGTGACAGGTCGGCCGCGGGCAGTTGCGCCAGCCACTGCACCAGCTGCGAGAACTCCGAGGCAGGCTGGCCACCAGCAGCGTGCTGGGTCTCCATCTCCGCCAGCACCACCGGCAGCGGCACATCCAGCGCGCGCGCCACCTGGCGCAGCAGCAGCACGGACGCATTGCCGGTGCCGGTCTCCAGGTTGGCGAGGTAGCGCTCGGACACCTCCGCGCCGCGTGCGAGGTCCTTGCGCGACATGCCCCGCGCCGCGCGCAGCGAGCGGATGCGCTCGCCGAGTTGCGTCAGGTAGGGATCGCGCTCGCCGGCAGGGCGGGCGTCGGAGGAGTCGGGGGCCAGCAGTGGGTCTGGGTCGCGGCGCATGGCGGGCGGGTTTGGATGGGGAATGGGAGCGGTTGGGGCCGGGATCGGGGTTGCGATTATAAGGGACGCGGCCATCGTGTCATATAGTGCATTTCTCTGCTTGCATAATAGGTGATATGCAATAAAATGCATCGGCAAATGCAGGTCAAGAAGAAAAACAAAAAATCACGACAAACCTGAATCCGTTCCCGCGGCGAAGTGCGGCCCGGGGACGGCATCGAGGAGTGGAGACATGACGCCCCCCATTGCATCCCCGTCCCCGGCGGCTGATGCGACCAATGCTGCTACTGCTACTACTGCTGCTGCGGCCATTTCCGTACTGCCGGCCCGCTACAACGCCGCCGCCGACTTGCTGTCGCGCAACCTGGCGGCAGGCCGCGCCGACAAGGTCGCCTATGTGGACGATGCCGGACAGCTCAGCTTCGCCGCGCTGGACCAGCGCTGCCGGCGCTTTGCCGCCGCCCTGCTGCATGCAGGGATCCGCCCCGAGGAGCGCCTGCTGCTGTGCGCGCTGGACACCATCGATTTCCCCACGGTGTTCCTCGGCTGCCTGCTCGCCGGCGTGGTGCCCGTGGCCGTCAACACGCTGCTGACCGTCGACGACTACGCCTACATGCTGGACCACAGCGCAGCGCGCGCGGCCGTGGTCTCGGCGCCGCTGGCCAGCGTCATGCGCGAAGCTATCGGCAAAGCTGGCACCGCGCCCGCGCTGATCCTTGCCGCACCGGATGCCGGCAGTGCCGGCCCGGGGCCGAGCGTGGCCGAGATGGCCGGGCAGGGCACGGCGCTGGAAGGCGCTGCCGCCACGCGGCCCGACGACATCGCATTCTGGCTGTATTCGTCCGGCTCCACGGGGCGCCCAAAGGGCACCGTGCACACGCATGGCAACCTGTTCCATACCGCCGATCTTTATGCGCGCCAGGTGCTTGGCCTGCGTGAGGACGATGTGGTTTTTTCCGCGGCGAAGCTGTTCTTCGCCTACGGCCTGGGCAATGCGCTGACGTTTCCGCTTGCCGTTGGCGCCACCACCGTGTTGATGGCCGAACGTCCCACGCCGCAAGCGGTGTTCCGCCGGCTGCGCGAACAGCGCCCGACGGTTTTCTGCGGCGTGCCCACGTTATATGCCGGCATGCTGGCCGCGAGCGACCTGCCGGGTCGGCCGGACGTTGCGCTGCGCGTTTGCACCTCGGCGGGCGAGGCGCTGCCCAAGGATATCGGCGAGCGTTTCCGCGCGCATTTTGGCTGCGACATTCTCGACGGCATTGGCTCCACCGAGATGTTGCACATCTTCCTGTCGAACCGTCCCGGCGATGTGCGCTACGGCACCACCGGCAAGCCGGTGCCCGGCTACGCGCTGAGGCTGCTGGATGAAGCGGGCCAGCCCTGCGCGCCGGGCGAGATTGGCGACCTCTTTATCAAGGGCCCGAGTGCCGCGCTGATGTACTGGGGCAACCGCGACAAGACCCGCGACACCTTCGTGGGCGAATGGACCCGCAGCGGCGACAAGTACCAGCAGGATGCGGATGGCTATTTCATCTACGCCGGGCGCAGCGACGATATGCTCAAGGTGGGCGGCATCTATGTATCACCATTCGAGGTCGAGGCTGTGCTGGCCTTGCATCCGGCCGTGCTGGAGGCGGCGGTGATCGGCGTGGCCGATGCCGACGAACTGGTCAAGCCCAAAGCCTTCGTGGTGCTGCGCCCCGGCCGGTCCTGGCATGAAGGCATGGCGGCCGAGCTGCAGGCGTTCGTCAAGTCGCGGCTGGCCCCGTATAAGTATCCGCGCCAGATCGAGTGCGTGGCTGAACTGCCGAAGACGGCCACCGGCAAGATCCAGCGCTTCCGGCTGCGCCAGCGTGAGCAGGCTGCGCATGCGGCTGCCGACGGCGTGGCTCCGCCGCCGGCAATCGCGCCGGCGGCGACAGACCGATGATGAAGGGCAAGGGCATGCAAAGCGAATTGGTGGAAATTCCGTTCGACGGCCGTCGTATCCAGATAGAGATCCAGTGGCTGCGGCCGCAGCGGCAGGAGCGCCCGCTGGTGGTCTTCCTGCACGAGGGGTTGGGTTCGATCAGCATGTGGCGCGACTATCCCGCCGTGCTGTGCGAGGCTGGGGACTTTCGCGGGCTGGTGCTGTCGCGTTATGGCTACGGGCGCTCCACCCCGCGTCCCGCCCCGGAAAAGTGGGGCGTCGACTTCATGCATCGCCAGGCGCGCGAGGCACTGCCGGCGCTGTTCGATACACTCGAGATTGGGCCGGGACGCAAACGTGGCAAGCCCTGGCTGTTCGGCCACAGCGACGGCGGCTCGATCGCGCTGATTCATGCCGCGAGTTTTCCTCAGGCGGTCGATGGCATCACCGTGCTGGCGCCGCACATCCTGGTGGAGGACCTCTCGGTGAGCAGCATCCGGGCCACCCGCGAGGCCTATCTGCAGACGGACCTGCGCAGCAAGCTGGCGCGCCATCACGACGATGTGGATTCCGCCTTCTGGGGTTGGAACGATATCTGGCTCGATCCCGCGTTTCGCGCCTTCGACCTGCATCCGCTGCTGTCGCAGATCCAATGTCCCGTGCTGGCGGTTCAAGGCGAGGACGACGAATACGGCACCATGGCGCAGATTGAGGGTATCCATCGATATGCGCCACAAACCGTCCTGCTTAAACTCCCGCGATGCGGCCACTCGCCTCACCGCGACCAGCCCGGGCCGTTGACGGACGCGGCAGTCAGGTTTATAACGGCACATACTTCATACCTAAAATAATTCCGCGCCCCCTGCGCGTTGGCCTGCAGTTCCCCCCGTCCGGCAGCTCGCGAGGTCTGCGAATGCCGCGCACGGAGGGGAGTCCCGCAGGCTGGCGATGCCGGCCCAGGCGACGGAAGTCGGCTTGACCACCAGGAGACATCCATGCATCGCTTCACATCGCGCGGGCTGGCCCCCGCATGCCTAGCCATCGCTGCATCCCTTGCCTTTGCTGCGGGCGCCAATGCCCAGGGCACCGGCAAGATCAAGGTTGGCTTCATGCTGCCTTACACGGGCACATACGCGTCGCTGGGCAACGCCATCGAGAATGGCTTCAAGATGTACGTGCAGGAGCAGGGCGGCAAGCTGGGCGGGCGGGAGATCGAGTACTTCAAGGTGGACGACGAGTCCGATCCGGCCAAGTCGCCGGAGAACGCCACCAAGCTGATCAAGCGCGACCAGGTCGACGTGGTGGTGGGCACGGTGCACTCGGGCGTGCAGATGGGCATCGTCAAGGTGGCCAAGGAAAACAACACGCTGCTGATCATCCCCAATGCGGGTGTCGACGAAGCCACCGGCCCACTGTGCGGCCCCAATATCTTCCGATCCTCGTTTTCGAACTGGCAGCCGGGCTACGCCATGGGCCATGTGCTGGCCGAGCGCGGCATGAAGAAGGTGGTCACGCTGACGTGGAAATACGCAGCCGGCGAGCAGTCGGTCAAGGGTTTCAAGGAAGCCTTCGAGGCCAAGGGCGGCAAGGTGGTCAAGGAGTTGAGCCTGCCGTTCCCCAACGTGGAATTCCAGGCGTTGATCACCGAGGTCGCATCGATCAAGCCCGATGCGGTTTTCGTGTTCTTCGCCGGCGGCGGCGCAGTGAAGTTCGTCAAGGACTGGGCCGCGGCGGGCCTCAAGGACAAGATTCCGCTCTATGCGTCGGGCTTTCTCACCGACGGCACGCTGGAAGCACAGGGCGCCGCGGCGCAAGGCATCGAAACCACGCTGCACTATGCCGATGGCCTGTCCAGCCCGCGCGACAAAAGCTTCCGCCTGGAGTACGCCAAGGCCTACAAGCTGCAGCCCGACGTGTACGCCGTGCAGGGCTACGACGCTGCGCAGTTGCTGGCCGCCGGCGCTGGCGCCGTCAAGGGCGACATGAGCAAGAAGGCCGAGGTCATCAAGGCGATGGAGCAGACCAAGGTCGATAGCCCGCGCGGGACGTTCACGCTGTCGAAGGCCCACAATCCGGTGCAGGATTTCTACCTGCGCAAAGTCGATGGCCGGGAGAACAAGCTGGGCGCCGTCGCGGTGAAGGCGTTGGCCGATCCGGCGCGCGGCTGCCGGCTCTGAGCGGGTAAACGCCGTGGCCCGCCGCCGCCAAGGCGCCGTGCCGAAGTCCGGCCCGGCGCCAGCCGGGCCGCATACCGCAACCGAGTTGCCGCTTTGCCGCATGGATATCCATGGATATCGTTTCCTTCTTCATTCAGTGCCTCAATAGCATCCAGTACGGCCTGTTGCTCTTTCTTGTCGCGAGCGGCCTGACGTTGATCTTCGGCATCATGGGTGTGATCAACCTCGCCCACGGCAGCTTCTACATGCTGGGCGCCTACCTGGCTTTCACGCTGGCCGGGCTGACCGGCAGCCTGCTGATCGCCGTTCCGCTGGGCATCGTGCTGGCGGTGGCGTTCGGCTACGTGCTGGAGTGGGTGTTCTTCAGCTATCTCTATGAGCGCGAGCATCTGCAGCAGGTGCTGATGACCTACGGGCTCATCCTCGTGTTCGAGGAACTGCGCAGCATCCTGGTGGACGACGACGTACATGGCGTGACCGTGCCGGCCATGCTCGACTGGGCCCTGCCGATCGGCAATGACATGACCTATCCGGTCTATCGGCTGTTTATCTCCGCAATCTGCCTGCTGGTGGCCGCGGCCATGTACCTGGTCATCCGCCGCACGCGCCTTGGCATGATGATTCGCGCCGGCGCCACCAATCGCGAGATGGTGCAGTCGCTGGGCATCAACGTCACGGTGCTGTACCGCTTCGTGTTCGCGCTGGGCGTGGCCCTGGCGGTGCTGGCCGGCATGATCGCCGCGCCGGTGTCCTCGGTCTATCCGGGCATGGGTAGCCAGGTGCTGATCGTGTGCTTCGTGGTGGTGGTGATCGGCGGCATCGGCTCGGTCAAGGGGGCCATGGTGGCCTCGCTGCTGCTGGGTTTCGTCGATACGTTCGGCAAGGTGTTCTGGCAGGAGGCCTCCGGCGTGCTGGTCTACCTGCTGATGGCACTCATCCTGCTCTGGAAACCCCAGGGCTTGTTCAAGGCGGGGTAGGGATATGCCAAGCGATAGCAATGCATTGGAGGGGCCGGTGCGCGCGCGCAGCCAGCCCATGCCCTGGCTGGGCGGCCTGGGCTGGCTGGCCGCGTTTGCGGTGCTGGCGGTGCTGCCGCTACTGCTGAATGCGGATGGGCAGCGCTTTTACATCGAGCTGGTCAGCAAGGTCATGATCATGGCCATCTTCGCGCTGTCGCTGCAGTTGCTGATCGGCTACACCGGACTGGTCAGCCTGGGCCATGCGGCTTACTTTGCCATGGCCGCCTACGCCACCGCGATGATGGCGCCGCAGGCCGGTCCGGGCAACGGCTGGCTTATGCTGCTGGGCGCGCTTGGCGCGGCCGCGCTGCTGGCGCTGGTGGTGGGCGCGCTGGTGCTGCGCACGCGTGGCATCTATTTCATCATGGTTACGCTGGCATTCGCGCAGATGGTGTACTTCGTCTTTCACGACACCAAGATCGCCGGCGGCAGCGACGGTACCTATATCTATTTCCGGCCGGAGTTCGGCCTGTTGGGGGCGCACCCGTTCGACGTCAACGACGTCACGCATTTCTACTGGCTGGTACTTGGCGCGCTGGTGCTCACGGTGGCGGGGCTGGCGGTAGTGCTGCGCTCGCGCTTCGGCCATGCGCTGGTGGGCATCAAGCATAACGAGCAGCGCATGCGTGCTGCCGGTTATGCCACCTATCGCTACCAGCTTGGCGCCTTCGTGGTGGCCGGCACTTTTGCCGGGCTGGCTGGCTACCTGTATGCCATCCAGTACGGCTTCGTCAATCCGGAGATCGCATCCTGGCACCAGTCCGGCAACGCCATGCTGATGGTGATCCTGGGCGGGGCAGGCAGCCTGGCGGGCGCGGTGCTGGGGGCCTTCTCCTTCGTCTTGCTCGCGGAGTGGTTCAGCACGCTGACCAAGCACTGGCAGTTGCTGATGGGCGGCTTTGTCATCCTGGCGGTGGCCTTGCTGCCGCATGGGCTGATCAGCCTGGCCCGTGGTGCCGCGCGCCGGCGCCAAGGAGGATCACGATGAACGCACCTGCACCTGTCGTACCTGCGCCGGTCTTGTCGGCCCGCAAGCTGACTCGCCGCTTTGGCGGCCTCACCGCGGTGGGCGACGTGGACCTGGACCTGGCCTTGCATGAGATCCACGCGGTGATCGGCACCAATGGCGCGGGCAAGTCCACGCTGATCAATATGTTGTCGGGCGAGCTGCCGCCATCGGCTGGCGCGTTGCAATTGCAGGGGCGCGACGTGACCGGCTGGTCGCAACCACGCCTGGCGCGCGAGGGCGTGGGCCGCAGCTACCAGCGCAACAATATCTTCCTGCCGCTGACGGTGCGCGAGAACTGCCGCTTGGCGGCACAGTCGCGCGCGCAGCGGGCCTGGCGGCTATGGGAGGGCGCGCAGCGTTGCCGCACCAGCCGCGCGCTGGGCGACGAAGCCTTGGAGTGCGCCGGCCTGGCGGGCTGCGCGGATACCGTTGCCACGGCGCTGTCGCATGGCCAGAAGCGCCAGCTTGAGGTGGCGATGTGCCTGGCCACCCAGCCCACCGTGTTGCTGCTGGATGAGCCATTGGCCGGCATGGGCGCGGAGGAGTCGGCACGCATGCTTGCGCTGCTGCGTTCGCTGCGCGATGGCCACGCGGTGCTGCTGGTCGAGCACGACATGGAGGCGGTGTTCTCCGTGGCGGACCGGATCACGGTGATGGTCAACGGCACTGTGATCGCCTCGGGCGATCCCGAAGCGATCCGCGTCAATCGCGAAGTCCAGCAGGCTTACCTGGGCGAGGAGCCTGAGGGGGGCAAGGCGGGGGAGGGGGGCGAGCAGGGGGCGGATTCCCGCCAGGCGGCCCTGCATAGGGAGCAGGCAGCATGAATGCGCCAAGCGAGATGATTGCCGCACGCGGCGTGCATGCCTGGTATGGCAGCAGCCATGTCCTGCGCGGGATCGACTTCAGCGTCGGCACGGGCGAGACCGTGGGCTTGCTGGGGCGTAACGGCATGGGCAAGAGCACGCTGCTGCGTACTCTCCTGGGCCATGTGCGGCAGCGCGAGGGCGCCATCCTCGCTGGCGGGCGCGACGTCTCCCGTGCGCAGCCGTATGAAGTGGCACGCCTGGGCGTGGCCTATGTGCCCGAAGGACGGGGCATCTTCCCCAATCTCTCAGTGCGCGAGAACCTCTTGATGGCGGCGCGCAAAGGGCCATCCGGCCGGATGGACTGGGACGAGGCAAGGGTGCTGGACCTGTTCCCGCGCCTCAAGGAGCGCCTTGGCCACGGTGGGCAGCAACTGTCCGGGGGCGAGCAGCAGATGCTGTCGATCGGCAGGGCCCTGATGACCAACCCGGACTGCCTGATCCTCGATGAGGCGACCGAAGGCCTGGCGCCACGCATTGTCGCCGAGATCTGGCAGGTCATTGCCACCGTGCGCGCCACCGGCATTGCATCCGTGGTGGTGGATCGCAACTACCGCACGGTGCTGGCCAATGCCGATCGGGTGGTGGTGCTGGAGAAGGGCATGGTCGTCATGAACGGGCCTGCGGCCGAACTGGCGGTGGAACCTGGCTTGCTGGATCGCTATCTTGGCGTTTGATCCGCACGCGATCCCCACTCAATTGTGACTGATCGTGCGCAATTTGTGGCGGTGCAGCAACGTGCGTATCCCCCTATTCGTGGGCAATTCGGTGGTTCAACGCGCGCAAGCGCTTGACCGGGCGGGACTTCCCTCGCATGCTTGCCACGTCACCAGCACGAGGCAGGTTCCTCAAGGCGGGATGCTCCCTAGTGGTCGTCACCCGGCACTTCATCTAGAATGGCGCGCGTTTGTGCAACGCAATAGCGGCACGGTGCCGTTGCGCCATCTCAGGCGCACATAGCCGTGCGCCGATGCCGTTGCGCGAGCCTTTCAACCTTACCCTTATCCATGACCCAGCCCGCAACCAGTCATTATTTCGTCGAAAGTCCCAGCAAGCGTGCGCTGGTGATCGGGGCGATCGGCGTCGTCTTCGGCGATATCGGTACCAGCCCGTTGTACGCGCTCAAGGAGTGCTTCAGTAAAGAGCACGGCATCCCCTTTAGCGACGCAGCCGTCATGGGGATCATCTCCATGTTGTTCTGGGCGATGATCATCGTGGTTTCGCTCAAATATGTGATGTTCGTCATGCGCGCCGACAACGACGGCGAGGGCGGCATCCTGGCCCTGATGGCGCTGGCGCTGCGTACTGCGGCGCCGCGCTCGCGCATGGCAAAGCTGCTGATGATGTTCGGCATCTTCGGCGCCTGCATGTTCTATGGCGACGCGGTGATCACCCCGGCGATCTCGGTCCTGTCCGCGGTGGAGGGCCTGGAGATCGCCGCGCCCGGGCTTACACACTTCGTCATACCGATCACGCTGGTGATCCTGGTGGCCTTGTTCATGATCCAGCGCAGCGGCACCGCCGCGGTGGGCAAGCTGTTCGGGCCCATCATGATGGTGTGGTTCGCCGCGCTGGGCGCCCTGGGCGTGTATCACATGATGCATGCGCCCTCGATCCTGATGGCGGTCAACCCGTACTATGCGGTCACCTTCCTGATGGAGCATTCGCTGCAGGCCTTCGTGGTGCTTGGCTCGGTGTTCCTGGTGCTGACCGGCGCGGAAGCGCTGTACGCCGACATGGGCCACTTTGGCATCCGGCCGATTCGCACGGGCTGGTTCGCGGTGGTGATGCCTTGCCTGATGCTCAACTACTTCGGCCAGGGCGCGATGCTGCTGCAGAACCCCGAAGCCGTCAGCAACCCGTTCTACCTGATGGTGCCGCAGCCCCTGCTGATCCCCATGGTGCTGCTGGCCACGTGCGCCACGGTGATCGCCTCGCAGGCCGTCATCTCCGGTGCTTTCTCGCTGACCAGCCAGGCGATCCAGCTGGGCTTCGTGCCGCGC
Organism: Cupriavidus basilensis; assembly: GCF_000832305.1. NCBI lineage: Bacteria > Pseudomonadati > Pseudomonadota > Betaproteobacteria > Burkholderiales > Burkholderiaceae > Cupriavidus > Cupriavidus basilensis. The sequence goes on from NZ_CP010536.1 coordinate 1,615,605, forward strand.
ATGCGCATCCGCTATACCTCGGACGCTGAAATCGGCCAGATCTACTTGCCTGTCATCAACTGGCTCCTGCTGGTGCTGGTGGTGATCGTGGTGGTGGCCTTCAAGAAGTCCGACAACCTGGCGGCCGCCTACGGTATCGCGGTGACCACCACCATGGTGATCACCACGTTCCTGGCCGCCGTGGTCATGCGCAACGTGTGGAAGTGGAACCCGATCCTGGTAACCCTGATCGGCCTGACCTTCCTGCTGGTCGACCTTGCGTTTTTCTCCGCCAACCTGCTCAAGATCGCCGAGGGCGGCTGGTTCCCGCTGCTGATGGGCGGCACCGCCTTCTTCCTGCTGATGACCTGGCACAGCGGGCGCAAGCTGCTGCGCGCACGCAGCCTGGAAGATGGCATTCCGCTCGAGCCGTTTATCGGCGGGCTGCTGGCGCACCCGCCGCATCGAGTCGAAGGCACGGCCGTGTTCCTGACCGGCAACACCGAGTCGGTACCGGTTTCGCTGCTCCACAACCTCAAGCACAACCGCGTGCTGCATGAGCGCGTGGTGTTCCTGAGCTTTGTCACGCGCGACGTGCCCTATGTGGACGATGACCATCGCCTGACCTGCAAGGATCTTGGCGGCGGCGTGTTCATCCTCAAGTCCGAGTACGGCTTCAAGGAAACGCCGGATGTGCAGCGGGTGCTGGATCTGGCCCAGCGCAAGCTCAACATGCAGTTCGAGCTGATGGAAACCTCGTTCTTCATCGCCCGCGAATCGGTGATTCCGTCGAAGCTGCCGGGCATGTCGATGTGGCGCGAAAGCCTGTTCGCTTGGATGCATCAGAACGGTGCCAAGCCCTCGGACTTCTTCCAGATTCCGGCCAACCGTGTGGTTGAGCTGGGAACCAAGGTGGAGATTTGACGGCAGTCCCCGCGGTTCGCATGCCGCAGTCGCGGCCGGGATAGCCTCACTGGCCCGCGGAAAGTAAAAAGCCCCTGTGCACATGGCCTACCCGTTACACAAAGGTGTTGGTTAACTAAGATGCAATGATTAGAATCCCCCGTAGGCATTGGCTTGCGGGGGATTTTGTTTTGCCGAAGAATTCTTCGGGAGGTGACGGGGGAGTGACCCCGTCTCTGCTCGTGCATCTGCCGGACCCCTTCCCGCCGCCCCCCTCGCCAAAGCCCGCTCGACCCCGCATTCCGCCAGAAGCCGAGGGGATACAGGTCAATTTCTGTAAGTCGCCTAGGTGCGCCAACTTTGGGGTTCCGCCCAAAGCCGAGAGCAAAAGGGGCCGGGGCTCCGGCTCCCATGACACCTACATCCTCACGGCCGCCAGTTCAAAGCGGGGAGCCGTTAGGCTTCGTCTGGAGTGCAAGCTTTGTGGCGAGAAGCCCCCTTTAAAGTCGAATCTCGCGATTGCTGAAGAAGTCGGCCGGTTGCTTGCCTACTTGGAGCCGGAACCTGAGCCCTGCTGCCCTAATGGCGCCTGTCGGTGCCATACCCTCGGGATGCTGACCCATCCAGGGGCCTATCAAGCTTTTGGCCAGACGGCCCACGGGTCGTCCCGCTATCGCTGCAAGTCCTGCCAGAAGACGTTCTCTGTACCTGGCCCGACGACCGGGCAGAAGAAGCCTCACCTGAACCGGGACATCTTCCTGGAGCTGGTGAACAAGGCGCCGTTCCGCCGGATTCTCGAAAAGCAAGACATCAAAGCGCCCACGCTATATCAGAAGATTGATTTTTTGGTTCGGCAATGCGAGCGCTTCCTCGCCAATCGGGAGCGCAAGCTGATGGAGGGCCTCCCGCTGGGCCATCTCTCGGTATCCGTGGACCGGCAGGACTACTACACCAACTGGACCAGGCGCCAGGACAAACGCAATGTGCCGCTTCACGCTGTGGTTGCGGCGGAGAACCGGTCCGGCTATGTCTTTGGCACGCACGTGAACTTCGACGCGCGATTCCAGCCAGACGCGGTAGAGGCCGATGTCCGAACGGACGACGACGACCTTAAGCCCCAGGAGCATCGCCGAAACGCACGGTTTTGGCTCGCCTCCGAGTATTCAGCATCAGTGCTGGCATCCGGCGCCCGGAAGCGATATCGGAACGAAGGCGACGTTCTTGGAGCCGCCTCGGCGACCTATGCAAACGCTGCTCAACGTGACGACATCGAGGTGCCCGACGACTTCGTTGGGTCACAGCGCTTGCCAGAAACCGGCATGCAGGTTCACTCTGAGTACACGCTCTATGCGCACTTCCAGATACTGAAGCGACTGCTGACCGGCGCGGATGCCGTCACTTTCTACCTGGACCAGGACTCAGGCATCCGGGCCGCTTGTCTTGCCGCATTTGCGGAAGACGTTCAGCGCGACCGCGTGCATGCCTTCTTTGTTAAGACAAACAAGGACATGACCAAAGGGGAGAAGGTCCGAGCCTTCAACGGCGCCAAGAAGACGTTCAGAGACGCACAAGCTCGCATGCCAGGCTTGTCTGATTACCGTGTAAAGGTCGAACTCATCAAAGAACAGCTTCCTTTGATGAAGGAAATCGGCCGCTATCACGACCGGTGGTTGATTCATCCGTTGCCGACGATGAACGAGCCTGAGAAGGCGCTCTGCCATCTGACCGAGCGACCAGGTACGTCTCTTACTACGGATGCCCTGGCTGAGTTGTATCTGTATGGGTCCACCTATGGCGCCGACCGCTTCCTGGAACTCGTCCGCCGGCGACTCAGCCCCCTGGAGCGGGCGCTCGGCAGCGCGAGCGCAGCCCGTCGCATGTGGTATGGGTATGCTCCTTACAACCCAGCCATGATTGAGAAACTCCTGGTGCTGCTGCGCACCTACTGGAACTACTGCCTCGTTCCGGACGAAAGCCGAGACGGCAAGACCCCGGCCATGCGGCTTGGTTTGGCCAGAGCGCCCGTCCGACTCGAAGACATCATCTACTTCGACCCGCTGAAGCACAGCCGTGGGCCCACAAAAAAGGAGTCCATCCCCGAAGGGAAGGACTCCTCAGAATCAGCCTAGCCGGTCACCCGATTATCAACACCTTTGTGTAACGGGTAGGCACATGGCACAGGGGCTTTTTTACGTCGGTCCCGCGAGGCTCAGCGCTTGAGCTTGGCGAAGGCCGCCGCCATGGCGCCTGACGGTTCATCGCGGCGCTGATTGCCGCCGAACCCCTTGCCCTGGCCGGGCCGCTGGCCCTGACCCTGGCGCGGCGCGTTGCCGCGGTCGGTCTGGCCCGCGCGGACCGGCCCCTGGCCGGGCTCGTCGTCCAGGCGCATGGTCAGGCCGATGCGGTTGCGCTTGACGTCCACCTCCATCACCTTGACCTTGACGATCTGGCCAGCCTTGACCGCCTCGTGCGCATCCTTGATGAACTTGGTGGACAGGGCGGAGATATGGACTAGTCCGTCCTGATGCACACCGATATCGACGAACGCGCCGAAGGCGGCAACGTTGGTGACCACGCCTTCGAGCACCATGCCCGGCTGCAGGTGCTTGATGTCTTCCACGCCGTCCTGGAAGGTGGCGGTCTTGAACTCGGGGCGCGGGTCGCGGCCGGGCTTTTCCAGCTCGGACAGGATGTCGCGCACGGTCGGCAGGCCGAAGGTCTCGTCCGTGAAGGATGTCGGCGACAGGCCGCGCAGCGCTTCGCGATTGCCCATCACTTCCGGCAAGCCCTTCTTGATCTGGTCGAGGATCCGCTTGACCACCGGGTAGGCTTCCGGGTGGACCGAGGAGCGGTCCAGCGGATTGTCGCCATCGTTGACGCGCAGGAAGCCAGCGGCCTGCTCGAACGTCTTGTCACCCAGTCGCGGCACCTTCTTCAGCGCGGCGCGATTGGGGAAGGCCCCGTTGGCATCGCGGTACTCGACGATATTGCGCGCCAGCACCGTGTTCAGGCCGGACACGCGGGCCAGCAGCGGGGCCGAGGCGGTGTTCACGTCCACCCCCACGGCGTTCACGCAATCCTCCACCACGGCGTCCAGCGCGCGGGCCAGCTCGCGCTGGTTCACGTCATGCTGGTACTGGCCCACGCCGATCGACTTGGGATCGATCTTGACGAGTTCCGCCAGCGGATCCTGCAGGCGCCGCGCGATCGAGACCGCGCCGCGAATCGACACGTCGAGGTCCGGGAATTCCTTGGCGGCCAGCTCCGATGCCGAGTACACCGAGGCGCCGGCTTCGCTGACCACGATCTTGGTCAGCTTGGCTTCGGGCAAGGCCTTCATCAGGTCCAGCACCAGCTTGTCGGTTTCGCGGCTGGCGGTGCCGTTGCCGATCGAAACCAGCATGACATTGTGCTGCTTGGCCATGCGCGCCAGCGTGGCGAGCGAGCCGTTCCAGTCGCGGCGCGGCTCGTGCGGGTAGATGGTGGCGGTGTCGATCAGCTTGCCGGTGGCGTCGACCACGGCCACTTTGCAGCCGGTGCGGATGCCCGGGTCGATGCCCATCACGGACTTCGGTCCCGCCGGCGCGGCCAACAGCAGTTCGTGCAGGTTGCGGCCGAACACCTTGATGGCTTCGCTTTCCGCGGTTTCACGCAGCTGGGTCAGCAGCTCGGTTTCCAGGTGCGGCTGCACCTTGACGCGCCAGCACCAGCGGCAGACATCGGCCAGCCACTTGTCGGCAGGGCGGTTCTGGTTCTGGATGCCGACATGGCGCGCGATCATGCCTTCGCACGGGTGCGGCACCATGGCGTCCTGTTCCTCGCCCAGGCCGAGCTTGACCATCAGCACGCCCGCATTGCGGCCGCGGAACAGCGCCAGCGCGCGGTGGGACGGAATGGTGCGGATGGTTTCGCTGTATTCGTAGTAATCGCGGAATTTCTCTTCTTCCGCGCCTTCCTTGCCTTCCATCACCGAGGAGGTGACCAGGCCATGGCTCCACAGGTGCTCGCGTACTTTGCCGAGCAGTTCGGCGGTTTCGCCAAACTGTTCCGACAGGATGTCGCGCGCGCCATCCAGTGCGGCCTTGATGTCCGGCACGCCGCCGTCGGCGGTGGGGTTGCCGTTGACGTACTTGGCAGCCTCCGCCTGCGGGTCCAGCGTGGGGTCGGCCAGCAACGCCAGCGCCAGCGGTTCCAGCCCGCATTCGCGCGCGATCTGGGCGCGGGTGCGGCGTTTGGGTTTGTAGGGCAGGTAAAGGTCTTCCAGGACCTGCTTGGTTTCTGCGCCTTCGACGGCTGCGCGCAGCTCGGGCGTCAGCTTGCCCTGTTCCTCGATCGAGGCGAGGATGGTGGCGCGGCGCTCTTCCATCTCGCGCAGATAGAGCAGGCGTTCTTCCAGATTGCGCAGATGCGTGTCGTCCAGGTTGCCGGTCACTTCCTTGCGGTAGCGCGCAATGAACGGCACGGTCGCGCCTTCGTCGAGCAGTTCTACGGCCGCCGCCACCTGGCGGGGTTGGACGGACAGTTCGGCCGCGATGAGCGACACGATCTTTTGCATGACGGAAGCTGGCAGAGTGGACATCAGGAAAACAGTCGGTCGAAAGCGGGGCATTTTGCCACAAGCTTGCCGCCCCGCGGCGGGGTGCTTGGGGAGCGGGGCTGCCCGCGTGGCCCGGGGTGCCCGCGGGGGCGGTGGCGCCGCGCCGGGATGCCGGCCTGCCCGTATGTCAACAAGCGTGGCAACAAGCACGGCAACCGGCAGGGCGGATGTTAGAATCCGAGCATGATCGTCAAGCCACATCCGACCGCCCTTGCGGCCGCGTTCCCCGACCGCCTCGCCATTCCGGCTGTGCTCCGCGCGGCCCGCTTCCTGCCCGCGCAGGTGCGGCTCGCCGTGCTTGCCGCCGGCCTGGCGGCGTTGATCCTGCCAACGCTCGGCCAGGCGCAGGCGGCCCCTGGCGCCGCGCAGCCTCCTGGCGCCGCCGGCGCGGCGCAAACGCCGCCCCGGGATTTCGCCGCGGAGCGCAAGGCCATCAGCGACTCGCGTGCCTGGACCACCTATCGCTATGGCACGGCCGAGCACGATTGCTACAACAAGTTCTTTGTCACGCATTGCATCGACAAGGCCAAGGACGTGCAGCGTGCCGAGTTGCAGGTGCTGCGCAAGCGCGAGCTTGAGGTCGGTGACGCTGAGCGCGCATTCAAGGCGGCCGAGCGTGACCGGCAACAGGCGATCCAGCGCGCCCAGTACGAAGCGGAGCAACCCGGCCGCGACGCCAACGAGCGCGCCAGCCGCGAAAGCTACGAGCGCAAGCAGCAGGAGCAGAAACTGCGCGATGCGCAGCACGAGGCCGATGCGCCGCAGCGCGCCGCCAATGCCCAGGCCTACGACAAGAAGCAGGCCGACTTCGATGCCCGCGTCAAGGCCGCTCAGGAGCAGGGCGCGCAGCAAGCCAGGCAGCGGCAGGAAAATGTAAAGGCCTACGACCAAAAGCAGCGCGACGCCGAGCAACGGCAGAAAGACGTCGACGAGCGTCGTGCCAAGGCCAAGGAGCAGCAGGGTCAGGCGTCCGCGCCACGCCCCTTCGGTTTCTGAGCGGCTGCGCGCCGCGCCCACAGCCGGGGGCAATACCGGCGACAATAGCCGGTGCCAGACGTCGGCGCGATGCATCTGGCCGCGCCCACGTCATTTGCCGTACCGGCGCCGCCGGCGCCAGCGCCGGCTTTGAGCGGGGGAGCCCATGGACCGCAACCTGAATACCTTATCGCGACAGATCATGGAATTGCAGATCGAGCATCGCGATCTCGATTACCTGATCGACCGCATGGTGGCTGATGCCACGCACGATGAGCTGCAACTGCGCCGACTGAAAAAGCGCCGTCTCAAGCTCAAGGATGCGATTACCTTGCTACAGCTTCAGCTCGAGCCGGACGTGCCCGCCTGATTCCCCGATTCCCCCTTGCTCCGGGCCGCTCTTGAAGCGGCTCGCCAGAAAGCCTCGCCTTGCCCGACTCCGAAGACCTGCCCGCCGCCACCGTAACGTCAGATCCGTCTGATCACGCCGCTACGTCCGACATGCCCGACACGCCTGACTCGCCCGAAGCACCGGCGGCCAGCGCTGCCGGGCCGGCCGGTACGGCGGCTTCACACGCCGCCCAACTGGCCACCATCTTTGCCGAGACCGGGACCCTGGCCACCGGCATCGAGGGCTATCGCCCGCGCGCGGCGCAAGAGCAGATGGCCGCCGCCGTGGCCGGGGCGATCGAACGCGCAGACACGGTCATCGTCGAGGCCGGCACGGGCACGGGCAAGACCTTCGCCTACCTGGTTCCGGCCATGCTCTGGGGCGGCAAGGTGATCCTCTCCACCGGCACCAAGAACCTGCAGGACCAGCTTTTCCTTCGCGATATCCCCACGGTGCGCAAAGCGCTCAATGTGCCGGTGTCGGTGGCGCTGCTCAAGGGGCGGGCCAACTACCTCTGCCATTACCACCTGGAGCGGGCCGAGATCCAGGGCCGCCTGGCTTCGCGCCAGGATGCCGCCTGGCTGCGCGAGATCGCCCGCTTTGCCAAAGTCACGTCGTCGGGCGACAAGGGCGAGCTGGCCTCGGTGCCGGAAAACGCGCCGGTCTGGCAGCTGGTCACCTCGACCCGCGACAACTGCATGGGCACGGAGTGCCCGAGCTACAAAGAGTGCTTTGTGATGCGCGCTCGCAAGGAAGCACAGCAGGCGGACATCGTGGTAGTCAACCACCACCTGTTCTTTGCCGACGTGGTGCTGCGTGACACGGGCATGGCCGAGCTGCTGCCAGCTGCCAATACGGTGATCTTCGACGAAGCGCACCAGTTGCCCGATACGGCGACGCTGTTCTTCGGCGAGAGCCTGTCTACCAGCCAGTTGCTGGAGCTGGCGCGGGACACCGTGGCCGAGGGCCTCTCGCACGCGCGGGACGCCGCCGACTGGGTGCGGATCGCGGCCCCGCTGGAGCGCGCCGCGCGGGACCTGCGCCTGGCCTTCACCCGGGACAATTCCCGCCTGGCGGTGAGCCAGATCGAGGCGGACCCCCGCATCGGCAAGCCATTCTTCGAGACCCTGGACGCGCTCGAAACCGCGCTGGCAGAATTCGTGACCCTGCTGGAAAGCCAGGCTGAACGTGCCGAGTCGTTGGAGCAGTGCCATCGCCGCGCGGTGGAGCTCGACCAACGCCTTGCCGCCTGGCGCAGCGATGCCAAGGCGGCGCCACCGCCCGCCGCTGTGGAGGGTGATGAAAAAGCCCCGGCCAGCACGGCCCTCGGGCCGGAAACCGTGCGCTGGGTCGAGGTGTTCTCCCAGACCGTGCAGCTGCACCGCACGCCCCTGTCGATCGCGCCGATCTTCACCCGCCAGCGCGAAGGGCACCCGCGTGCCTGGATCTTCACCTCGGCTACGCTATCTGTGAAGGGCAATTTCACGCACTATGCGGCTCAGCTTGGCCTGGACAAGGACAAGTCGCTGACGTTGCCCAGCCCGTTCGATTACGCCACCCAGGGCTTGCTCTACGTGCCGCGCGACCTGCCGGCGCCGCAGTCGCCGCAGTTCACCGACGCCGTGGTGCAGACCGCGCTGCCGCTGATCGAGGCCGCCGGCGGCCGCGCTTTCCTGCTGTGCACCACGCTGCGGGCAGTGCAGCGCGCCTCCGACCTGCTGTACGAGGCCTTTGCCGAACGCGGCCTGGAGCTGCCCTTGCTGGTGCAGGGCCAGGCCAGCCGTACCGAATTGCTGGATCGCTTCCGCGAGCTTGGCAATGCGGTGCTGGTGGGCAGCCAGAGCTTCTGGGAAGGCGTCGACGTGCGCGGCGAGGCGCTCTCGCTGGTTATCATCGACAAGCTGCCGTTTGCCCCGCCCGACGACCCGGTGCTGGCGGCGCGCATGGAAGTGCTGCAAAGGAAGGGGCTGAGCCCGTTCGCCGTGCATCAGCTGCCGCATGCCGTGATCACGCTCAAGCAGGGCGCGGGGCGGCTGATCCGCTCGGAATCCGACCGTGGCGTGCTGGTGATCTGCGATACCAGGCTGGTTGAAAAGCCCTACGGCCGCCAGATCTGGCAGAGCCTGCCGCCCTTCAAGCGCACGCGCGAGGCCGAGACGGTGGTCCACTTCCTGGAGTCGCTGCGCAATGGCGAAAGCGCGCCGGCGGCTGGCGACGCAGGAGGGGAAGCCGCGCCCGATTGACCGCCTGGCGCGGGCGGCTGGCCAACAAACAAAAAACCCGATCTTCCGATCGGGTTTTTTGTTGCCGGCGCAGTTGCCAGCGCACTCAAGCGCCGTGCCTGACGTTCAGAACACTTCCCACCAGGACTTGTCCTTGCGGCGTTCCCCGTACTTGATGTAATCGCTGTTGGGGAAGTTCTTTTCCATCACGCGGGCGGTATCGTCGCGCAAGTCCTTCATGCCCAGCGAATCGTACGAGCGGATCATGATGTACAGCGCTTCCTCGTTGGCCGGCGCGCCGTCATAGTCCTTGAGCGCCTGCTGGGCCCGGTTTGCGGCGGCCAGGTAGGCGCCACGGCGGTAGTAGTAACGTGCCGCATGGACCTCGTGCTGGGCCAGCGAGTTCACGATGTATTGCATGCGCGCGGCAGCATCCGTCGTGTACTTGCTGTCCGGGAAGCGCGTGACCAGCGTGTTGAAGGCGTCATAAGCAGCGCGCGCGGCCTTGGGGTCGCGCTCGCTCAGGTCCTGACCGGAAAAACGGCCAAGCCAGCCCAAATTGTCATTGAAGTTGATCAGGCCCTTCAGGTAATAGGCATAATCCACGTTCGGGTGATTCGGATGCAACTGGATGAAGCGGTCGACCGAGGCAAGCGCGGCGGCGGTTTCGCCGTCCTTGTAGTTGGCGTAGGCGGTATCGATCTGTGCCTGCTGGGCGAAACGGCCGAAGGGATAACGTCCCTCAAGCTTCTCGTACAGCTTCACAGCTCGGGGAAAGTCGCCGGAATCTAGTGCGTCCTTGGCTTCCGAATATAATTTGTTAGCCGACCAGCCGGCAGTTTCGTCTGGTTGATCCGACAGCAGGCCGCACGCCGATAGCATGACGCAGCCGCCTGCGAGCAGAATCGCTCCAATTCTTGCGCGCCAGCTGGCGCGCTTCATGCTCATCAATTGCATGGGCAACGTATCCCGGATGAAAAATAGCGTCAAGCATTATAGCCCAAGCCCCTTGTCGGAAACCGCCGCCAAGGGCATCGAGCAGCAAGCTGCCGATTCAACCGACATCTTGAACGAGGTGGAGGACCTGGAAGACCTGACCGATGTGGCCGCGCTAGGCGGCCTGGAGGCAGGAGCGGAGGCATCTCCAATCGAATTGGAAATGCAGCCGGTAGAGATCGAAGTTGATGGTGCATCACACGGCGAGCGCCTCGACAAGTTGTTGGCACGCCACCTCAGCGGCTTCTCGCGCAGCCGCCTGCAGCAATGGATCGAGAACGGGGCGGTGCTGGTCGACGGCGAGGTGCGCCGCTCCAAGTCCTCCGTGCAGATGGGCGAGCGCGTCGTGGTCCGTCCGCAGGCGGCGGCAGAATCGCGCGCCTTCGTGGCCGAAGACGTGCCGCTCAACGTCGTGTACGAGGACGCCACGCTGCTGGTCATCGACAAGCCCGCCGGCCTGGTGGTGCATCCTGCCGCCGGCAACTGGGGCGGCACGGTGCTAAACGGCCTGCTGCACCGCTACCCGGAGGCCGCAAGCCTGCCGCGCGCGGGCATCGTCCACCGGCTCGACAAGGAAACATCGGGGCTGATGGTGGTGGCCCGCACGCTGACTGCCCAGACCGACTTGGTGCGCCAGCTGCAGGCGCGTACCGTCAAGCGAAGCTACCTGGCGCTGGTGTGGGGCGTGACGCCCGAGTCCGGCACCATTGATGCGCCGATCGGCCGCGATCCGCGCGAGCGGATCCGCATGGCGATCGTGCTCACCAATAGCGGCAAGCCCTCGCGCACCCATTTTCGTACCCTTGGCACGGTGCCGCTCGGGCGCGGCCATGTCTCCATGGTGATGTGCCAGCTCGAAACCGGCCGCACCCACCAGATTCGCGTCCACTTCGAGTCGATCGGCCATCCGATGGTGGGCGACCCGGTCTATCACCGCGCCGCCACCCAGCGCGGCCAGCGTCCGGCCATCAAGGCACCGCTGCCGGTGCCGCTGACGCGCCAGGCGCTGCACGCCTTCCGGCTTGGGCTGGTGCATCCGGCCACCGGCAAGCTCGTATCCTGGGAAGCGCAGCCGCCCGATGACTTGCAGGCGCTGATCGAAGCGCTCGACTTTGACCGTGCCGGCGACGAAGACGAGGACGACGGCTGGACCGAAGGCGAGGACGGCGCATGGGAATACGGCGATGACGACTGAGGCGCCTTGGCTAGTTCCCGACTGGCCGGCTCCGGCGCGGGTGCGCGCGTTGTCCACCACCCGCCAGGGCGGCGTCAGCGAGGCTCCCTACGGCCTGGTTGACGGCAGCCCGGGCGGGCTGAACCTTGGCACCCATGTGGGCGACGAAGCCGCCGCGGTCGCGGCCAACCGCTCACGGCTGGACGCGTGGCTGCCAGCCGTGCCAGGCTGGCTGGAGCAGGTGCATGGCTGCGCGATCGCCACCGAGGACCAGTTTGCCGCCGATGGCGTGGTTCCACAGGCGGACGCCAGCATTGCCACGACCGCTGGCCGGGTCTGCGCCGTGATGACCGCCGACTGCCTGCCCGTGCTGCTGTGCGACCGTGCCGGCACGGTGGTTGGCGCCGCGCACGCCGGCTGGCGCGGGCTGTGTGGCGGCGTGATCGAGGCAACCCTGGCGCATATGGGCAAGCAGGTTGGCAAGCAAGCTGGCGCGCAGGCGCAATGGCTGGCCTGGCTCGGGCCGGCCATCGGCCCGGATGCCTTCGAGGTGGGCGCCGAAGTCCGGCAGGCGTTCCTGGCTCAGGCGCGGCCTGACGAGACGGCCCAGGTGGACCTTGCCTTCCGTGCCGGCGCAGGCGGCAAGTACTTCGCCGATATCTACGCGCTGGCCCGCATCCGCCTGGCCCGCGCCGGCTGCACAGCGGTGTACGGCGGCGACGCCTGCACCGTTGGCGATGCGCAGCGCTTCTACTCCTATCGGCGCGACGGCGTCACGGGGCGCATGGCCAGCCTGGTCTGGCTGGCCGCCTGAAACGTTCCCGGCGTCAATCCCGGGCAGGCGGCTGTTCCGGCCCCGCGGATTCTGCGGGTGCCACGGATCCGGAGGGCGCTTGCGCGCTCTTCGCCTGCCTCGCTTCCTCTGCCTTGCGCCGGCGCAGGCGCCCCGGGGTGCCCATGATGTACACCAGGATCGCCACCGGGAACAGGCCGTAAAAGACGAATGTGGCCAGTCCCGCGATCACGGTATGTTCGGTAATGGCCATCATCAGGACCACATACAGCCAACCGATTGCAACGATGTACATCAGAAAGTCATCCTTCTCTGGCAAGCTGGCCCCGTGGCCGGAGTGGCGCCGGAGTGAGGCTCGCAGGTTCGCGCTGAGCGCATTTTGCCGTTAGCGCCGGTCCACGCATCTTTCCGCATTGACAGGCATAACATTGCAAGGCAACAATGGCCTCGAATGCACTGCAAGGCTGTGTGCTGGCAGGCATTCGCAGGCTCCGCCGGGACGTTCAGGTCCGCGGCGCGGCGTGTCCGGCAAGCATACCGCATGACGTCACCAGCCGAGGGCGTCAGCACGGGGCCGGTTCCGAGGCTGGCGGCGGGGGAGAGCCCCGCGGTGGTGGTACGCCGCCCAGCCAGCTTTCAAATAAGTGACGGCAGAGAGACGAAAGAACATGGCAACCGGCAAAGGTGCGACAGCTTCCACCAAGGAAGACAAGTCCCAACCGTTTTCATTTGCTTCGGGGCCATTTGATCCAGCGACATGGCTGGAATGGTCCCGTCAGGCACAGGCTAACGGTGCGACGACCCAGCAGGGCATGCCTGGCATGCCATTTATTCCCGGTTTCGAGGCATTGAAGGGTTCCGCCATGGCGGGCGTGAAAATCGCGCCCGATCAACTGGCCGACATCCAGCAACGCTACATGAAGGACTTCACCGCGCTCTGGCGAAGCATGGCCGAGGGCGGTGCCAATCCCGCCACGGCCCTGGCCGATCGTCGCTTTTCCGGCGATGCCTGGCGCAGCAGCGCGGCGTTTCACTACGCCGCCGCTTTTTACCTGATCAATGCGCGTGCCATGAATGAGCTGGCGGGCGCGGTCGAGGCCGATGCCAAGACCCGCCAGCGCATCCGTTTTGCGATCTCGCAATGGGTCGACGCCATGTCGCCGGCCAACTTCCTCGCCACCAATCCGGAAGCGCAGAAAAAGCTGATCGACTCCGGCGGCGAATCGCTGCGGGCCGGTGTGCGCAACATGCTCGACGACCTTGGCCGCGGCAAGATCTCGCAGACCGACGAATCCGCCTTCGAGGTGGGCCGCAACGTGGCCGTGACCGAAGGCGCGGTGGTCTATGAGAACGCCTACTTCCAGTTGCTGCAGTACAAGCCCGCCACCGACAAGGTGTTTGCGCGCCCGCTGCTGCTGGTGCCGCCTTGCATCAACAAGTACTACATCCTCGACCTGCAGCCGCAGACCTCGCTGGTGAACTACATGGTGGAGCAGGGCCATACCGTCTACATGGTTTCCTGGCGCAATCCGGACGCTTCGATGGCCGAGCTCAGCTGGGACGACTACATCGAACATGCCGCCATCCGCGCCATCGAAGTCACGCGCGAGATCAGCGGCCAGGACCAGATCAACGTGCTGGGCTTCTGCGTGGGCGGCACCATCGTCTCCACTGCGCTGGCGGTGCTGGCCAAGCGCGGCGAGCATCCCGCCGCCAGCCTGACGCTGCTGACCACGCTGCTCGATTTTGCCGATACCGGCGTGCTCGATGTGTTCGTCGACGAAGCCCACGTCAAGCTGCGCGAAAACACCCTGGGTGGTGCGGCGGGCACACCCTGCGCGCTGCTGCGCGGCGTGGAACTGGCCAACACGTTCTCGTTCCTGCGTCCCAATGACCTGGTCTGGAACTATGTCGTCGACAACTACCTGAAGGGCAATACGCCGGTCCCGTTCGACCTGCTGTTCTGGAACGGCGACGCCACCAATCTGCCGGGCCCCTGGTATTGCTGGTACCTGCGCCATACCTACCTGCAGAACGAGCTCAAGGTGCCGGGCAAGCTGACCGTGTGCAACGCGCCGGTGGACCTGGGCAGCATCGACGTGCCAACTTACATCTATGGCTCGCGTGAAGACCACATCGTGCCCTGGATGTCGGCCTATGCTTCCACCGCGTTGCTCAAGAACAAGCTGCGCTTTGTGCTGGGCGCGTCGGGCCATATCGCCGGCGTGATCAACCCGCCGGCCAAGAAGAAGCGCAGCCACTGGACCAACGACAAGCTCCCGGCTTCGGCGCAGGAGTGGTTCGACGGCGCCGCCGAGCATGCCGGCAGCTGGTGGCCGGACTGGGCGGCCTGGCTGGCCAAACACGCCGGCGCGCGCAAGGCGGCCCCCACCGACTACGGCAACAAGGACTACCGCGCGATCGAGCCGGCACCGGGCCGCTACGTCAAGGCGAAGGCATAGGATTTGTCCGGGCCGGCGCCCTGCGGGGCCGGCCCCTTTCACCCCTTATTTGCATCCAACTCGAGAGGACCTCCCAATGACTGACATTGTCATCGTATCCGCTGCCCGTACCGCGGTGGGCAAGTTCGGCGGCTCGCTCGCCAAGATTCCCGCGCCCGAGCTGGGCGCCATCGTCATCAAGGCTGCGCTTGAGCGTGCCGGCGTCAAGCCCGAGCAGGTCAGCGAAGTGATCATGGGCCAGGTGCTGACGGCCGGTTCCGGCCAGAACCCGGCGCGCCAGGCAGCACTGAAGGCTGGCCTGCCCGTGATGGTGCCGGCCATGACCATCAACAAGGTCTGCGGCTCCGGCCTGAAAGCCGTGATGCTGGCCGCCAACGCGATTGCCGCGGGCGATGCCGAGATCGTGGTCGCTGGTGGCCAGGAAAACATGAGCGCCGCGCCGCACGTGCTGCCGGGCTCGCGCGATGGCTTCCGCATGGGCGACGCCAAGCTGATCGACAGCATGATCGTGGACGGCCTGTGGGACGTCTACAACCAGTACCACATGGGCGTCACCGCCGAGAACGTGGCCAAGGAATACGGCATCACGCGCGAAGCCCAGGACGCGTTCGCGGCCGGTTCGCAGAACAAGGCGGAAGCCGCGCAGAAGGCCGGCAAGTTCGATGAAGAAATCGTGCCGGTGCCGATTCCCCAGCGCAAGGGTGACCCGGTGATGTTCGCCACCGATGAGTTCGTGCGCCACGGCGTCACGCAAGACGCGCTGGCTGGTCTCAAGCCCGCCTTCGACAAGGCTGGTTCCGTGACCGCCGCCAACGCCTCGGGCCTGAACGACGGCGCCGCCGCGGTGGTGGTCATGTCGGCAGCCAAGGCCAAGGAACTCGGCCTGACCCCGCTGGCCACGATCCGCGCCTACGGCACCGCCGGTGTCGATCCCAAGGTGATGGGCATGGGCCCGGTGCCCGCGTCCAAGCGCTGCTTGTCGCGCGCCGGCTGGAGCGTGGAAGAGCTCGACCTGATGGAAATCAACGAAGCCTTCGCCGCCCAGGCCCTGGCCGTGCACAAGCAGATGGGCTGGGATACGTCCAAGGTCAACGTCAACGGCGGCGCCATTGCGATTGGCCACCCGATCGGCGCGTCGGGCTGCCGCATCCTGGTCACGCTGCTGCACGAAATGAAGCGCCGCGACGCCCACAAGGGCCTGGCTTCGCTGTGCATCGGCGGCGGCATGGGTGTGGCGCTGGCTGTGGAACGCAAGTGACGATTTGCCGGGCTTGCCGCAGTCAACAAGCGCGCAGGCCGGTCTGAGGGGTGTGCCGGCGAGGGGGGGCTTCCCACCGCCGGCGTCAATAAGAACTAGCCATCAAGGAGTAGATATGACTCAGCGCATTGCATACGTAACCGGTGGCATGGGTGGCATTGGAACGGCCATCTGCCAGCGTCTGGCCAAGGATGGCTACAAGGTCGTGGCCGGTTGCGGCCCCAACTCGCCGCGCCGCGAAAAATGGCTCGAGCAGCAGAAGGCCCTGGGCTTCGATTTTGTCGCCTCGGAAGGCAATGTTGCCGACTGGGATTCGACCAAAGCCGCGTTCGACAAGGTCAAGGCCGAAGTGGGCGAGGTCGACATCCTGATCAACAACGCCGGCATCACGCGCGACGTGGTGTTCCGCAAGATGACGCGCGCCGACTGGGATGCCGTGATCGACACCAACCTGACCTCGCTGTTCAACGTGACCAAGCAGGTCATCGATGGCATGGCGGATCGTGGCTTTGGCCGCATCGTCAACATCTCGTCGGTCAACGGCCAGAAGGGTCAGTTCGGCCAGACCAACTACTCCACCGCCAAGGCTGGCCTGCACGGCTTCACCATGGCTTTGGCGCAGGAAGTGGCGACCAAGGGCGTGACCGTGAACACGGTGTCGCCGGGCTATATCGCTACCGACATGGTCAAGTCGATCCGCCAGGACGTGCTGGACAAGATCGTCGGCACGATTCCGGTCAAGCGCCTGGGCGCGCCGGAAGAAATTGCTTCGATCTGCGCGTGGCTGGCGTCTGAAGAGTCGGGTTTCTCGACAGGCGCGGACTTCTCGCTGAACGGCGGCCTGCACATGGGGTAACGAGCGGCAAGCCGTCCCTGGTTTTCCTGGACGGTTTCTGTCTTGGGAAGGTCCTCTGCCGAGGGCCTTTTTCATTTCTGCGACCACTTGCGAGGCCTCTCACCCCGCAGCAATATTGCATCGCACACGCCGCACCGCACCAATGCGCGGGCGTGGCCCGGCATTGCGGGCCCCAAACACCCCGCAATCCTATGCCCCGTGCGGGTTTTCCTTAACGGGTCCGGCTTTCAATAGTGCCTTGTTGGGCATAGAATCAGGGCAGCGGCTAGCCCGCACCAAAATAGATCATGCGTTGCAGGTCAACACGTTGTATCCCCCGCTGGCGGTCCCTATTTGCGCACCGCACAGCATGCGGTGCAGCAGCATGCAACAGCGACGATAAAAGGATAGAGCACGATGGCTACCACCAAGAAAGGCGCAGAGCGACTGATCAAGAAGTATCCAAACCGCCGGCTCTACGACACGCAGACCAGCACCTACATCACGCTAGCCGACGTCAAGCAGCTCGTGATGGATACCGAAGACTTCAAGGTGATCGACGCCAAGTCCGGCGACGAGCTCACGCGCAGCATCCTCCTGCAGATCATTCTCGAAGAAGAGACGGGCGGCGTGCCGATGTTCTCAAGCTCCATGCTGTCGCAGATCATCCGCTACTACGGCCATGCGATGCAGGGCATGATGGGCACCTACCTGGAAAAGAACATCCAGGCCTTCATCGACATCCAGAGCAAGCTGGCCGAGAACTCCAAGGGCCTGTACTCGGGCGAGCCGTTCAGCCCCGATATGTGGTCCCAGTTCATGAACATGCAGGGCCCGATGATGCAAGGAATGATGAGCAACTACATCGAGCAGAGCAAGAACCTGTTCGTGCAGATGCAGGAGCAGATGCAAAGCCAGGCCAAGAACATGTTTGGCACGTTCCCGTTCAATCAGCCGGACAAGAAGTAGAGCCGGCGCACGCCGCGCCGGCCTGTTGCGCGTTCCCAATCGCCCGGGAACGCATGGAACCCTCGCGGCGCCGGCGTTCTTGCCGGGCTGGCGTGGAGGCGAATTCCCGGCGCACGCATGACCTTCCTTCGCCGATCGGGGCGATCGGTTAAAATCACGCACATTCGGGTAACGCGCGGAATCACCGCGGCCGCTACCCCTGTCAAATGTGGCGATTCATACAGCGGACTCGCCTGCACAGCGCGAATCCCAATGCCCTCCGCAATCCAAGACATTCGCCAGGCGCTCGCCGCCGAGGCCACGCCCGTTCCCATGGTGGGTTTGGCGTTTTCTCGTTTTCCCGCATCGACGCCACCTTTCGTATGAGCCGGCTGTTTCTTGCCCCCATGGAGGGGCTTGCTGATTATGTGCTGCGCGACGTGCTGACCGGCTCGGGAGGATACGATGGCTGTGTATCCGAGTTCGTCAGGGTGACGGGCTCTTTGCTTCCCGAGCGCGTCTACGAGCGGGACACACCCGAAATCCTCCACGGCGGCCATACCCCAGGCGGCACGCCGATGGTGATCCAGCTGCTCGGGAGCGATCCTGAATGGCTGGCGGTCAATGCGGCCCAGGCAGCTACCGTGTCGCCGCATGGCATCGACCTGAATTTCGGCTGTCCCGCCAAAGTCGTCAACCGGCACGGCGGCGGGGCCATGCTGCTGGCGGACCCGGAACTGCTGAACCGCATCGTGTTGTCCGTTCGCGCCGCTGTGCCCGCGAACATCGCCGTGACAGCCAAAATGCGGCTCGGCGTGTCCGATACCGCGCTGGCGATCGACTGCGCCACGGCGCTGGCGGAAGGCGGCGCAGCCTCGCTCGTCGTGCATGCCAGGACGCGCGATCATGGCTACCGGCCTCCCGCGCACTGGGAGTGGATCGCGCGGATCGACGCCGCTGTGGACGTGCCCGTTGTTGCCAACGGCGAAGTCTGGACGGTAGCCGACTGGGAGCGATGCCGGGCCGTCAGCGGCTGTGCCGACGTAATGATCGGGCGGGGCGCCGTGTCCGATCCGTTCCTGGCCTTGCGCATACGCGGGCTGATGGACAGGTCGGCATCCGGCGAGGAATGGCCGGCAGTGCTCCGTCATATCGCCGACTACCTGAAGAAACTGCAGGCTAAAGCTGAATGCCTTCATGAGCACGGGCGCGTCAAGCTGTGGCTCAGCTACCTGAAACGGACCTGGCCGCAGGCTGCCGAACTGCATGCGGCGATCCGGCGCCTGCATGATGCGCCTGCGATCCAGGCGGTGATCGAGAGCGCCCTGGCGGGCATGCCGGGGACATCACCCTCGTTGCAATAGGCGCGGGCGCTGGCGGAGCAGACGGGCGAGCGGCTCAGCCGCCACGAGGAGCAAACGTTCTGGCAAGACCCCTAAACTGGATGCACGCCCCGCGCAATGGCGGCATGCTGGAGTTCGAGGAAGGGGAGGACACACATAGGCTGAACATGGGGGATTGCCTGCAGCTAGGCCTCCCGGCTTCCTGCACGTTCTCCAATCCGGGGGAGCAGGCCTGCCGTCTACGTGGTCGCATTGGTGTGCCGATAGCGGCTCCATCGGGCGGGTTCAGGCGTAGCATTGGTTGCCGATGACTCGCTGGTCGGCGTCGCGTTCGAGGCGCCTTTCAGCGGCGCGCAACGAAGGCCAGCAAATGCCAGTGCTTGGCCCTGCCAAGCGCGGTGCGTCCATCCCACTCATGTTCGTCGAGGCTGAGGACCTGCCAGCCGCGCAGCAGTCGCTCGGCTTCTTCGCGGGTATGGACCAACAGGCCTCGCTCGCGCCATGGGTCACGTTCGCCAAACAGGTGGCCGGCGAAAAGACCGCCCTGATCGAGAGCGTTCTCAATGCGCTGCCACAGGCCCGGGAAGGCCGGCGGGGCGCAGAAGGGCAAGGCGAAACTGGCGTTAATCAACTGGGCGGTGGGCAGGTGAAGGTCGTCGAAGCGCGCTTGCACGGTGTGCAGTCGTGGGCGATCGGCAACGCAGACCTGCGCCTCGAGAGCGGCCAGGGCCCGCGCTTCCACATCAATTGCCTGCACTCGCCAGCCACGCCGCAGCAACTCAAGGCTGTCACGGCCGGCGCCGCAGCCCAGGTCCAGCGCCAGTCCAGGCTCTCCCGTCCAGTGCTCCAGCGCCTGCAGCAGGCTCGGATGGGCGGGGGCGCCCCGGGTTTGTTGGTAGAAATCATGTTGTTTCATGGCTGGGTGCTAAGAGTGGATGTCTGCGCGCGCTTCGTTCATAAGTCCATCGTGGCCGAGAGCATGAAGGTACGCGGTGCGCCCAGGGCCAAAGTTGTCGGCACTGATGTGTATTGGCTGGGACTCGATCTGACAGGTAGCCGGGCTGTCGAATTGAGAAGCGCAACTCAATGCGAGATCAATTTCTCCTTGGCGAGTTCCAGCGAGTCAAGGAAGGTGCGCATGGGCGTTTTGCCGTAGCGCAATCGCCCCTGATGCTCTCGCTGGTTGTTGTGCTGGTCAAGCCAGGCATCAAGATCGAGCTTGAGGCTGATTTCCTTCTGCTTGGTCTTGGACAGCGGAAACGGCTCTCCCGCATTGGCGGCAGTTGCCGGCGCGCCAGCGGGTCGCAACAGGCCCCTTTGTCCTTGGCCCGGAACAGGACTGCGCTGGCATCGTGGATCAGCAGCATGCGCAGGTATCGTCGGCGCGCTTGCCATGCTGGAGGACGACGCCCACCGTGACACTTCGGCGTTGCGGATCAAGTCATAGGCGTTGCTAAACGCCAAGCCCACGCCGCCCGATGGGGAAATGTGACCTATGTTACACCTTCACGCCACTGCCCAGGTGCCAGGAAGAACGGGGGCAGGTTGGCTTCCGACGTGGACGTCGATGAGAGGGCAAGGGGGGCGCGCGTTATCGTTGCGCATAGCGTTTTGCCATGGACCGCTAGACGGACCTCGCAGGTGGCATTGCCCCGCGCGACAGCCTGAAGCCGCAAACGGGCTGCCATGTTCATGTCTGCCATGAGTCCCCGGCAAACTCCCGCGAGCGGTTAAAATGCGCGATTGGCTTTGAACCGCCGGGCGGCCATGTCCCGCCCTGCTCGCCCCACATTTGGAAGTAACCGTGAAAAACCCTTCAGAATCAACGATCAAGAAAGACCATATTCCAAATGTGGGATTCGTAAGCCTTGGATGTCCAAAGGCACTTGTGGATTCCGAGCAGATAATTACCCAGTTGCGCGCCGAGGGCTATGCCATCAGCGGCACCTATGACGGCGCCGACCTGGTGGTCGTCAATACCTGCGGTTTTATCGACGAAGCCGTGCAGGAAAGCCTGGATGCGATCGGCGAGGCACTGGCCGAGAACGGCAAGGTGATCGTCACCGGTTGCCTGGGCGCCAAGAAAAACGCAGCAGGTGAGGACATCATCACGTCGGTGCACCCGAAGGTGCTGGCCGTGACCGGCCCGCACGCGCTGGGCGAGGTGATGCAGGCCGTGCACACGCACCTGCCCAAGCCGCATGACCCGTTCATGGACCTGGTGCCGGCGGCCGGCATCAAGCTCACGCCCAAGCATTACGCCTACCTGAAGATCTCCGAGGGCTGCAACCATCGTTGCTCGTTCTGCATCATCCCCTCGATGCGCGGCGACCTGGTCTCGCGCCCGGTGGCGGAAGTCATGCTGGAGGCCGAGAACCTGTTCAAGTCGGGCGTCAAGGAACTGCTGGTGATCTCGCAAGATACCAGCGCCTACGGCGTGGACGTGAAGTACCGCACCGGTTTCTGGGACGGCCGCCCGCTCAAGACGCGCATGACCGAACTGGTCGGCGCGCTGGGTGAGCTGGCTGCCAAGTACGGCGCCTGGGTGCGCCTGCACTACGTGTACCCGTACCCGCACGTCGACGAGATCATTCCGCTGATGTCGCAAGGGCACGTGCTGCCTTACCTGGACGTGCCGCTGCAGCACGCCCACCCGGACGTGCTCAAGCGCATGAAGCGCCCGGCCAACGCCGAGAAGACCATGGACCGCATCCGGGCCTGGCGCAAGATCTGCCCCGAGCTGACTATCCGCAGCACCTTTATCGCGGGCTTCCCCGGCGAGACCGAGGAAGAGTTCCAGACGCTGCTGGACTTCATCGCCGAAGCGGAACTGGACCGCGTGGGCTGCTTCGCCTATTCGCCGGTGGACGGCGCCACGGCCAACGACCTGCCGGGCGCCTTGCCCGACGAAGTCCGCGAAGAGCGCCGCGCGCGCTTCATGGAAGTGGCCGAGGAAGTGTCCGCCCGGCGCCTGCAGCGCAAGGTCGGCCAGACCCTGCGCGTGCTGGTCGACGAGATCAACCAGGACGGCGGCATTGGCCGCTCGTCGGCCGATGCGCCGGAGATCGACGGCCTGGTCTATATCGACCCGCCAGCGCAGGGCGCGCCGCGCTACAAGGTTGGCGAATTCGTCTCGGTGAAGATCACCGGCGCGGATGGCCACGACTTGTGGGGCGAAGTCTGAGGCTGGTGGCAGCCATCGGTCCGGATAGGTAAAAGTACGATCGTTCGTTTTGGCGAACGCGCCGCTATACTGTGCGCTGCAACATCAGCCCAGGAGACACAAAATGACACGTGAAGTGGTGGTGGTAAGCGGCGTCCGGACCGCGATCGGTACCTTTGGCGGCAGCCTGAAGGATCTTTCCCCGACCCAGATGGGCGCCATGGTGGTGCGCGAAGCGCTCGCCCGCGCGCAGGTCAGCGGCGACGACGTCGGCCATGTGGTGTTCGGCAACGTCATCCAGACCGAGCCCCGGGACATGTACCTTGGCCGGGTGGCGGCAGTGGAGGGCGGCGTCACCATCGACGCGCCGGCCCTGACCGTCAACCGCCTGTGCGGCTCGGGCCTGCAGGCCATCGTCAGCGCCGCGCAGACCATCCTGCTGGGCGATGCCGATGTGGCCATCGGCGGCGGCGCGGAGAGCATGAGCCGCGCACCGTACCTGGCGCAGTCGGCCCGCTGGGGCGCGCGCATGGGCGACGCCAAGATGCTCGACATGATGCTGGGTGCGCTGCACGACCCGTTCCACGGCATCCACATGGGCGTCACCGCCGAGAATGTGGCCAAGGAGTACGACATCTCCCGCGTCCAGCAGGACGAAGCCGCGCTGGAGTCGCACCGGCGCGCATCGGCGGCGATCCGCGCCGGCCACTTCAAGGACCAGATCCTGCCGGTCACGCTGAAGGGCCGCAAGGGCGACGTGACCTTCGACACCGATGAGCACGTGCGCCACGACGCGGTCATGGAAGACATGACCAAGCTCAAGCCGGTCTTCGTCAAGGAGAACGGCACGGTCACCGCGGGCAACGCCTCGGGCTTGAACGATGCCGCCGCCGCCGTGGTGCTGATGGAGCGTGCCGAGGCTGAGAAGCGCGGCCTCAAGCCGATGGCGCGCCTGGTCTCCTATGCGCATGCCGGCGTCGATCCCAAGACCATGGGCATCGGCCCCGTGCCGGCCACGAAGAAGGCGCTGGAACGCGCTGGCCTGACCGTGGCAGACCTCGACGTGATCGAAGCCAATGAAGCCTTTGCCGCGCAAGCCTGCGCGGTCACCAAGGCGCTCGGTCTCGATCCGGCCAAGGTCAACCCGAACGGCTCGGGCATCTCCCTGGGCCACCCGATCGGCGCCACCGGCGCGCTGATCACCGTCAAGGCCCTGTACGAGCTGCAACGCGTGCAAGGCCGCTATGCACTGGTGACCATGTGCATTGGCGGTGGCCAGGGCATCGCGGCGATTTTCGAACGACTCTGAACCTGAGGCTGCCTTGCGGCGCGTAGCGACTCTGTCCCTGCCTTTATCCATGTCCTTGTCACTTCCCGTTTCCCTGTCCCTGTCCCTGGCAGCCGGGCTGGCCGCGGCAACGCTGGCTGGCGCCGCACTGGCCGCCGGCGGTACCGAGCTGTCCACGGGCACGCCCGGCACCGCCAATGCCGCCAGCGATGCCAGCCAGGTACAGGGTTTCGGGATCAACCAGGCCATCCGCGAGGGCGAGTCGCGGCGCGGCGCGCAGCTTTCAACCGGGTCCGTGCCCAAGGCGCTCGCGCCGCGGCCGGAGTACGCTTCGCTGCCGGTCTACGTGGGCACGCTCGGCGACCAGCCGGTGCGCCTGCGCCTGGGCCCCAAGCCCGACGAGCGCGACAGCGTGCGCGGTGAGTACAGTGTTGGCCATGCTGGCGGCGTGCGCTTGCTGGCCGGCGAATTCGAGAACGGCGCTTTCCTGATGGAGGAGTCCAATGACGGCACGCACGTCACGGGCAACTGGGAAGGCAGCATCGACGGTGCCGGCATCGTGCACGGCAACTGGACCGACCCGGTCAATCCGGCCATCGTGCTCCCCTTCATGATCCGGCCACTGGGCGTGCTGGTGATCCCGCCCTTCGACATGACCCCCAACAGCGGCATTACCTACGCCCCGCCCGCACCGAAGTCCTCGATCTCCGGCCGGTAGCGCCCAAGCCGAGGTGGACAGGGGCAGGCCCGCCAGGTAGGCCAACGCGCACCCGAATGCTGGTAAGCTCAAACGTTCATTGAGTTATCGCCAGACAAGGAATCGCCGTGTCCGACCGCCAGCCACCCGAGCAGCCCGCTTCCCAACCCGCCTATCTGGCGACCGTGGCCGTCCAGCCAGAGCTGGATATCGCGCCGGGCTTCGCCTCGTTTTCCCAAGCTACCCATCGTGGCTCCACTGTGGTGTTCCGCAACCTGGCGGAGCTGCGCGCGCATGGCGACGGTGCCACCACCTACTGGCGCTATGGCCTGCATGCTACGCCCACCAGCGAGGCGCTGTGCCAGCACCTCGCGCTGATCGAAGGCGCGCGCCATGCGCTGCTGCTGCCGTCAGGGCTGGCTGCGATCTCGCAGGTCTACTTCGCCTTGGTCAAGTCGGGCGACGACGTGCTCGTCCCGGATAACGTCTACGGCCCCAACCGCGAGCACGGCGAATGGCTGGCACGGGACTTCGGCGTCTCCGTCCGGTACTACGACCCCATGATCGGCGCAGGCATTGCCGGGCTGATCCGCTCCAACACCCGCTTGATCTGGATGGAGTCGCCAGGCTCGGTGACGATGGAAATCCCCGACACCGAGGCCATCGTGGCCGCGGCAAAGGCGCGCGGGGTGCTCACCGCCATCGATAACACCTGGTCCGCCGGCGTGTATTTCCGGCCGTTCGACAAGGGCATCGACATCTCGGTGCAGGCGCTCACCAAGTACCAGTCGGGCGGCAGCGATGTACTGATGGGCGCCGTGCTGAGCACCGACGACAAACTCCATGACCGCATCAAGCGCGCCCGCATGCTGATGGGCTGGGGCGTGTCGGCAGACGATTGCTACCTGGTGCTGCGCTCGCTGCCGAGCATGCCGGTCAGGCTGGCGGCGCACGACCGCGCCGCGCGCGAAGTGGCCGAGTGGCTGACCCAGCGCCCGGAAGTGGTCAAGGTCTTGCACCCGGCGCTGCCGGACTGCCCCGGCCACGACTTCTGGCGGCGCGATTTCAGCGGCGCCACCGGCCTGTTCTCGATTGTGCTGCACGCACGCTACACGCGTGCCCAGGTCGATGCCTTTGTCGAGGCCCTGCGCCTGTTCGCGATCGGCTGGTCCTGGGGCGGCGCGCATAGCCTGGCGTTGCCGTACCACGTCCAGACCATGCGGCCCCAAGGCAGCTGGCCGCCCGTTGGCTGGGAGAACACAGGCGAGCTGGTGCGCCTCTATATCGGGTTGGAAGACACCCGCGACCTGATCGCCGACCTGCGTGGCGCGATGGAGTCGCAGCTGGTGGCATGACAGGAAAAGAGCCGCCCCGGACGGTGTCCGGGGCGGCTCTTTTCGGCCGGGCGTCAGTGCGCAAACAGTTGCAGCAAGCCATCCAGCCCAACGTGGTTGAACGCCACGCTGGCCTGCGCACGCACCACCGGCTTGGCCCGGAAGGCCACCGACAGTCCGGCCACGGCCATCATCTTCAGGTCGTTGGAGCCATCGCCCATGACGATGGCCTGGGACGGGTCCGCGCCGATCTGCGCACACACTTCCTGCACCGTGCGGGCCTTGACGTCGGCATTGACGATCTCGCCCAGCACCTGGCCCGTGAGCTTGCCATCGACGATCTCCAGCGTATTGGCGCGGGTCACGTCGAGCTTCAGGCGGGGCTTGAGTTTATCGGTGAAATGCACGAAACCGCCCGAAACCAGCAGGGTGCGCATGCCCAGGGCCTGCACGGTCCGCAGCATGGTTTCCGCGCCGGGCGACAGGCGCAGGCGCTCTTCATACACGCGGTCCAGCACACTGGCGTCCAGCCCCTTGAGCAGGGCCACGCGGCGGCGCAGGCTCTCGTTGAAATCAGTGATCTCGCCACGCATGGCGGCCTCGGTAATCGCCGAGACCTCCGCCTTGAGGCCGCAGAAGTCTGCGATCTCGTCGATGCACTCGATGGTGATCAGCGTGGAGTCCATATCCATCGCCA
The DNA here is from genome assembly GCF_000832305.1 of Cupriavidus basilensis. Classification (NCBI taxonomy): domain Bacteria; kingdom Pseudomonadati; phylum Pseudomonadota; class Betaproteobacteria; order Burkholderiales; family Burkholderiaceae; genus Cupriavidus; species Cupriavidus basilensis. Next base: position 1,641,660 of record NZ_CP010536.1, read on the forward strand.
CCAGCTTGAAGTCCGAGAGCTTGCGGCCGGCGGGCACGATGGCCCAGTCGATGCTGCGCGGGCCGCAGTAGGCATCCAGCGCTTCACGCAGGGCGGGCGTCAGCGCGGCGCAGGCATCGGCGGCTGCCACGGTCTCGGCGCGCGGCGCAAGCGTGGGAGCCTGGGCGATGGCGCGGACGGCGTCGATATCGTTGGCGGACAGCGGGGCGGGACTTTGCAGAATCAGGGACATGGCGCGAATGCAGGGCCTGGCCGGGCGGCCGATGGCGGTAAATGCGGGATGCGAGCCGCGGCGGCGGCGAAGACCGCTATTGTATATGCCCGCGCCCATGCGGCGCAGCCGCCGCCCGAAAGCGCCAGCGGCTGCAAGGCGGAATCCGTGCGGGCGGATGTGTTCTATCGTGCTCGTCGAGGTGTGGGGCCGGCCCGCAGGCCAGCCCTCATCGCACTACATCGCACTACGCCACTTGCGCGTTAGCCTCGCACTGCGTGGCCAGCTCGCTCAGCACCAGCGTCTCGTGCGCCAGCCCGGCGGCCAGCGACAGCACCCGGTTCTGGATCTCCGGGTTCAGGTCGCCAAAGACGCCGGATTCCGCATTGTCACTGGCCAGGAAGAGTAGGGCACAGAGCTGGGCCGATTTCTCGACGGCCAGGCTCAGCGGGGTTTCGCAGAGTACCCGCGAGCTCAGGTGGATGTCCGCATTGCGGTATTCGGCGGTGAGGCCGTGGCGGGTGTGCTGGCGGGGGTTATTCATTGGGCGCCTCCTTGTGCTTTGCTCGCGCTTTGCGGAGGACGGTGATGGAAAGGGGTAACGCTGAGCATGCGGGTGGGAAGCCGGAATGGTCGAATGCAAAGAGGCGCATGGCGCGGTCTCCTGTCAATGAAAACGCCAGGCGGTGGCGCGGTCCGCCTTCGTTCGGGCTTCCAATCCCGGTCGCTGTGGTTGCAGCGACGAGAGAGTATAGCGCGCGATTGTCGAGTGGCGCTTTGTGTCGGGGCGGTCGGTAACTGCTCTCAGATCCCATGTAGGAAACGTGCAGCACAGACGAAGAAATTTCTCAGCACAGATTCGGACCAGTCTCATTGATCTCAGTAATGCAGTACGTCCAAATGGGGTAGGCGCATTTGCGCACATGACCCATCCTGGGGGAAAGCGTATGCAGGAAGGCAAACAGCCCGTCGACATTTGGATGCGTTCCTTCCGGGCACGCATCATGGATGGTCGGACCTCGGTCGATCGACGGAGATACTCTTTTGGGGAATCAAGTGAGCAGGTGGCGCTTCGTCGTGACGGCCGCATTCGCCGGCGTCGGCTTGGCTAGTGTCGTCGGATCTTCCGTCATTGATGCGTACCTCTGTGACGCGTTCCTGCGGCTATGCACGCCACGGCCTGGAACATGCGTTGGAATAGACGTGTGCCCTGCTGATGCACGGATGCTGTTTGGCTTGATTCTGTTGATACCCGTTCCACCGGTTCTGTTTGGCGTGTTGGGGTTTATGCTGAGCACGCGCGTTGAGAGAACCGGCCTGCTAGTTGTGGCGTTGGTGGCGGCGATTCTCACGCATTGGGTAGTGGCATTCGCCGCCACTAGAATTGTTGCGCTGTAGCGATTCAGGGTAGGGCCCTGCTTACTGCTTCTCGCCCGCTGAACCGCCCCGGGTTTTGAGGAGTTCCATTCTCTCAAGGGGGGCTCCTCAAAATCCGGGGCGGTTCATAGCATCCGATTACGCGCGGGAGTGCAGCCTGGCGAGGGCCGGCAATGGCCGTGGGCCTGTCAGAAATTTTGCCTTTTTGCGCATTGCATTGATTCCATGCGCGTACCGCATTTCCGAGGTAAGCAAATGCGGAACCTGGGCGATGGCGGTGATCATGTACAGCAACATCACGGGATCGATTTCTTTCAGTCCTGCCGTCAACGTGGTTACATGCCTGATCGGCATGACTGTTTGGTCATGCCGCGGACGAATGAACTTCTGCGCCATCCACTGAGGCGCGCCGAGTCACGGTTGGCTTCCTGCATCATCAGGCGCGCGTGTTCAGGGTGGCGCGCACAGTACCGGACGTAGGTGTGGATGTATTCCTTGACCGCATCCAGTGAAAACCCTTCCGAACCCGGCTCGGGCGGTATGTACTCTTTCTCCGAGTGTGCGAAGTCGCAGCGAAAGTGAATCCCCGTCGCCGACAGGATCATGGTTTGTACTGAAGCCGGGAGAGGAGATTCGCACTTGACATGGGATCAAATTGGTTGATAAATTATCCGATTGGATAATTTAATGGCGGACGGAAACCCACGCGGGCAAACTACGGTGAGTACGTGAGCCTTCCTGGTTGCCCCCTATCTGCCACACGATGGCGGCGCATGGTGATCTCGTGCTTGTGAGGCAGGCTTAATGACGGCAGCAAATCCATGGGATCTCCTGATTCCTAACAATTTCTGTGTGCTTGCGAATCCCGTACCGCCTCGGCCACCGGCGTTACCGTTCAATGTCCCGTGCGCGGATCCCGACGCGCGCGCCCGCGAAGCCGAGGCAAGGGCTTCGCCAAAGTCGGCGACGAGCGGTCGGTGCCGCCAAACTGGAACGTCTATGGCGGCGAAGTCATTCCGCTCAGGCCGGGAGAGACCCTGCACGTGAATGCGATGCGCATTGGCTATACGCCGGTCCAAATTGACTACGTCGACGGCGGCGCGACGGTGCAGAAGGCTCCTTATCGCGCGCATCTTTACTCATACAAGTTCGCAAATGCGGAGATCCTCCATGAGCCTGCACAAGCCAGTCCGTTGTCGCTACCAATCGGGAGCAAGCCGTCTCGGCATCTATGGCGCCTTTGCGCTGCTGATGCTACTTGGGGCGTTGCTCAACGCCGTTCCTGTACATGGGCAGACGCGCTCGGAGCCGTCAGCAGCCAGCCAGTTTCCTGCAAAGCGCCCCAATGTCCTGATCATCGTGGCAGATGATCTGGCATGGCCTGATGTGTCCGCCTATGGGCGCAACGCTGTGCATACGCCGAACATTGACCGGATTTCCCGCCGTGGCGCGGCCTTTTCCAACGGTTATGTGGCGGCTTCCGTCTGTGCGATGTCGCGCGCGGCCCTGCTAACGGGGCACATGCCGCAGCGCATTGGATTCCACTACAACATCGACGACGGCGATGCCAATCCCGAACAAGGATTGCCGCTAACGGAAACGACCATCGCCGATCGCCTAAAAGGCCACGGCTACCGTACGGCGGCAATCGGGAAATGGCATCTCGGCTTTGCGCCGCAGTTCTATCCGACGAGGCGCGGCTTCGACGAGTTCTATGGCTTCCTTGGCGGCGAGGCTCAGTACGCGGATCCCGGCACCCCCGGAATCGTTACAACGCCATCCAGGCGCGATAAGGCGTTCAAGCGAAATTCTGCCGCGGCTATCGTAATGGGCCCCGATGCCACGCCGGTGGGCAACCAACGCCGCTACCTCACGGAGGACCTGACCGATAGAGCTGTCGACTACATTGATCGCAACGCCAGCGGCAATGCACCGTTTTTTCTCTATCTGGCCTACAACGCACCGCACTGGCCGTTTCAGGTTCCGCAGAGCTACTACGATCGCTTTGCCGGAATCGAGGACCCGATCCGGCGCACCCAAATCGCCATGATCTCTGCGTTGGACGATGGTGTCGGGCGAGTCCTGGACGCACTTGAGAGAACGGGCACGCGTGACGACACCCTTGTCATCTTCGTCTCCGACAATGGTTGTCCGTTGCAACTGGGTGCTTGCGACTGCTCCCATCCGCTAGGCGCGGGGAAGTTCACTTACGTCGACGGTGGCATTCGCGTGCCGTTCCTGATCTCCTGGCCGCATGGCATGCCGGCAGTGGGGGCGGTCGACACGCCGGTTTCCAGTCTTGATGTGGTCCCTACAGTATTAACGGCCGCCGGCATCGACCTGTCGTCGTCGGAGCCATTGGAGGGGCTGAATTTGATCGCTGCTGCGCAGGGAAGGACATCCGAGCAACCGCGTGTGCTTATTTGGGGGCAGGACCCAGTGTTTGCTGCACGCGAGGGCAAATGGAAGCTATGGCAATCGATAGAGCGCAACCAGGTCGAACTCTATGACCTGGAGGCTGATTCAGCCGAACTGAAGGACATTTCAAAAGACCACCCCGAGATCGCCCAGCATCTCGTCTCAAAGATCACCGCTTGGCGCGCAACATTGCCGCCGCCGTTATGGCCGCGCCGCTTCGCCAAGCAGTTGCCCTCGTGCAAAAAGGAAACCACATGGGTGTACTGACGCAGCACGCTCTCACTTTCTATCGGCGGTGACTGTCAACCAACGGAAGTCTTGAAGTCTCACGCGATTTACCCGAGCCTTAAAGGAAGGACCGTCGCCATCGCTGATGGAGGAAGCGGAATCGGCGCGGAGATGGTGGGTGCATTCGTCCGGAGGGGGGCCGGGTTCATTCCATCGACCTGGCCGAGGAGGACGCACTGCACCGTTTGGCGTAGCTCCGGTCGAGTGGCGGTGATGGCTGAAGGAGCGACTGCTCGACCGGTTGAATCCGCAAACTATCTCGGCCGTTCAGGCCACGGTACATTCAATGACATCTCCTTCTGCACTTGTGACTCTTCAAATAACACTTCATCTCACGAATCGGAGGACTTGATCCACATTGCCTTAGGCGGCAGTCTTGCGCCCCACGCCGCGGATAAGCTGCGAAACGCGACCCATGTACTGGTCGAAGAGCTGGTTCGCCTGCGCCTGATTGTCGATGGGCTGCGCGACCGCGCGGCCCTCGGCTTCCAGCTTGGACCGGATCTCCGGCTTCGCCAGCGCTTCGCCGATCGCCTTGCGCAGTACTGCGATCCGGTCGGCGGGTGTGCCCTGCTTGACGAAGTAGCCCCCGCTGATCGCGTATTCGAAGTCGGGGACCTGCCGGCTTTGCGAGATCAGCGGAATATGCTTGAGCGGCGCGGGCAGCGACCTGGAAAAGCTTGTCAGCACCTTGAGCCGGCCCTGTTCCTGCATGCTGTCGAAGCTCGATTGGTAGGGCAGGATGGCAAAATCCACCTCCCCGCCGGCAAGGCCCTGCAGCGCGGGGGCCGCGCCCTTGTAGGGCACGTGCAGGAAGGGCGCGCCGATGCGGGCACCGAGTGCGTCGCCCATCAGGTGATAGATCGAGTCGATGCCGACGGTCGCGTAGGTCAGCGGCTTGCTCTTGTTCTGTCTTGCCACGTCCAGGAACTTGTCCAGCGAGTCGGCCGGGATGCCGCTGCGGATGAGGAGCACGATGCTGGCGTCGCTGATCGGGGCGGCAAGCATGAAGTCCTGAGGCTTGTAGCGGGCCGCCGGGTTCAGCAGCGGGGAGAGGAACACTTCGTTGATCGAGCCGTGGAAGAAGGTGTACCCGTCAGCCGGCGCGGCCAGCACCTTGTTGGCACCGATCAGCCCGGTGCCGCCTCCGTAGTTTTCGACGACTACTTGTTGCTTCACGCTCTTGCCGATGGATTCCCCGAAGATGCGCGCGGACGTATCGCTGGCGCCGCCGGCGGGGTAGGGAACCACCAGCGACAGCGGCCGGCTCGGGAAGGTCTGCTCCGCAAAGGCGGGCAGGCCGGCGAGTACCGTCGAGCCTGCGGTCAGGCCGGCGTATTGGAGAAAGCGGCGGCGCGTCTGTGTGGTCATGGTTGTCTCCCGTTATTGAATTATTGAATTTGTCAGGCGAGGTAGCTTTGCGTCAGGCTGGCCCAGAACGCTGCGCCCACCGGCAGGGCCCTGTCGTTGAAGTCGTACAAGGGGTTGTGGACCATGCAGCCGCCATCCTGGCCGAGGCCGTTGCCGAGCCGGATGTAGGCGCCGGGGCGATGCTCCAGCATGCAGGCGAAGTCCTCGCTGCCCATCACGGGTCCGCGGGACACGACGTTGTCCTCACCCAGCAGCCGGACCGCCACTTCCCGCGCGCGCTCCGTCTGGCGGTCGTGATTGACCAGCACCGGATACTTGCGCTCGTAGACGACCTCGGCCTGAAGCTGGAAGCTCTGGGCCTGAGCCGCGACGAAGTCCCGCAGGCGCGTTTCGATGTAGGTGCGCACCTTGGGGTCGAGCGCTCTTACCCCGATCTTGATCGTCGCGCTCTCAGGCACCACGTTGTAGGTTGCGCCCGCCTGGATGGAGCCCACGGTGATCACCGCCGACTTCAGCGCGTCGATCTCGCGGCTGACGATGGACTGCAGTCCGAGCACCATGCTGGCCGCGCCCTGCATCACGTCGATGCCATGGTGTGGCATGGCGCCATGGGCCGAGCGGCCGGTCAGCGTCACCGTGGCACGGTCGAACGAGGCCATGGCCGGACCGGCGATGAGGCCGATCTGGCCAACCGGCAGGCCGGGGGCATTGTGCAGGGCGTAGATCTCATCGCAGGGGAAGCGCTCGAACAGACCGTCCTCCAGCATGCGCAGCGCGCCGCCTTCGTTTTCCTCGGCGGGCTGGAAGATCAGGTTCAGCGTCCCGTTGAAGTCGACGGACTCGGCCAGATACCGCGCGGCGCACAGGAGGATGGCCGTGTGGCCGTCGTGCCCGCAGGCGTGCATTTTTCCGGGCAGGGTGCTGGCGTAGTCCAGCCCCGTCTTCTCCTGGATAGGCAGCGCATCCATATCGGCGCGGATGCCCAACGTCCGCGTTCCCAGGCCCTTCCTTAGCCTGCCGACCACGCCGGTCGTACCCAGGCCGCGATGGACCTCGTAGCCCCAGGCTGTCAACAGTTCCGCGACGAGGTCGCCGGTGCGTCGCTCTTCGAACGCCAGCTCGGGATGCGCGTGGATCTGGCGGCGAATCGCGACGAACTCTGGCGCGATGGCCTCGATGGCCTCGATGGATCGTCTCAAGTGGGCGGGGGCGGATTCGGTCATGGTGGTCGTCGATCAAGGTGATTCACGCCATTATCTGCAGATGTGTCCGTCGCATCCATGACAGCCGAAGGGGCGAATTGTTGTATAAATGACAACATTCGAGCCACAACATTTGAGATGTCGGTGCCATGGAAGAACGGATGGGAGACGTGCTGGATCGGAAGCGGGCGCTTTGCCTGCTCCAGATCATCGAGACGGGGTCGGTGCGCGGCGCGGCGGATGTGCTCTCGGTGGACCCGTCGATGGTGAGCCGCGCCGTGGCCAAGCTGGAGCAGGACACGGGCCTGACGCTGCTGGAGCGGCGTGGGCGGGGCGTCGTCGTCACCGACGCCGGGCACATGCTCGCCCTGTTCGCCCGCCGCCAGCAGGACCTGCACGACACATTCCTCGCCGAGGTCAACAGCCTGAAGAACGCCCAGCGCGGGCACATCGAGCTGATCTTTGGCGAGGGCTTCATCGACATGGTGCTCGAGCCGGTGCTGCGCGACTTCCTGATCGGGCATCCCGACGTGACCTACAACGTCCGGGTGGCCGGGACCGAGGAAACGGTCCGCTGCATCGTGGAGGACATGGCACACATTGGCCTGGTGTTCCAGCCGCCCAACGACGCGCGCCTGCGCTCGCACTATTCGCGGCTGTCCCCGATCCGTGTTCACGTGAGCAAGGGCCACCCCCTGGCGCGCCACCGCAGCGCGCTGACCTTGGCGGAACTGGCGCCGCACCAGGGCGCGGCGCTGGTCGAGTCGTTCGGCGTGCGCAAGCACGTGCAGGCAGCGGAGCTGGACGAGCACATCACCCTGAAGCCGATGCTCGTCACCAACTCGTTCAAGGTGCTGTGGGAATTTGCGGCGATGGGGCTCGGCTACATCATGACGCCGCGCTCGATTCCGCTCAAGGGCGCACAGTTTGCCGATCTGGTATCGCTGCCGCTTGCCAATCCAATCCTGAACAACAGCCGGATCCACATCGTCACGCGAGCCGGACGGCCGCTCTCCCCGGTCGCCAGCAGTCTGTTGCGGCACGTGGTCAAGGCGTTTCCGAAGCTCTGACGTCAGCGGTTCGGGGCGTTTGCGTCGAGAGCACTCGGTCTGGCGAGACGCTAGCTCGGATATGTCACGCAGCGGCGCACACGGAGGTCGGCGCCATAGGTGCACAACGGGAACAGGCTTTTCAACGTTCAGATAAGCAATGTCGCCGTATGACGCATCACGTATTCGATGAAAGCATGCACCTTGCGTGACTGCCGTCGATTGATTGCGTAGACGAAGTGAATCCCGGCGTCCTGCAATGTGCTCATCGATGGGAAGTCCGGTAGCAACCGAACCAGCCGCCCGGCAGCCAGCGCGTCGCGAACCAGCCAGTATGGCAGCAGAGCGATGCCCAATCCGGCCAGGGCGCTCTCCAGCAATACCTCCACGTCGTTGGCCACCAGATCGCCTTGTGGCGCCACTTCGATACATCCTTCGCCGTCGGGCTTCGCAAAGGTCCAGGCAACCCGCTCTCCGGAGCGACGGTAGCGCAAGCAATTGTGATTGAGCAGGTCTGCAGGCAATTGCGGTGCCGTTCGCCCCCGCAGAAAGTCAGGGTGACACACGAGCAGCCGCCGATAGCGCCCAAGCGGTCTGCTGACAAGACTGGAGTCGCCAAGCGCTCCTATTCTGATGGCCAGGTCAGTGTCGGTCTCGACCAGGTCGACATAGTCATCGGTAAGCGACAACTCCAGCGTGACCTTTGGGAATGCCTCGAGAAACGACGGAATCAGTGGCGTCAGCAAGCGCTTGCCAAAGACGCGGGGCGAACTGACCTTAAGCCGCCCGCGAGGTGCATCGGCGAACGACGCAATGCTCTCGTTGACGGCATCCAGTTCAGCCAGCAGGGTGTCCAACTGTTCCTTGTAGGTATGGCCGGGCTCCGTCAACGTCAACCGGCGGGTCGTGCGGGTCAGGAGCTTGACGCCCAGTTGGGCCTCGAGCGCATCGACCTGCCGGGACACGCTGGAAGCAGCGATGCCCAGGAGCTCGCTGGCGTCGGTGAAGCTCAGCGTCGAGGCCACCTTCTGGAAGATGCGCATCGCTGCCAGCATGTCCATGCTTGTGTTTCCGTTGGCTGTTAGTTGGCCGGCGCGAACAGGTGCTCGGCACCGTCAGCAAATTTGCTGGGATTGAACTCGATGACTTCATATCGCGCCAGCCGTTCGCGGTAGAAAGGGTCCTCTGCCAGCACCGCGTCCAGCTGCGGGCGATCCAGATTTCGCGCCAGAATAACACCTCCGATGCGCGGTATCTGGGGGCCCGACACCACAAAATGACCGGTGCGATAGTTCCGGTCGAGAAAGTCGCGATGTTGCTGCATGAGCGGGTCGATTGCCGACAGGGGTTGAACGTAGTGCAAAAGTACAATGAACATGATGCCTTCCTCAAACAGTCAGGATGATCTTGCCGAGACTCACGCCGGATTCGAGATGCCGATGCGCCTGTGCCGCCTGCTCGAGGGGCATCACCTGTTGGACTTGGGGTCTGACAAGGTCCCGCATCAGGAGATCTCGGACATGCTCAAGGTCCCTGCGACCGCTGCCCCGGCAACCCAGGATCTCCAGGCGGCGAGTAAACAGTGCCTTCAGATCCATCGGCGCCTCTGTGCCGGTCGTCACTCCGCCGAGTACCAGTCGACCGTCCATGGCAAGTGACGCTACCGATTGCTCGAAAGTGACCGCACCCACGTGCTCGAATACGAGATCCACGCCACGGTCGCCCGTCAGCTCGCGCACCTGCTCTGCCATGTTCGGTCCTGCCAGCACCACTGCGGCAGCACCAGCGCGGCGCAACGCCTCGTCGGTATCGGCTGTGCGGCCGATCGCAATCACCCGAGCGCCCATGGCACTGGCCAGCTCTACTGCGGCGTACCCAAGGCCACCGTTGGCGCCCAGGATCATCACCCATTCGCCTGGTGCCAGCCGGCCACGACGCAGCATTGACGCGGCCGTAGCGTAGGTGAGGGCAAAGCTCGCGCCGCGGACGTAGTCGATCTGCTCAGGCAATGCCATGGCATTGCGGGCAGGGACGCGGACAAACTGCGCGTATCCGCCGTCAATGGTCGAGCCGACCGTACCAAACCTGCTGCAGAGGTTGTCTTCGCCACGCAGACAGTGGCCGCACTGGCCGCATGACAGGATAGGGGCCGCGAACACGCGCTCGCCGATGCGGCTGCTATCGACGTTGACGCCAACGTCCACGATGTCTCCGGCGAAGTCCGTGCCGGGAATGCGCGGCAAGGGTACCTGGAATACGCTGCCTTCACGCAGGAGAAGATCGAGGCGATTGACGCCAACCGCATGGACCCGAATGATGAGGTCGTCTGGCCCCGGGGCCGGCATGTCGACATCGACGATGGCAAGAGATTCTGCCGGGCCGTGCTTCTGGATTTGTACCGCTTTCATTTGAACTCCGAACTGTGGTGATGAGACAGCGGAGTCACTGTACGGCGCGCCTCCCCGAGTAAAAAGTGGATCGGCTGCAGAAGAGAATTCGGTCGTGCGCAAAAGTCGCCCGGGTCATGCCGAACGAAACTCGCCTATCGAGCCAGATCACGTCGACATCCGTATTCGGCCATGTGGACGGCGCGCGGCCGAGCCGATCGACCATACCAAAGGATGATTGGTATATCAGACGCGTTGCGAAGATACTCAAGCAAAGCCAGCTTACCAACATCCAACATCCCACATCGTGCAGTGGAAGCAGGAACCATGACACCCGGCACCGCCCAGGTTGGATCGACACCCTATCGCACGAACATATCCAGTCATTGAAGGATATGACCCCCCTGAGGATGACCGCGTACGGTCTAGCACAGACGCAGAGGAGTAGTCATATCCCTCACCGTACTCCGGGGTGTCTGCTCAGCGGATTCATGAATTCAAAATATTTGAATGATGCGTCCTTGATTGGATCACTTTTAGTAAAACTATCACCGCTATAGTTACGTCAATGGCAGCGCAACAACAAATGTTCGCTGCCAAAAAACATCAACCAAATTGAATGAAATAGAACGGAGAAAGCACCATGTCCAACGCCAAGCTCGAAGTCCTGACCCCGCACAACAGCCAGATCATCTTCATCGACCATCAGCCCCAGATGGCCTTCGGCGTGCAGTCGATGGACCGCCAGACCATGAAGAACAACGTGGTCGGCCTGGCCAAGGCGGCCAGGATCTTCGACATCCCGACCACCATCACCACGGTCGAGTCTGACTCGTTCTCGGGCTATACCTACCCCGAACTGCTCGACGTGTTCCCGGGCAAGCAGACGCTCGAGCGCACCTCGATGAACTCATGGGACGACCAGAAGGTGCGCGACGCACTGGCCGCCAATGGCCGCAAGAAGGTGATCGTCGCCGGCCTGTGGACCGAGGTCTGCAATACCACGTTCGCGCTGTGCGCAATGCTCGAAGGCAACTATGAAATCTACATGGTGGCCGACGCCTCGGGTGGCACCACCAAGGAAGCGCACGACTACGCCATGCAGCGCATGGTGCAGGCTGGCGTGGTGCCGGTGACCTGGCAGCAGGTGCTGCTTGAATGGCAGCGCGACTGGAAGAACCGTGACACGTACGACGCGGTGATGAAGGTGGCCAAGGAACACTCGGGTGCCTACGGCATGGGCGTGGACTACGCCTACACCATGGTCCACAAGGCCGAGCAGCGCACCGCCACGAAGCACGAGTCGCTGGCGCCGGTCCATGCGCAGGTGATCGAGCGCTAGTACTGCATTCGCGGGCTGGACGATCCAAGGGACGTCCAGTCATTTCAGAGACCGGGCCAACAGCCCACTTCAATCCCGACTGACGATGAAGCGCGTAAGGAAGATTGCCAGCAAGTGGGAGTTCGCCGTATTCGCGTTCGCGAGCGGATTCTTCAAGCATGCCCATACGTCATCTTCTCTCGGCATCCTCGCCGGCACGCTGGCGGTGGGCGGATTGATCGCAGATCGCGGCATGAGAACAGATCGCGGTCTCAAATGAACAAGAATGAACAAGAATGAACAAGAGAACTCCCATGTCCAAACTACCGTTGCTCGACCCCGCCGATTGCGCCTTGATCCTCGTTGATGAACAGGCAGGCCTTGCGTTTGCTGCGGGTTCTCAAGACCCCCAGATTCTGCGCGGCAATGGCCTTGCGCTCGCGAAGACGGCGGTCGCCTTTGACTTGCCGGTTGTGGTCTCCACTTCAGCCTCGAAGGTGTACAGCGGCCCATTGATGCCGGCTTTCAGAGACGTGCTGCCAGACGTCACGCCGATCGAGCGCCGCAACATGAACCTTTGGGAAGACGATGCGGTGCGCGGCGCGATTACGGCTACCGGAAAGCGTACGCTGATCATCGCGGGCATGCTGACGGAGGCCTGCGTGAGCTTCCCGGTTCTTTCAGCGCTGTCCGAGGGATATCAGGTATACGTCGCGGCCGATGCTTGCGGTGGGCTGACACCAACGAGCCATGATCTTGCGTTGCGACGGATGGCTTCCGCCGGCGCAGTCATGACTTCCTGGCTCCAGGTCCTTCTCGAATTCCAGAGGGATTGGACCCGTCATGACACCTATGAGAAGGCTCGCTCGATCGTGGTCGAGCATGGCGGCGGGTATGGCACGGGCCTCGCCTATGCGCGTGACATGATCAAACCGACATGAACGTCCTCAATGCAGGCGTTTGACGCTCTGCGCGCTGCCAGGTGATGGATCGGCGTTCCGAGTCCGTCAGCAAAGCGCCCACTTCTGCCGGGAGTGTAATCGCGATGAACCCGACTACCGTCGATCCGCAGGAAATCGTGACGAGCATCATTGTCCACGAGGTGGAGCCCGACGCCGCCGAGCAGTATGACGCGTAGCTCGCGGACATCCGAGCCGCAAGCGCCAGGTTTCCCGGCTACCTGAGCACCGATGTGATACGTCCGGTCGGCACGAGCCGCGAGTATGCGACCATCGTCCGCTTCGCCGACTTCAGGAGCCTCGACGCCTGGATGGAATCCGATGTGCGCCGCCAACATATTGAGAGAATGCGGTCATCGCTGCGGCAGGGCGACCGGTACGAGATCAGGACTGGCCTCGATTTCTGGTTCACGCCAAAGAACGCAAAGGTCAAGATCCCAACCGCGTGGAAGCAGTGGCTTATCACGTGGAGCGCCATCCTGCCGCTCAGCATCGTTGTGCCATGGGGCGTCGTGCCGGTGCTTGCGCGCTGCAGCGGCGCTTAGGCCGCGCGCCTTGCGTTTGCGCGTGTCGTCATGCGTGCGCCGAGCATGGCGCCGCCTTATGACGCCGCGTAGCCACGGCCAAATTTATCTCACTGCCGGACATAGAGAAGGCCTGCCCCCTGCCGGTGATGGATTGCTCGGCTTGCTAACATTTGTTTCGGGCGTCCGTGGAACCGTGGTCATATCCTGTTGCGACTTCCTCGAGGTATCTAGGAGGAAATTGTTGCTCTGGCGTAACCAGGGGAACTCCTTGCGCCATGGCGCTCCCGGCCAGACCCTTACCCTACTCGATGGTGCCAACCGGATGAGGGTGGCGGGATCTCCGGTGTGCGCCACCGAACGGCCGGAGGCGCGGCCCAGCCGGTTAATCATGGTCTCTTCATGACTCTCCGGCCGTATAGCGCGGCTTCTTGCGCTTACAGCTTCTTTGATCCAGCTCAAATCTGTGAGTGGTTCATCAGCTACCTTACGAACATGGTCATGTACGCCCCGTACCCCGTCCTTTTTGAGCGGTGTGGACCTTGACCGTTATGACCTGGAGTTTGTCGTCCTGTTGGGAGCATCGTGAAGCGGAAAATCGACGTTGCTGCATATTCTTGGCGGGTTGGACTGCCCGACGTCCGGGACCGTCGAATACGGGAAGCATGACCTGGCACACGCGGATGAGGCCGGTCTTATCCTCTGCCGCCGCGAACACGTCGGCTTCGTATTTCAGGTCTACAATCTGATTCCGAGCTTGGCGGGGCTGGAGAACGTCGCACTGGTGGCCAATATTGCCGAACATCCCATGAATCCGCTCGATGCCCTTGAGTTGGTAGGGCTATCGGCGCGCAAGGACCACTTTTTAGCGCAACTCGCCGGCGGAGAACAGCAGCGCATCGCCATTGCCCGGGCCGTCGTCAAGCAACCAGACATTCTTCTCTGCGACGAGCCGACTGGAGCGTTGGACTACAGCACGGGGAGGCTTGTACTTGAGGTTCTTCAGCGCGCAAATACGGAGCAAGGGGCATCGTCGCGCGCCGTGCTGGTGCCGTCTTGCCGTCGAACGGGCCGGACGAGATGAGCACGCGGAAATTACAGCGGCTCCTCTAAGGACTCGATGCCATCCGGCGGCTGCATTGCGCGCAAGAAGATGAGTTTGATTTTTTCTTGGGAGGACAGGGATGAGCGATATCGCAGGCTTGCTTGTCCTTGCCGTCGTGGTCTTTGGCTTGAATCTGATGCCAGCCTTTGCACCGCCGACTTGGATGGTGATGTCATGGATAGGATTTTCACTGCCGGAGGCCAATCCCGCGCTTCTGGCGCTTGCTGCGGCATGTGCAGCGACTACTGGCCGCCTGGTTTTGGCTCAGATGGCCTTTACACTGGTGCGCCAGCGCTGGATGCGTGAGGATGACAGGCGGAACATTGATGTAGTTGGTCAGTGGCTGGGGCGCCGCAAAAGCATGACAATGGGGTTCATGCTTGCCTATGCCTTCAGCCCATTCCCCTCGAACTATCTCTTCATTGCCTACGGCCTCACAGGGATGCGGCTTTGGATGATTGGACTGCCGTTCTTTGCCGGACGCCTCATCAGCTATTTCATGTGGACGCATCTGGCCCAAGTGGGCTCGCGCTATCTGGACACGGATGTTGATGGGGCCTATTTCGGCCTGTACTTCGTTCTTTCGCAGCTGCTTCTTCTGGCGGCCGTGTACCTTTTCACAAGAGTGGACTGGGTATGCCTGCTGCATGAGCGACGCTTACGTTGGCGACGCTCACGGAGACTATCTTCTCCACCGTGACGAAGCAACGTGCGTCGGAACCTAGCCGATTCGGGGTGCCTGTCGGTCGAGCCGCGGGTGTCCGGTACAACGCATCGCAATCGAAGTCGCCAGGCCCGCTTACACGCGCTTCTGCATCGCTGGCGCAACAAGCAAACGGTCGATGCTTACTTGCAGGCCGTCTTGCCAGCCCGGAACCGGGGAGCGTAGCTCAAGGGACGAACCCGCGCCGCGCACAATCGCTTCGACGATAGCAAGGCCAAGTCCGCTGCCCTTGGCTGCCGTCGCGCCACGCTCGAAAGGCTTTGTCAGACGATCAAGTTCATCGTTCGGCAGCACCGGCCCGTGATTCCTCACTGTGAGCGAACCGGTGGCCAGCAGCGAAATCCCCACGGTTTGCCCAGGTGAGCCGTGCTTTTGGGCATTTTCGACCAGATTGCGCACGACAATGGCAAATGCGTCCTGATCAATCCACGACGGAACGGGCTGGTCGGGCAGGTCAAGCTGAATCGGGTTCGCAGAGGCCACGCGCCGAAAATCCTCGACTACAAGTTCCAGTACTGGTCGAAGATCCTGCGGCGCGTCCCCGAGCACGCGCCCATTTTCCGCCTTCGCCAGTTGCATGAGTCTTTCACTGACCCGCGACAGCGCGTGCAACCCCCGTTCGATGTTTTGTACTCGCTCTCGCACTCGGTCGGAAGGCGCTTCGGCCATGAGGCGCTGCGTCTGCGCAAGGGCTGCGGCAATCGGTGTGCGCAACTCGTGCGCGCTATTGGCAGTGAAGCTACGCTCCGCGGCCAGCGCGCGGTCCAGGCGAGCCATCAGGTCATTGACCGCGTCGGCGATCGGTGCGACCTCCGTCGGCAGTTCCTCTCTTTCGAGCGGTGTCAGGTCGTTCTGCCCACGTGCAGCGATGCTGTCGCAGAAGCGCCGGATTGGCCGTAGCCCGGTGCGGACAATCAGCCAGATGCCACACAGGCCCACCGGCAGAAACAGGATGAGGACCCTGGCGACCGCTAGCGCGGCTTCAATCACTGCATGCCGGCGCGTGGCGAGCGGCTCCGCGATCATCAGGGAGATCGTGCCCTGCAAGCCCGGCTCGGCATAGATCCGGTGCGACGCCGTTGAAGTGAAGCCCGCTTTCAGATCCGACGGGAAGATGACCGTATCGGCATCGTGCGATCGCAGCAAAAGTCTGCCCCTGTCATCGCGAACCGCGTAGGTCAGCAATTCGTCGTGTGGACGAACGGCTGCGATACGGCGGCTGCCATCGTCATCGCCATCCGCATCACGCCCGACGATATCCATGATGGCGAGTGGCAACAGGCGCTGCGCCGCTTCCTGCAACGCACTGTCCGACATCCGATCGACTTCGTGGCGCAGCACGTAGAATGAAGCGGCCGCGGCCGCGAGCGACAGCACGGCGAGCCCTGCAACCAGTGCTGCCGCGAGTCGACCTTGCAGGCTGCGCAGCATGGTCAGTCCTGCTTCAGCCGATAGCCGAGCCCACGCAAGGTCTCAATGACATCGGCACCAAGCTTCTTGCGTAGGCGGCTCATATGTACCTCGATGGTGTTGCTGCCAATTTCTTCGTTGAAGGAGTAAAGGCGATCCTCCAGCCGGCTCCTTGATACGATTATTCCCGGATGCTGAATCAGCGCTTCGAGAAGTGCCCATTCACTGGCCGTCAGGTCGATGCGTGCGGCACCGCGCATCACGCTGCGCCCCACCGTATCGATACGGAGTCCGCCGAGCTCGACCAGGGGATTCGGATTGCCCGAATACCGGCGTGACACCGCGCCTACCCGTGCGGAAAGCTCTGACAGGTCGAATGGCTTGACGAGATAGTCATCCGCGCCGGCGTTCAGGCCGGCGATGCGGTTCGATACCTGATCGAGCGCAGTCAGGATGATGACGGGCACGGTCGAACCACGCGCGCGAAGCTCTCGCAGGAAGTCGAGCCCCCGACCGTCGGGAAGCAGCAGATCGAGCAGGACTAGGTCGTAGTTAGCAGCAGCAAGGTGTCGGCGCGCCTCGGCGAGGCTGGCCACGAAGTCGGTCGGATGTCCGTCTTTCTCGATCTGGTCGCGAACGGCCTCCCCGAGCCAAGGCTCATCCTCGATGAGAAGGACTCTCATTAAGATCTTCCTGATAGGTGTCTCGCGTGACTTTGCCACGCGAACCTGTCGCGAACATGAAGAAAATTCTTTGTGCCCGCAAGCTTGGCTTCAGGTTTCAGGTGCATTGTGGAGTCCAAGGATGCGAACGAGAGATGTTAGTCATGAAACACCTGAGAATAGCCAGAAGCCTGATGCTCACCATGTTTGCACTTGTCGGCGCTGTCGGCATCCATCCCGCACAGGCGCACGACAGCGACGATTGCGAGGCGCCAGTGAATGCCTGGAAGCCGCGTGACGCTGTCCGGACGATGGCGCAGCAAAAAGGCTGGCAGATCGACAGGCTCAGGATCGACGACGGTTGCTACGAGGTCAAGGGGCATGATGCCGATGGCCGGCCTTTTAAGGCAAAACTTGATCCTGTCACCCTTGACGTCGTCCGCATGAAGCGTGAAGACGCCGACCGCGGCGGAGCACGCGGACGCCTGCCGGACGCGAATACTGGCAGGCCACCGGCCGACGCACCCCACGAAGGCTTGCTGAAGCCGGGCGCGAAGCCCCAGGTCCAGATCCGCTGACCCCTTATTGCCGACGCACCGCGTACCTCATCGGCGTTGCCCCTGCTGAATCAGCGGCAGGCCAATGCGACGGGTGCGATGGCCCCCTTTTTGCCCAAATCAGGAGAATCCCGATGAAACACGTAATCTCGATCGCCGTGCTTGCCGGCGCGCTTGCCGCGCCTTCACTGGCATCCGCGCGTCAGGTTTCGTTCGAAACGCAACTGTCGAGCTATGGGGGAGATGGCGCTTACGTTGCCATGTATGTCACCGATCGCACCGGACGGTACCAGGGCACGCTATGGGTGGCAGGGCGCAAAGCCAAGTACTACCGGCATCTGCGCGACTGGTATCGCGCCACGGGCGGCACCGCAAAGGTAGACGGCATTACGGGCGCCAGCGTCGGCGCAGGCAAGACGCTGCGTGCGACGCTGGATCTGTCCGACACGCTGCTCGACGCCGGATATGAGGTCCACATTGACACTGCGGTCGAGGACATGAAGGAGTACCCGTCCGAGGTCGTCGTGCCGCTGACCACCTCGGGCGCGAACAAGACGGTCAAGGGGAGCGGCTATGTGAAGTCGTTCCGCTATTCACTGTAACCGGGGCTCGACGAGGAGGTGCCCGATGTTACGTAAGCTCCATTCAATCCCCGGACTCGTCGCCGCATTGCTGATGACGATCGTCGCCTTGACAGGCGTGGCGCTATCTGTGAATCCGGCACTTGAGCACGCAAGTGCCGTCCGCCCAGGCCAGGCTCCGCTCAGCGTTGCAACGCTCGCCAGCCGCGTGAGCACCTCGGTGCCCGATGTCGAAACACTCATACGCCGGCCGTCAGGGGCGATCATCGCGTACTACCGGGCCGGCGGCGAACAGCGTGCATCGATCATTGATCCCGCTAGCGGCAAGGCTGTCGGCGATTATCGACCCTCGCCTGTCGAGCGTTGGCTGAGGAACCTGCACCGCAAGCTCTTTCTCGGCGACGCTGGCCGGATCGCCACCGGTGCAACTGCAGCTTTCATGCTATTCGCGGCGTTCTCCGGGCTTGTATTGCTCGCCCGCCGGATGGGCGGGTGGACGCATATCCTGGCCCCGATCCGGGGTGATGGGTTGCAGCGTTTGCATAACGAAACTGCACGAGCCGCGCTTGCCGGCCTCACGCTGTCCGCGATGACCGGAGTCCTCATGTCGTTGACGACGTTCGGCGTGATCCCGGAAGGCGGCGCGCAGCAGCCCGTCCTCAGCGTTTCGGCAATCACCACGCCCCCGATGCCACTGCGGCAGATGCCCGCACTGGCAATAGATGTCTCCAGCCTGCGTCAGTTGACGTTTGCCAACGCCGCCGACCCGAGCAGCATCATCGAAGTGAATACGACGGATGGAGCCGGTTATGTCGATCCATCGTTAGGCAGATGGCTTGCCTTTCAGCCCGCCGACGCCTGGCAACGTGTGCACGGGGTTGTCCGCATGCTGCACACGGGCGAAGGACTATGGTGGCTTGGTCTGATTCTCGGCGCATCGTCGGCGTCGGTGCCGTTGCTGGCCGCAACCGGCCTGCTGCTGTGGCTGCGTCGTCGACGGGCCATGCCGAAGCTCGCCCGCAACGTGCCGGCACGCGACGCGGATACTGTGTTGTTGGTGGGCACCGAGGGCAATAGCACGTGGGGCTTTGCTTCGGCACTGCATGCAGCGCTGACCCAGGCTGGCCTTCGCGTGCATGTTGCGCCGATGAACGATTTTGCAGCCGGCCGCAGCCTGCGGCATCTGCTAGTCCTGACTGCGACCTACGGTGACGGCGATGCACCGGAGAGCGCTATACGATTCCTGCCGAAGCTCGGACGCCTGACGATCCCTGGCGGGGTGGCGTTCGGGGTCTTGGGCTTCGGCGACCGCCAGTTTCCTCATTTTTGCGGCTATGCGCGAACGGTTCATGACGCGCTGACCGCCAGGGGGCTGGAAGCACTGACCGAGCCGGGCACGGTTGACCGGCAATCTGAACCCGAATTCCGGCAGTGGTGCACGGGGCTAGCCAAAAGGCTCGGCGTGTCGCTGGATATCCGCTACACACCATTGCTGCCGCCCACGATACCGCTCAAGCTCGTCTCACGTGAGGACTATGGTGCGGATCCGGAGGACAGGACTTCAGTGCTGCGTTTCATGCCTGCCGAGGGGGCAAGATTCTGGGCCACCCTGCGACGGCCACGGCTGCCTCGGTTCGAGACGGGGGATCTGCTCGGCGTCGTGCCGCCGGGCGCCACCTCGCCCCGGTACTACTCGCTCGCGAGCGCGACGGCGGACGGCCTGGTCGAGATCTGCGTGCGGCGTCATCTGAACGGCGTGTGCTCCGGGTATCTCACAGGCCTGCGGCCCGACGACATGATTGAGGCATTCATGCGGCCGCACGCGTGCTTTCGGCCGGGTGCCGGTAGCGCGCCAGTGATCCTGATCGGGGCCGGTACCGGGATTGGTCCGCTGATCGGTTTCATCCGGCACAATGCGGCCCGCCGTCCCATGCACCTGTATTTCGGTGCGCGCAATGCTGACGATGGCTTCCTGTACCGCGACGAGCTCAAGCACCTCGTAGCCGACCGGCGGCTGCAGGCACTCACGACTGCCTTCTCACGTTCCGGAAGCCGGAGCTATGTGCAGGAGCGCCTTCTCGCCGATACACAGAGCTTGCGCACCCTGGTTACGCACGGCGCGCAAATCATGGTGTGCGGCGGCCGCAGGATGGCGGAGGGTGTCGCGCAGGCGTGGGAACGTATTCTGACGGATACCGGCTTGTCCGTCGCACAACTGAGAGCACAGGGACGCTATGTCGAAGATGTCTATTGAGGCGTTGCCAGACACGCAATTCAAGCTTTGGCGCGTGAGCGGTGCGACGATGGGAACCCGCTACACGGCGGCCTTCCATACGTCGCCGAAGGCGGACGAAAAAGAACTGGCGGCGCGGCTTGCTGCGGCGCTTGGCTCGGTTGACGAGCAGATGTCGAACTGGAAGGAAAGCTCCGACGTGTCACGGTTGAATCGTGCCGAGCTGGACTGCTGGGTGCCGGTGTCCAGGAATCTCGCGGCTTTGCTCGCACGTGCGATGGAGATCGGCAACGATACGCACAACGCCTTCAACATCGGCGTCGGCGGGCTTGTCGGTTTGTGGGGTTTTGGGCCATCGGGCGAGCAGCGTGCACCTCGCCCAGGCGCGGTGCACACGTTCAAGGCAAGCCCATGCCCGTCTGTGAGCGAACTGATTGACGTGGATGTGCAACGGTGCCGGGTGCGCAAGCGGGGACCCGTTGCGCTGGATCTGTGTGGTATTGCAAAGGGGTTCGGCGTCGACGAACTTGCACGCGTGTTAAGCGAGCACGAGATCGACTCATGGCTTGTCGGCATCGACGGTGAAATGCGCGCGTGCGGAAGCAAGCCGGATGGGTCGCCGTGGGCGATTGCGCTTGAGGCCCCGGATTACGAGCGGCACGCCGCAATGGGCGTGATCGAACTGAGCAACGCCGCTATTGCGACGTCTGGCGACTACCGCCACTGGGCTGACATCGACGGTGTGCGTATCTCGCACACAATGGATCCCCGAACCGGCGCGCCACTGCGCAGTTCCGTTGCGTCGGTGACGGTCATTGCACCGACATGCGCGGACGCGGACGCCTACGCGACAGCCTTGCTGGTGCTCGGCGCGCAGGCGGGGCGAGATTATGCTCAGCGCAGGCGCCTCGACGCACTCTTCGTCGTACGCGACGGCGATGCGCTGCGCACGATCGGGACCGGCTACTTTGCCAATGCGCGCTAGGACCCTGGCCAGTTTTTGCTGCCGGTATGCGCTGTTGCCATACGCCCAGCGCGGCGATGTCTTCCGTGACGGCATTCCGGTTGCAGACGTCATCCAGACCTGGCTCGACGTCTCGGCTCACCTTGCACGCGGCGCAGAGCAGGCGGCGGAACTGGAACACGGGATTCTTGCAAACGCCGTCGAAGAAAGCGCTTGAGCGACCTCATCGAAATTACCCAGGCGGCTAGCCTTGAAGCTGATCGAAAAAGGAACTTGAATTCCTAGACGCGGACCCAAACCGGGGCGGAGGTGTTAGAGGCGCCATCCTGAGTTCCGTCTCAGATCAAGTCGTTGCCAGGACGGGTCGTCCAGTGCCGCAGGAGCGCGATCGGTCCGATGGTGACGGACTTACGCAGTCGGCCCCTATCGTGACCGGTAATCGGGGCCGCTGTCGAAATCCAATGGGGACAGGTAAATGCCGATTTCAAAAGCCTTGGCATCGCGATGTCGTCGCTGTTGGCCGCGCTGGTGGCAGTGGGTTGCGCGACACAGACGGAACCTGGGGAAGACCGCGTGCGCATCATGGAGCAGCGGGGCATTCCCTACGCTTGTGCCAGAGATGACGAGGCCGGTAGGCGGGCCATGGAAGATGACTGGCTACTTTGCACAAGTACGAGCTGTCCGTGCCGCTGAACTGAGCCGCCGCGCGGTGCATGACTACTACCTGCATTGCGCCCCGGCGCGAGTACCACGACACATGGTCATCCCCTCCTGAGTAGGGCATGAGAACAAAAGGTCCTGCCACAAATCAGCAATGTGCGGGATCTGCCCAAAATCTGATAGGCGTTTCTTCCCACCGTCGCACGCTCACTCGGGCGCGTAAGAGCGTTTCTGCCTACGCCATGGGGACATAAGCCGCCGTAGTAATGCGAGGATAGGCGGCTTCGCCGTGGCTAACGCTTTGGATGCCCCAGGGCGCGCAGCGCCCTTACTGCCTTGCGTCTCCGTACTCGCCGCTCCTTTTTCATCCACTGCATGAGCAACGCGTGAGCGCCCGCGCAATCTGTGCGCTTCGGCAGTGTCGAGACGTAAGCTGCACCAACGAGGACGTCGTTCAACTCTCGAAGGACCGCCTGCGCCTCGGCCAAGTGCACTGCGCGCTCGCGGTCCGTGCCTCTGAGCACCGGTGCGAAATACTCGATTAGATAACGCAAGCGCCTGATCTCATGGCGGACCTGCTGAACGTCGTCCAGTTTGCCCTTCCTCGCTCGCTTCAAGCGCCGTCCCAATCGAATGGAAGCCACTTTCACGCGCGCACGTGCGAGATCCCCGATGACCATCGTTCCCTCTAGCTGACCGCCTGCGAGTACGGCGGCAGCCGCCCTAATGCCGGGAATCAGATCGTTTTGACTCGGAACGGTGAGTGCCGTGCGGCTCTCGGCGCGAGCCCGATGCGTGAGATCATCCAGAATCTCTAGAAGGACCAGTGCGGCGGGATACGTCGGCGGCACCGCGGCGCGCAAGAACTCGCTAACGATGACCTCCCAGTTTCGCGCATTGGCGACCTGACCGGCCAACGCGCCAAGTTGCTTGCGCCACCGCTTCGCAAGTCCCGCCGGCAGCAAAGATTGATATGCCCAGAACAGTGCCCGCAGCCTACGGAGGGCTACCCGCATCTGATGCCCAACCTCTGGGTCATGGCTCTCGAGGTAGAGCGCGGTGTAGCGCTCCACTATCGCCGCATCGAGCGACATTAGGCGAGGTAGCACGGCGAGAGCAGGGATCCCGGGGTGTAACCTGGGAAAGTCGCTCATCTTCGTCCCTCGCCTATCGGGACTTATTGTGCAGGCTTATCGCTGCGCGCCTTGATATTGGCGCGTAATGCGTCGCTCATCGGCATATTCAAATTCGCGCCGGCGGGAGGGATAGGCGATTCAAACCATTTCTTGTACAGCCGCGCGAACTCCCCCGACTTCATCAACCGTGTGATGGTTCCGTCCACCAACTTCTTGAACTCGGTGTCGTCCTTGCGAACCATGCAGGCATACGGCTCAACTTGAAGGGTATCGCCTACGATCTCGAGTGCGGAAGGATTTCCAGAGTTGGCTCGCAGGCCAAACAGCAGCACGTCGTCAAGGGCAAGCGCCACGGCGCGGTCGTTCAATACCAGTTGCATGGCATCCGCATAGTCCTTGCCGGAGACGAATTGGATATCCAGATTGTGGTCGGCGCTGAATTTGTTCAGCAGTTTCTCGTTGGTGCTACCGGCCGTACTGGCCACCGTCTTCTTCGTTAGATCTGAGTAGTTCTTAATGCCTGAGCTCTTCTTGGTCAGCAGGCGCGTGCCGGCGTAGAAGACGTTGATCGAAAACGCCACCTCTTTGCCGCGTGCACTGGTGTTGGTGGTGGATCCGCACTCCAGATCATAGGTGCCGCTTACCAACATGGGGATTCGGTTTTGGCCGGTCACCGGGACGTAGTCGACCTTAAGGTGAGGCTTCTTCAGCCGGGCACGCACTTCGTCAACGATCGCTTCTGTCAGATCGACCGAGAATCCGACTGCCTTGTGTGGTGCCAGCAGATAGCTGAACGGCACGGCGGCCTCCCGATAGGAGACCGTGATCGTGTCGCTTGACGCGATCTTTTCCAGGGTTTGAGCATAAAGATCTGAGGCACCGAGCGGCAGTCCGGCAGCGATCAGCATAGTGGCGACTACGGGAATGCTTTTCATTTTTATGTTCTCCATTCAAGCGTCCGAAGGGGCGGCCAATCTGGTCGCCGGCATGCTAATACGACTGTAGATGCCACCGCGGTCGCGTGGTTGACCAATGTCAACGCGCGACGAACGGGGACGGCGCCGTTGGTTGATGTTTGTGCTTTATGCGGTACCTGCAGGTTCAAGCTTCAAGACGCCCTGACTTGGGGGCCGCCTCCTTTGTCAGTGGTTCTTGCTACACGAGGGCAAAAACTTGCCCGCCAGCGATTGACAGCATCAGCAGCAGTTCAGTTGCGGGTAATATTTAGCATCTTGACGTGCACTTGCTTTTCCATCACGTCAGTGGTGATTGTGTCCCGGCATGATGTTCAGGTCGTGTTAAACCGGCATTTCATGTGCTTGTGACTCCTTGATCTCCTTCTGTTCGTCCATTAGGAACAGATCGCAGCCTTCCCCGTTCTTGTAGCCCTCGACGAACGGTTCGACCACGGCGGTGAGTTCGGCGGTCACCAGGCCATATGCGACGCTCGTAAACTCAACAGGATCTCGCGCTCTGTTCATACGAATCAATCGAAATTGCTGTAGTCAGAACAGAAACGAAAAAGGCCAACGAGAGTAAGGTTGCCAACATAGCTTGCCTCCTGTTCCTTTGTGCTCAGTTCGGACTACTGCCATGTCCTTAATGCCACAACGAAGACGGGACGACGCAAGTCCTAGACTCCAACTGTTTCAGGAAGGCCAATTCAAGTGCTGCGCGACACCTCCCTTCGATGGAATCGTAACCTCCGTCTTACGCTCGATTCCGTTTGCAGTAGCAACCACACGATACTTTCCAGCCGGAAGTTTGATGTACATAAAGGGCCCGTCGGATATCGCCCGAAAGATCTGTTTGCCATCCGGCTTGTAGATCCGAGTGTCAACGTCGGCCAGAAATTCGCCTCGCTTGCCGGTAAAGGTAAGGCGCAGACTATAAGCTGGCGCAGCAGCCCGGAAGGCGGCGGCTTCATCCTCGCCAATGCCACCACTAAGGTAGGCCACGCCGCTCGCCCGTTTCTGCGGCGGCAGCCCGCCGGCTGCTGGTTGATCAGTGTCGGCACTACGGCCCATCATGGGGCCGCAGTCCAGGCTTGCGGTGCTCCGACCGCCGCCGTACATGCGCTGTCCGCCCCCGCGCTCGTGACGAAGCACGACGCCGTGTTGATCGGCGCGTGTATGCACGAGATCATGCAGGCGACGCGTGATTTCCCGGCGCTCTTCGGGAGTCGCGGCGGCGCGCATGCGGGCGCAGAAATCCGCCTTCTCCTCGCTGCTGAGTAGGTCAACTCCGCGCATGGTCTGGGGAGTTGCGGGTTTTGCAGCCCGTCCAACGGTTTCCTGTGCATGGCACTCAGGGGCAAACAAGCTGAGGCTGGCAATGCTGACGATACAAAATAGCTCAAATGCGCCTTTCATGATGTTGACTCCAGTTGTTCGTCGATCTGTCGATCTTGCATATACTCCAGAGTTTCGAACCGGTGAAAGTCATGACCGGATCCCTCGGAGCCCCCAACGCCACCTTGTTCATCTTGTTCATCGCTGGCCTGATGGAAGAGCCGGCGCGCCCGCGTGGCAACTGATTTACGGAGAGATATCGCTCGTGCCCGTGCAGTGGCGAATTTATTCCCCTATTCAGCCTAGCCGGTTCCATCAGGGGAGACTTGACGCTTGTCAAACTCGGCGTTCTGGACGAATTACTCGATGAGATCGACCCATGACTTGCCTGGCTGGATCGTCGGTCCGACCGGCAGGCCGTCAATGACCGATTGCAAAGTACGCTCGCTTTTTTTGCGATATCGCGCTCCATTCTCAGGCGCGCATTCTCCGCCCGCAGCCGAGCCAACTCCATCTGCTCAGGCTTGCCGGTCGTCCCCGCCGCCAGTTCTCCCTTCTCCCTTCTCACTCTGACGCATCCATGCCCAAAGGCTACCCTTGGGAATGCCGAGAACCTTCGCCGTGACCGCTATCGATTGGCTGGCCCTCACCTGGCGAACCGCCTCCAGTTTGTATTCCTGCATGTATTTCGCTCGCGTTTGCTTGCCTGCCATGTCTTGGCTCCTTGCTCGTATTTGAACATTGGCTAAGAACTCCACGCTTCGAGGGCAAGATCTTTATCGGAGTTCGCTGCTCGCAACCGATTTCCCTCGCAGCCGCGCTGCGCTTGTCTCCCTCGAATGGGCGAAACGGCCTCTTCAGCCGTTCGGAGGGCGCAGGGGAGGCGAGTACTCAGAAAGACTGCCAGTCGTCGACACCGGTGCGCGGCGTGGCGTCGGCCGTAATGGAGAGCGGTGCTGTCACCTCAACGGTCTTGGCCCTGGGCCAAGCCACGCTCCGGGTTGCCGCGGAGGTGCTGCCTACAGCCTGACTGGTTGCTGTCGCCGACAGCGGCCGCGCACTGCCCATATCGTTCGGGAGCTTGAACAACGCCACTGTCTGCACCAACCGCTGAGCGTCGTCGCGCAGGCTTTCGGCGGCCGCTGCACTCTCTTCTACCAGCGCGGAGTTCTGCTGCGTGGCCTGGTCCATCTGACTCACGGCTTCGCCGACCTGCGTGACGCCAGCACTCTGCTCGGCGCTGGCCGCACTGATCTCGCCCATGATGTCGTTGACGCGCCGGATCGACGTGACGACCTCACTCATCGTTGCGCCGGCCTGGTCCACCAGGGTGGTGCCTTGCTGGACGCGCTCGACGCTGGCATTGATGAGCGACTTAATCTCCTTGGCCGCCCCGGCGCTGCGCTGTGCGAGGCCGCGGACCTCGCCGGCCACCACGGCGAAGCCGCGGCCCTGGTCGCCCGCGCGGGCGGCTTCCACCGCAGCGTTGAGCGCCAGGATATTGGTCTGAAAGGCGATGCTGTCGATCACGCCAATGATGTCGGAGATCTGCCGGGCGCTGTCGTTGATGCCTTTCATGGTGTCCACCACAAGCCCCACTGCGTTGCCACCCCGCACGGCCACGTCGCTGGCGCCAACTGCCAACTGGTTGGCTTGCTTGGCGTTGTCGGCATTTTGCTTGACAGTGGAACTGAGTTGCTCCATCGAGGAGGCAGTTTCTTCCAATGCGCTGGCCTGCTCTTCCGTGCGGCTCGACAGCTCAATATTGCCCTGCGCGATCTGCGCGCTTGCGGTGGCCACCGCTTCGGCGCCGCGGCGTACGTTGGACACGACCTTGATGAGACTGGCTTGCATGTGTTTGAGAGCGCGGAGCAGTTGCGCGGTCTCGCTCTTGCCCTCCGCGTCAAAGGTGGCGCTGAGGTCGCCAGACGCGACCGCGCGCGATATCTCGACCGCCTTGTTGAGGGGCACCGTGATGGCACGGATGATCCACAGACCCATCAGCAAGGCGACTACCAGCGCGACGGTGCCCGTCGCCCAAATGACCGCCTTCAGTCCGTCGACGGCCAGCGATGCCCGCTGGGCGGATTCATCCATCAAGGTGTTAAGGTACTTGATGAGATCGTCGGTATGCGAAAAATAGTCCAACTGCGCGGGTCGGAGTTCGCCCAAGAGCAGGCTCTTCGCCGCGTCCAAATTGCCGGCTCTAGCCAGATCGATAAAACGGGTCTGGAGCGCCACAAACTTGGCACGGGACTCGTTGATCTTGGGCAGGAGCGCCTTGCCCTTTTCTGTCTG
The DNA here is from genome assembly GCF_000832305.1 of Cupriavidus basilensis. Lineage (NCBI taxonomy): Bacteria > Pseudomonadati > Pseudomonadota > Betaproteobacteria > Burkholderiales > Burkholderiaceae > Cupriavidus > Cupriavidus basilensis. The sequence goes on from NZ_CP010536.1 coordinate 1,669,388, forward strand.
GATATGCGCCTGAAGTTCCTTCCATTGCTCACCGACTGCCTTGCGGAGAGATTCCGCGGAATCGAGCTCGCCGTTGATTTCGGCCGGCTCGCTCATGATTAGCGCATTGCGCGACTTGCGCGCGATCAGGTTCATGTCTTCCTTGATCTTGGTGGCCGCAGCGATCTTCGGGTAGCGATCTTTCATGGCGACGGAGAACTCATTCTCCACCGAGGTGACCTCAACCAGCGACATGCCCCCCATAAGCGCGATCAATAGGACCAAGACGCCAAACCCGAGCGTCAGGCGGGTAGAAATTTTCATGTCGTTGACATTCATGCCGGTTCTCTTGCTTGCTTGTTTGAAGGAACGCAACCCGCGCGCATGACATGTGGCGAAGCCTGGCTGCTTTCCCTGTCGACTATGTTTCGGTCTGTTTCGACGGAATCTTCGATAGCCTTCTGCACACGCGTTAGCCTGCGTTGATCAATATCGACGCAGCGGAAATAACCTTAATGTCGTATGGTGGAAAGACTGTTCGTCTAGCGGCACAGTTTGTGGGCGCGATCATGCACTATGCGATTTGACGAAAGTCGACCGACAGTCAAGGACTCAATGCGTTCCGAAGCGCCGAGGTGCGAACAATCGAACGTTTAGCCGATGAAGCAGCATTCGTCTTCCGGGGCGGAATGACCGTCTCCTAGGCGGAGCCGACGTTCGACCCTCGCCGCGAGAGCGTGCGCCAACGGCCGAAGATGGCCGAAGATGGCCGAGAAGGGCCAAGCAGCGCTCTAGGTTCCGCAACTCTGCAGCGCAGAACGCGTCAGGTGCGGGTATCCCGTCCGCTGAGCCAGTTCAGGCCACGTCCACGACAAACCCCTTGACGATCTCGAAAATTAAACTGCGTGGCCACCCCTCCAGTCTCTGCACCAAGGAAGGACATCTCAACGGTCAAACCGGCGTTGGCCACGCCATGAGTCATGACACCCGCACGCTAAACACTCACAACGCCGGCGGGATGATGTGGAAATGTCTAACATAGGGTGCTTGTCAAGAACGAGCATTGTGCCGGATAGATTAGCCATTACGATCAAATGACCGACACCACGCGTACCTGAGGGCCTACGGCGATCCCTGTGTCAGTCTGTTCACAGCAATCGCCCGAGCCTCAAAGACGTTCTTCAACAGGGGGGGGCGGCGTGAGGACACAACAAGATAAAAAAAACGGCCTGGCAACCGTCAATCATGCCGCCGCTTCATGCCTGCACGTCCCTCGACCTCAAGGAAACGCTCCCCACACCTCGAAACCCACTACAAACCGATCTTGTTAAACGGCGAGGCTCCTTATAGGTGGATTGATCAAACCCCGCCCTCGCTCTTCGACACCCGCAGTTCCGTGCGAAACGGCCGCTGCGCCGCCGGGTTGGGCGGCGTCGTGGAAATCAGGCGTGCCGTTTCCAGCATCAGCGGCACGAACTTGCTGATGGCACGCTTGACGGTGAATGTCGAGGAAGACACGGACAGGTTGAGCCCGGCAACGACGTTGCCCGCCGCGTCCCATATTGGCACCGCCAGGGCCAGATCGCCGCGATAGAACTGGTCATTGCAGCAAGCGAATCCGTCCTCGCGTGCCTGCTGAACGAGCGCCAGCAGCGCATCCACATCCGTCACCGTCTGCGGCGTGTAGCGAACCCGATCGCTGCGCTCCAGGATCTCGCGTGCTGCATCGTCCGACAGCCCGGACAAATACGCGCGCCCCGTGGAGGCGCAGAACATCGGAATGCGCTGCCCGATCGGCACATGCGCGATCAGCCGCGCCAGGCTGGAAAATCGCCCGATGTACACCATGCAGTCATCCGCGGGTTCGGCCAGGTTCACCGTTTCCCCGGTGCGCTGGTTCAGATCCAGCAGATAGGGATTCGCGCGCTCGAGCAACGGGTGGCACTGCAGATACTGATAGCCCGATTCCAGGTTGGCCGAGGAAAGGGAATATCGCTTCGACTGCGGGTCTTTCTTGAGCATCCCCAGCGCTTCCAGCGTGAAGGCAAAGCGCTGCGCCGCGCTCTTGGAGATTCCGACGGCAGAGGCGATCTCCGGCAGGCTCATCGATGCGCGTTGCGTATTGAACGCTCTTAACACCTGCACGCCAGTGGCCAGCGACTGCACATACAGGGTGGACGATTCCGGGTTCACGGGGGTCATGAGGGCAAATCCATAGCCACATCACATCGGTGTGGCAAGACAGAAGATCAATCGATAACAGATAGGTGTCTACTGTATAGAAATACGGGAAGACATTCGTCACCGGCAGCCGAAAATTCGCTCAGAGCGAGCCTAACCGAGGGAAATCCCTAGGAAATTAGGGGCGAAAGAGCTGATCCAGCGTCGGTGGTTTGCAGTATTCTTACCTCAACGAATCGCTAATCAATTTTGCGTATTGTTTAGCGATACGATATTACCCGATCAATCGGTCTTTCCACAAGGCATCCAGCTTCGTCACTCAGGTGCGGCGCCGGATCAACAACTGAAAGCTCCCATGCTGAAGATTGCTCTGAAATCGCTTGCCGCCGCTCTGTCCTTCGCCCTTGTGTCGGCCTACGCGCAGCAACCGGTCATCAAGATCGGCGCGACGCCTACCGCCGTGCCCTTCAACTTCCTCAATGTGAAAACGAACGCACTGGAGGGCGTGATGATCGACGTGGCCCGTGCGGTCAGCAAGGAACTAGGCGTCACACCCGAGATCTCCGGAATCCCGTTTGCCACCCTGATCCCGTCGCTCCAAACCAGGAAGATCGACATGATCTCGTCGGCCTTCGCCAAGACTCCCGCGCGCGCCGTCGCCGTGGACTTCTCGGAGACCGTCCTGACGTACAAGGAGGCGCTGCTGGTGCCCATCAATGACACCAAGGCCTATCGCAATTACGACGACCTCAAGGGCAAGGTCGTCGGTGTACAGATGGGCACGTCCTATGTGGAGCCGCTCAAGGCCGTCCAGGGCTTCAAGGAACTGAAGATGTACGACACCATGGCCGACCTTGTGCGTGATATCGGCCTGGGCCGCGTGGACGCGGGTTTTGGCGATGGCCCGGTCGTCGCCTACCAGGTGCGCACGTCCGCCTCGAAGCAGGTGCGCCTTGTCGACACCTACCAAAGCCTGCTAGCCACCGACATCGCCCTGGCCGTGCGCAAGGGCGATACCGAGATGCTGGCCAGGGTCAATGCCGCCGTTGCCAAGATCAAGCAAAACGGCGAGCTGGCGGACATCCTGAAGAAATGGGGCGTGCCGCAGTAATGCCCCTCAGCCTCTGCATGGCACGCCGACGTGAGAGTCGGGGCCATGCAGCCCCTGTCCGACCTGCCAAGGCTCACCTATGTTCGACACATTTTTCAGCGATGCGGCTGAGTACCTTCCCGTGCTGATGCAGGGGGTCTTGACGACCCTCGCCATCACCATCGCGGCGCTGCTCATCGCCACCTTCCTGGGCCTGTTCTGGGCCTTGCTGCGCGTTTCGGGCATCGGCCCGCTGTCCCATGCCAGCCGTATTCTCACCAACATGATCCGGGGCGTTCCGATCATCGTCGTGCTGTTCTACATGTATTTCGTGTTGCCCGAACTCGGCGTCAGCCTGAATGCATTCCAGGCCGGCGCGCTGGGGCTGGGCATTGCTTATTCGTCGTACATGGCCGAGGTGTTTCGCGCGGGCATTGACGCCGTGGACGTTGGCCAGTACGAGGCCGCGCAATCGCTGGGCATGTCGCGCGCTTTGCTGATGCGCCGCGTCATCCTTCCGCAAGCGATCAAGATCGCGCTGCCTCCTTATGGCAACAACCTTGTGATGATGCTCAAGGATTCGTCCCAGACCGCGGTGATCACCGTCGTCGAACTGTCCATGCAAAGCAAGCTGATCGCCGCCGCCACGTTCAAGAGCGCCACTATCTTCACGCTGGTGGCCCTGGTCTATCTCGTGATGAGCCTTCCCATGATGTATGGCGTGGGCAAGCTGGAGCGCAGCCTGGGGAGCCGCAAATGATCAAGATGGAGCAGTTGAGCAAGTCCTACGGGGCGCACCGGGTGCTGTCGAACATTGACGCGGAGATCCGGCAAGGAGAGGTCGTCTGCCTGATTGGTCCGTCGGGATCAGGTAAATCAACCATGCTGCGCTGTATCAACGGCCTCGAACAGTACCAGGGCGGCAGCATCACCATCGATGGCGAGCGCGTCAACGCGGCTTCGCCCGGGATCCGGCAGATTCGCCAGCGCGTGTCGATGGTGTTCCAGCGCTTCAACCTCTTCCCGCACCGCACGGCGTTGGAAAACGTGATGGAAGGCCCGGTTCACGTCAAGAAGGAAAGCGTCGCCGAGGCGAAGGAGAGGGCGGCCGAGATCCTCGCCTCGGTCGGCCTTGCAGAGAAGATGGCGCATTACCCAACCCAGCTATCGGGTGGGCAGCAGCAGCGCGTGGCGATTGCCCGGGCTCTCGCCATGCGCCCGGATGCCATCCTGTTCGACGAGCCCACCTCGGCGCTCGACCCGGAGCTGGTTGGCGAAGTGCTTGGCGTGATGCGCAAGCTGGCAGAGAAAGGCATGACGATGGTCATCGTGACGCACGAGATGAAATTCGCTCGCGAGGTATCAAACCGGGTGCTGTTCCTCGACGGCGGCCGCATTGCCGAGCAAGGTCCCTCCGCACAGGTCTTGACCCAGCCAAGCAATGAACGCATGCAAGACTTCCTGCGCCGTGTCACGCATGCCGGGTAACGCCATGTGCAGCCGACTCTCTACGCCCTCCACATCGCTCTGGGCTGCCACCGCGTTGCCGCGCACCGCTTCCGAGGCGGTGCGCGGCCCCCTCCAGGTTGACGTTGCCATCGTCGGTGGCGGCTTCACGGGATTATCGGCGGCTCTGCATCTGGCACAAGCCGGCGTGCACACCGCATTGTTCGAGGCCTTTGAAATCGGCCACCGCGCTTCGGGTCGCAACGGCGGTCAGGTCGTGCCCGGCGTCAAGCCGCCGCCGTCGGCGCTGACCAAGCGCTTCGGAGACGATACGGCCCGACGCATGATGCGCCTCGCCTACGGCAGTGCCGACGAATTGTTTGCGCTCGTGGAGCGTTACCAGATCCGCTGCCAACCGACGCGCAATGGCTGGCTGCAGGGTGCCTACTCCCAGGCGTCAAGCGGCTATCTGCGTCAGCGGTCGCATGAAATCAATGGCCAGGGCGGCAACACGACCTACCTTGACCGCGATGAGATGCGCGCCGCCACGGGATCCGATTACTGGCCCTCGGGCTTGCTCGAGAAGAGCGCGGGCGCCGTGCAGCCCCTGGCCTATGCGCGCGGCCTGGCAAGGGCGGTAACCGATCTCGGCGGCACGCTGCACGAGTATTCGCCCGTTCAATCGATTTCCACCTCGGCGGGGAGATTCAAGTTGCAGGTGAATGGTCATGCGGTGCAAGCAAGGAAGGTCATCCTGGCCACCGATGCCTACACCGACCGCTTGGTCCCCGAGGTCGCGCAGTCGTACGTGAACGTTTCCAGCGCGCAAATCGCCACTGATCCGCTGCCACCGGAATTGCAGCAGCGCCTGCTGCCGCTGCGCGCCGGCATCTCGGAGACGCGCAAGATCACCTACTACTGCCGCCTCGACCCCGAGGGCCGGTTCGTGATCGGCGGCCGGGGCCGCGACAGCGACAACCTCGACCCCGCCACGCGCGAGCAACTACGCCTCGCGGCCTGTCAGCGCTTTCCGGAACTGAACGACGTGGTATTCACCCACGGCTGGGCATGCCGCGTGGGCATGACCATCGATGATCTCCCACATTTGCACGAACTGGCCGATGGCCTGTGGGCCGCGTACGGCTACTGCGGCCGGGGCGTGGCGATGGGGACGGTCCTGGGACGCGTGTTGGGCGAAGCCGTGCGCGGCATGCCCGCGGCGGCGTTGGACTATCCCGTCACGCCCGTCAAGCGGCTGCCGCTGTACCCAGTGCGCCAGGTCAGCGCGATGGCGGCGCTGCAGTGGTACCGGCTGCGCGACGCGATGGGCCACCCCGGCTGACAGGCCTGGGCCGCAAGACGCGCAGGCGGGGCAGCCCCTGACCCTGACGCAACAAACCACATAGCACGAGAACAGTCCGGAGCACGGAGCCCGCGGCGGGAATTTGCCTGCCTGATCGCTCCGCTCCTTCCCCCCCATCTTCCAGCGCCTGCATCATGTCCTCCTCACTTCCGCAGCAAGTCGACGTTGCCATCATCGGCGGCGGCATCATCGGCATCAGCACCGCCTGGGCACTGAGCCGGGCCGGTCAGCGTGTCGCCGTCTTTGAAAAAGGCGTCCTGGCCGGCGAGCAATCGTCGCGCAACTGGGGCTGGATTCGCAGCATTGGCCGTGACCCGGCAGAGCTGCCGTTGGCCCACCGCGCCAACAGCCTCTGGCGCGAGATCCAGCAACAGGTGAACGTCGGTTACCGGCAGATCGGCCTGGCCTACCTGGGCGAAAACGCGACCGACCAGGCCGGACTCCAGACGTGGCTCGACTCGGCCCGCGAGCACCCGACAGGCGCGCACTTGCTCACCGGAGAGGCCGTACGCCAGATCCTGGCCGAGCCATCCACGCGCCCGTGGACAAGTGCACTGCATAGCGCCGAGGATGGCGTGGCCGAGCCCCACTTGGCGACCGCGGGTATCGCGCATCTGGCGCGCGCCGCCGGCTGCCAGATCTTTGAACAGTGCGCCGTGCGCGGCCTGGACACGGCAAGTGGCCGCACCGCGGGCGTCATCACGGAATTCGGCAGGGTGGCGGCGGACCGCGTCGTACTGGCCGGCGGCGCCTGGAGCCGCCTGCTGTGCGGCAATACGGGCATCTTTCTGCCGCAGCTCAAGGTGCATGGGTCGGCGTTGCGCACAACTTCCTTTCCCTGCGGCCTGGACCTGGCGGTCAACGGCAAGGAATTCACCTGCCGACCCCGTGCGGACGGCGGCTACACGGTATCGAAGCTCGCCGCCTCGGTGGCCGACGTGACGCCCGACAGCATTCGCCTGCTGCGCCATTTCTTCCCCGCCTGGATGGCGCAACGGCAGAATCTCAACATCCGCTTCGGGCGGCGATTCTTTGAAGAACTGTTCACCCCCACGCGTTTTCCGCTCGACAGGCCCACGCCGTTCGAAAAAAACCGTACGCTCGACCCCGGACCCAACACCCACTCCGTATTCGCCGCGCTCCGTCAACTGCAGCGGGCGTTCCCCGTCTTCGCAGGCGCACAGGTGGTCCAGGCCTGGGGCGGCATGATGGATGTCACCCCCGACGCCCTGCCAGTCATCTCGGCGGTGGACTCCCTTCCCGGGTTCTTCATTGGCACGGGGTTCAGCGGCCACGGCTTTGGCATTGGCCCCGCTGCCGGCGAGTTGCTGGCCCAGCTGGTGCAAGGCATCGCGCCCACGGTCGGTCACCACGCCTTCAGGCTCTCGCGATTTCGGGTGTAACGGGACGCCAGACGACGCCTTTTGCCTGAAGAGGCTTGGCAAAAGTACGCTTGCCAAAAGTACAGCGATCATTTTGGCTGGGGAAAATACCATCCAATGTGAGTTCGCCGTTGCGTCAAAGAAGGCGCCTACCTCAGCCTCCGGCGACTGCTTCTGGCCCGAAACCCATCATGGCCCCAAACAGCTCTCCAGGCAGACGAGATCACTTCCGACCATCGTCTGCCCGGCAATCCTCCCTTATCGCTGCGCCATCGTCATATAGTCGACCGTCAGACCAGCCAATGCCCTGACCCCATTCACCAACGCGGCCTCATCCACATAAAACTCCGGCGAATGATTCGAAGGCGCCTTGTTCACATCCGTCCCCTTGGGCGTAACGCCCAGGTTAAAAAACAACCCCGGCACCTTCGCCTGATAGAACGAGAAGTCCTCGGAAGCCGTAGCCTTCGGCGTGATCATCCAGTTTCCGTCGCCCGCCACGCGCTTGAGCGTGGGCGCCATTTTCTCGGTCAGCGCCGGTTGGTTGATGGTGGCGTCGTATAGCTCCAGCACCTTGAAATCCGCCTCGGCGCCGGCGCTGGCGGCGATGGCTTCGGTGGTCCGTTTCATGCGGGCGTGGATGTCTTTCTTCATGCCTTGGTCGTAGGTGCGGATGGTGCCCATCATCTCGACCTTTTCAGGCACGATGTTCATGCGGTTGCCGCCGTGGATGGTGCCAACGGTGATCACCGAAGGCTCCAGCATGGCGTCGACCTGGCGGCTCTGGATGGTCTGCAGGCCGAGCACGATCTGCGAGGCCACCACGATCGGGTCGATGCCGCCCCAGGGCCGGGCGCCGTGGGTCTGGCGGCCTTTGACGTCGATCCAGAACTGGTCCGCGGCGGCCATGGCGGGGCCGCTGCGCCAGCCGAGCTTGCCGGATTCGATGTTGCTGGTGACGTGCAGGCCAAAGATGGCATCCACCTTGGGATTGTCCAGCACGCCCTCAGCCACCATTTGCTTGGCACCCCACATATTGCTGCCGTTGGGCTCGAAATCCGCCGGGCTTTCCTCGGCCGGCTGGAAGATGAACTTGACCGTGCCGGGCAACTGGTCCTTCATGCCGGCCAGCACCTCGGCCGTGGCCATCAGGATGGCGACGTGGGTGTCGTGCCCGCAGGCGTGCATTACGTCCACTTCCTTGCCGAGGTATTGCCCCTTGGCCTTGGAGGCGAAGGGCACGTCCACGCGTTCCTTCACCGGGATCGCATCCATGTCCGCGCGCAGCGCCACCACGGGGCCCGGCTTGCCGCCCTTGAGCACGCCCACCACGCCGGTCTTGGCGACTCCCGTCGTGACTTCCATGCCGAGCTTGCGCAGATGGTCCGCCACCAGCCTGGCGGTGCGGACTTCGTAGTTGCCAAGTTCGGGATGCTGGTGGATGTCGCGGCGCCAGGCGATCAGCTGCGCTTCGACGGCCTTGGCGCGGGTCTCGATCTGCGCCTGCAGGCTTTCGCTGCCGGTGGCTTGCGCCTGCGCGGCGGCGGCGGCGGCGGGGGCGGGGGCGAGGCAGAGCAGGCCGGCGGCCAGCGAGAGTGCCGACAGGCCGGCACTCAGCGTGGCGCGCGTGGAGGTTCGGGAACGATGGGTTTGTTGTGCTGCCATGAGGATGTCTCCTTGTTCTCATTGCAGAGCCTGAAGAACGGGGGCCTGCCCCGCAACCGCATGCTTGCCGCGCCTCAGCGGATGCCCAGGCGCGCACGCGTCTGGCCCAGCGCCGCCAGGCTCACCACGGCGCAGACCATCAGGTAGAAGCTCGGCGCCAGCTTGCTGCCGGTGGCGCTGATGAGCCAGGTCAGGATGAAGGGCGCGAACCCGCCGAACAGCGTCACCGCGATGTTGTACGAGAGCGAGAGGCCCGTGGTGCGCGTCTTGACCGGGAAGATCTCCGACGCCAGCGCGGGCAGCGCGCCGAAGTACAGCGTCATCATCAGTCCCAGCACCACCTGCACCGCCAGCATCACGCCGAAGCCGGGATAGTGGCTGAGCAGCCAGAACAGCGGCCAGATCGATACCAGCAACAGCAGCGCGGCGAGGCGCATGGGCGGGATGCGGCCATAGCGATCCGACCAGTGCCCGACCAGCGGGGCGAACAGCATCTGCACCACGCCCGTGGCCAGCGTGGCGGCAAAGGCGGCCGAAGGCGGCAGGCCGAGCTGCTTGACCGCGTAGGTGGGCATGTACAGCACCAGGTAGGTCGATACCGTGGCCACGATGACCACGCCCATGGCCAGCAGCAGGCGCTCCTTCTGGTGGCTGAGTGTGTCGCGCAGCGGCGTGTCGGTGGTCTCGGCCTGGAGGAATTCAGGGGTTTCGTCGACGTGGCGGCGGATGTAGTACGCCACCGGGCCGATCAGCAGGCCAAAGAGGAAGGGCACGCGCCAGCCCCAGGATTGCATCTGGTCGGGCGTGAGCGTGGTGGTGAGCACCGCGCCGAAGCCCGCGGCAAGCAGGGTGGTCAGGCCCTGGCTGGCGACCTGGAAGCTGGAGTAGAAACCGCGCCGGTTGGGCGCGTGCTCGGCCAGGAAGGCGGTGGCGCTGCCGAATTCGCCGCCAGCCGAGAAGCCCTGGATCATGCGCGCCAGCACGATGCCGATGGGCGCCATGACGCCGATCGCGGCATAGGTGGGCAGCAGCGCGATGATCAGCGTGCCCACCATCATCAGCAGGATGGACAGCGTGAGCGCGGCGCGCCGGCCTTTGCGGTCGGCATAGACGCCGATCACGACCGCGCCCAGCGGGCGCATGAAGAAGGACACGCCGAAGGTGCCCAGCGTCAGCAGCAGCGAGGTGTTTTCATCGTGGTTGGGAAAGAACAGCGCGGAGATGGTGACGGCAAAAAAGCCGTAGACCACCAGGTCGAACCACTCCAGCGCATTGCCGATCGAGGCTGAGATCACCGCGCGCCAGGGATGGCGCGAGGCGGGCGCCGCAGATGCTGCCGCGCCGCTGTTGCTGCTACCGCTTGCCGATACTGCTGTCATGGTGTCTCCGGGTTATTTTTGGACATGACGCAACCACCGGCCCGCAGCTTTAGCGGGCCGGCTACAACGGAAAACGAGGAAAACGAGGAAAACGACGAAAACGGCCTAGTTCACGCGCAGGCTGTCGACCACCTTGTGCAGGAAGGCCTCGCAGGCGGCGAGCTGGTCCAGCGCGACGAACTCGTCGGGCTTGTGGGCCTGCTCGATATCGCCGGGGCCGCACACCACGGCCGGGATGCCGGCGCGCTGGAACAGGCCGGCTTCGGTGCCGTAGGCCACCTTGTTGACGTCGCGGTCGGCGGTCAGTGCGCGCACCAGTTGCGTGATGGCGGCCTGCTCGGCCACATCGAGCGAGGGCGCGGCGGCGATCTTGTTGATGGTCAGGCCCGCGTCGGCATGCTCGGCGCGCATTTTCGGCAGCAGCACGTCGTTGGCGTAGCCCTGGATGCGGGCAAAGATGGCCTCCGGATCGACGCCCGGCAGGTTGCGGAATTCGAACACGAACTCGCACAGCGCCGGAATGGTGTTGAGCGCGATGCCGCCGTGGATGGTGCCGGTCTGGGCTGTGGTGAAGGGCACGTCGAAGTCGCGGTCGTACGGGCCGTTGGCCTTGAACTCGTCGGCGATGTCGCGGATATGGCAGATCAGGCGGGCGGCGTACTCGATGGCGTTGACGCCCTTGGGCGTGAGCGACGAATGCGCGGCCTGGCCCTTGACGCAGCAGCGGTAGGCGTTGATGCCCTTGTGCGCCACGATCACGCGCATGCTGGTGGGCTCGCCGACGATGCAGCCGCCCGGGGTCACGCCGCGTTCGCGCAGCTCCGCCAGCAGGTAGGGGGCGCCCATGCAGCCGATCTCTTCGTCGAAGGACAGCGCATAGTGCACCGGCTCGCGCAGCCTGGCCTCAAGCAGCGTGGGCAGCAGCGCCAGGCTGGTGCCGATGAACCCCTTCATGTCGCAGGTGCCGCGCCCGTACAGGCGGCCATCGCGGATCACCGGCTTGAACGGGTCGGTGGTCCAGTTCTGGCCGTCCACCGGCACCACGTCGGTATGGCCCGACAGCACGATGCCGCCATCGGTGCTGCCGCTGGCGGCGGGCACGGTGACGAACAGGTTGGCCTTGTCGCCCTGCGGGTTGTAGCTCAGGTGGGGGCGCAGGCCCTTGGCCAGGAAATGATCGCGCACGGCTTCGATCAGGCCGAGGTTGGAGTGGCGGCTGGTGGTGTCGTAGCTGACCAGGCGCTGGGTCCAGTCGAGCGCGCTGCCGCGGGTTGCGGCATCGGCAGGCTTGCTGAGGGTATCGGCTTGCATGGCGGTTGGCTTTTGGTAACGTGTTAAGTAAACGATGCTACACCGTGCTGGCTCGTCGGTCCATGCACGGTGCACCATTTTGGCGCCGCGGCGGCGCGCCGCGAACGGGTACCGTGGAGCAATGATCAGGCCATTCGGGCCATTCGGGCCATTCGGGCCATTCGGGCCAATCAGGCCAATCAGGCCAATCAGGCCAGTTGGCGCAGGGTGTGCTTGATGGTCTGCGCGCGCACTGCCACGTCCGGCATCTTGGCCTCGATGCGCAGCTTGTCCTGTCCTGCCAGCTTGATATGGCGGTTCTTCTGCACCAGGTCGATGATCTTCATCGCATCGATCGGCGGGTTGGGCAGGAACTGCATGCTGATGGCCGCGTCGCTGGCGTCGATCTTGCGCACGCCCAGCGGCACCGCGGCGATGCGCAGGCGGTGCGTCTCGATCAGCGCTTGCGCCTGCGGCGGCAGGCGGCCGAAGCGGTCGATCAGCTCTTCCTGGATGTCATCCACGCGCTCGGCTGCCTCGCAATTGGCCAGGCGCTTGTACAGCGAGAGGCGCTCGTGCACGTCGGTGCAATAGTCGCTGGGCAGCAGGGCCGGGGTGCCCAGGTTGATTTCGGTGGTCACGGCCAGCGGCGCCATCAGGTCCGGTTCCTTGCCGGCCTTGAGCGACTTGACGGCGGCGTTGAGCATGTCGGTGTAGAGCTGGAAGCCGATCTCGTGGATCTCGCCCGATTGCTTGTCGCCCAGCACTTCACCCGCGCCGCGGATTTCCAGGTCGTGCATGGCCAGGTAGAAGCCCGAGCCCAGTTCTTCCATCTGCTGGATGGCTTCGAGCCGGCGCTGCGCCAGCTTGCTCAGGCCTTCGACATCGTGCACCAGCATGTAGGCATAGGCCTGGTGGTGCGAGCGCCCGACGCGGCCGCGCAGCTGGTGCAGCTGCGCCAGGCCGAATTTGTCGGCGCGGTGGATCAGGATGGTGTTGGCGGTCGGCACGTCGATGCCGGTCTCGATGATGGTGGTGCACAGCAGGATGTTGTCGCGGCGTGCCACGAAGTCACGCATCACGCGCTCCAGCTCTCGCTCGTGCATCTGCCCGTGCGCCACCGCGATGCGCGCTTCCGGCACCAGCTCGGCGAGCTTGGCGCGCTTGTTCTCGATGGTGTCGACCTCGTTGTGCAGGAAGTAGACCTGTCCGCCGCGCTTGAGCTCGCGCAGGATGGCCTCGCGCACCACACCGTCTTCCTCGCGGCGCACGAAGGTCTTGATGGCCAGGCGCTTTTGCGGCGCGGTGGCAATCACGGAGAAGTCGCGCAGGCCTTCGAGCGCCATGCCCAGCGTGCGGGGAATGGGCGTGGCGGTCAGCGTGAGCACGTCGACCTCGGCGCGCAGGGTCTTGAGCATTTCCTTCTGGCGCACGCCAAAGCGGTGTTCCTCGTCGATGACGACCAGCCCCAGGCGCTGGAACTTGACGTCGTCCGACAGCATCTTGTGGGTGCCGATCACGATGTCGGCGGTGCCGTCGTTGATCTGCTTGATGGCGCCGTCGATCTCCTTCTTGGTCTTGAAGCGCGACAGCTCCACGATGCGCACCGGCCATTCGGCGAAGCGGTCGGACAGATTCTGGAAATGCTGCTCGGCCAGCAGCGTGGTGGGCGCCAGGATGGCGACCTGCTTGCCGCCCATGACCGCGACGAACGCGGCGCGCAATGCGACTTCGGTCTTGCCGAAGCCCACGTCGCCGCACACCAGCCGGTCCATCGGCTTGCCCGAGGTCATGTCGGCGATCACCGCGGCGATGGCCGCGGCCTGGTCCGGCGTTTCCTCGAAGCCGAAGCTCTCGGCAAACTTCTCGTAGTCCTTGGGCGTCAGCTCGAAGGCATGGCCCTGGCGCAAGGCGCGGCGCGCATACAGGTTGAGCAGCTCCGCGGCGGTGTCGCGGATCTGCTGCGCGGCGCGGCGCTTGGCGCGGTCCCACTGGCCGGAGCCCAGCGAGTGCAGCGGCGCGGTGTCCGGATCGGCGCCGGAGTAGCGCGAGATCACATGCAGCTGATGCACGGGCACATACAGCTTGCTGCCTTTCTCGTAGTCCAGGTGCAGGAATTCCTCCTCGCCCTGGCCCAGGTCCAGCGAGACCAGGCCTTGGTAGCGGCCAATGCCGTGCTCGCTGTGCACGACCGGATCGCCGATCTTGAGCTCGGCCAGGTCGCGCACCATCGAGTCGACGGCGCTGGCCTGTTCCTGCTTGCGCCGGCCCGTGCGGCGCGCGGTGCCGGCATACAGCTCGGCCTCGGTGACAAAGGCCAGCGGCTCGATGCCTTGCGCGCTGGGCACGGCGAAGCCGCTTTGCAGCGGCGCCACCACGATGGAGAAATGCGAATCTCCCGCCAGGAAGGCAGCGTAGTCATCGATCGGCTGCGGGCGCAGCCCGCTTTCGCCGAACAGTTGCAGCAGCGTTTCGCGCCGTCCGGCGGAATCCGCGCACATCAGCACGCGCCGGTCTTTTTTCAGCAGCAACGCTTCCAGGTTGACTAGCGGATCTTCCGCGCGCCGGTTGACCGAGACATCGGGCAGGGACTCAGCCAGCGGCACGGTGTCGCCGGTAGCGGTGCCTTGCAGCACAAGCCGTGCCAGCGGCTTTGCGCCCGTGAAGAACTGCTCTTCCGACAGGAACAGCGCGGCGGGCGGCAGCAGCGGCCGCTCGCGGTCATGGCGCATGAAGTTGTAGCGCTGGGTGGTGTCGGCCCAGAAGCGGCGGATGGCGTCAGGCACATCGCCGGCAAAGGCGAGCTGGCTGTTGGCGGGCAGGTAATCGAAGACGGTGGCCGAGCTTTCAAAGAACAACGGGAGGTAGTACTCGATGCCGGCCGACGGCACGCCATTGCCAATGTCCTTGTAGATCGTCGATTTGCTCGGATCGCCCTCGAACAGTTCGCGCCAGCGGCCGCGAAACGCGGTGCGCGCGGCGTCGTCGAGCGGGAACTCGCGGCCCGGCAGCAAGCGCACTTCCTTCACGGGGTACAGGCTGCGCTGCGTGTCGGGATCGAAGGCGCGGATGGTTTCGATCTCATTGCCGAACAGGTCGATCCGGTACGGCAGCGGCGAGCCCATCGGGAACAGGTCGATCAGGCCGCCACGCACGCTGTACTCGCCGGGCCGCATCACGGCGCTGACATGCTCATAGCCGGCCAGCGTGAACTGTGCCTTGAGCGCGGCTTCATCCAGCTTCTCGCCCTGCTTGAAGAAGAAGGTGTAGGCCGCCAGGAAGGCGGGCGGCGCCAGCCGGTAGAGCGCGGTCTGCGCCGGCACCAGCATGATGTCGCACTGGCCGCCCTGGATGTCGTGCAGCGTGGCAAGCCGCTCCGAGACCAGGTCCTGGTGCGGCGAGAAGCTGTCGTAGGGCAAGGTTTCCCAGTCGGGCAGCAGGCGCACCCGCAGGCTAGGGGCGAACCAGGGGATTTCCTCGGCCAGCCGCTGCGCGTCGACCGCGTTGGCGCACACCACTGCCAGCATCGGCACACGCTCGCGGTGCTGGCTGGCGTAGGCGGCCAGCGCCAGGGCGTCGGCGGAACCGGGCAGGCCGGACACGGTATAGCGCTGGCCGGCCTTGACCAAGGGGAGGTTGGCGAAGGGGACGGGGCGATTGGCTTCAGGCATCGGGTACGGGCTGGCTTGTTGACGGCTTTCAGGCGTTGCGGGGCAAAAAGAGCGCGGCGATGCAACAGCAACACCCCGCCGGCATAGCGGGCGGGGCGTGGGCGAAGCATGCGGCGCCGGGCGGGCGCTCGCGCTGATCGACGCCCGCATGTCCGCGAGCGAAGGCCGTATTATAGAATGCGCTCCGAATCCGCGTTTTCAATGCCGCGCTTCCCGCTCCCCTGCCCATGGCGGGGGCCCTGAAGCCTTGCGCCGTGCTCTTGGCATGGCGCTTACCTTGTCCCTCACGCTATCCGTGTCTGCTCGCCGATTTGCCCTGATTCCCTGTGCCGGTACCGGCAGCCGCGCGGGCGGCAGCCTGCCCAAGCAATACCAGACCGTGGCCGGCCGGCCGATGATCTGGTACGCGCTCGCCGCTTTCGCCGCCTGTGATGCCATCAGCGCCACCGCGCTGGTGCTGGCGCCCGACGATATGCCGCTGGAGTCCCGCTTCGGCGCGGCGGCGTTTGCCGGCCTGCGTTTTGACACTGCCTTCGTGGGTGGCGATACGCGCCATGCCTCGGTGCTGGCTGGCCTGCATCACCTGGCGCAACTCGGCGCCACGGACCGCGACTGGGTGCTGGTGCATGATGCGGCCCGCCCGGGCCTGACGCCCGCCATGATCCACGCGCTGGTGCGCGCGGTGGAGGGCGACGGCGCACACGAAGACGAAGACGGCCCCGACGCGGCCATTGGCGGCATCCTGGCGGTGCCGGTGCCCGATACGCTCAAGCGCGCCGATGCGCCTCCCGGCGGGCAGCCGGCGGCAGTGGTGCGCATCGGCGCCACGGTCTCGCGCGAGGGCTTGTGGCAGGCGCAGACCCCGCAGATGTTCCGCCTCGGTGTTTTGCGCCAGGCGCTGCAGGAAGCGCTGGCCGCGGGCGCCGTGGTGACCGACGAGGCCAGCGCGATCGAGCGGCTGGGCCTGCATCCGCGCCTGGTCAATGGCTCGCTGCGCAATTTCAAAGTGACCTACCCCGAGGATTTCGCGCTGGCCGAATTGCTGCTGGGCGAGGGTGCCGGCAAGCCCTGACCGGCATCCTCGCGCATTCCCGGCTAATCCAACCCATCCTTATTCATCCCGATCCATCCCCGTTCCGATCCTGAAGGAGAATTGCTCCCATGACCCCATTCGATATCCGCGTCGGCCAAGGCTATGACGTGCACGCGCTGGTGCCGGGCCGTAAGCTCATCCTGGGCGGCGTGGACATTCCCCATGACCGCGGCCTGCTAGGCCATTCCGATGCGGACGCGCTGCTCCACGCCATCACCGATGCGCTGTTCGGCGCGGCCGGCCTGGGCGACATCGGCCGCCACTTTCCCGACACCGATCCGCGCTTTGCCGGCGCGGACAGCCGTGTCCTGCTGCGCGAGGCCGCGCGCCGCGTGCGTGAGGCAGGCTATGAAATCGGTAACGTGGATGCGACGGTGATCGCGCAGGCGCCAAAGCTCGCGCCGCATATCGGCGCCATGGTGGCGAACCTGGCGGAGGACCTGGGCTTGGCCCCCGCCAGTTGCAACGTCAAGGCCAAGACCAATGAGAAGCTGGGCTTCGAGGGGCGTCAGGAAGGTATCGTTGCGCAAGCCGTGGTGCTGATCTGGCGCGGCACCATCGTCTCCCCGCAGGATTGATGCGGGGCTGAGCGCCGCAGGCGCTCAGCTTCTGGCGGCCGCTCCGGCTGTGCCAGCGTGTTCGGGCGGGAGCGCGTAGCGGTAGTCGATCAGCCGGGCCATCGGGCCCGAGCGCGCACCGGCTTCGGTGCGTTTGACAAAACCCATCTGCTGGCACAGCTGGTTGGCGGATTTCATTTCCGGCATGGTGCGCACCAGCAGCGCGCCGGCGCCGATATCGCGCGCGCGCTGGATGCAGACTTGCATCAGCGTGCGGCCAAGCCCCAGTCCGCGAGCCTGCGGGCTGACCGCCAGCAGCCGGGCTTCCGGCAAGGCGAGCGTGATGGTGCTGCCGTCCAGCACCTGCAACGTGGCGCCGGGATGGCAGAACAACACCGCGCCGCTGATGCCGTGATCGGTTTCCGCCACCCACCACTCCATTTCCGAGGTCGACGCGGCCAGCACGGCTTTCATGCCTTGCTGGAAGGACTCGCGGCAATCCTCCATGATCTCCAGCTCATACTGGCCATAGGCTTGCTGGGTCACGGCGGCGATGTCGCCCCAGTCCTGCACGGTGGCGAGGCGGTAGTGAAAGCGAGGGGAGGTATGCGAAGGAAGGGTGCTCATGGCAGAGGGGGCGAAGGCTATGACCTTGCTGGATTGTAGGCCCTTCGGTGCACAAATGCAGTCAGTGAATTACCGACTTGGCGCGTTGGCAACAGGCTTGCGCTGACGCGCGCGGCATGCTGGGCAAGCCCCGCCGGCCTTGCGCGGCGGGGCTTTCGGGGAAGTACCGGAAGCACCATGCAGGGCCGTGCCGTGCCGTGCCGTGCCGTGCCGGGCCGGCGCCTGCCTGCCGCAGTCCCGCAGGTCCGCAGGCCCTCGATACGGCTTTATTCCGCCGCGATGACGTTGGCAGCTGCCACGACCACGGCGGCAATGCGGCCCACGTCGCGCAGTTGCTGCGCGCTCATGCCTTGCTCGTTCTTGAGCAGCGCATAGTGCGACTTGATGCAGAAATGGCATTTGCCGACGATGGATGCGGCCAGCGCGTACATCTCGAAGCGGCGCTTGTCCACGCCGCCGTGCGTGGCGTATGCATTCATGCGCAGGCCAGCCGGTTGCGTCGCCAGATCCTGGTCGTCGGCCATTTCCACGAACGGATACCAGACGTTGTTCATGCCCATCAGCGCGGAGGCGGTGAGCACGGCATTGGTTTCCTCGGGCGACAGCACGCCCGCGTTGCGGATCGCGTCGACGATCACGCGGCTCTTGGCGGCAAACGCCGCGGCCAGCGCCACGGCCACCGCATCGTTGCCCTCGAGCGAGGAGCGGGCGATGGTGCCGTCGAGGTTCAGGCGGATATCCTTGGCGTAGTCAGGAATAAGGCCTTTAATCGTGCTGAGGAATTCCATACAAATCTCCTATCGGTAAGGTCTCAAAAAACCCGCCATGGCGGGTTTTGAGGCGCGGGCCGAAGCCCGGCGCGCAGATCGTCACAAATCGCCGGCAATCTCTCGCCGGCCGTTTGTGCAGCATGTCAGCGGGTCGACAGCTTACAGCGTGGCACCGCCAACAGCGCGGTTGCACGGGCACAGCTCGTCGGTTTGCAGGCCGTCGAGGATACGCAGCACTTCGTCCGGGTTGCGGCCGACGTTCAGGTTGTTTACCGACACGTGCTGGATGACATTGTCCGGATCGACGACGAAGGTAGCGCGCAGGGCGACGCCGGCAGCCTGGTCACGCACGCCGAGCTGGTCGATCAGCGAGCCGGTCACGTCGGCGAATTGCCATTGGTCCAGCTTGTTCAGGTCCTTGTGCTCACGGCGCCATGCCAGCTTCACGAATTCGTTGTCGGTCGAGCCGCCCAGCACGATCGCGTCGCGGTCGGCGAAGTCGCCGTTGAGCTTGGCGAAAGCAACGATTTCGGTCGGGCACACGAAGGTGAAATCCTTCGGGTAGAAGTAAATGATCTTCCACTTGCCTTCGAACGACTTTTCGGTGATGTCTTCAAAGGCCGACTGGCCGTTCTCTTCGTGGTTGTTGAAACCCGGCTTGACACCGACGACGTGGAAGGCTTCGATCTTGTCACCAACGGTCTTCATAGACTGCTCCTGGATACGGTTGAAGAGAGACGCTCGCGCCGCAAGCCAGGCCATCCCCAACGGATAAGGCCAGGCCGCCGCGCAACGAACATGGATTATGCGGCATCCCCGGGGGGCGGGGCTAATTGATATTCTCAAAGAGCCCGATAGCCAGGCGCGGGGCGCCGCACATCCGGCAAGCGCGGGCGCCGATTAGTGATGTTGGCGCTGCCATGTTGCCGCGCGATGTCAGCCGCGGGGTTCGCGGCCGGCCCTGCCGGAACGGCGAGTCTACCCCAGCAGGGCCGCCTTCGTGAACCTCAGGCAGTCTTGGCTGCGGGCTCGACATAGGCATGCTGCCGTCCGCCGCGGAAAATCACCAGTGTGGCGATCAGCCCGCATGCAGCGGCAAACATCAGCCACAGGCCAGGCGCGGCCTTGTTGCCGGTGCTGTGGATCAGGTAGGTCGAGATGGCCGGCGTGAAGCCGCCGAACAGGGCCGTGGCCAGGCTATACGCCAGCGAGAAGCCCGCCGTGCGCACCGCGGGCGGCATCACTTCGGTCAGGGTCACCACCATCGCGCCGTTGTAGCTGCCGTACAGGAAGGACAGCCACAGCTCGACCATCAGCAGGCGGCCGAACGACGGCTCCGCCACCAGCCACGACACCGCCGGATAGGCCGTGAGCAATGTGAGGATGGTGAAGATCACCAGCAGCGGCTTGCGGCCCACGCGGTCCGACAAGGCGCCCATCAGCGGCAGCCAGATGAAGTTGGACAGCCCCACGCACATGGTGACGATCAGGTTGTCGACGTCGTCGAGCTTGAGCACGGTCTTGCCGAAGGTCGGGGTGTATGCGGTGATCATGTAGAACGACACCGTCGTCATCACAACCATCATGCAACCGGCCACGATGATGCGCCAGTTCTCCATCATCGAGCGATAGATCTCGCTGATGCTGGGGCGATGCTTGCGGGTCTTGAACTCTTCGGTTTCTTCCAGCGAGCGGCGGATCAGGAAGAGGAACGGCACGATCAGGCAGCCGATCAGGAACGGAATGCGCCAGCCCCATTCGCCCATTTCCTCGGGCGACAGCATCGAGTGCAGCACCACGCCGAGCAGGCCGGCAAAGATCACCGCCACCTGCTGGCTGGCCGATTGCCAGGCCACGTAGAAGCCTTTCTTGCCGGGCTTGGCGATTTCCGCCAGGTACACCGACACACCGCCCAGCTCAACGCCGGCGGAGAAGCCCTGCAGCAGCCGGCCCGCCAGCACCAGCAACGGTGCGGCCACGCCGATCGACGCATAGCCAGGCACGCAGGCGATCAGAAGGGTGCCGAGCGCCATCAGGACCAGCGTCATGATCAGGCCCTTGCGGCGGCCGTGGTGATCGATGTATGCGCCCAGGATGATGGCGCCGAGCGGACGCATCAGGAAGCCCGCGCCGAAGGTCGCGAGCGAGAGCATCAGCGAGGCGAACTCGTTGCCGCTGGGGAAAAACGTCTTGGCGATGGCGGCGGCGTAGAAGCCGTACACCATGAAGTCGTACATTTCGAGGAAGTTGCCGCTGACAACGCGGAACACGGTGCGGAACCCGTGTTGCTGGGAGGGGGAGCTTGACATGTTGCTGGTGTCTCTCGCTGTTGCCGCCGGTTGGTTCCGGCGGCTTGATTTTGATCGGGCGCCAGAGGGGGGCGGCTTCCCCTTTTTTGGGGAAATGGCCTTGGCTGGGCTTGGTCTTGGGGGGTGCTGCTAATGGCGGCAAGTTTGCGCCGGGGGGGCTGTCATTACGCTGTCAAATGGCTTTCAGTTTGATATCAAACGCTGTCGAAAGCCTGTCAGTGGGATGAAGGGGGATGGGGGGATTAGGGTTAGTACGGAGGGGTGTGATTTTTTGGTAACTTGGGGGGCTGTATGTGCAACTGTATTTGCAACTTTATGTGCGACGGCTTAACTGCCACTTCAAGGTCAAAGGCTGAAAGTCAAAGGCAGTTTCACCTCCCCTGCGGGGAGGCGACCTACTTTCTTGGCTCGCCAAGAAAGTAGGCAAAGAAGCGACCCGGATGGGGCGAAAGACCCCTCGTCGCCGGACGAAAAGAGCGGCCGGAGGCCAAACTCGCATCGCCTTAAGGCGATACTCAAACATGGCCTCCTCGTTTCCGCTCTTTTCGCCCGACGACGAGGCGCCCCATAACGGGAGTTGAAAGGCAGACGGCTCGCTGCGCATCGCGCTCGGGTGATTGCCGCCTGGGGGCGGAAATCACGGCTACACCGAATGGTGATCTGAGGACATCGCTCTAGCGCTGGGTCGGCCGTGTTTCCCGCCTGGAGGCGGGAAACACCCAAGCGCGATGCGAAGCGAGCCGTGAAGGTTCACCCAGGCCGTATGGGGCGCCTCGGGATTTCACCAAAAGAGCGGAGAAGAGGGACCCATGTCTGAGTATCGCCTTAAGGCGATGCGAGTTTGGGTCCCGGCCGCTCTTTTGGTGAAATCCCGAGGGGGTGTCGCCCCATCCGGCGCGCCTTTTTTGCCTACTTTTTTGGCAAGACAAAAAAGTAGGTCGCCGCGCCGCAGGCGTGGTGAAACTGCAGTTGAATTTGCAGTTAAGCCATTGAATCTGAAGCTGATTTTGCGGTTGCGGTTGCAGTTGCAGCCAACCTATCAACCCTATGCTCGCCTGAAAAACGCACTAACCACCAACCCAGTCGCCGGCGGCGGCCGATTCGCCAACATCAATCTTCCCCCATTTCGCTGCAAGATCCGATTAACGATCGACATCCCCAGCCCGGCGCCCTTGGCTTCGCTGCGTGCGCCATCGAGCCGGTAGAAGGGCCGGGTCAGCAAGGGCAATTGCGCTTCCGGCACGCCGCTGCCGTGGTCGGCCACGGTCAGCACGGCTTCCTTGTCTTCGATGCGGGTGCTGATCTCGACCACGGCTACGCCGTTGTCTTCGTCCTTGGCGTAGCGGCGCGCGTTTTCGACCAGGTTGTCCAGGATCCGCTGGACTTCCATGCGGTTGGCGACGGCCATGACGGGGTCGCCGGCGCGGACATGGACGCGTACGTCGTCGTGCGCGCCATAGACGCCGACGGCGTCTTGCACAAGTGCCGACAGGTCGACGGGTTCGACCGTTTCCAGCGCGGGGCGGGCGTAGTTGAGGAACTGGCCGATGATGGCGTCCATCTGTTCGATGTCGGCGATCATGGCTTCGCGCGTGGTGTTGTCCACGGGGGACATCTCGGTTTCCAGCCGCAGGCGCGTCAGCGGCGTGCGCAGGTCGTGCGAGATGCCGGCCAGCATGACGACGCGGTCGTCGTCGAGCTGGCGCAGGTCGCGCACCATCTGGTTGAAGCTGTGGTTGGCCTGCGCCACTTCGCTGGCGCCGTGCTCAGGCAGTGTGGGTGGGTCGCCGCCGCCGCCGATGGCGCGTGCCGCGTTGGCCAGCCGCTTGAGCGGGTGGTTGACCAGCGACGTGATGAAGGCTGCGCCGATGATCGACAGCAATAGCGCGGCGATGCTCCACCAGAGCCACTGGATGCCGGGCACGCGCTCGAACCGTTCGGGGCTGATCGCCACCCAGTAATCGTCGCCCTCGATCTCGAAACTCACCCATACGCCGGGAATGTCGTTCACGGTGGTGGCGATCACGGTCTCTTCGCCGAGCCGGCTGCGAATCTCCTGCTGCACCAGCTGGGTCAGGAAGGGGTTCGTGGTGGGCACGGAGAAATCGTCGTCTTTCTCGCGCGGGTAGACCTTGATGCCCTCGTTTTGCACCAGGTCGAGCAGCAGGAAACGCCGCCGCGCGGGATCGGAATAGAGCAGGGCGGCGCGCGTGAGCTTGACCACGCTGACCACTTGCATGGCGATCTGCTGGGCGCGCGGCGCACGTTCGAAGAGCCGATAGCTCTGGAACCAGATACCCAGCGAGATCGCCAGCAACAGGGCGATCAGCATGAAGGTTCGCCAGAACAGCGAACCGAACAGGCGCGTAGCCGTGCGGCTGATGACAGTCGCCACGATGCGCGGCGCCTTACTTCACGCCATCGGGGATGAAGACGTAGCCCAGGCCCCAGACCGTCTGGATGAAGCGTGGGTTGCCAGGATCGGGCTCGATCAGCTTGCGCAGCCGTGAGATCTGCACGTCCAGGCTGCGGTCGAATACCTCGTACTCGCGGCCGCGTGCCATTTCCATGAGCTTCTCGCGCGACAGCGGCTGGCGCGGATGCCGGGCGAAGACCTTGAGCACCGAGAATTCGCCGGTGGTCAGGGTGATCTCTTCGTCATTTTTGGTCAGCGTGCGGGTAGCGAGGTTCAGCACGAAATCGCCAAAGGCGAAGGTTTCCGGGGTTTCGGAGGGCGCGCCGGGGACTTCGGCGGGGCCTTTGCGGCGCAGCACGGCGTGGATCCGCGCGATCAGTTCGCGCGGGTTGAAGGGCTTCGGCAGGTAGTCGTCGGCGCCCATTTCGAGGCCGACGATGCGGTCGACGTCCTCGCCCTTGGCGGTGAGCATGATGATGGGCGTCTGGTCGTTGGCGCCGCGCAGGCGCCGGCAGATCGACAGGCCGTCTTCACCGGGCATCATCAGGTCGAGCACTAGCAGGTCGAAACGTTCGCGCAACCAGAGCTTGTTCATCGCGGTGGCGTTCTCAGCTACCAGTACGGTGAAGCCCTGTTCGCCAAGGTAACGGCGCAGCAGGTCGCGCAGACGGGGGTCGTCGTCCACGACGAGAATCTTGTGACTGGTATTTTCCATGGCGGTATCTTAGCGACAAACGCTTTCGGTCAAAATGGCTTAACAAAAGGTTACATACTTTACCCCGAGGTATGAAGGCGCGCATCCACCCTGCGTTTAAACTGCCGCATACCGTTTCCGTAGCCAGTCCCACGGGGATTTCGTGGGCGTCCGCCGTGTAGTTCACTGCCATGACGTGGCGAGGCGGGGCTACTGGATGTCCGGCTTCCGGCGGTCCTGTAACCACCGTTTCCGAAGCCCAAACCGCCATTATCAATGAAAGTTACCCGCAAGCGCGCCGGGCATACCCTTTCCCGCGCCGGCGCGACTGTTGCGCTGTTGCTTGCCGCTAGTGCGGGGCACCCGCAATCGCCTGGCATGGCGCATTTGTTCCCGGGCGCTGGCAAGCCAGCAGGCCGCGAGACCGCGCCGCGCAACGAGCGCGAGCGCTACAGCCAGGACGAGGCGCGAGCGCGCGCCGGAAAGACCCGCGGCGAGCGTGGCATGAACGAGCGCCTGCCCCACGCGTTCCCGAACGACAAGCTCTCGCCCGACGAGCGGCGCAAGCTGCGCCAGAACCTGTACGAACTCGGGCGGGAGATGTACCAGGGGGGCTAGTGTCGAGGCACGCGAACATGCGTGCAGCTTGGCTCGGTGCGCGCCGAGCGCGATATCGGCGTGCGTCCTGCTTAAGCGCCATAGCCTCACAGCCCCATAACCTCACAGCCTCATGGCAGGCCGGCATGCGGCACTTCGACTTCCGTCATCAGGATACGACCCTCGCGTGAAGCGCGCCGCTGCGCCTCGTCGAAGTTCGGCGCGGCGGCCAGGAACAACGTGGTGCCACGCGGGCCACCCAGGGCGGCCGCGAAGATGCCCGTCCCGCAGGCAATCTCCTCATCGATGCGCCCGCCCGGCATCACCCGCAATACGCGATTGCCGATGGCGTCGGCCACCCAGAGCGCACCTTGCGCATCTTGGGCGCACCCGTCCGGCGCTACCTTGGCGCCGCCCAGCACCTGGCCGAGATCCGAACCAGCGGGCTGGCTGCCGAAGAGGGCCCAGTCACGGCGCGGGCCCAGCGAGCCATCCGCGTGCAGATCGAAGGCCGAGATGCGATTGCCCAGGGTCTCGCCCACCACGAGGGACTTGCCGTCCGGCGTGATGACCGAGCCATTGGGGAAGAACAGGCCATCGGCTACCACGGTCACCGAGCCATCCGGGTCGACCCGCGCCAGGCTCGCGGTGCGCATCGGGGCGCCGGCCATCAGGTCGAAACCGAAATTGCCCACATAGGCGCGGCCATGCTGGTCCACCACCATGTCGTTGAGGTGCCCGCTGGCGACGCCGGACAGGTCGGCGTGTACCACGAGGCTGCCGTCCGGTTCCCGGCGCAGCAGTTTGCGGTCGCGCATGGAGACGATCAGCAGGCGCCCGTCCGGCAGCCATCCCATGCCGGATGGCTGCTGCGGCACTTCGGCGATCTGTTCGACGGCGCCATCCAGGCTCACCGCCATCACCCGATGGGTATAGAAATCCGACAGCCAGAGCCGGCCGTCGTGCCAGCGCAGTCCTTCCAGAAAGGTGTGCCCCTCGGTCAGGACCGATAGTTCCCGGTGCGCCATGCGGTGTCTCCGTTGTGATCTTTCGATCTTGTGATTGGTGTGCCTACATCCAATACGATTTGTGCCGGGACCGCAAGCGCGCCGCGGTGGGGTCAGGCGCGGGGCTGGAAATGCCGCAGGAAGTCGACGAAGACCTCGGCCGCGAGCTGGGCGTCGTCGGTCGTGATGGTTTCCAGCGGGTTGTGGCTGATGCCGCCGTTGCCGCAGCGCACGAAGAGCATCGCCACGTCGGTCATGCGCTGCATCATCATGGCGTCGTGGCCGGCGCCCGAGGGCAGCTCGAACGCATCCAGCCCGCGCTTCTTGAGCACCGCGCCGAACTGGTCCATCAGCCAGCGCGCGCAGGGCGCGTTGTTGACCGGCGTCACCCGCTCAATAGCGGCGCCGAGGCCGCGACGCTCGGCGATGGCCTGGATGCCGGCCACGATGTCGGCAATGGCGGCTTCGCGGATGCTGTCTTCGCCGGCACGGATATCCATCGAGAACACGCATTCGGCGGGGATGACGTTGCTCGACCCGTTGGGCACCTGCAACTGGCCCACCGTGCCCACCAGCGTCGGCACTTGCCCGCAGCGCTGCTCTACCAGCAGCACCATCTCCGCTGCCGCCGCCGCGGCGTCCTTGCGCAGGGTCATGGGCGTGGTGCCGGCGTGGCTGGCCAGGCCCTCCACGCGGACCTGGAAGCGGCTGCTGCCGGCAATCTGCGTGACCACGCCCAGCGGCAGGCCGTGGTGCAGCAAGACCGGGCCTTGCTCGATATGGACTTCGACAAAGCCATGCAGGCTGGCGGGGTCCACCGCCGCGGCGCGCAGCGCATCGACGCCGCCCGCGCCCGGCAGGCCAGAGGCGGCCAGGGCTTCGCGCAGCG
This sequence comes from Cupriavidus basilensis, assembly GCF_000832305.1. Taxonomy (NCBI): domain Bacteria; kingdom Pseudomonadati; phylum Pseudomonadota; class Betaproteobacteria; order Burkholderiales; family Burkholderiaceae; genus Cupriavidus; species Cupriavidus basilensis. The sequence goes on from NZ_CP010536.1 coordinate 1,695,793, forward strand.
TCACGCCGTCGGCGTCGGCACGATCCAGCAGGGCCGGGTCGAAGCGGCCGGCCAGCACGCTGCTGGCCAGGAAGCTGGTCTTGAAGCGCAGGCCTTCTTCCTCGGCAAAGCCCACGACCTCGAAGTGATAGGGCAGGCGGATGCCGGCCGCGTTGAGCGCCCCAACCACCGCCACGGGCAGCAAGATGCCAAGCCGGCCGTCATAGCGCCCGCCGTTGCGCACGGTGTCGAAGTGCGAGCCCGTCATCAGCACGCGCGCGCCATCGCCCACGGCAGGATCGGCGGCGTAGCGGCCGATCACGTTGCCGATGGCGTCGATGCGGACCTGCATGCCCGCCGCCTCCATCCATGCCGCCAGCTGGGCCTGCGCGGCGCGGTGGGCCGGGGTCAGGTAGGCGCAGGTCAGGCCGCCTTCCATATCCGAGAAGCGGGCCAGCGCCGCGGCCTGGTCGAGAATGGTCTGGCCAAGCGGGAGGAGTGGGGAGGCGGATCGGGTCATGGCAGCTCGGGCATTGAAGGCATTGACAGCATTGAAGGCAGCGAAAGCAGCGAAAGCAGCGAAAGCAGCGAAAGCAGGTGGCGGTGCAAAAGGCAGGACGTGGCGTTCAGCGGTTGCGCATCCACGTTTTCCATGCGACCCACAGCTTGCGCATGGGCGTGAGCGAGATGCGCTGGTTCAGCACCTGGAACTCGCTCGCCTCCAGCTCGTCCAGCAGCGTCTGGTAGATCGCACCCATGACCAGGCCAGCGCGCTGGGCGCGGCGCTCGGCAGCGGGCAACAGCGCCAGCGCCTCGCGGTACAGCGTGCGGGCCTGCTCGGCCTGGTAACGCATCAGCGCGACGAAGCGATCGGAGTGCGTGGCCTGGTTGACCTCGGAGACCGGCACCTGGAAGCGCTGCAGCGTGTTGACCGGCAGGTAGATCCGGCCGCGCCGGGCGTCCTCGCCCACATCGCGCAGGATATTGACCATCTGCAGCGACAAGCCCATCTTTTCAGCGTATTCGAGCGTGCGCGGATCCGTGTGGCCGAGGATGCGGGCGCTCATGGTGCCGACCACGCCGGCCACGCAATGGCAATAGCGCGCGAGCGCGATGTCATCCAGGTAGCGCGACTGGTTGAGGTCCATCTCCATGCCTTCGAGCACTTCGTTGAACATCGGCTGGGTCAGCCCATAGGCTTGCGCGTGCGGCTGCAGCGCCTTGGTCACGGGATGGGTCGGCGCGCCGTTGAACATCTGGGCGAGCTCGTTGCGCCACCAGGCCAGTTTTTGATAGGCCACGCTGGCGTCCTGGGTGTCGTCCACGACATCGTCGACCTCCCGGCACCACGCATAGAGGGCGGTAATGGCCTGCCGCCGCTCGGGCGCCAGGAACAGGAAGCTGTAATAGAAGCTGGAGCCGCTCTGCGCGGCTTTCTCTTGGCAATACTGATCGGGCGTCACGCCAGGCTCGGGTCGGTGAATTGGGGGGCTATTGGGGGGCTAGTGCCTGCGCTGTCGCCCCGGCAACCTGGCCGGCGCGGGGTGGCCGGTGTGGCGAGATGGCGCGATGGGCTAGCCAGGGGGGCCGTGCCAGGAGCCGCGATTTCCCGTCGTCAAGCCATTCCACGGCAGGGGACAAGGCAGCGCGGGCGACGGACCGGATTGTAACATCGCCCTCCCGGCGGCAGCGGCCAAGGGCGAGGGCGCCGTCGCGCGCTGCGGCCTGCGCGGATATCTCGCGCTGCGGCATTTGGCCGCGCCAGGCGCGATGCCTGCGTCCGACTTGGGACCCAGGGTGAGCACCGCGTTTGAAAAGTGCGTTTCCGGCATCCCCCTGCGCGCGCCATTTGACGCTTTCAGCTTCACGCCGTTACATTACTGACCGGTGAGTTATTAATCACCGCCACTCCGCGCCGTGCCTGCCGCAGTGCAAACAATGCCGACAGTGCCAACAGTGTCACCCCAACAGTGCCACCGATCTAACGCTTAACTCATGCCAGTGCCTCATCCCGGGCCGGAAGTTGCGGCCATTGAAGTGCCTTTTTCCACGCTTTGCGGTGCGAACGCGTTCGCGGCCGGCTTGCGCATGCGCGGTCGCGGCGCGCTGGTGACCCTGCTGCTGCTCGCCGGGGTGGCGCTGGCGGGTTGCAGCCGTGAGGCAGAAAAGGCGCCAGAGATCCGCCCGGTGCGCCTGATGCAGTTGCAGCCGGGGGTAGGCAAGACGGAGGTCGAGTTCTCGGGCGATGTGCGGCCCCGGATCGAGTCGCGGCTAGGCTTTCGCGTGGGCGGCAAGATTGCCGCGCGCCTGGTCGACGTGGGCGCCACCGTGCGCAGGGGCCAGCCGCTTGCCCGCCTGGACCCCACCGACCTCGGCCTGGCGGAAGCCGGCTCGCGGGCCCAGTACGACGCGGCCAAGACCGACCGCGACCTCGCCGAGGCCGATCTGAAGCGCTACAACGAGCTGTTCGCCAAGAAGTTCATCAGCGCGGCCGAGCAGCAACGCCGCCAGGCCACCTTTGACTCCGCCGCCTCCCGCCTGCGCCAGGCCGAGGCGGGGCTGCGCAACCAGTCCAACCAGACCGCCTACGGCGTGCTCGCCGCCGACGCCGATGGCGTGGTGACCCTGATCGAGGCAGAAGTCGGCCAGGTCGTGGCGGCCGGCCAGTCGGTCGTGCGGGTGGCGCAAACCGCAGAGAAAGAGGTCGCGGTTGGCCTGCCGGAGGATCAGGTCGAGCGCCTGCGCGGCATCTCCGACGTCACCGTGCGCACCTGGGCCGAGCCCGGCCGGGCGCTGCCAGGCCACGTGCGCGAGATTTCGCCAATGGCCGACCCGGTGACGCGCACTTACGCGGCGCGCATCAGCGTGCCCAATCCACCGGCTGACTTCAAGTTCGGCATGACCGCCGTGGTCACCTTCACCCGCACCAGCGACGATGCCGCGCTGCGGGTGCCGCTCTCCGCGCTGCTGCAAAAGCAGGGCAGCAACCAGGTCTGGGTGTATGACGCGGCGACGGGCGCCGTGCAGCCGGTCAACGTGACATTGGGCGAGCTTCAGGGCAACGAGATCCAGGTCAGGCAGGGGCTGTCGCCCGGCCAGACCATCGTCACCGCGGGCGTGCACCTGCTCAAGCCCGGGCAGAAGGTCAAGCCGCTGCAGGCCGTGGCGCCCACGCCGGCCGTGCGCAACTAAGGCGCCGGCATGGATCACTCCCGTTTCAACCTGTCCCGCTGGGCCCTGGAGCACCAGCCGCTGACCCGTTACCTGCTGGTGGTGCTGTTGCTGGGCGGGCTCTTTGCCTTTTTTCAGCTCGGCCAGGACGAAGACCCGCCTTTCACCTTCCGCGTGATGGTGGTGCAGGCGTTCTGGCCCGGCGCCACCGCCGAGCAGATAGCGGTGCAGGTCACCGACAAGATCGAGCGCCAGCTGCAGGAAGTGCCCTACGCCGACAAGATCCGCAGCTTCTCCAAGCCCGGCGAGACCACGGTGATCTTCCAGCTCAAGGACACCGCGCCGGCCAAGGACACCGCGCAGATCTGGTACACCGTGCGCAAGAAGGTCGGCGACATCGCGCAGACGCTGCCGCCGGGCGTGCGCGGGCCGTTCTTCAATGACGAGTTTGGCGACGTGTATGGCTCCATCTACGCGCTCTCGGCCGACGGCTTCAACTACAAGGAGCTGCGCGAGTACGCGGACCTGGTGCGCCAGCAGCTGCTGCGTGTGCCGTCCGTCGCCAAGGTGTCGCTGATCGGGCTGCAGGACGAGAAGGTCTACATCGAATTCAACCAGGCGCGCTTTGCCCAGCTCGGGCTGGACATCAATGCGATCGCCGACCAGATCTCGCAGCAAAACAGCATGACCGCCAGCGGCGTGCTGGTGACCCCGGGAGACAACCTGCAGGTGCGCTTGTCGGGCCAGTTCGCCAATGTGGCCGACCTGGAAAACCTGGTGCTGCGCGGCCCCAACGGCATTGCCAATATCCGCCTGGGCGATATCGCCCATGTGTACCGTGGCTATGTCGATCCGCCGGCCAGCAAGATGCGCTTCCAGGGCAAGGAGGTGATCGGGCTGGGCATCTCGATGGAGCGCGGCGGCGACATCATCGCCATGGGCAAGAACCTGCGTGCCGCGATGGACGGCTTGCGCGGGCAGCTGCCCGTCGGCATCGAGCTGGACCAGGTGCAAAACCAGCCCGAAGCCGTGGAGCGGTCGGTGGGCGAGTTCGTGCACGTGCTGATCGAGGCCGTGGTGATCGTGCTGGGCGTGAGCTTTGTCTCGCTCGGGCTGCATACCAAGCCGCTGCGCATCGATGTGCGCCCGGGCCTGGTGGTGGCGCTGACCATTCCGCTGGTGCTCGCCGTCACGTTCCTGTTCATGAACATCTTCGGCATCGGCCTGCACAAGATATCGCTCGGGGCGCTGATCGTGGCGCTGGGGCTGTTGGTCGACGACGCCATCATCGCCGTGGAGATGATGGTGCGCAAGCTGGAGGAGGGCTTCTCCAAGATGGAAGCCGCCACCTTCGCCTACACCTCCACCGCCATGCCGATGCTGACCGGCACGCTGATCACCGCCGCCGGCTTCCTGCCGGTGGGGCTGGCGCGCTCCACCGTGGGCGAGTACACCTTCGCCATTTTCGCCGTGACCGCGATGGCGCTGGTGCTGTCGTGGCTGGCCGCGGTCTACTTCACGCCCTACCTGGGCTACCTGCTGCTCAAGGCGCGGCCCGCCGGCGAAGGCGAGCAGCACGAGGTGTTCGATACGCCGTTCTACAACCGCTTCCGCCGCCTGGTGCACTGGTGCGTGACGTGGCGCAAGACGGTGATCGTCATCACGCTGGTGGCCTTTGGCCTCGGGCTTTACGCCTTCAAGTTCGTGGAGAAGCAGTTTTTCCCGGACTCGAGCCGCCCGGAGCTGATGGTGGAGCTGTGGCTGCCGGAGGGCACCAGCTTTGCGCAGACCGAGGCCGAGGCCAAGCGCTTCGAGGCCGCGCTGCGCGGGGACCGCGAGATTGCCAGCCTGACCAGCTTTGTCGGCAGCGGCGCGCCGCGCTTCTACCTGCCGCTGGACCAGATCTTCCCGCAGACCAATGTGGCGCAGGTGATCGTGATGCCGGCCGAAGTCGCGCTGCGCGCCCGGGTGCGCCAACGCGTGGTGGACCTGCTGGCGCGCGATTTCCCGCAGTTGCGCGGCCGCGTCAAGCTGCTGCCGAACGGCCCGCCCGTGCCCTATCCGGTGCAGTTCCGCGTGATCGGGCCGGAAGCGGCCGGCGTGCGCAAGCTGGCTGACGAGGTCAGGGCGGTGGTGAGCGCCAACCCCAACACCGTGGGGGTCAACGACAACTGGAACGAGAGCGTCAAGGTGCTGCGCCTGGACATCGACCAGGACCGCGCGCGCGCGCTCGGCGTCAGCACCACCGCGATTGCGCGGGTGACCCAGACGGTGCTGACCGGCGTGGCGGTGGGGCAATACCGCGATGGCGACAAGCTGATCGATATCCTGATGCGCGCGCCGCGCAACGAGCGCGACGCCATGTCCGACCTGCAGAACGTGCAGGTGCCCACCGCCAGCGGCCGCGTGGTGCCGCTGACCCAGGTCGCGCGCATCGCTTTTCGCTCCGAGCCGGGCGTGATCTGGCGCGAGAACCGCGACTTTGGCGTGACCGTGCAGGCCGACGTGGCCGAAGGCATCCAGGGTCCCACCGTGACGGCGCAGATCAATCCCAGGCTGGACAAGCTGCGCGCGCAGCTGCCGGCGGGCTACCGCATCACGGTGGCCGGGGCGGAAGAAGAAAGCGGCAAGGCCGGCGCGTCGATCGCCGCGCAGCTGCCGCTGTGCATCTTCCTGATCTTCACGCTGCTGATGCTGCAGCTGCACAGCTTCTCGCGCTCGCTGATGGTGTTCCTGACCGGGCCGCTTGGCCTGATCGGTGCCGCCGCCACGCTGCTGCTGCTCAACGCACCGATGGGCTTTGTCGCGCAGCTTGGCATCACCGCGCTGCTCGGCATGATCATCCGCAACTCGGTGATCCTGGTCGACCAGATCGAGCAGGACATCCGTGCCGGCGCGCCGGTGTGGGATGCCATCGTCGAATCCGCCGTGCGGCGCTGCCGCCCGATCATCCTGACCGCGGCAGCGGCTGTGCTGGCCATGATCCCGCTGTCGCGCTCCGTGTTCTGGGGGCCGATGGCGGTTGCCATCATGGGCGGGCTGGTGATTGCGACGGCGTTGACGCTGCTGTTCCTGCCGGCGCTGTATGCGGCCTGGTTCCGGGTCAAGGCGCCGGAGCCGGGCGGGGCGGTGCTGGCACGCTGAGCACGCGCCCGGGCGTGCTCTGGCGGTAGCGCCGCCAGGCACGCTCCCTATCTCACATCAACTCGAAGCTGACGTCCTGCGCGCCTTCCCACAACACCTTGGTGCCTAGCGCGCGCAGGTTCTCCTTGCCTTGCACGATCGTCAGGAAATGGTTGCCCGCCAGCTGGCCCAGCTTGCTGGCGAAGCAGCAGCTGCCATACGCCAGGATGATCTCGGTCTCGCTGTAGCCGCCGGGATAGAACAGGATGTCGCCGACCGAGGGGTGGCTGGTGTGGTTCTCGAAATCCACGCCCAGCTTGAACTCGCCCAGCGGGATCCAGCAGCCTTCGCCGCTCCAGCGCACATGGATCAGCTTTTGGCGGTAGGGCAGCAGCCTGGTGAAGGCCGCAACGGTGAGGGGGGCGTCGGGATGGGTTTCGGCGACGAACTGGTAGCCGCCGGCGGTAATGCGGATCTGGGCCATTCAGGCTCTCCTGGGGAAATCGGGGTGGTTGCTCAGCTTAGCGCGGCGACCAGCTTTTCGGCAAATGCAATCAGGCTGCGGTCGCTGCCGGCCGGGCCCATCAGCGAGATGCCCAGCGGTGCGCCAGCGCGGCCGGCCAGCGGCAGGCTCAGGTGCGGGAAGCCGGACAGCGGCGCCAGGCACAGCGTTTGCGCCGAGAGGTTGCGGTAGGTCTCAAGTTCCTCGCCGGCGGCGTCGGACAGCGGGGCGATGTCGGGCATGGTCGGCAGGATCAGGATGCCGTCGTCGCCAAGCAGCGCCGCCAGATGCGCGGTAAAGGCGCGGCGAATCACGCTGGAGGCTTCGAACCGGGCTTCGGTGACGCCCTTGGAGAACGCAAAGCGCGCGGCCACGTCGGGGCCCAGCTGCAGGCCGTACTGCTCGATCATGGCGCCGTCGGTCTGCCAGGCTTCCCATCCCTGCACATAGCGGAAGGCCCACCAGATGTCTTCCAGGGGGCGGTCCGCCACCGTGACGGGCGTGGCCTTGCCGAAGGCGGCCTCGATGCCGCCGACCACCGGCAGCAGCGCGTCCAGCGCGGCGGCGGTGGGCAGGCGCAACAGGTCTTCGGCCAGCAGCAGGCGCGGGCTGGCGGGCAGGGGCCGGGGGTCGCTGCCGAGCAGCACGTCGGCCACGCGGGCGAAGGTGCCGATGTCGCGTGCGAAGAAGCCGCAGGTATCAAGGCTCTCGCTCAGCGCCAGGGTTTGTGCCAGCGAGATCCGGCCAAAGGTGGGGCGGATGCCGAACAGCCCGCAGTGGCTGGCCGGCGCGCGCACCGAGCCGCCAGTGTCGGTGCCGAGCGCAAAGTCGCAGAGCTTGTTGGATACCGCCGAGGCCGAGCCGGAGGACGAGCCGCCCGTGATGCGCCCCGGCGCCGCGCCGTTTACCGGCGCGCCATAGTGGGCATTCTTGCCGTTCATCGAGAACGCCAGCTCATCCGTATGGGTCTTGCCGACGAAGGCCGCGCCGGCATCCAGCAGCCGCTGCACGGTAGGCGCGGTGGTGGACTTGATGCCCGACATGGCCAGCACATGGGGATTGCCGCCGCCGGTTGGGTAGCCGGCTACGTCGAACAGATCCTTGGCGGCAAAGGTCAGGCCGGCGAGCGGGCCGCTGGCCGCATTGGCGACGGGTGCGTCAGGGTAGGGGAGGAAGGCGTGGGAGGGATGGCTGGCCAGGGTCATGGATGCGCTTAGCGGTGAAGGTGAAGGTGAGGGCTGGGGTAGCAATCAGTAAGGGCGATATTGGCACGGAACGCACGGCATGCTGTGCAGTCACGAACGGTTGACAGCGCTTACGCCAGGGCCTCGGCACGGGCGATGGGCTCACTGGCCAGCACACAGCTCACGCTATGCCCGCCACCCAGCGCGGTCGCCCGCGGCACCGCCTCCAGGCATTGCGCGCGCGCGTGCGGGCAGCGCGGGGCAAAGCTGCAGCCTGGCGGCAGGGCCGACAGATCGGGCGGCGAGCCGGCGATGGTCTGCAACCGCTGGCCGCGGTCCATGCCGTGCTGGCGGCTTTGCAGCAGCGCCATCGTATAGGGATGGCGCGCGGCGCGCAGGATGGTGCGGATCGGGCCTTCCTCGACGATGCGCCCGCCGTACATCACGGCGACGCGGTCGGCGATTTCCACGGCCGCGCCGATGTCATGGGTGACGAACACGATCGACAGGCCAAGCTCGCGCTGCAACTCGCGCAGCAGGATCAGCACCTGGATCTGCACGGTGGCGTCCAGCGCAGTGGTCGGCTCGTCGGCCAGCAGGACCTTGGGGTTGGCCGACAGCGCCAGCGCGATCATGGCGCGCTGGCGCATGCCGCCGGACATCTCATGCGGATAGGCCGCCAGGCGCCGCTCCGGGCTGGGAATGCGCACGGACTCCAGCGCGCGCAGCGCACGCTGGCGCGCCTCGGCGGCGGACACGCGGGCGTGGGTGCGGATGCACTCGATGATCTGCTGGCCGATGGTGTAGACCGGGTCCAGCGCCAGCAACGGTTCCTGGAACACCATCGCTACCTTGCCGCCGCGCAGCCGGGCAAGGCCACGGCCATCGAGGGCGGTGACGTCGGTGCCGTCGATGCGGATCTCGCCTTCCATGCGGGTGCGGCGCGGCGGGTGCAGGCGCATCAGCGCGCGCAGCGTCACGCTCTTGCCGGAGCCGGATTCGCCGATCAGGGCGAGGGTCTCGCCAGGCGCCACCTCAAGCGATACGCCGCTGACGGCGCGAATGGTCTTGCCGCCGCCGGAGAAGGTCACGCGCAGGTCGCGCACCGACACCATGGGGGCGGCTGCCTGGGGGTGGGTGCTGTGGTTGGGTGCGGTCACGGGTACGCTCACGGGTGCAGTCATGGGTACGTTCACGGGTGCATTCACGATTTGGCCCTCAGGGTGCTGCAACGAGCGGGCTGGCGGCCGCGGGCATCTGCCGGCTGTGGCCGCCGTCCACGTTAGCCATCAGGCAGGCCACCGGATGCCCCGCCAGCGCGTCGGACAACTGCGGCGCGCGGCGCGAGCAAACGTCCTGCGCCATGGCGCAGCGCGGATGGAAGCTGCAGCCGGATGGCGGGTTGATCGGGTTGGGCGGGTCTCCCGCCAGCGGCGCAACCTGGGTGCGGTGATCCGGGTCCATCGCCGGCATCGAGGCCAGCAGCGCGCGCGTGTAGGGATGCGCGGGGTTGGCGTAGAGCGTTTCGGTGTCGCCCACCTCCACGACCTTGCCCAGGTACATCACCATCACGCGGTCGCACAGGTAGCGGATCACGTTCAGGTCGTGGCTGATGAAGACGTAGGTAAGGTCGAACTCGGCCTTGAGCTCGAGCAGCAGGTTGAGCACCTGCGCCTCCACCGATTTGTCCAGCGCCGACACGGCTTCATCGAGAATCACCAGGCGCGGGCGCAGTACCAGCGCCCGCGCGATATTCACCCGCTGGCGCTGCCCGCCGGAGAGTTCGTGCGGATAGCGCCCGGCAAAGCGTGTCGGCTCCAGGCCCACGCGATCCAGCAGGGCGCGCGCGCGCGCGCTGGCTTCGGCCGCGTCGATGCCGTGCACGCGCGCGGTAAAGGCGATCGATTCCTCGATGGTCAGGCGCGGATTGAGCGAGGAGTAGCTGTCCTGGAACACCATCTGCACCTGGCTGCGGTAGCGCTTCATCGGCAACTGCGCCGACCCCACGCCCAGCGCATCGAAAATCAGCTCGCCGCTGTTTTGCTCGATCAACTGCATCAGCAGGCGCGCGGTGGTGGACTTGCCGCAGCCGGATTCGCCGACCACGCCCAGCGTTTCGCCCTTTCTCACTTCGAAGCTGACGCCGTCGACGGCGCGGACTTCGCCACCGCTGCGCCAGGGTAGTTTCGACTTGAGCGGGAAGTGCTTGATCAGGTCGCGCGCGATCACCAGTGGTTGCGCGGGGCCGCCGACGTCGGTGTTGGCCAATGCATCGGGTACCGTGTCTTGCAAGGTTTCCATCATGGCGTCAGTCCTTGATTTCCATCGCCGAGCGAATGCCATCGGCGAGCAGGTTGAAGGAGATCGAGGTCAGGAAGATCATGGCGCCGGGCAGGGCGGCAACCAGCGGCTGCGTGTAGATTGCCGTGCGCAGCGTGTTGAGCATCAGGCCCCATTCCGGCTCGGGCGGCTTGACGCCGAGGCCGAGGAAAGACAGGCCCGAGGCCAGGATCATCGACACCGAGATCAGGCTGGTGGCGTAGACAAAGATCGGCCCCAGCACATTGTTGAGCACGTGGGCGCGCACGATGGTCAGCGACGACGCCCCCGAGGCGCGCGCCGCATCGACGAACTCGCGATTGCGCACCTGCGTGGTCACGCTCTCCGCCACGCGCACGATCTGCGGCACGAACACGATGGTGAGCGACAGCAGCGCATTGCCCACGCCCGCGCCCAGCGTGCCCGACAGCGCGATGGCCAGCAGCACCGAGGGGAAGGCGTACAGGATGTCGACCAGCCGCATGATCACGGTATTGGTCCAGCCGCCGGCATAGCCCGCGACGATGCCCAGCGCGCTGCCGATCACAAAGGCGATCAGCACCGGCGTGATGCCCATGAACAGCGACAGCCGCGCGCCCAGCATCAGACGGGACAGCAGGTCACGCCCCAGCTCGTCGGTGCCAAGCAGGTAGTGCTCCGTGCCGATCGGCTTGAGGCGCTTCATGATCGAGGCGGCGTACGGATCGGCCGGCATCAGCACGGGCGCGAAGATCGCCATCAGCACCAGCGCCAGCACGATCAGCGCGGCCAGCATGGCCACTTTGTTGCGCAGCAGGCGTTTGCCCACCGTGGCCCAGTAGCCGGGCGAGCGCTGCACGACGGGCACAAGGGCGGGTTTTTTCAGCGTCATTTCCATGGGGGCTCCCGGGTTTCCTGGATGGCGTCAGTTGCGCTGGATGCGCGGGTCGAACAAGGTCTGCAGCGCATCGACCAGCAGGTTCAGCAACACGAAGAACACGGCGAGCACCAGGATGGTCCCCTGCAGCAGCGGAAAGTCGCGCTGGAAGATCGCCGAGTTGAGCAGGAAGCCCGTGCCGGGCCAGGAGAACACTGTCTCGATCAGGATCGAGCCGCCCAGCAGGTAGCCGAGCTGCAGGCCCATCACCGATAGCGCGGTGGGCGCCACGTTCTTCAGCACATGGCGGAACACCGCCAACTCCGACAAGCCGCGTGCCTTGAGGCCGACGATGAATTCGTTCGAGAGGATTTCAGCCACGAGCGCGCGGATGGTGCGTGCCACGATGCCCATCGGGATCACCGACATCGTCACCGCCGGCAGCACCATGTACTGGATATGCTCCCAGTTCCAGGCCCAGTCGCTGGAGCCACCGGGGCCGGCACCGGTGGCGGGCAGCCAGCCGAGGAACACGGAGAACACGATCACCAGCACCATGCCCAGCCAGTAGTGCGGCATGCTCACGCCGAAGACCGACAGGAAGGAGGCCGTGCGGTCCGCAGCGGAATCGCGGAAGTAGCCCGCCACGAAGCCGAACAGGCAGCCGAAGGTAAAGCCGATCAGCGTGGCCACCGCGGCCAGCCGGACCGAGTTGATCACCGCCGTCATCACCTCGCTCATCACCGGGCGGTTGGTGGCGATGGAAGTGCCCAGGTCGCCGTGCAGCGCGCGGGTGAGCCAGTGCAGGAATTGCTCAACGAAGGGCTTGTCGAAGCCGTAGAGCGCAGTGAGCTGGCGGCGCAGGTCCTCGGAGGCGTCGGGCGGCAGCACCGACACCAGCGGGTCGCCTGGCGCGATATGGACCAGCGAGAAGCAGAGCAGGGCGACCCCGAGCAGGATGGGGATCGCGTAGACGATGCGGCGGAGCAGGTAGAGCATGTTCGTGGCCGGGAAGGAAGGCGAGCGTTGCCTGCCGTGGTTTCTCGGGGGAGCCCGGCCGATGCATGCCGGCCGGGCATCTTCTGGATTGCGCTGCGCGCGGCCGGCCCGGGACCGGCCACGCGCGCAGGCCGCTTAGTGCACGGCCCGGTGCTCGGCGTGTGGCACGGCTCAGTCCATCGACATGGTGGCGATGTCGATAAACCAGCTCTGCGGCTGCACCACGCCCTTGACCTTCCTGGAGATCGCGCGCGGGCCGACGTCATGCGCGATCAGCACGAAAGGTGCTTCTTCCACGATGCGGGCATGCAGCTTGGCCAGCGCCGTGTCGCGCGCCTTCTCGTCGAAAGACGTGCGCGCCGTCTCGATCAGCTTGTCGAACTCCGCGTTGCCGAAGTAGCCCCAGTTGTTCGATACCGGCGGCTGCGTCTTGGTGCTGACAAAACGGACCATGGCGAAGAACGGGTCCATCGCCGCAAAGCTCACGTTGATGGCGTTGGCGCCATGCGCGCTCGGGTCCTTGGCGCCGATGCGCCAGTTGGTAAACAGCGTGTTCCACTCGACCACGTCGAAGTCGACGTCGATGAAGCACGCCTTCAGGTTCTGCTGCACGTACTCGTTCATCGGCAGCGGCTGCATCTGGCCAGAGCCCGAGGCGGAAACCTGCACCTTCACCTTCATCGGCTTGGCGGCCGAGTAGCCGGCCTCCTGCATCAGCTTGCGCGCGGCGTTGGCGTCGTACTTGATATCGAAGGTGGGGTTGCCCCACCACGGGTTGCCCTTTTCGACGATGCCCTTGGATTCGGCCATGTAGCCGCCCAGCAAGGTCTTCAGGCCCTCGCGGTTCACGCACAGGTTGGCCGCCTGGCGCACGCGCTTGTCGAGCCAGGGAGATCCGGGCGCGAACGACAGCTGCCAGGGCCACATATGCGGCTGGGCATTGGCATAGACCTCAAAGCCGCGGCTCTTGATCTGCGCCACGGCATCCGGCGCCGGTGCCTCGATCCAGTCGACCTGGCCCGACAACAGCGCGGCGGTGCGGGCATTGGCCTCCGGCATCGGCTGCATCACCACCTTGTCGATCTTGGGTACGCGCCTGGCGTCCCAGTACTGCGCGTTCTTCACCATCTCCAGGCGCTCGCGCGGCACGAAGCGGCTCATCTTGAAGGGACCGGTGCCGGACGCATCGGCGGCAAAGGCCACCCAGGCTTGCTTGGAGCGCTCGGCCGGATCGGTCACCGAGGCCGGCACGGCGGCCAGCTTCTTGTCCCACTGCGTGGGCGAGGCCATGAACAGGTTGCTCAGGTTGTACGGCAGGAAGGAGTCCGGCTCCGACGTGACCAGCTCCACCGTGAGGTCGTCGATCTTCCTGGCCGAGCGCAGCGTCGGCATGCGCGAGGCGGTCACGCCAACCTGGCTGGGATCGAACTGCCTGGCGGTCTTGTCGAGCACCTTGCCCACGTTCCACACCACGGCGTCGGCGTTGAACGGCGAGCCGTCATGGAACTTCACGCCGGGGCGCAGCTTGAAGATCCACTTGGTCTTGTCCTTGGCATCGACCTTCCATTCCGTGGCCAGGTCGGCAATCAGCAGGCTGGGGCCATTGGCCTTGGACAGGTCCCACTGGGTCAGCCCGTCATACATCGGGATGCCGGTGAAGCGGTTGCCTTCGAAACCCTGGTCGGGCTGGCCCAGCGTACGCGGGATGTCGGCGGCGGTCATGCCGATGCGCAGTACCTTCTCGGCCATCGCGGTGCCCGGCAAGGCGAGGATCGAGACGGCGGTGATCGCGGCAGCGGCGGCGATGGACTTCAGGCCGGGTTTCACGCTTCTTATGGAGTCGGAAGAGAAAACGGTCACGGGCAAAGCTCCTGGGTAGGGGAAGGGGAGACGGAACCAGTTAAGCAAGTCATATGCCAGTGCTCAACGTCTGAGCCAATGTCTGAGCCGATGTGCGAGCCTGTGCCCCAGCTTCGTTCCGCTGGCGTTCCTGCCATGGCCTGTTTTTTGCTGACTTCCCCGTCTGACTCCCAACCAACCGGCTTCCCGACATGGATCAGCAACACCTTCCCCGCATCAACGCAGCACGCCTGTGGCAATCGCTGATGGACCTCGCGCAGATCGGCGCCACGCCCAAGGGCGGCGTGTGCCGCATCGCGCTGACCGAGCTGGACCGCCAGGGCCGAGACCTGGTGGTCGGCTGGTGCCGCGCGGCCGGGCTCGATGTGCGCACCGACGAGGTCGGCAACGTGTTCGCGCGCCGTGCCGGCAGCGATCCCCATGCGGCCGCGGTGGCCACCGGCAGCCACATCGACACCCAGCCGTCGGGCGGCAAGTTCGACGGCAATTTCGGCGTGCTGGCTGGCCTGGAGGTGATGCGCACGCTCAACGACCTGGGCATCGTCACCCGCGCGCCGCTGGAGCTGGCGTTCTGGACCAACGAGGAGGGCACCCGCTTTACGCCCGTGATGATGGGCTCGGGTGCCTTCGCCGGCGTGTTCGAGGCGGAGTTCATCCGCGCCCAGCGCGACCTCGACGGCATCAGCGTGGGCGAGGCGCTGGAGCAGATCGGCTACCGTGGCGAGCAACCGGTGGGCGAAGTGCCGGGCGGCATGTTCGCGGCCTATTTCGAGGCGCATATCGAGCAGGGGCCGGTGCTGGAAGCCGCCGGGCTGCCGATCGGCGTGGTCTCGGGCGCGCTCGGCCAGCAATGGTACGACGTGACCGTGACCGGCATGGACGCCCACGCCGGCCCCACGCCGCTGGCGCTGCGCCACGACGCCATGCTGGCGGCCGCTCGCATGATCGATGAAGTCAATCGCATCGCCGTGGAGGAGGCTCCGCACGGGCGCGGCACGGTTGGCTACGTGCAGGTCACACCCAACTCACGCAACGTGATTCCGGGCCGCGTGGACTTTTCCGTGGACCTGCGCAATCTCTCGCAGGCCGGGCTGGACCGCATGGACGCCGCCATGCGCGCGTCGTTCGCACAGATTGCGCAGCGTGGCGCGGTGCAAGTGTCGATCATCCAGGTGGTGAAGTTCGAGCCCTGCGTGTTCGCGCCGGCATGCGTGGACAGCGTGCGCCGCGCCGCGGCCGCGCTGGGGCTGCCGCACATGGACGTGGTCAGCGGCGCCGGGCACGACGCCGTGTACGTGGCGCAGCGCGCGCCCACCGGCATGATCTTCGTGCCGTGCAAGGACGGCATCAGCCACAACGAGCTGGAAGACGCGCTGCCCGAGCATATCGAGGCCGGCGCCAATGTGCTGCTGCAAGCGATGCTGGAGCACGCGCGCTAAGGCGACTCAGCGCCCTGGCGATCTAGCGATTCAGCGTCTCAGTGGGCGATCGAACGCGAGATCGCCCAGGCGCATTCGATCACCATCGGCGCGAGCTTTTTCTGCGCCTCGGCCATGCTCCAGCGGCTGGCCGGCGGCGACACATGCACCGCGCCCACCGCCTGCCCCTGGCTGTTGACGATGGCCGCGCCCACGCCCATATCGCCCAGGAACAATTCCTCGTTGTTGCAGGCGTAGCCCACCTTCCGGCAAGCCACCACCCTCTCGAAGATCGCCGCCACATCGGTCAGCGTGGACGGCGTGCGCGCCACCCGGGCCGAGTCCTCCAGCATGGCCATCACCTGATCGTCGGGCAACTTGCTCAGATACGCGCGGCCGCTGCTGGTGCAGTACATCGGGATGCGCATGCCAACGGGCGTCAGCACCGGGATGTACTTCGACGTCATCAACTGCGCCACGTAGACCATCTCCAGCCCCACCGGCTCGGTCAGGTTGGCGGTCTCGCCGCTGGCATTGGCGAGCTGCGACAGGTAGGGGCTGGCGACCTGGATCAGCGCGTCGGCGGACAGGTAGTTGTAGCCGATCTCCATCACCTTGGGCGTCAACCGGAAGCGCCGCGTCTGCGGGTGCTTGGCCACATAGCCCAGCGTTTCCAGCGTATGCACGGTGCGTTGCGCGGAGCTTTTGGTCATGCCGGTCAGCCCCGCCAGTTCGGCCAGCGTGAGGGTGCGATGGACTGCGCTGAAAGCCCGCAGCACTTCCAGCCCTTTCTCCAGCGACTGATTGAAAAGCGGGTCAGGGCGAGCGGATTTTTCGTCGCTTTCCGTGCCGCTCTCCGTGCCGCTGACCGGCGCTTCGCCGCCGTTTTCCTGATGGTCTTGCCGGTTCATGTTTGCATTCCGCCGAGTCTTCCGAGTCTTCGTACAGGTGACGGGCACCATCGCAGGGAAGGCCTGCACCACGATGAATGTATATTGCACCAATATACGACTGAATCGATTATCGATTCGTTTGGTTTCCGTCCATCATATTCGGGCCATCTTTCTTTGGGAATAGCGGCGATGTAACTGGCCCGCCGATTTGGGGGCGCGAGCTTTCTTATTCCGGTTGAATGCCTTGTTTTATAAGGCTTCCGGGGCGTTTTCCCGGTTGCGGGCTGGCGAGACATGCAGCGCATGCGCGACAGTGCGATGCAGTCGATTCGTTCCCCTTCAGTGTTTACCCGCATTCCTGATTTGTTGACGATCAGTGAAATATCAGACTAGTATCACAACAACTTCAAGACTGCGGGAATCACCATGTCGAACCCGATCCGGCTGGTCGGCGGCGCCGATCACACCCCCGAGCCAGCTTCGCGCGCTGCCACCGGCGCCGCGCTGCGCGAGCAGGCCTATGCCGAGATCAAGCGGCGCATCATTTCCTGCGAATTCCGTCCTGGCGAGCCGCTCAACGAAGCCCAGGTCGCGGCCTTGCTCGGCATCGGCCGCACCCCCGTGCACCAGGCGCTGCACCGGCTGGAAGTGGAAGGGCTGGTGTCGATCCTGCCGCGCAAGGGCGTGCTGGTCTCGCCGCTGTCGCTTAACGAAGTGCTCGACATGATCGAAGTGCGCGCCACCAACGAAGTGCTGTGCGCCACGCTGGCCTGCGAGCGCGCCCACGAGAGCGATCTCAAGGCCATGCGCGAGATCGTCGACCGCTCGCCTGACCTGATCGCGCGGCGCGACATCGCCGGCCTGGCCGCACTCGACCTCAAGTTCCATACCGCCATGTCGGCCGCCTCGCGCAATCGCGTGCTGGCCGACCTGCTGCGCGGCCTGCACGAGAAGCAGGCGCGCTTCTGGTTCCTCTCGCTGTCCGACCCGCAGCACCTGGAGAACGTCTACCAGGAGCACAGGGTGATCATCGATGCCCTGGAGCGGCGCGATGTGCCGGCCGTGCGCGAGGCCATCCGCGAACACATTGACGAATTCCGGAAGAACATCATCCGGACCATCTGACCGTTTTTCTCCGCAACAGGTAGTGAGCAATGCCGACACTTCAATTCCAGGTAGCCGGCGAGGGTGAACTCGTCCTCGATATCCAGCGCCTGATCATCGCCGGCTGGACCGGCCGCGACGCCGACGCCGTCAACCACCACATCCGCGAGCTCGAAGAGATCGGCGTCAAGCCGCCGACCACCGTGCCGTGCTTCTACCCGCTGGCCGCTTCGCTGCTGACCACCGACGCGCTGCTCGAAGTGCCGCGCGAAGACTCCTCCGGCGAAATCGAGTTCGTGCTGCTGGCGGCCAAGGACGCGATGTACATCGGTGTGGGTTCCGACCACACCGACCGCAAGGTCGAAGCCTATGACGTCACCGTCTCCAAGCAGATGTGCGCCAAGCCCCTGGGCACCGAAGTCTGGCGCTTCGACGATGTGGCCGCGCACTGGGACCAGTTGCAGATGCGCTGCTGGCGCACCCGCAACGGCCAGCGCGCGCTCTATCAGGAAGGGCTGGTCACGCGCCTGCTGGACCCGCGCGACCTGATCCAGCGCCTCACCGGCGAAGACAAGCTGCCGGTGGGCACCGCCATGTTCTGCGGCACGCAAGCCGTGATTGGCGAGCTGGGCAGCGGCGAAGCCTTTGAGGTCGAGCTCCACGATCCGGTGCTCAAGCGCACGCTGCGCCATGCCTATCGCGTGGAATGCCTGGCGGTCGCACCATGAGCACCACGCTGCCCACCATCGCCGCGCTCGCCGCCGACCTGGCCGCCGGGCGCACCACCAGCGTTGCGCTGACCGAGCAGGCACTGGCTCGCATCGACGGCCACCGTAACGCTGGCGGCACCGCCTTCCTGGAAGTCGACGGCGCCGGCGCGCTGGCCGCGGCCCGCGCCGCCGACCAGGCGCGGGCAGCAGGGCTGGTGGCTTCTCCGCTGGCCGGGCTGCCGGTCTCCATCAAGGACCTGTTCGACGTAAAAGGGCAGGTGACCCGGGCCGGGTCGAAGGCGCTCGCGGGCGAGCCCGCCAGCGCCGACGCGCCCGTGGTGGCGCGCCTGCGCGCCGCCGGCGCCGTGCTGATCGGGCGCACCAATATGAGCGAGTTCGCGTTCTCCGGCCTCGGCCTGAACCCGCACTACGGCACGCCCCGCACGCCCTTCGATGACGCACGCATCGCGGGTGGCTCCACGTCCGGTGGTGCGCTCAGCGTGGCGCTCGATCTGGCCGTCGCGGCGCTCGGCACCGACACCGGCGGCTCCATCCGTATCCCCAGCGCGTTCTGCGGCCTGACCGGCTTCAAGCCCACCGCAAGCCGCGTGCCGCTGGCCGGCGCCGTGCCACTGTCGACCTCGCTCGACTCCGCCGGCCCGCTGGCGCGCTCGGTTGCCTGCTGCGCCGCGTTCGACGCCATCGTCAGCGGCGAAACGCTGGACAGCCGCCCCGCGCCGCTGGGCGGGCTGCGTCTGCTGGTGACCCGCGATTTCGTGTGCGACGGCCTCGACGCCGAAGTCGCCCAAGCCTTCGACGTCACGCTCGCCACGCTCTCCCGGCTCGGTGCGCAGATCATCCCGTTCGATTTCCCCGAGCTCAAGCGCCTGCCGCAGATCAACGCCGCCGGCGGCCTCACGGCAGCCGAAGCCTGGCACTGGCACAAGCCGTTGCTGGCCGAACGCGGCGATGCCTACGACCCGCGCGTTGCCATGCGCATCCGCCGCGGCGAGCAACTCGGCGCCGCCGACTATATCGAACTGCTGGCCGAGCGCCGCGCCATGCAGGCGCGCGCCGCCGGCCTGCTGCGCGAAGCCGACGCCTGGCTGATGCCCACGGTCGCCGTGCGCCCGCCACGGCTCGATGCCCTGCAAAGCGACGAAGCCTTCTTCGCCACCAACGGCCTCGTGCTGCGCAACCCCAGCGTGCTCAACTTCCTCGACGGCTGTGCCGTATCGCTGCCGATGCCGGCGGCGGAGCAGGGCATGGGGCTGAGCGTCGGCGGCCTGAACGGGCGCGACGCGCGCGTGCTGCAGGTGGCCGGCGCCATCGAAGCCGCACTGCGGTAAGGCGTAGCAACCAGCAGAAAAGACCAAGGGCCGCGGCCAGGCAGCGCGGCCCCGTCAATCCACACCCAAGGAGTACCACCGATGTCTTCCGTGATGACCGGCGCCCCTGGCGCCCTGGAGAGCCCGGCCCACACCCCGGCAGAGCGCAATGAGGCCTACCGCAAGATCGCAGTGCGGCTGATTCCCTTCCTGGTGTTCCTGTTCGTGCTCGCCTGGATCGACCGCGTCAATGTCGGCTTTGCCAAGCTGCAGATGCTGCAAGACCTGCAATTCAGCGAAGCCGTGTACGGTTTCGGTGCCGGTATCTTCTTCATCGGCTACTTCCTGTTCGAAGTGCCCAGCAACCTCTTGCTGGAGAAAATCGGCGCGCGCCGCACGCTCGCCCGCATCACCATCCTGTGGGGCTTTGCCTCCATGGCGATGATCTTCGTCAAGACCCCCATGCAGTTCTACGCCCTGCGATTCCTGCTCGGCGTGTTCGAGGCCGGCTTCTTTCCCGGTGTCGTGCTCTACCTGACCTACTGGTTCCCGGCCCAGCGCCGCGCCCGCATCAACGGCCTGTTCATGACCTCGTTCGCCATCGCCGGCGTCATCGGCGGCCCGCTCGCCGGCTTCATCATGAGCAGCATGGAAGGCGTCGACGGCCTCGCCAACTGGCAATGGCTGTTCGTCATCGAAGGCATCCCCTCCGTGCTCGCCGGCATCGCCGTGCTGATGTTCCTGCCTGAAAAGCCCATCAGCGCCAAATGGCTCAGCCCCAGCGAGCGCGACCTCGTCACCCGCGAGATCGAAGCCGAAAACCGCGACCCCGCGAAGCACTCCTCGCTGCGCGCCGCCTTCACCAACTCGCGCGTCTGGATCTGCGCCGCCATCTACTTCTGCGTGGTCAGCGGTAACGCTACCATCGCCTTCTGGTCGCCATCCATCATCAAGGAGCTTGGCGTCAAGGGCAACCTGCAGATCGGCCTCGTCTCCGCCATCCCCTTCATCGCAGGCACCCTCGCCATGGTCTGGAACGGCATCCACTCCGACCGCACCGGTGAGCGCCGCCTGCACTGCGCGCTAGCCACCCTGATGGCCGCCGCCGGGCTCGTGCTCACCGGCATGTGGCTGCACAGCGCCGTGCTCGCCATGGTGGCGCTCACCATCGCCTCCGTCGGCATCCTCGCCGCCTTCCCGGTGTTCTGGTCGCTGCCCTCCGCCTTCCTCGCCGGCACCGCCGCCGCGGGCGGCATCGCCCTCATCAACTCCATCGGCAACCTCGCCGGCTTCGTCGCGCCCTACATGATCGGCTGGTTCAAGACCAACACCGGCCAGCTTTCGTCCGGCCTGTACTTTGTCGCCGCGCTGGAAGCCTGCGCCACCGTCCTGGTGCTGGCATTCATCAAAACCAAGGCCAGCGCGAAGGCATAGCCCAGGAGATGCACCAGGCAGCACGAGGGGGCTGGATTCCAGCGGCGCTTTGCGCTAGAATCCGCTGCCTCGTTGCGCTGCATGCGCAAAGTGCGCCGGCAGCACAGGTAACACAAGCCAGGCGGGCAGTTCCAGCCGCCTGTTTGCTTTTGTGGTTTTGTGACATCTCTCACGCTGCCCGGCACGCCTGCAAGACAACGAGCACAGCGGCCTCCCGCCAGGGATGCACGCCGCAGGGACTGCGAGGGTGGCGAAATTGGTAGACGCACCAGGTTTAGGTCCTGACGCCAGCAATGGTGTAGGGGTTCGAGTCCCCTCCCTCGCACCAAAGTCTTTTAAGAATCACTTATCCGCCTCGTTTCACCTCCCACATTTTCGTATCACTTCCGCCCGCAAAACTAGGCCACACAAGGCTTAGCAGGTGATTCGCGGCAATCGCCTCGCTGCACTCAGCACATTCCCATTTCACTTATAATCGGCGCTCCGGCCCCATAGCGGCCCCACGTTCGGCCCCACGAAATGGCACACTTTACGAAGTCGGCATCCGGCTGGCGCGCGCAGGTGAAGGTGAAGGGCGTACGCGATTCCCGCATGTTCGACACGAAGGCCGAGGCGCAAGCTTGGGCGGCCAAGCGCGAGACGGAAATGCGCTCGATCGAGTCGGGGATGGGCAGCAAGACCCACACGGTCGGCGACGTCCTGGACAAGTACCAGAAGGACGTCAGCCCGAAGAAGCGTGGCAGCCGGTGGGAGATCCTGCGGCTCGAGCTGATCGGTCGGAAGGAGATCGAGGGCAAGCCCTTCCGTGATATCCGCCTCATTGACCTCAAGCCGCATCACATCACCGCCTGGCGCGACGCCCGGGAGCGGGAGGTGGCAGGGGCCTCTGTATCGCGGGAGATGTCGTTGCTGTCGCACGCTTTGAAGGTGGCGCGCGACGAGTGGGGCTTGCTCCTGACTGACCCGATGAAGACGGTAAGCCGTCCGCCGGACAGCCCGCCGCGCGAGCGGCGCATCACAGATGCCGAGGCAGGGTTGATCGTCCAGTCGCTGGGATTCCGGGAAGGGTTGCCGGTTGAACTGCCGGTGCAACGTGTGGCAGTCGCGTTCCTGTTCGCCATTGAGACGGCCATGCGGTCCGGCGAGATCCTGGGGCTCACCAGCCTGACGGTCGACAAGGTGGCCAAGGTGGCGCATCTGCCGTTGACCAAGAACGGCGGCGCGCGCGACGTTCCTTTGTCATCGCGGGCGATTGAGTTGCTCGAGCTGCTGCCGGCGGTGGAGGCCGGCGAGCCGCTGTTCAATCTGTCGGACAAGAGCAGGGATGCGCTGTTCAGGAAGGGCCGCGATCGGTCGGGCCTCAAGAACCTGACCTTCCACGACACACGGCACGAGGCTATCACGCGCCTGGCGAAGAAGCTGCAGCCGCTGGCCCTGGCCCGGATGACCGGGCACACGGACCTGAATGAGCTCATGACCTACTACAACGAGTCGGCGACGGACATCGCCGCCATACTCGGTTAGTCGGTCCGGCGGGGGCGCCCGACCACTTTGTCGCGGTGCCCCTCCGTCCACGCGATCACCTCCGCCGCCTTCCACAGCGGCAGGCTCTTGCCCTTGTCCTTTTCCTCTTCGACACCCGCCTTCTTGGCGCGGGCCGCTGGCAGGCGGATAGCCTTGGGGAAATCGGGCAGCGTGACGATGCGCTCGCCCACTACGCGCGGCGAGCGTTGCAGGTAGGCGCCGATCATCTCCAGGTTCCACAACTGGACTGCCAAGGGCAGGGCGGGTTTTACCCGGGCGGCAACTGCGGCGGCCAGGCGCTCGATCAGATCCGACTCACTCATGCTGTTCTCCAATCCGCCAAGCCTGGCGGGTCAATTCGATGATTCGTTTTGCTGCGTCGTTCATTTGCCCTCGAATACGGCTCTGAGGCTGGCCGCGAGGGCGCGGTACTCGTCGCGGTCTCCCTTCTGGGCTTCGCTGCCCTCCCAGCGCCGGCCGCGCACGAATGTTTCGTCCATTTCACTGGCCAGGCGGTCCATCAGCTCGGCGGCGCGCCGGATTGCCTTTTCTTGTGTCGCGGTCATTCTTGTTTCACTCATCAGATTGGTAAATGCCATTTACGCGTGTGATAGGTATCCACTGGCATCTGGCGTGAATGGCTGCGGCCGGACCTTGGCCGCGATGTACAGGGGGTGCTTCGGGCTACCGTCCTGGTTCAGCCCGAGGTGATGGAGCAGGGTGCCGCGCCCGCACATCCGGACGATGCGCAGCACCTCGGTCGCGCGCGCCGGCGCCGACTTGTGCGCGCCCCAGGCGCAGATCACCAGCGAGCAGCGGTCGAGCGCGTCCATGATGGCGCAGTCGTTCCGGTCGGCCTTGTCGCCCAGCGGTGCGGGGTGGGTCAGTAGGCCGGCTGGATCGGTCGAGCGCAGCGGGAACAGGTTCACCACCTCCAGGCGGCCATACTTGCCGGCCAGCGCGCGCTGCAGGCACCGCGTGATGGTCGGGTCGTTGACTTGGTGGTCTGCCGTCGACGGGTTGAGCATGATGAAGCCTAGGCCGGGGCGGCTGCGGTCCCACTCGCGCCAGAGGCGGAAGCGGTATTGCTCGCAGTCGGAGAGGATGGCGCCGGCCACGCCGTCGAGGGTCTGGGTCGTGAGGTGCTTCATGCTACGATCCTTTGAAACGAGGGGAGACGGCTATGCATGAGAAGACGCTTGCTTACAAGGGATTCACGGTCAAACTCGCCATTCCGGAGGCGGGTGCAACCGGAGGAACTCATGGCTCGGTGCAGATCTCCGGCCCAGAGACAAGTATCGGCGTTCGGTTCACACCGGACTGGATGCAGGCACCCAAAACGACTGAGGAAGCGGAAGCATGGCTCTTTGCATACGCGGCCGGTGCCATTGACTGTGAGTTGGCTGGTGGGTTCGGCATGGATCTCGGACATGAGTAGGTTCACAGACGGACCTGCGTGAACTCAACCACCCACACCCATGGGTTCGCCGCCCATGCGCCGGCGCCGTTGATGCTGTTCCACAGAGTGCGGTACGAATCGACCGGGTTCACGCACATCTGGCAACTCGGGTTGCCGTAGTCCGTCCAGCCGTCCAGTTCCGGCGCAATGCCTTCGGCGATCGCATCGGCCTCGCTGCAGTCGTTCAGCCGCTCGACGCGCACGCCCGTAACCTCCAGAAGTAGGCGCGATGCCCAGCGCGGCATATGCAGGGAAGGAACCTGCCGCCCTTTGATGGCCGCTTGCGGCATCGTCCATTCGTCTGCGACTTTCTCGCCATAGAACGTTTTGCCGTCACCCCCGGCCTGGTATTCCACCCGTACCGTTTCGCAATCACACGCCATGTCGAAACAGGAATGCACGATGCGAGGATTCCATGTCTCGCGCACCCACAGGCGGTCGCCGGGGACGCCATAGGGTGAATGCTTCTCGGCGAACTGCTTCTGTCCCATGCAGTGATAGATGCCAGGCCGCTCGCATTCGGCTAAAACGCTGCCGCGCGCCGAGGTGGTCGGGGCGAAGTCCGGACAAACAAAAACGTCTCCTGCTTCCACGTCGCTAAAGCGCGGCGGGTTCGAGACGCTAACGTAGGGTTGGCGCTTCATTACGCGCCTCGTTTGCGCCTTCCGGCCGTCGAGGATGGCGCGTACCATGGCGCCAGAAAACAAGATCGGGAGTTCACGCATGTACGCTGTCCTCTATTGGCTTGAGCAGCACGATAAGCTGTCTGGGTGGGTGCAGTTCCTTGGTGCCATGATCGGAATCTTTATCGCGATCGCTGTGCCGGCGGTGCAAACGCATTCCTCGAAGAAGATGGATCGACGTGATAAAGCGCAAGCTCTTCGCGCAACGGTGGAAGTTATCCGGATCGGCGCCAAGCTCGCGACGACGGCGCACACGGCAGTGAAGGGTCCCACTCAGGGACGTACGTACTTCCCGAACGACTACGATCCGTCCCATTTCGCGCATGCGCTGCAGCTCCTCGATGGAATTGAGGTTCACCGTCTGCCGACGCCCGGTGCCGTCAAAGCGGTCGTGGATGCGCGGCACAGAATGAGCACATTCACAAATGCTGTAGGGGAGGGTTTTAGAGAGTTCGGTCATATTAATGAGGTATCTCAGGCCGTTTTGGACCGACTGGACGAGGCCCATACGGGGTTGGTGAAAGACGTCAACGAACTTTTGAACGAGTGCAGAGTGATCGAGCTTGGCCGCGCAAAGTGATTCGTGCGACAACGCCAGAGTTGAGGTAGCCCTCATCGCGTCGCCTCCGGGAATCCATCGTGCTGCGCGCCGTCGAGCAGGCGGCCGGCGGCCTTCTTGCCCACGCGGGCAGGCGAGTCGCTGGCGTTCAGCTCGATAGGGTCGTGGTCATGGCTGCCGTCTTGGCCCGGCCCGAGCCACTCGCCCCACTGCTTGAATAGGAACGCCACGCCGGCTGCCGCGCATTGGTCGCGCAAGCTCCGCGCCCAATCCGGATGCATCGGCCGCGCGCCGGCGCCGCTCTCGCCGCCGACAATCACCCAGCCAATCGGCAGTGGTCCCCGCCAAGCGGCACGCATCCACATGCGCAAATCGACCGGCCCCAGCAGCGGCTCCATGCTCAGGAATCGCACCGACGCCGGCACCGCCAGCAGCTTCGGAATGTCGCGGTCGGCTTCCTCCTGGTTGCAGATGGTGGCGCCGAGCCAGACGTTGGGCAGGTAGTTGTCGCGCCAGCCCTCGCGGCCAACCGTGAGCGCGCGCATGGCCTGTTCCAGCATCTCCGCGGCGTTGCCGATGCGCTTCGTCAGCAGCAGCCAATCCAAGTTGGGGGTCTCGACGATCAGCCGGAGCAGGTCAAAGCGCCATTGCGCGCTGACGGCGTTGTCGAACACATCAGCCAAGCTGGCGCAGAAGACGCGCCGACGGCGGCCATGCGTAGCGAAGAACGCGTCGTGCTGGGCGTTCCAGCGGTGCGGCAGTTTCCAGTTGGCGGCCGATGTGCGGTGGCGGTCTTCCTTGGCGCCCCAGGTCACGCCCAGCGCGCGCGCCGGCGTCGAAACTTCGGCATAGCAGTGGTCGCACGCGGGCGAAACCTTCGTGCATCCAATCCACGGGTTGAACGTGGCGTCGGTCCACTCGATTTTGGTCGTTTCACTCATGACGGCTCCCTCAAGGTTTGGACGCCACAGCCGATATGGCAGGCATGGACGAAATTCACAAAGAACTGGCCGATCTGCTCGGCCAAGAGCAGGCGAGCCTCACCATGGCCAAGGTCGACGCCCTTTCCGACATACTGAAAGCGGAGATGGGCAGCTTCAATGCCATCCGAGTTGCCCAAGGCAGGCCCACTCTCCAAGAGGAAATGGATGAGGCAATCGCCTATGTTCGTGAGATGGTCGCCAACGGAGAGGCCCGCAAAGAGGACTATCCCGAACTCTTCGAGGATGAGTGCCCGGATGCCGATGAGACGGGATCCGCCGATCAAACATAGCTTCACGCTGCCTCCCCCACGTTTGCCACACTCAACGCCACCGCCACCGGCCGCACCCAAATCGGCGTGGCTGACAACCTGAACGTATCTCCAGTCTCGGCCAGCAGCAGGGTCGTGCCCATCACCTCCGCGATCGCCTGTGCGGCGTCGGGCGGTACCGCATTGCCGATCCGCTCGCGCCAGGCCTGATCGCTCAGGCCGTCCAGCTCGAGATATTCCTCTGGCTCAACCAGCGACTGCAGGCAGGCCAGTTCGAACGTGGTGAAAGGGCGGTGCCAGGTGCCGTCCAGCGCGCGGATGATCGCGATCAGCTTGTCATTCGCCGCGGGCAGACGCGGGTCCGCCACCGACCAGCGGCCATTGTCGTGGCCCGCAGCCGCGGACACCGCGCCGCTCGGCTGTTCCCAACCCACCACGCCATAGTGGCCACCGGTCAGGTAGTGGTCGCCGGGCTCGCGGCGCATGCCGGGGCGCGGATCGGCAACGGCATAGGCGCCCTGACCTGTCGTGCTGCCAGAGATCACCGTGCCTGCGGCGCTATCCCAAGGCGTCACCGCGTACTTGCCAAAGGTCGGCCCGGCCCGGCGCGGGTCCTGTACACACTGACCTGTTCCGTGAGCACTGGTGACCGCGCCGGCAGCCTGGTCCCACGGCACGATCCGGAACTCGTTGTTGTGCTTGGCCGGACCCGGGTGGCGCGGGTCGGCCACGCTGAACGTCCCCTGGCCGGGCGACTTGACGCCGATGATGGCGCCGGACGTCTCGCCCCAGCGCAGCACGCCATACTGCTGGTACTGAGCAGCGTTCGCCGGGCCGCGAGGATCCGCTACGCTGAACGTGCCGTTCGTCGGCCCGCTGCGACCAGCGACGGTTCCGCTGGGCTCGTCCCATCGATTCACTCCCATGTAGCCGTCGCGATATTCCGGCACGATCAGGTAATCACGCAGGCGCCCATCCTCGACCGCCAGCTTGTTCAGGCTGCGCCAGTCGCTGCCGGCCTCGACAAACGCGAGCCGCACCCACGTCTTCCACTGCAACGATGGCACCCGGTGCATCGGCCCCGCCGCGGTATCGCCGGGCATCGGCATGCGGCCCAACACTGTGCCGACGCCCTGCAGACGGTGAATCTCGGGCTCGTACAGGAACGCCGGCACCTGTTCCATGTGCCGCGCCACCATCAGGAAGCGCTTGCGGCTCTGGGCCAGCTTGCCGATCTGGCCACAGTCGTGGGTCGTCTCGTTCACGGCATAGCCGTAGTACCGCAGGATTTGGTTGATCTGGTCCAGCAGGTGCCGGCCCCGCGTGGCGAGCCGCGGCACGTTCTCGAAGACGATCAGCTTGACGGGATTGTCCTTCCAGGCTTCGCACATCAGCCACACGCAGCGCAGCGTCAACTCGTTGAGCGCCTGGTACTTCGGCGTGCGGCTCAGGGCCTCGGACAGCAGCCCGGATGCGCCCTTGCACGGCGACGAGATGAACACGCAATCGGGCGTCTCGTTGCCGGCGGCGCGCCGGATGTCGGCGGCCGTGGCCTCACGCCAGCCTACCGGCGGCTCTTTGCCGTGGAAGGCGGTGTACATGGCCCGCGTGAACAGGTCCATGACCGTGCACTTCACGCCGACGAGCTGCTCGAAGTCACGCGCGGCAGCTGGGTCGACGTCGATGCCGCCGATGCACTTCCAGGTGGCCACCATGTTGCCCACCTGCGAGGCAGCCTTCTTGAAGCCCTTGGCGCCGCCACCGAGTCCGCAGCAGAAGCCGAACGTCTTGTATTCGCGGCGGATCATGTGCGTGCCTCGTTGTAGGAGAAATTCTCGTTGTGGGCGAGCTCATTTCCTACATCCGACCTGCAACCCAAAGCGTATCCTGAAGGAAGGCGTAGGTTGAATAGGAGAGTCTTATGAAGCCCATTCTTGTGTTGCTGGCCGCCTCCGTTGCATTGCTGAGCGGCTGCGTTGTGGCCCCCTATGGAGACGAGCATCGGGGTGGTGGTGGGTATTACGGCGGCGATGGCCGAGGAGACCACGGCGATCGCGACCGGGGCGATCACCGGGACTACGGTGGTGACAGAGACCGGGGGCAGGGCGGGCAGCGCTATTAGCGCCGCACTAGCGAGGACGTTGGGAGTCACGCGCGGTCCTTTTTGTTGAGCGAGTAGGCCACGCCGGCGCACTTCGTCCTGTACTGAAGCGGCTTCGGTAGGTGCTGCATGTCGACCGTCGGATGCGCCAGCGCGTCGATTTGCTCGCACGGCCACATGCGGTCAGTGTCGCGCTCGCAAATGCTTGTCGCCTCGTCTAGCGTGTACTTGCCTGCCTCGTTAAGGCGCGTCACATAGCCGCTGCGATTCTTGCCCCACCACATCACGCAGTTGCCGACGAACTGGCGGGTGTCCTGCACGTAGAACATCGACTCTACGGGCGACGGTGCTTGGCGTGGCGCCGGCTCGGCCTCTGACGGCGCCCGGTGGTTCCAGGCGGCAATGGCTTCGGCTTCCGACCTGTATTGCAGGGCGATGGCCTGCCCGTAGCACAGCACGCCCGGGGCCATGTAGGTTGTGCAGCCAGCGGCGTACCAATCGCCGCTTGTTTTCGTGGCAGCCGGTTGTCCGCAGAAGGGGCACGGATTCAGCTTCTGCGCGTGCTCACTCATGGCCGCCTCCATCTGCAGTTGCGGCATCGACGCACTTCCGAACCGTCTCGATTGTGAGCTTCCCTTGGCCCCGGAATGCTGCGCGAATGCGTTGCTGCCTTTCCGTCAGTGATTCACCGTTCGCGTCGGCTACCAGGGCGCCGACGAACGCCACGAAGCGCTTCGCGTCGCGGTTGGTCCCGGTGGGCTGCTCTGCCCCTGACTCAGCCGCTTCGATGGCCGCATAAGCACGCTCAACGGCAGGGCCTGTACTGGCTTCCAGCGGGTCTTCGTAGAAAACGTCAAGTAGGTCCTTGATAACCGTGACGAGGGCACCATGGGTGGCCACCTTCGCCAGAACGCCGGCCGCGTCCGGCCGATTGAACAGCATCATGGCGAAGTTACCGACATCGACAGGGTCACCCTTGGGAACGTGGTCCATGAGCAGGTACGCCAGGCGGTTCGGCGGGCACTGCGCAGGGTCGTCCCAGCCACCGCGCCCCTTCGCGCGGCTTGCGGCCATCTTTGCCTTCATGGCGACCGCGAAGCGGTCCACGGCAGCATCATCAGGATGCTGCGCGCTCGCCGTCAGTGCTTGGGTATCTGTTTGCTGGCTCACTTCGGTTCCTTGTTGTCGCCTGCCATCTTCTTGAGCAGGCGGTACTGGGCGTAGCCACCGATCACCAGGCAGATGAGCATGCCGGCGACGGTGACGACCAATGCAACGTGGCAGTTCATGCCGCCGTGGAGAGATGCCGCTTGATGCCGTAGTACACGGTGCGGCATGCTGCCAGGTCGACGGCGGCGTTGTGCGCGCCCACCAGCTCGGTGCCGGTGAAGTGCCTGAAGGCCTCGCCCAGGTTCGGCGACTTGGGCGTGCGCCGGCCGGCGGCCAGCATCTTCTCGGTCGGCGGCAGGTTGATGATCTTGGTGCTCTTCGACTGCGTACAGAACGCGGGGGCGGTCTTCCAGTCCTCGTGGATCGGCGCGTCATGGTCGAGCTGGCGCATCATCTCGATACGCACCATCCGCATGTCGAATGACTCGTTGTGTGCAACGCGCAGATCCGCTTTGCGCCACAGGCCAAGGAAGAGCGCCAACGCCTTCTCGATGGGCACGCCGAACTGGACGGCCTTCTCGTTGGTGATGCCGGTCAGCGCTTCGAGTTCTTCGGGGATCGTCCAGCCATCGGGCTTGATCAGCAGGTCCATGAAGGCCAGCGTGGTCCCGGTATCTTCGTCGTGCAGTTCGGCCGCAATCTGCGTGATGTGCGGCTGGCTGGGGTCTTCGCTGGGCAGGCTCCATTGCGGCAGGCCGGAGGTCTCGGTGTCGTAGAAGAGGATGGGCGTCATGATCTCGTTCCTGTGGGGGTAGCGGTGGTTGGTGCTGCTGTTCTCTCGGCGCCTGTCTCAGCGCCGCACGGTCATGCAAAGCGCTTCAAAGTGGCGCAGGCCAGCTTCCCAGCCCTTGAGTTCGCCGCGACCGACAATGCGTTCGGGTCGCGGCTCGCTGCTGCCCGGCGCGGCGACGAAGAACACGCGGGTGGTGCCGTCGACGCCGCTGCGGATCAGCTCGTTTGCGTGCAGGTCGTCCAGCACCTCGCGCGCCTCGGCGTTGCTGCGCTTGAAGTTGTTCGCGATCTGCGTCGGCGTGAAGTGCTGGCCCGTGCGTTCCTGCAGATAGGCCAGCACCGACTTGCGGGTGAATTTCATGGCGCGCGGCATCAGTGATCTCCCCGCGTGGCTTTGATCTGCGCGTCGATCCACGCTTGGATCTCTTCCTCGATCCAGCCGCTGGCGCGGCCGAGCTTGATCGGGGAAGGAAACTTCTTCTCCCTGATCCGCTCGTGGATGGCGCCCTCGCTCAGGCCGACAAGGGTGCGGACCTCGGGCATTCGGATGATTCGACGTTGCGGTGCCGTGTTCACGAGAAGTGCCTCCCATGCAGTTCGTCCAGCTTGTCGACCTGGTCGCCGCTGAGCTTCGTCACCTCGCCGGCGTGCATGCGTGTCGCAAGCGAGCGCACGAAGCTGGTTTCCCGGGCGTTCAGGTCTTTGGTGCCCAACAGCCCTTCCAGGCGCTGGATCATCACGGTCGTGCTCACCATCACGCGGCCTCCCGCACAGTGCCCACCTCGTGGTCGGCGATCCAGAACGACGTGATTGACTCGGGCAGTGCCCCCGGGGGCGATTTGAGGCTCATGAAGATCAGCGCGGTGTCGATCGCGTCGGCGGTGGCCAGGTCGTCGAGCCAGTAGAGCAAGCGATCGCGCTCCGGCCCGATCAACACGTCCGCGCGGTCCAACACCAGCAGACGCAGGCCAGTCAGGCGCGAGATGGCCTCGGCGATCATCGCGTCGGCACGCCACTTCTCGGATTCGGACAGCAGCGCATACGGGCGCCCGCAGGTGGCGGTGATGCTCATGTCCTTCTCGATGCCGATGCGCATCCATTCGGATTCATTCGCGGCGGCAGCCAGGCGCTCGTTGATGGGGTCCAGCGCCTCGGACAGCAGATCGGCGGGGATGCCGCTTGGACCAAGGGCTTCGGCGAGCGCGTCCCATGCGGCCACGTCGGCGTGGTGTTGGCCGGCCCGCTTGGTGATCTCACCGGCCTGGGCGGCTGCGCGCTGCGAAGCGCGGGCGGCGTCCAGATCCTTGCCGAACTGGGTGATGCTGCATTGGATGGCTTCCAGCCGGCTCGCGATGGTCTGGCGCTCAACGTCGTCGGCGCTGTCGGTGGCCTCGCTCTTGGCCTCATCCAGCAGGAGGGCCAACTGCTTCGCCGCGGTGTCGGCTGCGTCGCGCTCGGCGGTGCGGCTCTTCAGCGCGTTTTCCAGCACGGTCAGGCTGCGCTCGTATTCCGGCAGGCGGCCGGCGGCTTCCGGATCGACCTTTGCCGGCTCGTACTTGGCGAGCTGGCCAGCCAGGAAGAGCAGGGCGGCGCCGCAGTCGGGGCAGGCGCAGGGCATTCCCGCGACCTTGCCGCCGGCGGCGGCCCGCAGTGCTTCGACCTTCGGCAGGAAGGCGTCGCGCTCGGCCAGCGCGCGGGCGGCGGTGTCCTGTGCCTTGGGCAGCAGCTCGGCTTTGGCGCGCAGTTCGGCGATCTGGCTGGTGCGCTGCGCGCGCTGGCGCGCCGAGGCGTCGATATCGCCCAGCTGGCGCTGCAGCTCGCCGGCCTCTGTGGACAGAACCTTGATGGTGTCCTCGGACTCGGCGATCAGGCTGGCGAGTTCCTCGGGGTCCTCGGCGCCGGCGGGCAGCGGGGCGACCCAGTTGGCGGCCTTGACGCTGCCATAGGTCTCGCCGGTCAGCTCGCGCCAGGCGCCCTTCGCCGCGGTGGCCTTGCCGCCGGCTTCCTTCGCGGCGGCGTCGAAGCCGGCGCGCACCAGCGGCAGCACGGCTTCGATCTTCTTGGCGTCGCATTTGCGCGCCAGCAGGCGCTCGCGCACCAGGTCGGTACCGAGCTTGAGCCCCATCAGGTCGAACAGGAACGAACGACGCTCTTTCACGTCCATGCGGGCGAAGCGCTGGGCGTCCAGCACGAACGGCGTGCGCGCGTCGGTGGGGATGGCCTTGGTGGCCTTGCCGGACGGCAGCACGATGCTGTTGGACTGCGGACCAACGGATACCACTATAGAACCGGATTCGGTGCCGGTGCGCAGCAGTTGGCCGTATTCCTTCTTGAGCCCGACGCGCACGGTTTCCTCGGTGAGCGCCATGCGGACGGCTTCTTGGATCGAGCTTTTGCCCGCGCCGTTCGGACCACAGACGAGACTGATGGGCGTGGCCGGGATGATGTCGGCCGCCCGGATGCCGAGGAAATTGCGGACGTGGATGCCGGTGAGTTGCATGATGGCTTACTCCGTTTCTTCGGTGCTCTTGAGCACGTTGCGGTTGCCTTCGAGATCCACCGAGCTGACGACGCCGTCGGCTTCCATCTGCTCGATCAGGCGCGCGGCGCGGTTGTAGCCGATCTTGAAATGGCGCTGTACCAGGGAGACGGACACGCGTTGCTTCTCGACGACGAGGGCGACGACCTGGTCGTACAGCGGGTCGGCGCCTGCCTGCTCTTCGTGCCAGCGCTTCCAGCCCTTGACCCAGGCGATGCACAGCGATCCGGCCAGCTTCGGGCAGTCGCTTTCGGGCTTGCCCTCGCTGGCGGCCTTGTGGCCGGCCTCGTGCGCGGCTTCGAGTTCTTCCTGCAGGGGCTGCTGCTCGATGACCAGCGGCGTTTCGGTGTACTCGGCGTCGACCACGTTGTCGTCGTCGGCAGCAGCGTCGCCGGCGGGCATGCCGTCGCCATCGCCGTCGGTGTATTCCTTGCCGAGGTCGAACGCGCGCTGATCGGCCTCGCCACGGACCTCCTCCATGCCGGTGGTGAATTCCTCGTCGCCGCTCAGGACCAGCATCACGGCTTGACCCTCGGCATCTACCAGGCCGTGGAGATTCGGCGCCGATTTGCCGATCTTGATCGTTGCCTGCGCGCCGCCTTTAAAGGTCACCTTGTCCAGGTCGCCCACCACGACGGTGCGGCCGTTGCTGGCGATGAGGTGAACGGCCATCTTCACCGACGAGTCGACGCGGTTGCGCAGGCGATCGAGGATGTCGTCTTGCTTCTTCTGCGACAGCTTCACCCAGGTGTCGGGCATCATCTTCAGTTCCAACACGAGAGCGGACAGCAGATCCTTGCCCAGCGTGCCGGCGGTCATGTTCAGGGTGTTCTTGAATTCAGGCGATTGGTTCATCTCTGTGTCCTGTCAGGTGTTGGGGTGGGGTACTCGCTGCTTCCGCCGGCCTTGCTGCGCCGCCTTCCGGTCGACGGCAGACTCCGTGGCATCCGCTTTCCCCCGTGATCGTTCAGTCCGCGTTGATCGGCGCACGGGCGCGGCGGGCGGGCTGGGCCGCGGCGGCGGGCTCATCGGGCGGCGCCAGTTCGCGCATACGGCGCGCTGCGACCGAGTTCAGCGTGGCCTTGGCCTTCTCGTCGGGGATCTGCTTGATGAGGCTGCGCGCGTAATCCAGGTCCTCGATGGTGTTGGCGCTCAGCAGCTCGCGGTTCACGTCCTGGAAGGAGAGGGCGGGCTCGTCGCCGGCGGCGTCGGGGTGGCCGTCCTGCTGCCCATGGTCCAGCGGCAGTTCGCCTTCGGTCGCCTGGTCGGCGCTGGCTTCCGGTTCCACTTCCACAGAAGAGGCGCTGGCCGCAGGCTCTGACGTCCGCTCGACGACCTCGGCGCGCTGGGCGGGCTGGGCGCGCGGACTTCCTCGCAGCTCATCCACCGAGGTGCTGGCCACCGTGTACGAGCCGTCCGGGTTGAGGTCGATGATGTCCTGCGCTTCCTCGACGGATTGCAGGCCCATCAGCAGCTCGGGCGCATACAGCTTCCCGAAGAAGCTGGCGGTGCGGTAGCGCAGCATGACCTCGTCCATGGTCTGCCACTTGCTGCCGTTCTTCGTGTACCAGCCTTCCTTGACGGCCATCTCGATGGTGACCGGCGGCGATTCCAGGCGCTCTTTGGTCTCTTTCTCGATCGCCCAGGCCACGGCAACCTTGTCGATGATCTCGACCTTCTTCGTGACGGTGCTGCGGTCGCCGTTCTGCCAGACGGTCTCGATGCGCTCGACGGTCTTCTTGCCCAGCACCTGGATGTCGAAGCGCAGCGGCGAGAAGCGGCCGCAACCGTTCACGGCGGCGATGATCCACTGCGACGACCAGGACGGACGGCCCTCGACGATGTAGAGGTTCTGCATCACCATGAGCGGATCGGCCCCCATGCGCTGCGCCATGTTGAGCGCCACGACGCTGTTTGCCAGCGCATTGGGGTTCTCGCGTGATTCCTTCACGTTGCCGTACTTGTCGAGCTTCTCGATCACCTTGCGGTAGGCCGCCGGCACCAGGGTGGACGATGACAGCAGGTTGGCGGCGCGCTGCATCAGCTCGAAGGATTGCGACGAGCCAAAGCCCATCGACACGTTGAGGGCGGGTTCGCGTACGACGGGCGCGCGCATTTGGTCGAGAGTGGCGGATGCGGACATGTTGGTGGTCTCGGTCAGGATTCAGGAATTGGGGGTCAGGACTTGTAGTGGCAGGTGGCGTGCCGCGGGCAGTACTTCGCCGAGCACAGGACGGATTTGCCGTTGCCGTAGAAGGCGCCGGAATGGATCAATCGTGATGCGTGTTGCAGCAGACCGGGCTGCTCTTCGGTGCCCAGCAGCATGGCGCGCGGCGATTCGATCTCGCCCATCCCCACGCGCTGTGCGGCCGCCGTCTTGCCGGTGTTCAGGCCGATGATCTGCGCCGGCGCGGTGATGGGAATGCCGACCGCATGCTCGGCCAGCAACTCGTAGACGCCCAGTTGTGGGCCGTGGCCGGCAGTGACGGCGATGCCGTCGGCACCCACTGCGCGTCCGCCCGATTTCAGGTCGGAGATGCCCGCGCCGGCGGCGGTGGTGCGCACGCGGTCGGTGGTGCCGGTCAGCGCGATGCCCAGTTCGGGGATCTCCAAGCGCTCGCAAGGGACCTCGACGCCGATGTAGCGCTGACGCGGCGCGATCTCGGCGCAATAGCGGGTGTGCAGCGCCAGCCCGATGCGTTCGGCATCGGCCGGGTTGACGTCTTCCCAGTCCACCTCGGCGTTCTTGTCTCGCAGCGTGGAAACCATTGCGCTGGCGGCGTCGTCGGCGGTGATCGGTGCGCCGTCCAGTTCGGCCTGGTCGAACGCGGCCGTGCCGGCATGGATGGACGTGCCCAGGTGGGCGGCGGGACCGGAAGGCATGCGCATGCCCAGGAGGTGCTTGGCCTCCCAGCGCGCGGGGCAATCAAACAACTCGGCCAGCGAGCTGGCGCGGATGGTGACAATGTTCATTGCTGCGGCTCCTTGATGAAGTCGATTGCGATGCAGATGGCATCGACCGGGTTGGTGGCGAGCACGGTCAGATCGAGGCCGGCGCCGTGCACCTGATAGCTGCGGCCTGGCACGATGGGGCGGGCGATCATGTGAGCTTCCGGTGGGCGGTGGGCTTGATGGGGCTGCTCTTGGCCTGGGCCGCGTCGTAGACGCAGAACAGGGCGGCCATGGCCACGGTGGTGCCGATCCAGAGGGCGAGCAGTTGGGCCACCGGGTGGCGTGCTAGCTTGCGCAGGCGGGTGGTGTTCACGCCGCCCTCGCCACGTGTTGTTCTGCGCTCTCGGCTTCAGCCAGCAGTTGCTCGGCATAGCCCAGGACTCGCCACTTGTCGATCTGGCCCCAAACCGTGCGGCGCTGTGCCGCGGCGATGTAGTTGCGCAGCAGGACCTTGCGCGTCAGCTGCCCGCCCAGGTGCTTGAGGAACGCCAGTTCGGCGGTGGTGCCGTAGGCGTTGGGGGATTCGGTGGTGGTGCTCATGCCACGCTCCTAGCAGCATCAATCACGTCACACAGGTCCTGCTCGGCGTACGACTGCTGGATGGCGGCCCGTGCCTCGGCGCGCTCTTCCGCGATCGACTCGGCGGCCTGTTCTTCCAGGTGCGCGACGAAGTCGGGATGCAAGTTGTCCAGCATCTCGGTGGTCTCGCTGCCGTCGTCGCTGATGAGGCGCACGTCCGAGGCCACGAACTTGGGCGTCTGGCCCAGGGCAGGGGTGGTGAGCTCGCCGGTGACCGACCAGAACAGGCCGGCGGCGGTCACCACGGCTTGCGCCTCGTCGGCGCGCAGGCGCGGCTTGCGGAAAACTCGGGCGTAGGTGCTAAGGGAGGGCATGGCTGTTCCTTAGCCGTTGATGGCGAGGTCGAATGCCAGGCGCTCTTGCTCGTTCCAGCGCGGCTCGTGGTTTCCCTTGGGGCCAGCCTTGCGGCCACATACGCGCATGGTTTCCTCGTTGCCGCCGTATAGCCGGTCGAGGACGATGCCCATCTGCGCGGCCACGACATGGGCCCGCGGCAGATCGGCGCTGAAAATCTTGAGGGACTGGTTGGCTTGCATCTCGATCCCCGCTCAGGCAGCCATCAGCTCGGCGGCGAGCTTGGCGGTGGCAATGACGCGGTCGGCCTGCTCAGCTGCGCGGCCTTCGGCGACGGCGCGCAGGCGCTTGGCCTCGGCAACCATCTCGCGGGCTTCGTCGGCTTCGATCTTGGAAATGCCGTTGTGCGGCACGAAGGCATAAAACTGCTCGCCGCGCACCAGGACATAGGCGTCCGGCGCAAAGTCGCCCGGGGTCGGGATCTTGGCGATGACGGTCAGGCCGGCCAGGAACCCCACCTTGACCTGTTGACCCACTTCCCACGACTGCTTGGCTTGCTTGCGCATCTCTGTCTCCGGCGAACCGCTGCGAACTTCAGCGGTGTATGAATACTAGCGATGCTAGTCGTTATCTTCAATAGCTGTGCTAGTTTTAGGCGATTGTTTGTTTTAATAGCGGCGCTAGTTTCAATAGCTGCCGCAGTTTCGTTGGGGTGCGCGACCCAAGAAAGCCGGCTCACGGTGGTCTTGTCAGGCGCCTAGCCTGGTCAGGCGCTAGCCTTGGGGGAGGGTGGAATGGAACCGGACGACGTGATCCGCCAGTTCGAGCAACTGGCGCTAGATGAGGGAACGGAGCTACCGATCGACGACGCGATAGCCGGCCTGGCCGTGCTGCTGGCCGATCCGGCTATTCAGGGGGAAGGAGAGGGTGCTGCTGACGGAGGTGGGCGCGACGCTGTACCGGCTGGGGATCGATGCGCGGGTGGGGGCGGCACTAGGTTTGTGATGCACACGTTACGATTTCGTAACTAGTCGGCGCGGGGGATCGGGATAGAGTGAACCGTATAGGTCCTCACACGTGGGCTATAGGAGATCGAGATGCGGAAGATCAAGGTGTTTGCCAGCTTGGCGCTGGCAGCGTGTACTCTCACTTCGATTGCGGGCTATGCCCAAGACAGGGGGCCGGGCGGTGATGATCGCGGTAGGCCGCCCATGGGGCACGATCAGGGGCGGGAACACGATAACCAGCACGGCTACAACGACCGTGGCCGGGATGGTGACCATAGCCGCGAGGGCGACCGCGGCCGCGACGATGACCACCGCCAGCAAGGTGACAGAGGTTGGGAAGGTGACAGGGGTAGGGAACAGATGGGCGGATGGGACAGTCCTGACCGTCGCGCCGATCGCCCGGGCCCTGGCAGCTGGCATAGGGGTGAAAGGGTCCCCCCGGAATACCGTCAGCGTCAGTACGTGATTGATGACTGGCGCGCCTATCGACTGTCGCCCCCGCCGCGTGGCTACCAATGGGTGGGTGTCGGCGGAGGTTACTTCTTGGTCGCCATTCCGACCGGCGTGGTCTTCCAGGTGGTCATCGGGCGCTAGGTTGCGGACAACAAAAAGCCCGCCGGTTGGCGGGCTTCGATGAATTGACGACAAGCCCTTAGTGCCAATGAATCAGGTGGTCAAACCAGGTCTGGACGGCACGCTGTTGGGTCGACAGTAGGGTCGGATCGTGCTCGCGGAGCACCCAGACAACGATCGCGCATAGCGCTAATCCGACGAGCAGGACGACAAGCGAGGCAACCATGGCGGCCTCCTATTGGGTGACTATACAACCAGTGTAGGTCGCTTCCGTCGTGCGCGAGGGGCAACAAAAAACCCGCCGAAGCGGGCTTATGTGTCTATGGCAGGCGCTCTAGTGGATGTTCTTGGTCAGGAAATACACGGCTGCAACCAAGGCGGTGCCGAAGGAACAGGTGAACGTCACCAGTTTCCAAGTTTGCTCGTTGAGGGCCTTATGTATTTCGGCGCGCATCGCCCCAACCTCTGCACGCAACGTTCCAACCGCTTCCGAGAGGTCGGCCTTGGTTACGTAGTTTGAGTGTATGACCGCCACGTCTTGCTGCAACGTGACAATGGTGCTCTCGAGTGTTTTTACACGTGCTTCCATCTCGCCATTATAGGGAGGTTCTCCGCCGGAGGGCGGCTCGTAATTTCCGTCAACGGGTACCAGGCGACGCTCAGCCATTCAGCACCTCGTCGTCAAACAGTTCAAGATAGCCGCAAATCTGGCAGCGGTGGACGGAGACGGTATAGATTCGACCCGAGGCGAACGAGGCAGAGAGCGCTCGATTGACCGGGCTTCCAGCCGTTAGTGGAGCGATGGTCACTCCAGCCAGGCCCCATCGATGATCCGACGGGATTTGCTCAATCTGGCTCAGCGGGCCGTGCCCGTACCGACATGTCGGCGAGAATTTTTCGGACATTGTGTTCCTGTTGGTCAATCTGGCCGCCAGGCCGAGGGCTTATTCGGGCGCGACGAGAGCCTACGCCTTCGGCGCGGCCACACATTTGAATGTCAGTTCCGACTCAAGTGGAGTCCATCCGCGAGCGCCGTGGGTCTTCATGTCGACGGACTCCATCTCCTTGCCCTGGCCCTTGCAGTACTCGTCGGCGCGACGCAGGCTGCTGGCCATAATTTCCTGCCACGAGTCCACACCGCCCATGTGGCGGGTGCCAACTGTGAAATTGCCGTTCCCGGCAGGGCTAACCTCTGAAACTGTGGTGCAGCCTGCAAGAAGCGCGACAAATGCGAGTGCGACTATGCGCATAAATCTTTCCCGTTAGTAGTTCTTTGCGTGGCCGGCCCGCCCACGCGCGGCTTCCCCGGTCAAGGCTAGATTTCCGAGATAACCTTGGCCTTAATCGTCTCGTATTCGGAATCGCTGATCAGCCCGCTATCGAGCATTTCCTTGGCGCGTTTCAGGCGCGCCGTCAGATCTCCCTTGCCGGAGCCTGCTTCGTCGCTACCAAACGACACATCGCGTGGGGATTCCGCCTGGAAGCCGCCCGACTTGGCCCGCAACTCTTCCAGCTCACGAAGTCGCCGCTTTTCGCGCCATGCTTGTTCCTGCGCCTGGCAGGCACGATATACCGCTTGCGCGTCAGCCTTCCTGAGTCCGGTAAATTGGAACGTGCGCACTGTTCCGCCGCTCGCCAGGTCAGGCTGGGTGAGAGCTGTGATGGTAATGTCGCTGCCGAAAATTCCCGCTTTGACGTTGGCCGTTTTGACGTCTTGCCAGCGGATGTCGACTGGCGTGAATCCGCCGATCAAGCCCCGGTTGATGCCGATTAGCCGCCCGGAGGTCGCCGCCACCATAATCCGGCGGTGGAGAAGCGCAAAGAGCCGGCGCTGCACGGCGTAGCACTGTGCAACTTCGTTCGGGACCAGCATGGAGTGGAGCTGGGAAAGGGCCTTCCTGATACCAGGATCAGACGAAGTTACTGAGGGTTCCATTTTTCCAAGCCGCGTTGTTGTGTGAACTTTGAGTGAATGGCGCGGAATCTCTCGTCTGCGCTGCCTTCGTCAGTCCGGCCGCCAGGCCGACGCCTTCACAATGCCGCCAACGTAGTGCAGCCGCTCGATCTGGTCCTGAGGGACGCGCAGCATGCCGTGGCGCTCATTCACGGATGACAGGTGCACTACACCGTCGCGGACATAGGCCAACTCCTTCACCATGACGCGGCCGTCCTGGGACTTCACCAGGACCTCGTCGCCGTTCGTTATTGCACGGTTCGGCTCGATCACGACAAATTCGTTGTGCTTGATGCGCGGCCGCATGGAGTCACCGTTGCAGCGCAGACCATATGCGTCGGGGTCATTCGTGGGGAACGTTAGAAAGCCATCGCCATGGCCGACGGGATACTCGATGTCCGAGAAGTGGCCGTTATCGCCGAGTTGTGCCATGCCAACCACTGGAATGCGCCGGAAGCTGTTTGGGGGGATTTCAACGATGTCAAAGGCGAGGCTAGGTTCGTCGAGCTCTGGCTCGATTTGGCCGGAAAGCTTGCTATCGCCCTTGCCGTTCGCTAGCCACTTCGGGCTGTAGCCGTACGTCTCCTGCAACTTCACGATGTGGTGAAGGGGCAGTTTGGTGCCATCGCCCTCGAGCCACGCACGAACGACGGCCGCCTCGACGCCCAGTACCTTGGCGAGGGCTGCGGGGTCGAGCTGTTGCTCGGCCATAACAAGAGTGAGCCGGTCGACAGGGCGTCCGGAGTCCACCGAGGTGGCTGCAGGTACGGGCACTGCTTCGGTGATCGAATTGGACGCTCGCCGGATCTCTTCTGCCAGGCGCGGGCTGAACGTGTCGACGTCAACCCCCAGGCCCCGAGCAAAGCCGGTCGCGGCCTTGATGTTCAGCGGGCGGCGCGCATTCAGATACTGCCAAACCATGCCTTGACTGCCGATCTCGAACCGGCTGCCGAATTCCTCCTGGCTCATTTTGCCCTTGCGCTCGTTGTATAGCGCCTTCAGTCGAATGGAGTCTTCGACTTGCCACTGCTCCAGAGAGTTACTTGCTCGCATCATGCGCGCGAGTTTAGCAACGCTATTAGATTCCACAACGAGCATAGCTATTCCTTTATTAACTAGCTATGCTAGTATTGTGCTTATGAAACTCGCCGAATACCTCGACTCGACCAAGACCAGCCAGGCGGCGTTTGCCAAGCTGCTCGGGGTCTCCCAAGGGCTCGTCTATCAATGGATCGCCGGGAAGCGCCCGATTTCTGCCGAGCAATGCCCGGTGATCGAGCGAATCACGGGCGGGGCAGTGACATGCGAGGAATTGAACGACAGGGTCGACTGGGCCTTCGTGCGAGCGTCGCGCGTCGGC
Source organism: Cupriavidus basilensis (assembly GCF_000832305.1). Classification (NCBI taxonomy): domain Bacteria; kingdom Pseudomonadati; phylum Pseudomonadota; class Betaproteobacteria; order Burkholderiales; family Burkholderiaceae; genus Cupriavidus; species Cupriavidus basilensis. The sequence goes on from NZ_CP010536.1 coordinate 1,737,411, forward strand.
GCACCGAGGGATGCACCGGCAAAGAAGTCGGGAAAGCCGAAGAGCGCCGCCCAGCTAGACCATCCCGAGGCCGCCTAAAAGCGACCCGTGGAGAGCGATCCATGAACCGAAACAGCACCGCCGGAGATAGGCACATGAAACCGCTTTGCGATTCCGTAGGCAGCCGCCTGGTCGCGCGCCGCCTCTCCATCGGCGGAATCAGTTTTTCTGTCCTTGCTGAGCCTGATCCCACGCCAGAAGAGATCGAGCTTGCTCGGCGAGTCGCACAGCGAGCTGCTGCGCGACTTCGGGCGGTAGCGCGTACCACTGTGAAGTGAGTTTGCCGGCTGCTGCGTCTTCTGGCGAGTTTGCCAAGGAGAGCTCTAGCAAGACCAAGCCGCTTTCCAAATGCAGGCCGGTCTTCGCGTTGGCAACAAAAGCTGCCGTGATGTCTTGTTCTTTCATGCATCCCCCGTTTGTGGGCAGTTGGGAAGGTCAGATGTCTTGATTGTTCCACAGCTGAGGGGATGCGCCAGATAGATGGCGCGCGGGGTGACTCGCGCTTTATTGAACGGTCCCGATAGGGCCCGACCGGGGGAATCACCATGCTGCGACGTACGCAGATGGCTGCACATGACCGAAGCAGGCGCGCACGCGCCGGCCGGGCCGCTTTCTGCAGGGGCACCCGGTGATGGCATTCGTTTCCCATTTTTCCCTCTCTCTGTCGGCGGCCTCGGCGCGCCAGCTGCTTTGTCTCGTTGGAATGAATCTTATGGATCGGTTGAAGCACTCGGGAGCACCGCATGCCTAGCCTGGAATCGATGGTTTTGAACCGCGTTGCTCCCATGACCCAGAAGCGCGTGGCCGAGCTGATCGGCGTCGAGCCGACGAACTTCTCGCGCTTCCTGAACAACAGCGGGCACAACCTGCCGTTCGCGAAGGTCTGCCAACTGCTCGACGTGCTCGAGCTGGACGTCGTCGCCCCCGGTGATGGCAGCACGGTCTGCCTGCCGCGCGAAGAGTACGAGGCGTTGAAGTGCTTGGCCAAGAAGGCATTGGGGGGCGTGTGATGGACGACCTCGTGAGCGGTTGGGTGCTGGTGGTTCTGATCGCGATGGTGGCGATCACGATGGGGATGCGGCCATGAGGATTTACGTTGCCGGCCCCATGACGGGCTTCCCGAATCTGAACTTTCCGGCATTCCATGAGGCCGCCCGCCGCCTGCGCGCCGCCGGCCACGAAGTTGTGAACCCGGCCGAGATCAACGCCGACCCCTCAACGGGATGGGTCGAATGCATGCGCGCAGACATCCGCGAGCTGGTGACCTGCGATGCGATTCACTTGCTGCCGGGCTGGGAACGCTCACGTGGCGCCACGCTGGAGGTGCACATCGCCAAGACTCTGGGCTTCGAAGTTACAACGCACGAGGAGGTAACTGCATGACCTGTGCCAACTGCGGGAGCACCGGCCACACCGCGCCCCACTGCCCGCTGAAGTACGTGCGGATTGCGAGGCCGGCATGAGCGCGAACCACGGGCATTGCTACAAGTGCCGGAAAGAGGTTCAGGTGTTCGGTTCGCGCTGGTGCGCGCATTGCCACTACCCCGGCATCGACGAGGACTATGCGCAATACCGGGATCTGATCGAGGAAGGCTACACCCGCTATCAGGCGAAGCTGATGGTCGGCTGGGCAGATCCACCGGAGGAAGGCTGATGACGTTCACCCTGGACGCCTGGCAGGTCCTGGCGATTGTGCTGCTGTCCGGCGCCTCAGGCGCGGCGGCTACGGTGATGTTTGTGGCGTCCTATGCGGCGCGCCGACAGACGCTGGAGGGCAATTGATGACACCACATAAGCAACTGATCTCGCACGACCCCGAGCACGGTTTCTGGGGCGATTGCTGGCGGACGTGCATCGCCTGCCTGCTCGACATGGCGCCGGCAGAGGTGCCGAACTTTGCGGCCGGCGGCGACCAGCCGGCGGCGGACGTGGTGTGCCGTGCGTGGCTCAAGGCCCGCGGCTACAACCTGGTCAAGTTCTGCATGTTGGCGGAACACGCGCACGCAGCGGCCGATTGGTTCGACGACACGCTTTACATCCTCTGTGGCGCGAGCCCCAACATCCCCGGCGTGGGGCACTGCGTGATAGGACGCGGGGCATTCGAGGTGGTATGGGACGTCGCGCGAAGCGGCGCAGGCCTCGCCGGCCCATGGGAAGACGAGAGCGGTAATCGGGTCTACTGGATCGAGTTCATCGTGCCGACGCAGTTGGCTGGCGAGCAACGGGAGGCGGCATGAAGGTCGCGGATCTGGAAGGGGCGCTGTTGGCGCTGTGGGTCGCCAAGGCTGAGGGCATCGAGCAGCCCTTGGGCGTGAAGTTGTACGCCTCCGGCCCGTGCCTCTACAAGGAAACGCCGTGGGGCGGCGGCGAGCCCTTCGATTTCCGCCCGGACAGCCGCTGGGCGCATGGCGGCCCGATCATTGATAGGGAGAACATAGGCACGATGCCTTTCTTTGAGGGTGGGGCACGCTACTGGATGGCAGCTCACGCGAGCGCTCATCGCGGCATGAAAGGCAATACCCCGCTGATCGCCGCCATGCGCGTGTACGTCGCCAGCAAGTTCGGCGAGGAAATCCCTGAGGTGCCCCTGTGAATTGCAAGCCTGGCGATCTCGCCTACATCGTGCGCGACCCCTATCCCGAGAACCTGGGCCGAGTCGTCAAAGTCGTCGGCGCGCCACAGTGGATCGATGACGGGCCCGCCTGGTTCTGCCAGGCAACCGGCGGTCCGCTGCGCGTGATGAACATCGACCGGCCACGAGAAACGCTCAGGGATACTGAGTTCGATTGCTACGACAGCGACCTGCGCCCGATCAGCGGCGTGCCGGTTGAGGATGAGGTTAGCGACGAGGTGACTGCGTGACGGACTACCTATTTCGAGCCCAGATCCGAGCCATGACCGAGGGCGTTAGACAGGGCTTTGTATTTCCGGTACGCGTCCGAATATTGCAGGTTCAATCGCTGAAGATGCGTGCCGTCTACGCCGCCGAGTCTGCACCGCTCCTTCTCTATCTCAAGGAGTCGCAGCGCCTCATCGCAATCCTTTTTCAGCGCGTCAAGGAGCTTTTTATCTCGGTTCGCACGGCTCATATCAGTCTCTCTGGTCGTTGGTCGGAAATCCTAGCATGACCTGGACCCACGACACCCTGCAGGAAGACCTGGCGCAGTACCTGCGCGACAAGACCCAGCGCATGGTCTGGACGAACATGCAGATGGGCCCGGCCGGCTCGCCGCGGCCCGACGCCTACAGCCTGCCGTTCAGCTTCACCCGTTTCACGCCGCTGGCCTATGAGGTCAAGATCTCCGTGGCCGATTTCCGGCGTGACGTGACCGCCGGGAAGTGGCAGAGCTACCTGCGCTACGCCGCTGGCGTGACCTTCGCCGCGCCGGCCGGGCTGATCACGAAGGGCGACATCCCTGACGGCTGCGGCCTGCTGCTGCGCAGCGAGGCCGGCTGGCGCGCCGCCAAGGCGCCCACGCTGCGCCCAGTGGAGAACCTGCCGCTCGAGGCCTGGATCAAGCTGCTCATCGATGGGCTGGAACGCCAGGTGAAGTTGCGGTTTCCGCAGGTCGCCGACGAGTACTCGCTGATCCACCGCGTCGAGCAGCGTCTCGGCAAGGAAGTCTCGCGGCTACTGCACGACCGGCGTGCCACGCGGTACCGCTACGAGCAAGCCACAGAGATGCTGAACAAGAGTGCGGTCGCGGCGGAAGCCGAGTACCGCAAGACCCTGGACGACGCGCGCAAGAATGCCGAGCGCGACGCCGCGCGGATTGACGGCGCGCGCGCCGAGCTGGCGCAGGCGCTGGGTCTGGCGTCCGACGCCAGGACGTTTGAGATTACCAACGCCGCGCAGGCAGCAGCGCGGCGACTGGAAGCTGATGCTGAGGTGCAGCGGCTAAGAAGCCTGTTTGAGCGCGTAGAGAGCGCCATAGCGAGCGTAGACCGGCCGCTGCCGGAGATTGCGAGGGCAGTATGAAAAGAGATCGCCCCTGGATGCCGTTCTACACGGCTGACTGGCTTTCCAATGTGAAGCTGAAGCGCTGCACGCATGAAGAGAAGGGGGTGTGGATGGACATCCTTTGCCTGATGCACGAGAGCGAGGAGTACGGCGTTTTGCGCTGGGATTTGAAGGAAATTGCGCACGTCGTCGGATGCGCGACGAAGACCCTGAAATCGCTGATTTCGAAGGGGGTTTTGAAGGGCGCAGAGCCGAGTGAAATCTGCCCGGCTTTGCAGTTCACGCCGACCCACGCCCGCAAGCGCCTTCCGGCCGTCACCATCCTTGAGAGCCAAGCTGGGCCTATCTGGTACAGCTCGCGCATGGTGGAAGACGAGTACAAACGCATTGCAAAGCAGGGTGGAAATGTAGGGTCCGGTGCGGCACCAAAGGCACCACCGAACCCTTCACCAAAGCCCCCCTTTGGTGAAGGCTTTGGTGAATCACCTTACCCACCACCTGACCCATCACCACCCACGCGGGCGCGCGAGACAGAGGACAGAGGACATATAAAAACAAAAGACATAGGCGGCGGCGCTAGTGACTCAACCGTGGGTGGCCCTGTGGATAACTCGGCATCGCCGCCGCCGCTTTCCGCCGATGAAATCGGCAACCACCTGGTTGGGCTGGAAGCCGATCGGGGCAAATCGCTGGCGCTGTCCTCGCGCGCGCACGAGGCGTTGCTCCGGGTTGCAGGCCGCAACATCGCCATGCCCGTGTTGCTCCGGGCTCATGCCCTCGCGTGCGCGCGACGGACGGCCGACGGGGACCCTGGCCCGGTGAACCCGGGGTTCCTCGAGCCGTTCGTGGACGAGGCGCTCGCCGAGCAGCGCAGCGCGCCTCCGGCGGCCGGCTGGGACGAAACCCCCGAGGGCGTGCAGGCCAAGGCCGACGAGCTGCAGCTTGCGCCCCAGCGCGCCGATGAGCACCCGATCTGGTTCCGCCGGCGGGTCATCAAGGCCTCAGGCGATCAGCACCTGGTCGAGCGCGAGGTCAGCAAGGCCGAACGAATGAACCCGAACGAGTTCGAGGTCGTGTACCGATTTTTTCACGGCGTGACGCCGGGGCAGGTGGCCGCATGAACCAGCTCGAGCAGTGCGACCTGTGCCGGGCCAAGGGCGGCCGCCTCGACTTCAACCACGTCTGCTGCCGCGTGCGCTTCCTGCTGAAAATGCCTCACGTCGAAATCCGGCGGGCATGGATCGACTACTGGCGCAAGCGCGACGGCGACTCCATGGCGACGCGCATCGAAACCGAGGTGCAAGCCCGTTGGGCGGAAAGGAACCGAGCATGAATTTTCAGAACACCGCGAAGCGCCGCATGCAGGCGCTCGGGCGCCTCAAGTCTGGCGAGATGAACAAGACCGAGAAGGCGTACGCGGATTTCCTGGAGGCGAGGCGCGTAGCCGGCACGGTGGCCTGGTTCAAGTTCGAGGGCGTCAAGCTGCGCTTGGCCGACAACACGTTCTATTCGCCGGACTTCGCCGTGATGCTGGCCAGCGGCGCGATGGAGATGCACGAGGTGAAGGGGCATTGGCAGGATGACGCCCGCGTGAAGATCAAGGTCGCTGCGGAGCTATACCCGTTCCGCTTCATCGCGGTGCGGCCGCGCCTGAAGCGCGAGGGAAGCGGCTGGCAGCAGGAGGTGTTCGAGTGAGCTCACTCAAGTTTCGCGGCGTGTATCCGCACAAGGACAGCGGGTGGACTGCGGCCATCGGGCACGAAGGAAAGCAGGTCTACCTTGGTTGGTTCGCGGACTTCGAGTCTGCAAAGGCAGCACGTCTCGCGGGCGAGCTGCGCCTGTTCGGCCAGGTGTTCGACCGGCGCGAGATCGAATGCGACGGAGTAACGGCAAAGCTGCCCTTGCACGGCCAGGGTGGCGTGTTCCACGGCTGGGCGCTTATCGACGCCAGCGACCTGGACGCAACGCGAGACATCGCGTGGACGAAGGACGCAAGAGGCTATGTTGTCGGTCGCCCGCCCGGCTCTACCAACAGCGTCACCCTGCATCGCTGGCTACTGGTTGGGGGCGCCAAGGGGCGGCTCATTGTTGACCATGCCAATCGGGATCGGCTCGATAACCGGCGCGGGAACTTGCGGTGGGCGAACTCGAACGGCAACGCCCAGAACACCAGCCTAGCGAAGAACAATTCGAGTGGCTTCAAGGGCGTCGCGCGCGCCGCGCGCGGGAAATGGCGGGCTCGCATCTGGGTTGACGGTAAAGAGCGGTTCATTGGGCTCTACGACACCAGGGACGCGGCTGCTGCGGCCTATGACGCGGAGGCGCTGAGGCTGCATGGGGAATACGCATCGCCGAATGCTGCCTTGGACGTGAGCGGTGAGTGACCGCATCAGCAAGCGCTACAGCACCGCGCCCGGTGTGTGCGTCAGCGTGGAACAACTGCCGCTCCAAGCGGCTTGAAGGAATGAAATTGACTGGGGAAACCATGACCGAAGAACGCCTGTTCGATAGCTCTCACGCGGCGCTCGTGTTCGCGTTCAACTTTTCCGGGCAGCAGTACCAGGCGTCGGCGATGAACAAGGCCATGACGCCGCAGATCGGTTCCGGCAAGGGGCTCGTCGGGGTCGACGGCGCGGCGCAGGCCGGTATGATCCGTCGAGAATTGGGTACGCTGCCCGAGCTGCATCAGGCGGTGCTGACCGCGCGCGTGGCGCCGCGCGACGTGCCGTGCGAATGCACCCGGCCATGCTGCAGCGGGCGCCTGCCCAATGCCGAATGGACCGACGCCATCGTTTGGCTGACCGAGCGCGCCATGCAGCAGCTGTCCGGCTCGTTCTCGCACTACCGCGTGCGTCGGTCGATCCTGGAAAAGATCTTCGGGGTGAAGGTCAACCTGGCCGACATCGCCGAGGCCTGCGGCGCGCACCGCAACACGGTCAGTGACCAGAACGCGAAGCTGAAGCTGTGGATCGAGGGCGAGAAGGGGCGTAAGGGGTTGAACGCGGCGCCGGGCGTTGAGGCGGTCGCCTGGATGGCCATTGATGGTCGCCTGAAGGCCGCGCGGATGGTCGGCGTCGAGGAAGCTGCGTAGGAGATCGGCAATGAAGGCGACCAAGGAAGAGCGCCGCGAGCGCGCACGGAAAAGACGTGAGGAATGGCAAGCTGAGCTTGCCCGGCTGCACTCCAGACAGACGCAAAGCCAGGATAGCGCTGCGAGGGACCGCGCTCACGCGCGCAACAGGCAGTTGCTGGAAGCTGCTCAAGATCAGATGCGTGGCGGCGCGTTTCGGGCCTGGTATGAGGCCACGACGGGTGAGCCAGTAAGCGAATTCTTGGCCGATACGCTGCTCACCCCGGAGCAGTTTCTCGCGCGATTCGATGGCAGGATGCGCCAGCTTGAGTGGACGCAGATGCGAATCGAGCGTGTCGTGCAGGACAATCCGTGGACCAACCCGGAAACGAAGGGGCTGTGGGCCGAGCAGATTAGCTTGACGACCTCGCCGACCGAGCGCCGGCGGATCATCATGAGGTTGGCCACGCCGCGCTGGGCGAATAGGGAGGCGGTGACCGCCGTCTACCTGGAGCGCGAGCGCATGATCGTAGAGACCGGCATCCTTCATCAGGTCGACCATATCGTTCCGTTGGTGCATCCGCTGGTCTGCGGGCTTCACTGCGAGTACAACCTGCGCGTCACCACGGCGTTCGAGAACCAGTCCAAGTCCAATTTTTTTGAGATTTCTTGACTTATTTCGAGGTCTGCACAAAAATGGCCTCTATTCGATACACCTGCGAATTACGTCCAAAGCCCGCGCAAGCGGGCTTTTTGCTTTTCAGAGCCCGCCAGGTTCTCGCCTCGCGGGTCTTTTGCTTTGGGCGTTTCGGCGTACTTGCTACGCGAAATCGCCAAAGCGATCTGGGTCGTCTGGCATCGTCCACTTGATGGATTCTTCTTTGATGTCTACCGCCTTTTTCGGTGGGGGCAATGTCGTATGTGGTGCGAACGCTAAAACTAGCGCGGACTGTGGCACGTCGAGAACTTCCTCGCCGTCTTCGGACCAGCACCTGAGACTGACAGCCATGTGAGCCTCCGGTAAGTGATTCCAGAAATCCCTACTGCATTGGAAATGCAGAGGGGGCGAACTCCTACCTTAGGCCGACTCTATGACAGTTTGCTGACGTCATTGACGACAGGAAACGGGATGCAACTCTGGGGCCAGCCATGTTCCTGCCGACCTACTGTTTCCTGCTGTGGGGTGTCTGGTTTCAGGCGCGCTGGCCACAGCCCCCTCACGCAGGCCGGTTGCCGGGACTCTCCCCGAGTCGCGAAAAACTGGTAGCCGGCCTGACGTGAGGGCGTAATGTTCTGCCAGGGAATCATTAGATTCCTGGTGCCGATAGGGTGCCAAATACGGCACAGCCCAACTAGTGTCTCCTCCACCCACCCCGTGGTGGATTGCCCGGCCTCCCGCCGGGCTATTTTCTTCCCTGTCCCGCGCATTGTTGTCGTCTATGAAAACATCCAACCAGCTCGCCATCGCCTACCGCGCGGCGGCGGACCTGGTCCGGTACGACAGGAATGCGCGGACGCACAGCGCCGCCCAGATCGAGCAGATCAAGACTTCACTGCGGCGCTTCGGCTGGACGAACCCGGCGCTGGTCGCCGGCGAAGACCTGCTGGCCGGCCACGGCCGCATCGAGGCGGCCACGCAGATGTGGGCGGCTGGCGAGACGATTGCGAATTGCCCTGTGCCCGGCCAGGTGCCCACGGTCGACCTGTCGCACCTGTCGGCGGACGAGCGGCGAGCTTACATTTTGGCCGACAACAAGCTGGCCGAGAACGCCGGCTGGGATGTGGACCTGCTGGCGATCGAGCTGGCCGACCTGCGCGACGCGGACTTCGACCTATCGGTGATCGGCTTCGACGCTGGCGAGCTGGCCGAGCTGCTGGACCCGCCGCAACCTGGTCCACCTGGTGGTGGCGCCGGCTCGCTGGCCGAGCAGTTCATGGTGCCCCCGTTCAGCACGCTCAACGCGCGCGACGCCGCGTGGCAGGACCGCAAGAAGGCCTGGCTGGCGCTGGGCATCCAGTCGGAGCTGGGCCGCGACGCGCCGGCGTTTTCTTCGGCGTCCGACCAGCAGAAGGCGGATCGCGGCGCGCCGGCGCAACACCGCACCAGCATCTTCGACCCGGTGCTGTGCGAGCTGGCGTATCGCTGGTTCTGCCCGGCTGACGGCCTGGTGCTCGACCCGTTCGCGGGCGGCAGCGTACGCGGCATCGTCGCGGCGCGCCTGGGGCGGCAGTACGTCGGCATGGAGCTGCGCGCCGAGCAGGTGCAGGCCAACCGGGCGCAGCTGGATCTGCTGCGCGCTGACGACCCCGCCCCAGCCTGGCACGTGGGCGACAGCCGCAAGATCGGCCAGCACCTGGCGGATGTCGAAGCCGATTTCGTGTTCTCGTGCCCGCCGTACGCCAACCTGGAGCGCTACTCGGACGACCCGGCGGACCTGTCCACGATGGACTATCCGGCCTTCCTGACCGCTTACCGTGAGGTGATCTCCGGCGCGGTGGGGCAGCTCAAGCCCGACCGCTTCGCCTGCTTTGTGGTCGGCGACGTACGCGAGAAGCGCGGTACCGGCTGCTACCGCAACTTCGTGGCCGACACCATCGAGGCGTTTCTGGACGCTGGCACGGAGCTGTACAACCACGCGGTGCTGCTGACCGCGCTGGGCAGCCTGCCCATCCGCGCCGGCAAGCAGTTCAGCGCCAGTCGGAAGCTCGGCACGGCGCACCAGCATGTGCTGGTGTTCGTGAAGGGCGACTGGAAGCGGGCGGTGGCCGCGTGCGGTGAGGTGGACGTGTCGGATGACCTATTCCCCGAGGCGGAGGAATAAAACGTAGCGCCCAGGGACGCGAAGCTCCATGGCAGGACGCAAACCTTTCGTGCCGACGGCGGCAGACCGCAAGTTGGTCGAAAGCGCCGCGGCCTTCGGCATCCCGCAGGATGAGATCGCTCGGCTGATCACCAACCCGCAGACGGGCAAGCCGCTGGCGGCCGTGTCCCTGCGCAAACATTTCCGCATCGAGCTGGAAACTGGTGCGACGAAGGCCAACATTGCGGTGGCGAACGCGCTCTTCCGCGCGGCCACGGGCAGCGGCAAGGGCGCCGTGACGGCGGCTATCTGGTGGACAAAGTCGCGGATGCGCTGGCGCGGCGACGGAACGGACCCCGAGGACGAGACCCCGCCGGCGGCGCAGACGTTCACCTTTGTGGTGAAGGACGCGCGGCGCCCTGCAACCGACCCCGATGGCAGCGAATAGCCCCTCCCTGAACGTCCCGCAGGCTGCCTTCCTGCAGATGCCGCACAAGTTCCGGGCCTACGTGGCCGGGTTCGGGTCCGGCAAGACGTGGGTGGGCTGCACCAGTATTTGCCAGCATTTCTGGCGGTGGCCGAAGATCAACCAGGGCTACTTCGCGCCGACCTACCCGCAGATCCGCGACATCTTCTATCCCACGATGGAGGAGGTGGCAGCCACGATGGGCCTGCGGGTCAAGATCAACCAGAGCAACCACGAAGTCCACGTCTACGAGGGGCGGCGGTACCGCGGCACGATCATCTGCCGCTCGATGGAGAAGCCCGAGACCATCGTGGGCTTCAAGATCGGCCACGCGCTGATCGACGAGCTGGACGTGATGAACCCCATCAAGGCCCAGACGGCCTGGCGGAAGATCATCGCGCGCATGCGCTACAAGGTCGAGGGGCTGCGCAACGGCATCGATGTGACGACGACCCCCGAGGGGTTCAAGTTCGTCTACCAGCAGTTCGTCAAGGCCATCACGGAGAAGCCGTCGCTGGAAAGCCTGTATGGGCTGATCCAGGCCAGTACGTTCGACAACGAGCTGAACCTGCCGGACGACTACATCCCGTCGCTGCGCGAGAGCTATCCGCCGCAGCTGATCGAGGCGTACCTGCGCGGGAAGTTCGTCAACCTCGCAGCCGGGTCGGTGTATCCGAACTTCAGCCGGAAGCTGAACCACACCGACGACGCCATGGCGGCCGGCGAGCCGCTGCACGTCGGCATGGACTTCAACGTGCTGAAGATGGCATCGGTGATCTACGTGGTGCGCGACGGCACGCCGCGCGCGGTTGGCGAGCTGACCAAGGTGCGGGACACGCCCGAGATGGCGCGGATGCTGAAGGAGCGGTTCAAGGACAAGGGCCATGCCGTCTTGATCTATCCCGACGCGAGCGGCCAGAACACCAGCAGCAAGAGCGCTAGCGAGTCGGACCTGTCGATCCTCCGGGGCGCCGGGTTCCAACTGCAGGTCAACTCGACGAACCCAGCCGTGAAGGACCGGGTGAACGCCGTCAACGCCCTGATCCTGAACGACAAGGGCGAGCGCCGGCTGAAGGTCAATACGCACCTGTGCCCGGAGTTCACCGAGGCGCTCGAACAGCAGCCTTACGACAAGAACGGCGAGCCGGACAAGTCAACCGGCCACGACCACGTCAACGATGCCGGCGGCTACCCGCTGGTGAAGCTGTGGCCGATCGTGAAGCGCGCCGCGACCGTCCGCCCCGTGAACATGTAGGCGGCGCACATCATCGAGCAACCTGGCATGACATCGACCGTCCGAGAGCAAACAGCCGCCGTCAAGGCGATGGCGGAGAACTATCCGCTCATCACCGCGTTACTGGGCGGCACGACGGCCATGCGCGCGGCCGGCATCAAACACCTTCCGCAGTGGCCCAATGAGACTGCCGATGCGTACAAGGCACGCCTGGCTTCGGCCACGCTGTTTCCTGCCTTTGGCCGCACGTGCGAGGTGTTGACCGGCAAGCCGTTTTCGAAGCCGATTACGGTTGGCAAGGATGTGCCGGGGCGCATCGCCAATTGGTGCGAGAACATCGACCTGCAGGGCCACAATCTGCACGCGTTCGCTGCGGCGGTGTGCTTTCACGCCATTTCCTATGGCCTGTGCGGCATCCTGGTCGACTTCCCCAATGCCGGCGGCATTCGCACGAAGGCCGAGGAAGAGGCCGCCGGCGTGCGTCCGTACTTCGTTCACATCCACGCGCAGAGCATCCTGGGTTGGCGTGCGCAGCGGATCAACGGGGTTCAGACGCTGACGCAATTGCGGTTCTTGGAGACGGTTTCCGAGCCGGACGGCCCATTCGGCGAACGGGAGATTGAGCAGGTTCGCGTGCTGTACCCCGGGCGCTGGGAGGTGTGGCGCGAGGCTGAGAAGGCAAACTCGGCGGAAAAGGAGTGGATCCTTCACGACGAAGGCACCACGACGCTGCGGAAGATCCCGTTCGTGCCGGTCTATGGTCGGCGCATTGGATTCATGCAGGGCGTTCCGCCGCTTGTCGAACTGGCACACATGAACGTCGAGCACTGGCAGTCGAAGAGCGATCAGCAGACGATTCTGCACGTCGCGCGCGTGCCAATCCTGTTCGCGAAATTGCTGGGGGATTCGCCGATCACAGTGGGTGCATCGTCTGCGGTCAATGCCGACCATCCGGATGCGGACCTTCGGTTTGTCGAGCACGGCGGCAAGGCGATCGAGGCGGGCAGCAGGGAGTTGGCGGCGCTGGAAGACCGGATGCGCCAAGTCGGTGCCGAGCTGCTGGTGATCAAGCCAGGCAATCTTACCGTTGCGCAGACCGTCTCCGACAACGAAGCCGGCATGTGCACGCTGCAGCGGATCATCCAGGACGAAGAGGACGCGATCGACGCGGCCCTGCAGCTGGCTGCCGAGTGGGTGAAGGAGCCCGAGGGCGGCCACATCCAGATCTTCAACGATTTCGGCGTGGCGTCGCTGGCGGAGGCCTCGATGGAGATTCTGCGCGATATGAACGTCGACGGCACCTTCTCCGACGAGTCGCTGTTCAACGAAGCGAAGCGGCGCGGCCTCGTTAGCCCGGAACTGACCTGGGAAGACGAGAAGAAGCGCATCGCGCTGAACGCCCCCAAGCCCGGGAAAGCGAACATCAACGACTAAGCGAACCAAATTCTTTTCTCCAGCCGCACGGCCTCTTCGGGGCCCGCGGCTGCTTTTTTTGCCGGCCCGCGGATGCGGAACGGCGCGTGGGTCGGATGACCCGGTTCACTGGCTGGATAGCCAAAGGAATGAACGTGAAGCTGAAGATCGATGAACATGGCCACGTCGTGGTCCAGGACGGCAAGCCGGTCTATGTGCATGACGATGGCAAGGAAATCGCTTTCGATGCCCCGGGCACCGTGGCAACGATCTCGCGCCTGAACGGCGAGGCGAAGTCGCATCGTGAGCGCGCGGAGGCCGCCGAGGGCCGGGCAAAGCTGTTCGAGGGCATCGAGGATGCCGACGCTGCCCGCAAGGCGCTCGAAACCGTCCGCAACATCAAGGACGGCGACCTCATCACGGCCGGCAAGGTCGAGGAAATCAAGGCGGCCGCCAAGCGCGCCGCTGAAGAGCAGGTCGCCGCCGCCAGTAAGTCGCACGTCGAAGAGCTCGCGCGAGTAAAGACTGAGCGCGACACCCTCCAGAGCACGCTCTACGACGAGCGCATCGGCGGCAGTTTCGACCGATCGAAGTTCATCGCCGAAAAGCTGGCCATTCCCGGCGACATCGCCAAGGCCGCCTTCGGCAAGGCCTTCAAGATCGAAGACGGCAAGACGGTTGCCTATGACGCGACCGGCAACAAGATTTTCTCCCGCGTTCGCCCCGGTGACCTGGCCGACTTCGACGAGGCACTGGAAACGCTCGTCGAGAACTACCCGCATCGCGACCAGATCCTGAAGGGGTCTGGCGCCAGCGGTGGCGGTGCGAGCGGTGGCGGCTCGTCTGGCGGCAAGCGCGCCTACACCCGGGCCGAGTTCAACACCTTCGAGCCGAGCAAGCAGGCCGCGGTCTCCGCGGATGTTCGCGCCGGCAAAGCCACCCTCAACGACTAAGCAGTGGCGGCCCTTCCGGGGTCGCTCTGCGGGTCACGCGGTATCTAGCCAAGCCCTGGATGGGGCACGGCGCTATGGGCTGGATGGCCCGATCAATCCCAAATCGTACCCACCACCCATATTTGGAGTATCCAAGTGGCAAACACCCTGACTGGCCTTATCCCGACGATCTACGAGGCACTCGACGTGGTGTCTCGCGAGCAGGTCGGCTTCATTCCCGCGGTGTCGCGCAACAGCAGCGGCGAGCGCGCTGCGCTGAACCAGACGATCATGATTCCGATCGCGCCCCCGGGCACGATGGCCGACAACACGCCGGCTGTGACCGCCCCGAACACCGGCGACTCGAACATCGGCAACGTGTCGATGACGATCAGTAAGTCCAAGCACGTCCCGATTCGCTGGAACGGCGAAGAGCAGCGCGGCATGATCAATGCCGGCAGCTACGGCGGCGTCCTGATGAACCAGTTCGCGCAGGCCTTCCGTACGCTGTGCAACGCGATCGAGGTCGATCTGTTCACGACCACGTACCAGAACGCCTCGCGCGCCTACGGCACGCCCGGCACGGCGCCCTTCGGTACCGCCGGCGACCTGTCGGACATCGCCCAGCAACGCAAGATCCTGGACGACAATGGCGCGCCGCAGACCGATCTGCAGCTGGTACTCGGCTCGGCGGCGATCGCCAACCTGCGCGGCAAGCAGAACGTGCTGTTCAAGGTGAACGAAGCCGGCACCGACGACCTGCTGCGCCGCGGCATCATCGGCGAGTTGGAAGGCCAGATGCTGCACAACTCGAATGCCGTTCAGGCGGTGACCAAGGGCACCGGCGCAAGCTACACCACCGACACGGCTGGCTACGCGGTCGGCGCCACGGTGGTCAACCTGATCACCGGCACCGGCACCGTGCTGGCTGGCGACACGGTGACCTTTGCGGGCGACACCAACAAGTATGTGGTGGTGACCGGCGTTGCGGCCCCGGGCGCGATCACGCTGGCGGCGCCTGGCCTGAAGCAGGCTATTGCTGGGTCCGCCACCGCCGTGACCGTGGGTGCCAGCGCGACGCCGAACGTTGGCTTCAGCCGCTCCGCCGTGCAGCTGATCACCCGCGCCCCGGCCATGCCGGTTGGTCCAGATGGCAAGCCGATGGATATGGCCGATGACATGGCGCAGGTCACGGACCCGGTCTCGGGCCTGGTCTTCGACGTCGCCGTGTATCGCCAGTTCATGCAGCTCGTGTACCACGTGCGTCTGGCCTGGGGCACGCAGGCCATCAAGAGTAACCACATCGCCGTGCTGCTCGGCTAAACGCCGCGGGGCGGCGCAGTGCCGGTCGCCCCGGCTTCCAAAAGGAACCACCATGCAATGTGAAACCGTCAAGGTCGTTTCCCCGGTGTCCGAGGGGAACCCGCTGGGCTTCATCGTCATCAACAAGTCCGATCTGACCGACGAGCACGAGCTGTTCGACGAGGATGGCCGACGCCCAGTGGCCACGCGAGCCGATCTCGATGCGGCACTGGCCAGTCTGCCTGGCGAGTACACCGACGCGGAATATGTGGTGACGCAGATGCGCGCCTACTTCGGTGGCCTTTTCACTGCCGACGACGAAAGCCACGTGCGCTCGCTGGTCAAGTCGAAGGACAAGAGCCAGTCCGGTGCTCTGAACGTTGAGCAGCTCAAGGCCGCGCTGACCGAGAAGGCCATCGAGATCCCGGACGGCGCCAAGAAGGCGGACCTGCAGGCCCTGCTGGACGCATCGAATCAGGGGTAACCGATGCTCACAGACGCACAACTGACCGACGTCCGTCGCTACATGGGCTACCCGCTCACCGGGACGACAATGCCCATTACCGACTATCAGGACGTGGTGTACGGCTCGTTCGGCATGGTTGTGATGTCGCTGCACCAGCGCTTGACGACGCTGTCCGCGAGCGAAGAGGCCGTTCTGATCAATACCTACCTGACGAACCTGGCCACGCTCGAGAGCGCCATTCCGGCGGTCAGCGACAACCTGGACACCGACCAGGCGGCAGTGTGGAAGCACAACGCACGCGAGCAGGCCGACCGGGACCGGTTGTTCGACTCGTGGCGCCGGCGCTTGTGCGAATTCATCGGGTTCGCGCCTGGGCCGGTGTTGGGCCGCGGTGGTATTTCCATCGCAAGGGGATAGGAGAGCGCTGTGACAACGATCGCATGGGACGGAACGACGCTCGCCGCCGACCGCTGCTCCTGGTCTGGCGGCGTGCGCCGGCGCGTCCGCAAGATCTACCGGGTGAGGGCACCTGGCGGGCGCGTGTTCCTCGTCGCCTTCTGCGGCAACGGCGATTTCGCCATTGCCATCCTGGCCTGGATGCGCGGCGGGGACCGCCCCGACCCGGCGCATTTCGACGTCGACAAGACCAGCACCTGCGCTGTCGTCATCGACGAGCGCGGCGGCGTGTGGCAGCTGTCAGGCGCGCTCTCCTACGGGTGCCGCATGCGGGAGAGGATTTTCGCCCAGGGCGCTGGCCATGAGTTCGCCTGGGGTGCGCTAGAGGCGGGCGCGACGGCGCGCCAGGCTGTTTTGATCGCGGCCAAGCGCAGCGACTATGCCGCGCTCGGTGTCGACAGCGTGAGGTTCTGATGGACGCAGCCAAGCTTCAGGACCGGATCTATGTCGGCTACGCAAAGGCGGCGAAGCGCATCGGCTATGTCTACGACGTCTACCGGCCGGCCAGCGCGGCCAACCCGCTGACGGCTAAGGTGGCGAGCCTCAACGCCTCGTTCAGCGCGCAGGAATGGACGTACACGAAGGCGAATTTACCCAGCAAGCCGTTCTGGTATTGCCTCATGGACGGGCGCGAAACCCAGCTGGGCGACTACCTGGTGTACGGCCAGTCGGTGCACTTCATCGCCGGCATGCAGTCGGAGCTGCCGATCCTGACGGTGGAGTGCAACGCGCGGGTGTGGGTGACGCGCCCCATGGCCTCCAGCGGCTTCGGCGCGCAAGGCTATTCATGCAGCAGCGCGCACACCGACGATTACGTGCTTGGGACCCAGAACGGCGCCGGCTGGCCCGCTTCGATCCTGTTTGGATCCCGGACGCTGCGCCACCAATTGCTGCCGACCTCGGCTGATGAGCACGGTTACCAGATCTTGCTGCCAATGAGCAACCCGATTGCGCTGCTTGCTGGTGACGTCATCACCGACGATCTCGCGCGCCGCTTCATGGTCGCGGGCGCAGAGCGTAACGGGCAGCTTTGGCGACTTGATATGACCGAATTGCACGCATAGCGCAGCGGCGGAGGGATCTGATGGCAGATGTCCAGGATGTTATGGACACGCTGGTGGCGAAGATTGCCGGCGTTGTGTACCCGAATGGCACAAGCCAGCCGCCAGTAGGGGGCGCTGGTGTGCGCGTGTATCCAGGCTGGCCGATCGCGCCGCAGCTCACCGCTGATATCGCGCTTGGCATCGTTCATGTGAGCGTATTTCCGGCCGGTCCGGACCGTAATGTCACGCGGTATGCCCCGAAGCAGCACGTCATGGCCGTGCACCCGCCGACGCTGACGCTGGTGGGCTCGGCCAACACCGTGACGGTGGGCGGCGCGATGCCATCGCCGTTCCGGCCGCACAACATGGCGGTGCTCATCGAGGGGCGCGCCTTCATCTACCCGGTCCAGGCGTTGGACACGCTGACCACGATCGCGAGCAGCCTGGCGGCGCTGATCGGCGCCGTGTATCCCGGAACGAGTAGCAGCGGTCCGGTGGTGAGTATCAACGATGCGGACCTGGTCTTTACATCTGGCGGCATGCAGGTGGTCGACGGGCAGTCGGACGCGATCATTGCCAACGTCGCCCCGGTACCCCCCTCAGTCGCACGTGTCGGGTCCACCGGCACCGTAACCACCGAGTGGGAGCGGCAGGCGCAGCTATTCCGGATCACGGTCTGGGCACCTGATTGCTCTTCGCGCAAGGCCGTGGGCGATGCCATCAAGGTCGCGCTGGCGCAGATTTCGTTCCTGACGATGGTTGACGGCTTCGGCGCGCGGATCCTCTATAAGGGCAACCGGTTGAGCGACGAGGCCGAGAAGGAACGGATCTACCGTCGCGATTTCACATACGAGATTGAATACGCGACCACGGCCAGCCAGGAGATCGCCACGGTCGTTGCGACTGCCGTTCAATTCGAAGACATGCAGGGCGGCCTGATCGCCTCGCGCACTTACTAGGAGCCGTCTATGGCAACCGACAAGAAAGACCCCGTGCCGGCGCTGCCGGCGACCCTGGAAGAGAGTGTGGCCAGGCCCGATTTTCACCTGGTCGTGGTGCACCCGTTCGGCAGCTACAGCCGCGGCGCTGCATTGACCGGCGCCGACGAGATCGCGACCATTTTGGCCGGCGAGAACGCGCACCACTGTCGCCGGGTCTTCCCGCAGTAACCCCTTTCCCATTCCGTAAAGCGCCGCCTTCGGGCGGTTTTTGCATTTCTGGAGCCTCTACATGAGCGGCACGATGATTTACCAGTACGGCCAGCTGAACACGGCCGGCGCGATGGCGCCCGGCGCCTACGTGCAGATCGTCCAGCCACCGCCGGTGGTGGCAGGTGTGGCAACGAACGGTTACGGCCTCGTCGGTGTTGCCTCGTGGGGCCCGGTGAACAGCCCTATGCTGACCGGCTCGCCGCAGGCCAACCAGGCGAACTGGGGGCCGCAGACGGTGCGTCAGCGTGACCTGGCAACGGCCATTGCGATCGCGTTCCAGCTCGGCCAATACAACAATACCGGCGTGCGCGTCAGCGACGGCACCGATACCGCAGCGTCGGGCCAGCTCAAGGACGGCGCGAGCGTCGTGGGCGCCACGCTGACGGGTTTCTATACCGGCTCACTGGGCAACAGCCTGGTGGCCACGCCCGCGGCTGGCACCAAGCCGAACAGCTACAAGGTGACGCTGGCGCTGCCGGGATTCTCGCCGGAGGTCTTCGATAACGTCACCCAGGGCATCAGCGGCGCCACCGTCACTGCCGGCACCGGCTACACCTCGGTCCCCGCGGCTACCGTCTCCGCGCCGCAGTTGGCCGGCGGCGTGCAGGCGGTGGTGGCGCCTACCTTGGCCGTGGTCTCGGCGAACGTCACCGGCGGGGGTGCCAGCGGCGGCACCGGCTATGTCACGAACGACACCATCACGATGCCCAATGGCGTGGTGCTGAGGGTCACGGCGTCGAGCGGCATCATCTCCACCCTGACGGTCGTCAACGGCGGCTCGCTCTCGGGCGGCTCGGTGCCGACCAACCCGGCGGCCCCAACCTCGACTTCTAGCGCCGGCACCGGCGCGCTGGTGAATCTCGTCTGGGGGCTGGGGCAGCCCCAGATCGTGAACCCGGGCAGCGGCTACACCAGCGCCACGCTGACGCTGAATGGCGGCGGTGGTGGCACCGGCGGCTCGATCACGCTGGCCGCGAGCGTCTGGCTGAACCTGGTCAATGCCATCAACAACGGCCAGTCCGGCGTGCGCGGGCCTTCGCAGTTGTGCGTGGCCACCGTCGGCACGTCTGCCGCCGTGCCCGCGTTGACGGCCGTCACCCTGGCCGGCGGCACGGACGGCGCGTCTGGCGTCACCGACGCACTGCAGATCGGTTCGAACAGCATGCCGGCCACCGGCATGTACGCGCTGCAGAGCACCGGGGTGCAGACCGTCAACCTGGTGGATCACCAGACGCAGAGCCAATGGAGCACCCTGGGGCTGTTCTGCCAGCAGTACGGGATGTTCGGTGCGGCGCAGGGGCAGCCCGGACAGTCCATCGCGACCGTCGCCACGGCGCTGGCAACTGCCGGCGCCGACACCTACGGCCTAAAGTGCTTGGTTGGCGACTGGGTGTACTGGAACGATACGGTCAACGGCCAGCAGCGCTTGCTGGGGCCGGCCACCTTCTGGGGCCCGATGCGCGCCAACTTGGCGCCGAACCAGTCGACGCTGAACAAGCCGGTGATGGGGATCATCGGCACCCAGCGCTCGGTGCAGAACTCGCCGTACGCTGGGCCGGAAACGCTCGCCGCGGTGCAGGGGCGCCTGGACTTCCTGGCCAACCCGTCGCCGGGCGGCAACTACTTCGCGTTCCAGACCGACCGCAACACGTCCAGCTATGCCGCCACCAACAGCGAGGCGTACACGACCATGACGAACTTCCTCGCGTTGACGCTGGCGGCGAACTTCGGCTACGTGGTGGGTAACCCGCAGACGGTGGACCTGCGCCAGGGCGTCAATGACGCCATTACGGCATGGCTGAACCGGCTGTGGCTGGTCGACAAGTACATCGGCGATGTGAACAACCCCACCAAGGTGCCGTTCAAGGTCACACTGAATGGGTCCAACAACCCGGATGCGGCTGTGTCGACGGGTCTGATGCAGTGCCTGGCGCAGGTCAAGTTCCTGTCCATCGTGCGCGAATTCCTGATCTCGCTGCAGGGTGGCTCGACCGTCAACGTCAGCGTGAACTGATCGACCAACAACGCTTCACGAGCCCGCCGCGCGCGGGCTTCTTGTTTTCATAGGAGCCGCATATGGCGGGCAACAATACCTTTAACGTCGGGCGAGATGGATACCAGATCACGATCATCGACTCGAATGCCGGACCCGTGAGTTTTAGTGGGATCACCAGCTTCGAGGCGAAGCCGGCGTTCGTGAAGCTCAAGAGCGTCAACGTGAACGGACGCATCATCCATCGCAACGTGCCGGATGGCCACTCTGGCACCCTCGAACTGGACCGTCAGGACTCGTCGTTCGACGACTACTTCGCGAATGTCGAAGCGAACTACTTCGCAGGGCTGCCGCCCGGCGCGGTGTTCATCACTCATACCATCAACGAACTGGATGGCAGCGTCAGCCAGTGGCAGTACTCGGACGTCGCGCTTGCGCCGGAAGACGCGGGCACGTGGAAGGGTCAAGACAAGGTCACCGAACGCATGACGTTCGACGCTGGCCGCAAAATCAGGATCGCATAATGCACGCCAAAGTCACCGTCAACCCCACCCCCCAAACGCCGTCTGAACAGGTCGTGCGGCCCGCGACGGACGTCAGCACGGAAGACGCGCGCGGACGCGTCATCGTGCTGCGCAAGCCGAATCCCATTACCAAGCTGCGTTTCATCGAGGCCATGGGGCCGTCGTCGAACAACCCGCTCTGGGCTAGCACCGTCTGGCCGCTGATGTTCGTGGCTTCGATCGACGGGCAGCCCGTCCCGACGCCGGCCAACAAGGCCCAGATCGAGGCCCTGTACCTACGGCTAGACGAGGACGGTCACGACGCGGTCGTGAAGGCCCACGCCGAGCATTTCAATGCCGGTGACGCGGACGTCGACGAGGACCTCGTAAAAAAATCGTAGGCGACCCCGGGACGCGCCAGTCGCTATGGCTGGCGCGCCACGGCGTGCCGTTTGATGTGGCTTTCAGCATCGACGACACGACGCGCACAGCGTGGTCGATCATCTGTTCCGAGCATAGCAACAATACGCGCTTCAACTTCTCAACCCGCAAGTACGAGAAGCTCGCCCAGGACAGCACGTGAAAGAGTTCAAGAGCTTCGGCGCCTTCGCGACGCACCTCGCGCGCCTGGCGGCAACCTCTGAGGTGGTCACGCACCACATCGTCGACAAGGCGGCCGAGGAGATTCAGAAGACCGCGCAGGGGATCATCGGGGACTATCAGGATGCCGTCGGGCCTTATCCGGCATGGGAAGAACTGGCCGAGTCGACGCAGGCCGAGCGGTCGCGCCTGGGCTATTCCGAAAACGATCCCGGCTACCGCGACGGCAAGATGCAGCGCTCGATCGAGCGCACCGTCGAGGGCAATGAAGCTGTCGTGGGTTCGAATGACCCGCACCTGGTGTGGTTCGACCAGGGCACTCCCCACCAGCCGCCGCGGCCGGTCATGGGGCCTGCCGCACTGCACAGCGAGGGGAGGGTGAAGGCCATCATCGGCGCCACCGCGTTCGCATGGCTGGCCGGTCGCGGCTGGATGCGGCCCCGGATCAAGTCCTCTTGAAGTAGATGAAGAGGAAGACCAGGTAGGCGATCGACAGGTACACGCCGATGACCGGGATAAACAGCATCAGGGGCGGCGGAATCATGGCGACGGCGATCGGCATGCGCGGTCGCTCAATCCACAAGCGGCGCAGGCCAGTCGGGCGGTTGTCCAGCGGGAATGCGCGCGGCGACGGGTATTGGATGAATGAAAAGTGCTCTGCGAGACACTCATGAATCCGGTAGCGGGTTTTGGAATCCAGCATGATGCTGTGCGCCGAGAGCCATAAAACAACCAGTATAGGCGGCACAAAATGATTGATGCATACGCAATCGGCACAACGCTGAAGTTGCACGACCACATTACGCCGCAACTGCTCAAGCTCTCGCAGGAATTCGCCAAGGTCGACAAGCTGGCGCTGCAGGTCAACAAGCGCCTGAAGACGATGGGCGCCGAGGTGGTTGGCGTGCGCAATCTCGCCGCCGCGGCGCGCCAACTAAACACGGGGCTGCGCGGCATCGCCGACCAGGCGCTGCGGGCCGAGCGCAACCTATACAGCATTCGCGGCGCCATCCCAAGCGGCGGCATTGGACTGGAAGCCGAGCTGGTGCGTGCGAACGCGCAGGCCGCTACGCTGCGAGCTCAGATCGCGGGCATGCGCGGCGCCGGCCGGGTGCCGGGCGGTGGCACCCCGATTCTGCCGGGCGCTGGCGGTGGTGGTGGTGGTGGTGGTGGTCGCCGCCCAGGCCACATCCACGGCGGCAACATGCACGTCGGCCCGAATGGCTTCGGCATTGGCGGCGTGGGCATGGGCATGGCCACCAACATGCTGGTGCCGCTGGCCGCCACCGGCGCGACGATCTATGTCGGTCACAAGTTCTACGAGGCCGCCAAAGACTACGAAATGGCCTTCGCCCGGTTCCGCACACTGAACCTGGGCGAGAAGGTCAACAAGGATGCCGACGCGTTCGCGACAGGCACCAAGCAGTTCGGCGTCTCGATGACCGAGCGCATGACCATCCTGCGTGACATGCACGAGGTCATGGGCAGCTATGAGGAGGCGAAGGCGGTCACGCCGCTGTTCTCGCGCATGCTGGCGGCCAACAAGGGGATCTTCGGCGAGGCTGGTAACAAGTTCGACACGAAGACCTTCCAGGCGCTGGGCAAGGTCATCGAGATGCGCGGTGGCACGTCCTCCGAAGCCGAGATGTTCCGGCAGGCGGACTTCGCACAGAAGACGCTCACCGGTTCCGCTGGCCTGGTCACCCCGTCCGATCTGCTGGCCTTCATGAAAACCGGCGGCGTGGCGACGCGCCTGCTGTCGAACAAGGCTTTCTACGAGGAATCGGCGCCGCTGATCCAGGAGATGGGCGGCTCGCGGTTCGGCACGGCGCTGATGAGCGCCCACCAGAACTTGGCCATGGGCCGCGGCTCGCTGAAGTCGATGAACGAGGCCGCACGCTTGGGGATCATCGACCCCCGCATGATCGAGTACACCAAGATCGGCACGATCAAGCAGGTGCTGCCGGGTGCGCTGACCAACGACGACCTATACAACAAGTCGAAATTCGAGTGGCTCAAGCAGGTCCTGATTCCGGCCATTCGCGCCAAGGGCGTGCGCGGCAAGGATGGGCTCATCACTGGCGACGCCATCACCGATGACCAGATCGTGAACGAGCTGAACACCCTGTTCAGCCAGCGCACGGCTAGCAATGCGTTTGCGCAGATGTTCCTGCAGCAGCACAAGATCGAGAAGAACATCGCGGTCACCGAGGGCGCGATGGGGATCAAGGAACTGGAAGATCAGTACAAGAAGTCTCCCGCCGGCGCCGAGGCGGAATTCAATGCGGCATGGACCGACTTCAAGACGGAGTTCGGCAAGAACATGCTGCCGGCTATCAGTGGAATGTTGACAACTGGCGCGAGCATCTTGCGGAAGATCGCCGACATCGGAAAGCCGAACCAGGCCGACGTCGAGCTATATCGCGGCGCGCGATTGACTCCGTCCGCGCAGGCGCGCTTAGGGGAGGTGAGTGGCGATCAGAACGATCGTCGCGCCGCCTCTCTTGCCGATCAATCGGTATCGGCGCGCGGTGCCAGCAGCGATAAGGACATCCACTGGACCGTCAATCTGGATGGCCGCAAGGTCGCGCAGGGCGTGACGCCCTACATCGCGGCGCAACTGGGCCTGTCGACCAACACCGGCGGCATTGACAGCCACCTGAGCCTGCCGATGCCCGGCTTGAGGTAACGCTATGACTACCCTAATCCTTGGTGATTTTGTCTTCCAGGACTTCGAGGTGCCCGAGGAGATTTCCTTCGGCGGTTCGCAGCGCCTAGCAATCAAGAAGATGGTTGGCGGCGTGCGGGACATCCAAGCCCTAGGCGCGGACCCGAAGCCGATTGCCTGGTCTGGCATCTTCATGCCGACGGAGGACGGCCAGTCGGCGCTCGATCGCGCGCGTCTGCTTGAGGCCATGCGCGACGCCGGGCTGCCTGTCGCGCTGGAACTGGACGAGATCTACAAGCTGGTCTACATCCGGGACTTCGACCCGGATTTGCGGTTCGGCAGGATTCCGTACCGGATTGCCCTTGAGGTGCTGAAGGACCTGGCCGCGCCGGTCAGCGACGACACCGCGCCGGATGCAGATGACCTGATCAACGGCGACCTGGATGCCGCCAACGGGCTGGCCGACAGTATCGGCGACAGCGGGCTTTCTGGCCTAATGGCGAACGTCACCAGCGCGGTCGGTCAGGTTAGAAGCTTCGTGGGCGCATCGCTGAGCACCATCGCATCGGTACTGCAGCCTATCAACGCCGCTGTGCGCAGCGTGAGCTCGCTGATCGCCACGACCGATTCGGTGCTGGCCAGCGTGGGCGTGCCGGCGGGCGTGCTGCCCTCCGTGCCGCTGGCCGGGAACATCGCGCGCTTCACGGCGCAACTGAACGCGACGGCCATGCAGCTTCCGCTGGTGCAGCTGCAGGGTGTGTTGGGCCGCATGTCCACCAACCTCGCGCAGATCAATTCCAGTGGGCGCTCGATCACGGTTGGCGGTGGCAACCTGTTCGATATCGCTTCGAAGGAATACGGTGACGCCACGGGCTGGACGCAGATCGCCCAGGCCAACAACATCACCGACCCGGAACTGCCAGGCATCACGACTCTGATCATCCCTCCGTACAGCAGCGGCGCGGGTGGCGGCGTACTCAGTGCATAGCGACCCATGACCTCATTCACGGAACCAACCGGGCGCCAGCCGCGCGGGGCGGTGAAGGTCAATGGCGTCCTCATCAATGGCTGGGTTGAGTTTGAGCTCGAAAACAATGCGTTCTATTCAGCCGACACGTTCCGCTGCACGTTCGCGGGCGCGTTGCTACCGCCAGACCGGGATGCCGCGTGGTTTTCCGAGCAACAGGACATGTTCGTCGAGCTCTTCATCGGCTTCCCTAGCGACCCGGTGAACTACGGGCCGTCCGACCTGAAGAGTTGGATCTACGGGCAGGCGGACGATGTCGTGATCGACCCGGTGACTAACACCGTCACGGTGCCCGGGCGTGACCTGACGCGCGTCTTCATCGACACCAAGACCACGCAGAAATGGCCCAACCAAACAGCGTCCCAGATTGCCACGGCGCTGGCGCAAAAGCACGGGTTGACGCCGATGGTGGAAACCACCACCACGCGGGTTGGGAAGTACTACGAAATCGACCACGTCAACCTTACCGACGAGCGGTCTGAGTGGGACATCCTGAACTACCTGGCGGACATCGAGGGGTTCCGCGTCTGGGTGCGCGGGCAGTCGCTGTATTTCCAGCCGCCCCCGGACCCGAAGACCACCGCACCGTACCGGATCGTCTACGAGGTCGCGACCGGCGCCGACGGCGTCCCGAAGGCCAACTTCGAGGCGCTCAAGATGCGGCGGGCCCTGACGGTCTCGCGCGGCATCCAGGTCAAGATCCGGTCCTGGAACAAGAAGTACGCCAAGGGCTTTGCGGTGTCCTACCCGTCGAACGTGAAGACCATCCGGGTCGGCTCGTCGGCGCTGGGCTCCGGTGCGCAGATCTACTCGCGCACGATCCCGAACCTCACGCAGGAACAGGCGCTGCAGCGCGCCCAGAGCTGGTACCAGCAGATCGTCGCGCACGAGATGCGGCTGGAAGGGTTGGCAATGCCGGGCGACAACGACCTGGACACCACCTCGATTCTCGATTTCAGCGGGACTGGCACTGCATTCGACCAGCAGTACTTCCCCGACACCATCCACCGCTCGATGAACTTCGACGGCGGCTACGACATGACCATCACGGCGAAGAATCACTCGCCGGAATCGACGATTGCGACCATATGAGCCGAGGAGACCACGCGCTGGCGAACGCCATCCGCCAGCAGGCCCGTATGGCGACCAACGACGTGTCGCAGCCGCGGCTGGCGACGATCAGCAGCTACGACGCGTCCAGTCACGCGGTCAAGGTGACGCTGGAACCACGCGACCCGGGCGTGCCGCCCACCGAGTCCAACTGGATGCCGCTGGGCGCCATCGGGATCGGCAACGGCTGGGGGGTGGCTGTCGGCCCGCAGATCGGCGACCAGGTGCTGGTGGTGTTCGAGTATGGGGATTTCAGTTCGGGCACGATCGTGTCTCGGATCTTCTCGGTCGCCCAACAGGCGATTGCGGTCCCGTCCGGGGAAATCTGGGCGGTACACGAGACAGGGAGCTTCGTGAAGCTGGTCACCAACGGCGACGTGGACATCAATGCTGCAGGGAAGATCACGGTAACCGCGGTGCAGGAGATTTCACTTACCAGCGAGACGAAGGTATCGGTCCATGCGCCGCTGATCAGCATGAACGGGGCCTGATCCATGCATTTATGCGCGAGCACGCCAATCCCCGATTTCAACAGCCTCTACAACGGCGCGTTATCGGCGATGACCTTCCCGCCCGGCTCGATCTCGATCCCCGCGCTGCCGACTCTACCGAATCCAATCTACCCAGACATCTCGAACATCAATGGCGAGATCGTGCAGCTCGTGCAGGAACTGCAGTCCTACCAGATGCTGACAACTTTCACCGCGTTCCTGACGCCGCTGACCTCGTTCCTTGGGCTCTCGCTGTCCTCGATTCTTCCGCCGATCCCCGGCACCGCATTGACGCTGATCGACTTGCTGGCAATGAACCCCGCACCGATCTATTCGGGAATTTCTGCGGCGCTGGCGGCGCACGGGCCCAGCATTTTCCCGTACCTCAAGACGCCCATCTTCGGAAGCCTGTCGGTCCCCTCTATCGAGCTGGTGACGACGGTGAAGATGGTCGTGAAGGGCTACATGAACAACCTGCTCGACACCGTTTTCGGGCTGATTAACCAGGTTACTGGCAATTTGCATTTGCCGGCCATGCCAGCACTGCCGACGTTGCCGACGCTGGCCCGCATCGAGGCGATGGTCATTGCCGCGTTTCCCGGCTTCGGAAGCCTCACGGCGCTGATCAACTCGGGGAACGCGTCACTGAACGCACTGCTGGGCGCCGTGGTGGTGCCCGGCTTCCCTGCATTGCCCGCGCTGCCGGTGCCGCTGATCCCGAACTACAGCAGCTACGAGCACGAGTTCAACGAGGGACTGAACGTGCTCTATTCATCGCTGGTGGCGTATCCCATGACGCTGATCATGAGCTTCGTCACCGGAACGCTTTCGATGCTGGGCTTTAGCTTCCCGACGGTCTGCATCACCTTCTGAGCCTCGCCACATGATCGATGTCTACCACTACTACGGTAGCGACCTTTCCGCGTCGCCGTCCGGGGACTTGATGCTGGCCGACCGGCCGACCACCGGCACGCAGCGCGTCTACCGGCGCCTGCTGACCAACCCGCAGCTCAGCAACGCGGCAGGGCAGCCCATTGCGTCAGCCGACTACACATGGCACCCAACTTACGGCGCCGGCCTGCCGCGCAAGGTGGGGTTGCCGGGCGACCTGGGCGCTACGAAGGCGCTGATCCGGGGGCAGATGCTACTGGAATCGGCGGTGGCACGGCAGCCGCGCCCGAACGTGAACCTGACGGACTTCGGTGACGGCATCAGTGCAGCCATCAAGTACACCGACACGAACACCGCGGCGGTGCAGTCGGTGACGTTTGATATCAACAAGTGAGCCATGGCGAATCTCAACACTCAGTCGTTCGCGCAGATCGTCTCGAACTTCGCCACAGCGGTGCAGGGGCGGGCGTCCAAGCTGGTGGATTTCACCATCGGGTCGGTCCTGCGTGCCATCGCGGAGGCGATGGGCGGCGTGTCCCTCTGGCTGCAGGGGCTGGCGCTGCAGGTGGGTGCGCTCACCCGTGCCGCCACGTCCAACGGAACCGATCTGGATTCGTGGTTCGCGCAGTTTGGCTTTGCCCGGCTGCCGGCGGTAGCTGCGACCGGGCAAGAATCCTTCGCGCGCTACACGCCCACCAACCAGGCGTTGGTCCCGGTGGGGGCGACGGTCCAGACGCAGGACGGTTCAGTCCTGTACACCGTCGTCGCCGACGCCACCAACGCTGCGTACAGTGCCGCGCAAGGCGGCTACGTGCTGCCGCCCGGCCAGGCCAGCGTGAATGTGACGGTGCAGTGCACGGTAGCGGGCGCCATCGGAAACGTCTCGGCAGGCGCGGTGAACACGCTCGGCACGGCCATTTCTGGCGTCGATTACGTCACGAACGCCGCGGCCTTCCAGAATGGCGTGCCGGCAGAAAAGGACGCGCCGGCGCGCGCCCGGTTCGTGCTGTACATCGCCAGCCTGGAGTCGGCGACGCTGCTGGCCGTCAAGAACGCCATCGCCAGCGTGGGCCTGAACATCACCGGGATCATCACCGAGAACCAGCAGTACAACGGCTCGACCCAGAACGGCTATTTCACAGTGATTGCAGACGATGGCACCGGCTATCCGTCCTCAACAACGCTGACCAACGTCGCCAACGCGGTCGAGGCGGTGCGGCCGCTGTGTTCGACCTACGGGGTGCATGGGCCGACGATCCTCACCGCCGCCGTATCGATGGCGATCACCACCGGCACCGGATACACGCACTCTGCGGTGGCCGCGCAGGTCGCCGCCGACCTGCAGGCCTACATCAATGGGCTCGGCGATGGGGTGCAGTTGCCATGGGCGTACCTGTCCACCGTCGCATTCGACGTGGAAGGCGTCACGAATGTCGCGAACGTGCTGCTCAACGGCGGCACCGCCGATATTGTCCCAACTCCGCAGCAGCGCGTCCTGGCTGGCGTAATTACGGTGACCTGATATGGCGACTGGTGATTCCGACGACATCCTGTCGCGACTGAAGGCCTACGTGCCCCGCGGCTGGTTCGGGGGCTGGGCGCAGGCCCCCATCATCACCGCGGTGCTGGGCGGCATCGCATCTGTTCTGGCGGTGTCCTACGCGCTGATCATGTTCTTCTGGGCGCAAACGCGCCTGCAGACCTCGACGGGCGGCTGGATCGACATCTGGGCGGCAGATTTTCTCGGAGGGACGCTGCCGCGCAAGCCGAACGAGCTCGATTCCAGCTACATCGCGCGCATCCAGGTCGCGATCTTCCAGAAGCGGGCCACGCGGCCGGCCATGATCAGTGTGCTGACGCAGTTGACCGGGCGCGCGCCGATTATTTTCGAACCGGCCAGGCCACTCGATACCGGCTGCTTCAGCGCGCCCACGTCGCCGGGCTTCTTCGGTGTGGCGCGCTTCGGCTCGATTGCCTGCCCATTCGGCGCACTCATCACGGCGTACCGGCCACTGGTGGCCGGGGGCTCGGCGGGCGCCGCCTACCGCAACGCTGCGGCCTGGTCCGCATTCAGCACGCCGCTTTCTCACGGCTCCTTCGGCTCGCTGTCCGAGCAAACGTCCGTGGCGACCGATGCCGACATTCTGGCGGCCATCAACGCCACGAAGCCCATCGCCACCAATATCGGCGTGCTCATCTCGAACTAACCCTGTTCCTCTCCATCCTTCGAAGGGCCGCCGTGCGCGGCCCTTTCCTATTGAGAATCCCCATATGCGACGCGTTGAAACGTATGTAGGCAGCCAGGTGTATGAGTGGTACGACTCTGCGCAGGCCCAGAGCACCATGACGGCGATTGCCAAGGTCTGCGCGGCGATCTTCGGCACCAGCGCAGTCGCCAACGGCCTTGCATGCACCCCCACGACGCCGGCATCCATAACCGTGCAGATCGGTGCAGGCGAAATCTACCAGGCCGCGCCGCTTGAAGCGACTGCCTGCGGCACGCTGCCGGCGAACACGACCTACAGCATCCTCAAGCAGGGCATCCAGCTCGGCACGTACACGACCGGCGCCTTTGCGCTGCCGAGCACCAGCGGCCAGTCGATCAACTACCTGATCGAGGCGCAGTACCAGGATGCGGACATCAGCCTGGACCCGACCACGGGCACCGCGCCGGTCGTGCTGCAGTTCTACAACTCGGCCAATCCGACGCAACCGTGGGCCGGCCCGAACAACACCGGGGCGACCAGCAACACCTTCCGCGACGGTGTGGTGGCCTACCAGGTCAAGGCGGGCGTCGCCGCGGCGACGGGGTCACAGGTTACGCCGACGCCCGACACGGGCTGGGTCGGCTTGTGGGTGGTCACGGTGCCGTACGGCGCGGCGTCGCTGACCAGCGCGAATATTGCGGCCTATCCGGGGGCGCCGGTACTGCCCGGCGGCGTGCTGCAGTCCGCCATCAACGGCAACCTGGTCTATGGGGGCGACAACGGCTCTGCCAACGTCGTGCAGGCCAGCTTCCCGCTGCCGTCGGCCACGCTCACGGACAATCAGCAGTTCTGGGTCAAGATCAAGGCCGCCAATACAGGGGCAACGACGTTCACGCCGAATCCTGGTGTGATCAGCCCGGCGCCGGTTGTCGGTGCGGCGCACCAGGCGCTACAAGGAAACGAGCTCGTGGCCAACGGGCGCGCATTGTTCGTCTGGCGCGCGGACATCAGTTCGTTTGTGTTGTTGGAATGTACCGGCGGCGCACTGCAGGTTGCTGCGGCCGCGCAACCGCAACATGCCGCCCAGCTCGGCCAGATCGGCCACGGCCAGTGCCGCCTCTCCGTCGTCAGCGGCACGTCGCTGAAGCTGGCGCCGTACAACGGCAACAACCTCGTCATCAACGGCGTGCCGCAGCAGGTCTCTGGCGCTGGCGTGACGATTGGCAACGGTGGCCTCGCCGCCTCGACGCTGTATTACGTCTACGCGTACATGAACGCCGGTGCGATGGCGCTGGAACTGTCGGCCACGGGCCATACGACGGGCTCGACCGGCATCGAGCAGAAGACAGGCGACGCGACGCGGACACTGGTTGGGATGATCTACACCAGCGCAGCCACGCCGGGTCAATTCTCCGGCGCGCTGTGCCATAACTTCTTCAACCGTCGGATGTTGACTGGCGACAACATCACCAACGGGTCTCCGGTCAATTTCACCAATACGAGTGTCGCAGAGGTTACTGCGGCGCTCCGCGTCAGCATGCTGTGCTGGGGCGATGAAGGGTTCTCAGCCGCCTGCAGCGGGACGGCATCTGTGGCTACGTCTGGCGGCGTCGGATCGCTGGGCCTGGTCGCCGATGGGATTCAGTTCGGCAGCTACGGAAACTTCGGATTGGCGGGCAGCGCAATCTTTGCAGAGACTTTCGCCGTCACGGGGGCGAAGACGCTTACAGAAGGTCTCCACATCTTCCAACTATGGGGCGCAGTGACCTCAGGTGGTAGCGCAGCGCTAGGGGCTAGCAACGGCCAAGTCAACATGTCAGTCACCACGCGAGGTTAATCATGGTAACGAGGAAGAGAATCGGATCGAACTTCTTTGCTGATCTCGTCGCGCATGGGAATCTCGTGGGCCAGCATTTCAGTTGGAGGGCCGACGGGACCATCGAATTCTTCGACGACACGCCCCAAGATGTGGTGGCCGGAGTGTTGTCGGTATACGATGCACATGTTCCGTCGGACCCTGCTGGACCAGCATAAATGCCGGTAGAATTGGGGTATGAAACCTACTCAATTTCTCGCCGCTGGCTTCGTGGCTATGACTCTGATCGGAGGCTGCGGCTCTGACCAGAAGGCCGACGCAACGCGGGTTGGCAACGTGTCAACTGCTAGCTACGGGGTTTTGCCAGGGTCTCCGGCAAAGCCGCTGGCCTTGGTTTTCACCACGGACGTCGCCAATTCGCTGAATGGCACTTTCACGTCAGTCTCGAAGACTTTGCAGGCGGCGGGTTACACAATCGCCGCTGTCGATGTCACTTGTCACGGTCAAGACCTGCAGGCCGGTGAGACAGCGGGCCTTGGTTGCTGGGCTACTCGCGTTCAGCAAGGCAATGGCGACATCTTTGCCCCCATGGTTAAACGCGCTTCGGATGCGATCTCTGATCTCGTAGCCAAGGGAGTGGCGAGCGGGGTGGATGTCGTGGCAATCGGCGTTTCGCGCGGCGGCTATGCTGCCCTTCGCGCGGCTGCCGCGGATTCTCGCATCGGGACGGTGGTCCTCCTGTCGCCGGTGACGGACTTGGCAAGATTGACGGAATTCCGTGGCATTGTCGTCGATCAGTCGATGTATGGGCTCGCCAACGACTTTGCAAAGTTTGCCGGTCGTCGCATCTTCATGCAGATCGGAAACAGCGACGATCGTGTAGGCACCGCTGAAGCAATCTCCTTCGGCGTAGGTGTCGTAGCTGCGGGGGCCGGTAATCCTGTGGATTTCACCACAATAATCACCCCGAACAAAGGGCACGGCACCGCGTCGCAGGATATAGCAGCCCAGTGGATTCTGAAGGGGCCTGAGTCAGATTCCGGCAATGCGCCGTAGTGCCGGAGCGAACCATGCTCCGGATTCCCTGTGGAGCTTACCGAAACACAGGAAGAATCGAGCGCACGAGTGGGCGGTTCTCAAAGATCCTGGATGCAGCTTTGGAAATCCAAACGATAGCTGGGACGAAGCTCACCCCCGCCACGATGCTTAACGCTGTGGAACTTTGAATTGTGGTTTGGAAAATGCCGAATGCGAACAGCAGAAGCGGCATGTGGACGATATACAGCGTGTATGAGTAGGCGGCGGCAGGTGCAAAGGCCGTAGGGACACGTATTGCTCCGGAAAGCAACAGTCCGAGAATCGCCGCGAAGCAAAGCCCCGTGGTCACGTTGAAGAGCACGAGAAAGTGCCAGGCGCTGCGGGCATCTGCTACGGTCAATGACTTGTACGCGAACGCGGCAGCGGCAACAGAGAAGGCTGCTGTGGCCGCCCGCAGATACTTGGCAGGCGGAATCCAGTGGCGGTCGTGCAACTCGGACAGCGCGTAGCCGGCCCACCAGACGGGTAGGTAGTAGTAGAACTGATCGTTGTTCCAGCCGACGTAGAAGAGCGCAGTCGCGGCTGGCACCGACAGGATCTTCCACCATCCTCTCGGCCAAGCAATGATCGCAGCCAGAACGTAATACCAGACCTCGATGGAAAGGCTCCAGAGCGGCCCGTTGGAGGATGGGGTGTCCGTAAAGAAGTCATTCAACGCCAGCGCAGCCCCAAGCATCTGAGTGGGCTCGAAGATGAATGCTTGTCTTGCGAGTGCATTTCGTTCAGCAGGCAGAAAAGCATTTGAGCCGCTTGGAAATACCGCTGGCGCCAGTTGGTACAGCAGCGCCATCAAAACGACGGAGAAAAGGAGCGGGGGCCAAATACGGATGACACGGTCCGAAAGGTACTTCCGCAAGAGAAGGTTGCCGTCGTGTCGAGCAATATTGCCTTTAATCGACTTGGCAATCAGAAAGCCGCTCATCACGAAGAACACCATTACAGCGCTCTGCGAGAGAAGCCCGAACCATGGGCTTAACTTGTCGTAGGCAGGCGCAACCACGATTTGGTTCGTATGACCCACCAACACGGCCAGGGCTGAAAAACCACGAAGAGAGTCAAGTTGTTTTGACTCGTTCTCGGAGAGGGGTCGGAAATTGTGGCTAATGGGCTTCATCCGTGTTGGAGGGTGTCGTTTTGGTGGTTTCGCGCTGCCAGCGCAGGATATTACTACACGCGCCTATTTTACTTTTCCAGATTGCCGCCAGAACTGACGGCGCTACAAAGCCCGCCACCGCGCGGGCTTTTCTCTTTTGGGTGACCCGTCCTGACTAAGGTTGACACTTTTCCCGCAGCAATGAGGAGAGTGTCTTGGATATAGATCGGAAACGAACCCAACGCGACTACACGCTGGCTTTTAAGCTGGCGGTCGTTGAGGAAGTGGAAAAAGGCGAACTGACGTACAAGCAGGCGCAACACAAGTACGGAATCCAGGGGAGGTCCACGGTGCTGGTATGGTTACGCAAGCACGGACTACAGGACTGGAGCGGCTCGTTGCCACAGGGCGCCCGGTACGCGACGATGGAAAAGCAAGGTAAAGCCAAGCCCCGCACGCCGGAGCAGCGCATCAAGGAACTGGAAGTCCAGTTGCGCGAGGCGCAGGAGAAGGCGCGACTGTTCGAAGCAGTGATCGACGTGATTCAGAAGGAGCACGGGGTACGCGTCGTAAAAAAGCCTTCGGGCAAGTCCTCGCGCAAGAGCTCGTCCAAGGGCTAAGCGTTAGCAGGGCTTGCCGTTACTTTGGCATCAGTCGCCAGGCGTACTACAAGCGCCGCCACAGCGAGCTTCGACAAACGGCCCGAGACGCCAGGATCTGCGCATTGGTCACCGAAGTGCGGCTGCGCCAACCCCGTTTGGGCACGCGAAAACTGCAGCGGGTTCTGCAGGCGCCGCTGGCGAAGGCAGATATCCGGGTGGGCCGAGACCGGCTATTTGATGTTCTGCGCGCAGCCAGGCTGCTCGTGAAACCGCATCGGGCGTATCACAAGACCACTAACAGCCATCACCGTTTCCGGTGCCATCCCAATCTTCTCAAGGAGGGGCCGCAGAAGGTAGTGCCCACGGCGGCCGAGCAGGTCTGGGTCGCTGACATTACGTACCTTCCCACCACCCAGCAGACCGTCTATCTGAGTCTTGTTACGGATGCCTGGTCGCGCAAGATCGTGGGCTACCATGTCCATGACAGCCTGCAGACCGAGCAGGTGAGCCAGGCGCTGAAAATGGCACTACGCTCGCGCCGGACCCGGCAGACGCTGGTACATCATTCGGATCGAGGAATTCAATACTGCGCGACCTACTACCAGGCCATCCATCAGCGGCACGGTTTGACCTGTTCCATGACCGACGGCTACGACTGCTACCAGAACGCCATGGCCGAGCGCATCAACGGCATCCTCAAGAGCGAATTCCTGCTGAACCGACCAACTGACCTGCAGCAAGCGGCTCGCATGGTGAAGGAGTCCGTACAGATCTATAACCGTGAACGCCCCCATCAAGCCCTGAAATACAAAACGCCCGATGAGGTTCATCGGGCGTCTATTACCTTGGAACGCTAGGCGCCCACGGCGCCACAAAACCTGTCAACCTATGTCAGGACTTGACAGGGTACCAGACATGGCCGCAGGCAAGCAGCTCAAAGATTTCCCGGATGCCGCCCCCATCGGCGACGCCGATCTTCTCTACGGCGCCCAATCCGGCGCGGAAAAGCGGATGACACGCGGCGCCCTGGTCGCGCAACTGTCGTTCCCCACCTTCGCCGCCATGCAGGCCGCTCTGACGGCTGGCGCGTTCACTCTCCCTCGGAAGGTGCTCGTCATGGTGGATGAGACGTTCAACAGCATCCCGACCGAATACACCATCGACGCCAACGGCCACGGCTACCAAGTGGCGTCCATTCAAAGGTTCTAAGCGATGACGACCTCCGTATTTTTCCCTGTAGGCGTTTCAAACCAGTCGACGTCGGGCACGCTGGCGGCGCTGAATGACGCCGTGACGCTCGCGACCGATTCCCTGGGCTCTGTCGGCGTCAACCTCTCCGGCACGAATGCCGGCGCGACGGTCGTGATCGAAGGGCTTATCGCCGGTACGACCTGGGACACGATCAAGGTCTACCCCCTCGTGGCGGGCGCTGCGGGCGTGATGTCCATCACCGCAGCGGGCGATTTTGAATTCAACTGCGCCGCGTTCAAGCAGGTTCGCGCGCGGCTGTCGGTGGCTGGTTCGGGTTCCTTCTCGGCCACGCTGAATGGGACTGGTGCTGCGAAGCACATGGCGGTGAAGAATGGGAATCCGGCGGACATGCAAGTGCAGCCGGTACCGGCCAGCATCCCGCCGACGGATCGCAGTGGTTCGATCGCCGCAGGCGGTACTGCGCAGGTGCTCATGGCGGCCAATGCCAACCGGCGCGCTTGGTGGATTCAAAACAACTCGTCGGGCGATCTTTGGCTGAATGAGATTGGCGGTACGGCGGTACTTTCGCAGCCGTCAATCCAGATACAAGCCGGGGCGCTCTATGAAACCCCTGCGTCCTACTGCTCGCCGTCCGCCATCAGCATCATTGGCGCGACGACTGGTCAGACTTTCACCGCTCGGGAGGCTTGATTATGCCGATGTCGTTTCCGCAAAAAAGGCCTAGCCGGGTGCAAAATTGGGCGCGTAGCTTCAACAAACTGCGCGATCCATACGGCGTCATGGCCTCGCCCCCAACCATCACCCTTGGCGGCTCATCTTCTGCAATCAATGCCTTCACCTCGGGCAATGTTTCGCATCGATTCGACAATGTCAGCCTTCGGCATTCTGGATGCGTGGTCATTAATGACGGCACGAATCGCGGGGTTGGCACAGGCACCACCTTTGCCGATGGGTCAAACCAAGCGAACAATAGCCCCATTCGCACGTGCTTCGTTACGGATGAGCCTGTTTTTGAGGCGTGTTTTCGCGGGACTCAATTCGGACAGGTCGGCATTACCGTCCGCGATCTGTTGGGCGGTGATCAATATGCCGCAAAGACTCGCGCCATCTCGCTTCCGAACAGTGGAAATCCATGTTACGTCAAGTTTGACTTTGGCGATGCCGCGAATACACGCACTTATACTTTGGCGCAGATCAGCAAAAGCGCGGGTGGATCTGGCTACGCAGTAGGCGATCAGATCACGCTAGCTGGTGGTACCGGCACTGCGGCTGTGCTGAATGTCATTCAGGTGAGCAGCGGGGCCGTCTCCCTGGTGGAAGTTCTTAACATCGGCGCCTACACGGTCGTCCCGACTGGCACCATTTCGCAAGCATCGACCACAGGCAGCGGCACTGGCGCGACGTTCGTCAGCCCAATTTGGCTGGCGGCCTACGCCACTCGCCGCCTGCGCGAGATTGAGGTGATCTGGCATGGCTCGGGCCTCAAGTTGTATGGCATCAACGTACGCTCGCAAGGAAGCATCCTTCCGTACCCGGCGCCCCCGAATCAACCAATTTTGGCTCAGATAGGCGACTCCATCTCTAGCCTGACCTACGGCAACTATGCCGGCGAGCACATGGGCTACATCATGGCCCAAAGGCTCGGCATGGCTGATCGTTGCAAGGTAAATGCTATCGGTGGGACTGGATGGGCCACAGTCAATAGCGCAGTTACCCCAAACGGTCCGGCGTGGAGCGACGACAAGCGCATTGCTGATTTCGTTGCTATGAATGCAGACGTGTATGTATTTTGGGGGTCGCAGAATGATGCGGCCGCCGGTTCGTCGGTAGTAACTGCCGCAGTTACTAAGGTGTTGTCCGCTCTGCGCGCCAACAACCCGGATTGCTACCTCATTGGGCTGGGGCCTATTGTTGCGTCCGGTGCCGCAGCAACCACCTTATCTAGCGCTATCGCTGCTGGTTTTGCGGCGCAGGATCAGACGCGTACGGCCTATATCGACTCGACTGCCGAGGGGTGGCTGATGACCACGAGCACCGGCAAGGCGACGGCGGAAACCGGGGTTGGCAATTGGGACTTCTACGTTGCATCCGACGGTGCTCATCCGGGAGGATTGGGCCGCGACTATCTCAACTATCTGGCGTCCCTGCGTGTCGCAACGACGTTGCAATCACTGGTTGGCACCTAAACAAAACCACAGCCCGCCCCGAGCGGGCCTTTTCATTTCCGGGGTCACAAATGTCCGAACCAATCAGCGGCAGCGCCGCAGGCGTAGCCGGCTGGAAGCTAATCGGCGGTCTCGCCGGTGCGGGGGCCATTGGGGCCGGTCTCGCATCTCTCGTTGTGATGTGCATGATGACGCCACGTAGCAGGAAGGAATGGGCGGTAGGGTTGACCTCGACTGTCGTCGGGTCAGCGTGCGGCGGATCTGCCGTGATCATGAAATATGGGCTGCTGGTCTGGGCGCGCGAGTACATCGGCCTGGTGGCGCTGATCGGATTGGCGTTTGCCTGTGGGTTGCCTGCGTGGGCCGTCGTCCGGTGGACCTTCAACTTCATCGAGAAGCGCGAAGGCAAGGATCTGGGCGAGGTCGCTCAGGACGTGCGTGACGCGGTGACGGGGGGCAATCATGGCTGACGCACTCGTCACTGCCGCCCAGCTGCACGCCATCATGCCGCTCGCCGGCGCGCGGGCCGACGTGTTCGCCGTGCCGCTGGCTGCCGCGATGCTGCAGTTCGAGATCAACACGCCCACGCGGGTGGCCGCCTTCGTGGCTCAGGTCGCGCATGAGTCTGGGCAACTGCGCCTGCTGCGCGAGATCTGGGGACCAACGCCGACGCAGCGCCGGTACGAGGGGAGGGCGGACCTCGGCAACACCGAGGTGGGCGACGGCAAGCGGTTCATGGGGCGCGGCCTGATCCAGGTCACCGGCCGCAAGAACTACCTGCTGTGCGGGTTCGGGCTGCACCTGGACCTGCTGACGCATCCCGAGCTGCTCGAGCTTCCCGTGCATGCGGCGGCGTCTGCTGGATGGTACTGGCACACGCACAACCTGAATCGGTTTGCGGATGCCGGTGACTTCGTGGGCCTGACGCGGGCTATCAACGGCGGGATCAACGGTATCGCCGAGCGGCGGGCGTTTTGGGTGAAGGCCAAGGCAGTGCTGGGCGCGTAGCCCCAGTTTTCCCTCAGCCCCACCACATTTTTCTCATTCCAGCCGCCTTCGGGCGGCTTTTTGCATTTCTGAGGCCCCTATGGCTGTCACCGATACCCACGAAGAGAAAGAGACCCTGGCCGTCGACGTGCTGCTGCCCGGGCACGAGGCGCGCACCACCACGCCGCTGTTCCTGCATTCCAAGAAGACGTTGATCGAGCGCGAGGGCGGGCGTTGCTTCATCTGCGGAGAGACGGCAAAAGTGAGCGGCCATCCGCTGGAGGCCCACCACCATCCCATCGAGCGCTCGCTGGCCAACATGATCGACTGGGCCAGCGTGGCTGAATTCGCGCGCGCCGGCGCGCTGGGCCCGCACGCGGCCACATTCGACTGGGACAAGTTCGACCCGGCCGATCCCTACACCTTCGTGGACGACATGACGGTCAACGGCCTGCTGCTCTGCAAGGCCCACCACACCGGCAAGGACGAAGGCATCCACGACATGCCGTTCCCGCTTTGGATCGCACAGAAGTACGCGCGGGAAGGGTACCAATTCACGCCGACGGAGGTGATTCACCATGCTGCTTCTTGAAGCCGTCTGTGCGGCCATCAAAGCCGTCTTCGCCACGCCCGAACGGATCTTCTTTGCCACCGTGCTGATCATCCTGGCGCTGGCCGGCGGGTCGGTGCTGACCTACCGGCATGAACGCGACGTGGCGCGCACGAAGCTGACGCAAGCCCAGGCCGACCTGGTCAAGGCCCAGGGCGACAACAAGGCGCTGGCCGGCTTGGTTGCCACCCAGAACGCGGCGGTGGCCGACCTGGAGGCGAAGGCCAAGCTGCGGCAGTACCAGGCGGCAAAGGCCGACGCCGAGGCGCAGGCGGCCCAGTCCAAGTACACGCTGCTGGCCGGGAAGATCCAGGCGCAGG
Source organism: Cupriavidus basilensis (assembly GCF_000832305.1). NCBI lineage: Bacteria > Pseudomonadati > Pseudomonadota > Betaproteobacteria > Burkholderiales > Burkholderiaceae > Cupriavidus > Cupriavidus basilensis. The sequence continues at coordinate 1,777,198 of NZ_CP010536.1, forward strand.
TGCCTGGGTCGGATCAGTGCGCATCGCTGCACGGGCTGCGGCAGACCTTCACGACCGAGCGGGGGAAGCTATGAATGGGCAAATTGCGCAAAAACGCAATTCTGCGGCGCTGGCGGCACGCAGGAATATTTTGGGAATAATTTGCGCCGCGTTTTGTAGTCTGGCCGGATGCGCCGCCGCGCCGCAGGTGATCGAGAAGCCGGTGGAGGTGAGGGTGCCGGTGGCCGTGCCGTGCAAGACGGCTGAGATCCCCGAGCCGGACTGGCCGCTGGCGAAGGTGCCGGAGACGACCAGCGACTTCGAGTGGTTCCGGGCGGCGCTGGCCGAGCTGGCGTTGCGGGCGGGGTATGAGGTCAGGCTGCGGGCGGCGGTGGCGACGTGTCAGTGAACATCCATCCTTGCGACAGATGGAAAAAAGGGGTGTAGGCGGCAGGGTAGACGCCTACACCCTCGAGGTTTGGCAACGGGGGTCAATCTGTCGCCGAAATCAATTGTGGTGCGTTGCAGCAATCTTAGTACCCTTCCGAGGAAGGGATGCGTCGCGGAGCCGCGAGGGGCGGAGGATCTGGAGAACGAGGTGCGGGAGCGGCACGGGTGACGTGGCGCAGCAGCCTCCGGCGCGTCGCGTTGCCCCTGCGTGGCTTGCTGTGGCATCCTTCGGGGATAACGAGGGGTCACATGAACAAACTTCTATTGCTCGGCGTCGCGGCGGCTGCCGCCTGGTTCTATTTCAAGCAAGCGCCCAAGGCTGAGCAAGCTGCTCAACCTGCCGAACCCATGATTGAAGCGACGACATCTCCTGCAGCTTCGCCGGTCTTTCAGTGCCAGGGGAAGCAGCATTGCAGCCAAATGGCTTCCTGCGAGGAAGCTCGTTTTTACCTGCGCAATTGCCCAGGCGTGAAGATTGACGGCGACCACGATGGCATCCCTTGCGAAGTGCCACCACTGCAGTGTTCGTAGATGGCGCCGGGCCAGCGCGCGACGTGTGACACGTGGCTGAAGGCGGCCGTAGCTGCATGCCAGTGAGCTCGTGGATGGTCTAGGATCAAATCGTCGATGACGACATTGGAGACCATCATGCGTATGTCGATGCAAATTACCGGGCGTGCCGGCCACGCGATACCTGCAAATCCCAATTGGCCGAGCAAGGTGCCTGGACACCAATCAGGCCCCGGCAGAGGCAACAACCCGCCGAGCAAGGGAAAGTAGATCGGGGCTGGGGCTAGTCGGCGACTTTCTTGGGGTGCTCGCCGACGTGCTCAGCCGGGCTGACCAGCGCGCGGGAATCCTGGCTGGGTACGCTGACGCCGCCCGCATCGCCGGGCAGGCCTGTGAGCGCGCATACGACGCCCTAAGCGAATCTGGACAAATCAAAGATCTTCAATGATCTCTCGCGTGCCGCGAATGAGATCGCCGACATCGCGGAGTTCGATCTTGTCCCATTGTGCATGCAGCGCTTCGTTGCGCACGGCCGCGTGGGCCTTCCAACGTTTCGCCTTCACCGGTGTGATCGTGCCCTTCTTCACGAGGGCATCGATGAGCGGATCAAGGTTTATCCCGGCCTGGGGGACGCCAGCCTTGTCGGCTGTCTTCCGGACAGCGTCCTCGAAGACAGCACTCGATAACACGGCCGATTCCGTTATTTTCCCTCGCTTGTGATAGTCCTCAGCATGATCAAGGAACTCATCAAAAGTAGATGCGGTGTAATAAAACTCCGCAGTACGAAGTAAGCCAAGATCAAGTTCTTCCGCCAAAGACCTCAACAATCCAATCGCCGCGTCCAATGCTTTCGTTGGCACTCCGGTTATGAGTGAATCGTCGCCAAGGATCTTGGCGATTTCACTTGAAAAATGCGAGTCTGAGGGTGCGGAGATTCGGATCAGATTCTGCGCAGAGGAAAGCCAAGCCCGGGAATCCTGAATTGCTGCAGTATCAGTCACCCAATATTCTCTACCGTATCTTTCGGAGCGCTTGACCGTCGCCTCGATGGCCACGCCTCGCGCGATCAATTCATTGCATCTCTGAGAAATTTCTTCCGATTTCATATTTCTTTCGTCTCGGGCAGTCAGTGCTGGGTGCAAGTCTACCGCGAATGTCTCCTGCCAGTTGAACCGCTCCGGAGGCACCGGCCGGCGCATTTGATTTTCACCCAGTCGCGCGGGAGCAGACGCCGGCCCGATAGGTACCACCGGCGCGCTTGCCGACGATCCCCTCCAGATTCAGCGCCAGCGCATTGGCGTAGAGCCATTTCCCATCGTCGACGTCCTGGGCATACAGCAGGCCGGCCGGCGGATCGGCCAGCACCGGTACCCGTAGTACTTTTATGCGCGCCGATTGGACTTGCAATTGACCGAGGGCGCGCGTGTTTAGCGAGCGTTGGGGCCGAGTCTGCTCTTGTGGGGCCGGGCTAAATGAGCCGGTGCCATTCGGCACTGATTAGCGGTCCTTTGCTTCCAGTCCCATGGCTCGTGCAACGGAGGCTATAAGTTCGCGCCCCACGGCGCTAAGCGGTTGCGTGTTGTCCCTATGCATTTGTTCGCGGGCGTTCTCTAGCTCCGAGCATTCCCGTTCCCATCCCGCTAAGGTCTCCTGCCATTCCTTGACTTCTTTGTCGTGTTCCTCTGCATTGCGAACCGCGACCTCATGCCTGCTCACAGCATCCCTTTCCGCAAGCCAATAGCAAGCAGCGGCAGCCAATAGGGCCACGACCGGCCCGAACATTTGCAGGGCAATAGCAGCCACAATCAGGGTCGGAACGATAAGCGCAGCGCTGCTCCTCTTCGGCTCCGGCAAGGGCGTCGCATCCGGCCGATAATAGGCAGTGTTCGCCTTGAGCATCACTATTGCGAGATCGCAGTACTGTCGACGTAGATTGGCGTCGGTGATAAGTCGTGCCCGCTCTGACAATCCCATGTTTGGATTCGCGCCGTCCAGGCCCGCCGTCGCCACAAACTCCTTGAAGGCCTTTCTAGCAGCTTGCAAATTCTCATACAAGGAATCCCGGCTCAGTTGTTTCATGGCGTACCCCCATGCAACTAGTTTAGCCCGTTCCAGTGGACCCGGGGCCTAACGACTCACAAGGCTGATGCCGACCGCAACGGTGCTGGCTGCCGCTAAGGTCGCCGACATCCATCCACAAAATTGACCAACTATATTAAGAACTCTACCGGCCTTTGGGCGATCGAAAATCCCAGCCATACTTTCCGACAGTTGCCCTGTAAGCGAGATCCTGTCTTTGACTTCACTGGCCATCCGCTCAAAACTCTTTCCGCCCAAATGCATATTGAGCACGGCCAGCAGCACTGCGAAGCCGTATCCGAGCAGAGTGGCTGGCCCAATGCATTGCGGGGTGAGCTTGTTGCTAGCCAGAAGCGTCGATACACCAGCGAATCCGGCGGCGTTGAGAATCACTAAGTGTTTTACAGTTTCCAAGTCCCATATGGACGACATTTTGGCTAACCTCGCCCACCATTCTCCAAGCGAGTCGCGGATACGTTGACGGCGAGCAAGCTCCAACGCACACTCGTCCTGTTTCGGGTCTTGCGTGGTCATTGGATTCTCCAAGGTCGCGGCGCCGGCTCGGCCGCCATGAGTTCGGATGGATAGGGCCGCATGAAGCTCCTCGCCCGCTCCGGATCCCGGCAGGTCAGCCAGTCATCCCACTCCGCCCGCGGCAGGATGACGATCATTCGTTTTTCCTTGCCCGGGGCGTGGAAGCGATTCATCAGCGGGTGTTTGTCTGAGTTGATGGTCAGCATGGTGAATGAGTAGGCGCCATCCGGCCAATCCCGCCACAGGCCCGCGATGGCGAACTCGGGCTCGTCCTTCAGCCAGATCCGCCAGCGCACCGACTTTGCTTGCCCTTCTGCATAGAACGGTTCGTAGAAACTCGACGCCGGCACCAGGCAGAGTTGCCCCTTCTTCCACGGCCCCGAGAACGACCGCTTTTCGCCGACCGTCTCCGATCTGGCGTTCGTGGTATCGAACTTGGCCACGCCCGGCGGGATGCGGGTCTTCGGCACCATGCCAAACGTGCCCACAAGCGCCTGGCGCGCGCCGTCGCCGTTGCCCACGATGATCGGTGCGGCATAGTCCGGCCAGGTCTCCGGCGGATAGTCCAGAGGTGGCGGCTCGACGCCGAAGACGTCGCGCAGCAGCTGGCGCTGCACGGGGGCGTAATTAGTGCACATCCTCATCTCCTGGCAGGGGCGTGAGCGGCAACACCCGCCGCGCCTTCTCCGAGACGCGCCGGTGCTTATCCTGCGCATCTTGCCACGTTGGCGAGGTGAAGATCTTGTCGATGCCGCCGCCAATCAGGTGGGTAAGGAAAACCGGTTTGTCGCTCATCTTGTCCGACCATGGGCAGAAGCATGTCCAGACGCGGGCATCCTGCTCGGGAAGGTCGGTGCGCAGCACGAAGCGTTTGAACCAGCCCCTCAGAAATTCACGATGGGCGTTCCCGTCGAGCGTGTGGACTGGCTGGCCGTGAGGGTCCAGGAGGTACAGCTGCATGCTGAACGGATTGCCATAGGCATCTGGCGTGCCGCCGCGCACGGCTTGGCGCAGCGCGCGTACCCAATTCTCTGGGGTGTTGGGGGGCATGGTGGGGCGGGTGCAGCTAGTCAGCGGCGCGGGAACCGAGCGCGCAGCGGCGTCGTCACCGCCGGCCGGGCCACCTTGATCCGGTGGTGCTGGCCGTCCTGCTCGAACGACAGGTAATCGGCCGTCCACGCCATCTTCTCGATATGACGCGTCTCGATGCCGTGCACGGTGACGGCGTTGGCCGACACCGTGACGCCTTCGCAGTCCAGGCGCAACTCGGCCGTGTCGCCGGGCAGGAACTGGGTTTCCAAGAAGATCGATGCCGCCTGGTAGGTCACAGGGAACATGCCATCTCCCGCTGGGTGGCATAGTGGCGCTCGCCGCGGGTGCGCAGGCGGATGGCGCGCGGGCCGGCAAACTCAATGCTGTGGGCGAGCTGGAAGCTCAGCGAGGCGCCCTGGTAGTCGAACGCCAGGCGGTCGATGGTCCACGGTAGCGCCATGATCGCGGCGGTATCGACCCCCGTCAGGGTGATCGTCGCGCTGGCGGCCTGCGCGGCGGCCTCGACCTCGGGATTCCAGGTGTCGGCGGTGAGCAGCGGGTCCTCGATTGTCAGGCGAGGGCAGCGGATGGCCAAACGGGCCGCTCCGTGGGACTGGCTATATAGATAGGCCGCTTCAGGGGCGCAGGCGAACATGTCTCTCTCACTGGATACTGTATGGATGTCCAGTATAGGAGTCGTCCTAATGCGGGTGCTGATAGTTGAGTTAACTGTATGGATATACAGTGTCGATGATCGCGGAGACCATGCGGCGCATGGGGCGCGGCGGCAACCGCGCGCTATACTGGCTCCCACCGCGGGTTCGGGATGCGATTCGGGTGCCAGTTCGATTCGGGGCGCTAACGGCGACTTTGGCCCCAAACCGGCCCCATAAGTGCACTAAGTGATTGATTTCAAAGTGGGAGGGAGTCCCCTCCCTCGCACCAAAGTCCTCTTTCCGCACTACCCAAATCCACACCAAATCATGCCGCAAACCTAAGCCCCACAAGGGTTTCTAGGCGTTTGCGCGTCTCGGCATTCGTGTCGGGAATGCCGCACAAAAACCCACGAAACTACGCCTCATTACGCCTAAATTACGCCCGCACTACGTCAGGCGCAGCCTGCTCGGTACAATGCCATGTGATAAGCACACCACAATATCGGGATGAGCGCGTTTGCTCTGGCTCCGGGGGCCCCTGAGGAATTTGGGCAATGGCAAGTCTGAGGAAAAAGGCAGCAGGATGGCAGGCGTCGGTATTCGTCCACGGTCAGCGCGAAAGCCGGTCTTTCGATACCAAGGCAGCGGCCCAGGCCTGGGCCGTACAGCGGGAAGCAGAGTTGCGCTCCCTGGCCGATGGTCAAGGCAGCAAGACGCATACGGTCGGCGACGTGCTCGACCGCTACCAGCGAGAAGTCAGCCCTCAGAAGCGAGGCAAACGTTGGGAGATCTACCGGCTTGAGCTCATCGGCAACAAGGAGATCGACGGCAAGCCGTTCCGCGCGATCCGGCTCGCCGACCTGAAAGTCCAACACATCACCGCCTGGCGCGATGCCCGCTTACGCGAGGTGTCAGGGGCATCCGTGTCCCGCGAGATGTGCCTGCTGTCTCATGCGCTCAAGGTGGCCCGGGACGAGTGGGGCTGGCTGATCACCGACCCCATGAAGCCGGTCCGCCGGCCACCAGACAGCCGGCCCAGGGCGCGGCGCATCTCCGAGGCTGAGGTTGCCGCGATCACGGCGGCCCTGGGCTATCAGGAGGGGCTCCCCGTCGCTCTACCTAAGCAACGCGTTGCCGTTGCCTTCCTGTTCGCCATCGAGACGGCTATGCGCTCCGGCGAGATCCTGGGGCTGACAAGCCAGGCAGTCGACCTGACTGCCCGGGTTGCCCATCTTCCCCTAACCAAGAACGGCGGTGCGCGCGACGTGCCGCTATCGAGCCGTGCGGTCGAGTTGCTGCAGCTGTTGCCGGCAGTCGAGGAGGGCGAACCGCTCTTCAACCTGACGAACAGCAGTCGAGACGCGCTTTATCGCGTGGGGCGGGATAGGGCGGCGGTGGGGGATGTGACTTTCCACGATACGCGGCATGAGGCGATCACCAGGCTGGCGAAGAAGATCCCGGTGCTCGACCTGGCGCGGATGACTGGGCATACCAATCTGAATGAGTTGATGACCTACTACAACGCTAGTGCGGCGGAGATTGCGCGGCTGTTGGTGTAGCGGTAGCGAGCAATAGCGCCGATCTTCCCAGATCAGCGCTACTGCAACGAGCACATCGGTTCTAGCCTGTCCGGCGCTGCCCTCGGGGCAATTTCTCTCGATGTGACTCTGTCCAGGCGATCACTTCGGCCGCCTTCCAGCGGGGATGGGCAGTGGCCTTGCTTCCCGCAGCCGCGGGGAGGCGAATGGGCCGGGGGAAGCCGGGTAAGCAAACGACTCGCTCGCGCACCACCTGCGCGGGCCGCTGCAGGTAGGTGGCAATCGCCTCCGTGCTCCACAACTGCACGTTAAACGGAACCGCCGGCAAGACGCGCTCGGCGACGGCGGCAGCGAGGCGATCAATCAGCTCCGCGTCGCTCATTGCGGTCTCCCGTGCTCGGCGGGCCTCGTGATGGAGTCCACGGCCGCGTCTGCTTCCTTGCCACTCACATAGTCCCCGCTCTGCAGTCCGGATGGCACGGCGATGCAAGGCACACCCGCGGTGCCGAGCTGGTCAACGGGCGCGTCACGCAGTTTCAGATACCGTGCGGCATTCTCCCTCGCTGCATGGAATGAGGCGTGCTGTACATGGCTACCCTGCCAGTTCCACAGCGGCGCCGGCGTCATCCGCAACCAGCGGCAGATGATCTCCCTGCCGATCTGCTCCGCCAGGTGGCACGCGGCCGGGTCGCCGAACGGCGCCGGGTTGGCCTGGGCGACGTACCACAGCGTGGCGAGGCTCTCGTCGCTATGCTGAGCGAGCTGGTGTTCATCGATCGCGATGGTGATCTCGTGCTTCATGGGTTGACCCTCCTGCAATATCAATCTTCAAAATCGCCGCCGGCGCGGCGCTTCATATCCACCGGCCGCCGCGCTGCGCGCTGACGGTCCCGGACCGCCATGGCGCCAGCCGCTGCAGCCAGCGCCCGGCGCACCAGGTCGGACATCGCTTCGAACGGGGTGGCGATGCGCATGGCACGGTGCGCGCGGCGCAGATCGGCTTCGGTGAGCTCGGGCTTAGCCATCGTGATCTCCAGGCCGGAGGAAGCCGTTCCAGACGCCTCGGCCATAGCAGAGCGTGAAGAACAGGCTCGCCGCGAACATGCCGGCCTCGCCGGTGGCGTGGGTCAGGTACAGCCAGGCCGGCTGGCCGAGCAGGCCGGCAAGGGCCGCCCAGCGTGCCCGCGAAGGGCCTGCGTTGAACAGGAACACGGATACCAACGCCGTGGCGACCATCCACAGGTTGAGCACGGCGAGCATCAGGCAGCCCTCCCGATCGCGCGGGCGCGGCAGAAGCGGGGCGGCTCGGTTAGGTGCTCGAGCGTATTCAATTGCGCGTCAAGCCGAGTATGCGCAATCGCGGTGAACTGCAGGCGTACGCCGGCGTGCGAGATGACTAAGACCAAGAAGGCACTCATGCCAGCGCTCCTTCCATTGCCGACACAGGCGGAATAAGAACAGGTGGGCCGGCCTCTAGGCAGCCACAGCCTTCAGTGAGATGGATCACCAGTTCGAAGCGACTACCGTCATGAAGCGTGGCCTCAAGGCGTTGCGTTGCGATGAGGTAGTCAGATCTACCATCCGCGGGGGAGTACCTGTGGAACTGAACCGCCGTCAAGTCCACATGGACGGCGCGGCAAAGAACGGTGCTGATTGCGCTCATACTCAAACTCCCTTAAATGCCGACCGCTCTCCCTCAAACACCCAGCACTTCACAGTGGCTGGCCGCTTCGGAGACATCGGATACTCGGCGTTGTGGTGCGCGTTGATAGCGCTGTTGACCACCCGCAGGTCGACAAACTTGCGATGCCGCGATGTCTTGAGCACGCGCTTCAAGTCGGCAAGCGGGGGGATGTTGAGGCGGCGGTCGTTCGCCACCTGTTCGAAGTGCCGAAGGCTGATGGCGATCAGGCCATCGCCGCGGGCATGGTTCAGTACCGGGCGGTCGTCTTCGGCGGATTCGACGTGGTCGTAGACCTCCCAGAATTCCGCCACCAGCGGGTGGTCGGCGCCGATGGCCTGCTGGCGCTCCACCGTCATGGTGGTGAGCTGGCGCAGCGCGGCGTCGCGGTATTCCTTGGGCAGGGGCAGCACATGCCCAAGGCAGTCCACCAGCGCCATGATCTGCGCGTGGTTCTTGATCAGGCGCGGGTGCTTGATGTCCGGATGCTTCGCCAGGTGCGCCTGGTACACCGGCTCGCGCGCCAGGAAGTCCTTCATGATCTCCTGTTCCTTCATCGCGGCGGCCAGCAGGAAGCCAGACGCCTCTTCCACGGCGACATGCTCGATGGCCTTGGCGGCGGTGAGGCTGTCGTGGCTCTGCCCTGAGCGGTCGAAGTACAGGTGAACGATCCGCTGCAGCACCGCCTCGCTGGCACTCACGTCCGCGTTCTGGCTGATGACCACGGCGCCACGGAAGGGCGGCTCGTAGGTTTCGTTGCCGCCATTCTTCACGCCGCGCGCGCGCACGCTGCGGCCGTTGTAGGCTGTTTTGAGCTCGTCCCAGTCGAACCCGCGCGCCTTAGCGCCATCGTCGCCACGGTCGCCCTCGATCAGCACCACTGGCAGATTGGATACCTGGGCGAAGTTGCGCGCCCGCGCCGCCAGCGATGACTTCGATGGATCGAAGCCCTCGTAGTCGCGCCGGCCGCAGAGCTTCCACAGGAACTCGATCAGCGTCGTCTTGCCCGCACCCGGCTCGCCAACGATCTCCAGGAAGGGGAAGCTCTTGTGCGCGCCACGGATCTGCTCGGCAAACAGGCTGCCCAGCCAGAACGCCAGCGCCACGATGGCCTTTGGCCCGAACGCGCCCCATAGCAGCTGCAGCCAGTCTTGTTTGAAGTCCTTGAGGACCGTGTTCAACGACAGCCCAGCCGAGGTGCTGATCGTCTTGATCGACAGCCGGCCCACGTCGAAGAAGTCCTCGTCGTTCAGCGTATGCAGCTTCCCGTCTTTGATGGCCACTTCGGGAAACACATAGCAGCCGTGCTCCTTGCTGTACCCCACATAGTCGATGGTCTGCACGCTCCTGATGCGCTGCATCTGCGCCTTCAGGTACTCGTCCAGCTGCCCGTTGGAACCCGTGTAGAACGCACCAGGTGCAACGGCCAGCAGCCGCTTCTTGAACTCGCCGGCGGAGGCGATCTGGGCGCTGGTGAAGGTGTTCTTGACCGGCGCCCCGTCGTGCGGAAACGCCACGCGGAAGTAGTACCAGCTCTCGTCCGTCAGCGCGTTGGCCTGGTAGTACAAGGCGGTGGGCAAACACGTGGCGATGTTCACGACCACGCCGGCCTTCAGCATGGCCTGCTCGCGGACCTCGGCCTCCGGCATATCGCCGTGCGTCTCGCGGATGGCGTAGGCCTCGCGGTTCAGCGCCTCGATGTCCAGCTTGAACCAGTAGAGCCGGTTCTCGAAGTCAAAGGAAAACTGGCTGGCGCTGCCCCGGCCATAGATCAGCCGCGCCTTTTCCGCCGGCGAGTTCGCGGCAAGCAGGGCGCCCAGGTAGCGGTACTCGTCCAGGTCCTGCTCACGCAGCAGCCCGCGCTGGTGCATGTCGTTCCAGTCCAGCTTCTTGGCGCCGCTGGCCTTCACCTGGGCGGCGGTGGCCGTCCAGCCTTCCTCCAGGCTGCGCGCGATCCACTGTCTGGCGAATGTGCGGCCCGCCTTGTCACTATCCAATGCCCACACTAGCGTGGGCCGTGGCCGTTCGAGCGCCGTCAGCTGCTCGATCAATGCCGCCAGCGCCTTCGCCGGGTAGTTGTTGCAGGACATGACTGCCACGGCGGCAATACCATGGTGCAGCAGCGCGATCGCGTCGAAGATGCCCTCCACGATCCAGATTTCGTCCACCGCCGCCGTGTTCAGCGTAGGCGGCTGCCACCAGGTGCCCGCGTAGCTGCCGTGGAAATTCGCCTTGCGCTTGCCGAAGCGGTGCGGCTGGTCGATGATCCGCTCCCAGTAGCCGCCGGCGGGCAAGGGGAAGCGCACGGTGGCGCTGCCGATCTGCAGCTCGTGGTTGAAGTAGCTCTCCAGCGTGTACCAGTCGCGCACCTGGTCCAGGTCGAAGCCGCGGCCGTCGCGCATGTAGGCATCTGCCGTGGCCTTCGGGCTGTCCGGCGTGGGCTTGTGCAGGGAACTCCAGTTGTCGAACAGGTCCGGGTACAGGTCCTTGATATGGAACTCCGCGCCGCAGTGGTTCAGCCGGTTGCAGCGGATCACCCACGGCGCGTCGCCAAAGGCCCACAGCATCTTCTTGCCGCACGATGGGCAGGCCCCGGCGTCCAGCTTCTCGCCAGTGGGCGTGCTCTTCTGCTTGAAGCCGTAGTCGCGCAGCAAGCGGCTGGTGACTTCGGTGCGCAGGGATGGGTTCATGATGGATGCCGATGTTTAGGTCAGGCGACGCCATCGAGCCGGTGTTGGCGCGGCAGCAGGGCATCGAGATCCGATACCGGCAAGCCGAGCAGGCGGGAGACGTGGCGCAGGTTGGCGTACAGCTCCACCGCCACGGCGCGTGTCCTGATGCCGGGCAGTTCCTTCACCAGGGCGCCCCGGTAGCGGAGCGCGGCCAGTTGCTGCGCCACGGTCAAGGCGCCGACCTTGCGCGGCACCTGCCGGCCCTCCAGGACGTCCAGCACCCAGCGGCGGAAGTCCTTGGCGCGTTCCGTGCGGGCCAGCATGCCTAGGAGGTAGCAACCGCGCGGGCTGAAGATGCGGACCTGTTGGCGGCCGCCGGCGGTGTCGAGTTCGACCAGTCGGGTCATCTCCGCAGTGAATTCGTCGGCGTTGCGGTCGAACAGGTTCTGGATATCAGCCGACGGGTTTTTGTAGCCAAGGGCACTTGCAACCTGCAAGCCCCTTAGCCAGGGCACGTTGTGAATATCGACCACGTCGAACTCGATGTTTTCATAGGCAAGGACGATGGAATCGGCGTGGTTCTGCATGGCGTTCTCCAGGGCAAAGCCGCAAGGGCGGCGGATTTTGGACAAAAGGAGCCCCTCACGCCCCGAAGGGCATGAAACAGGCAATCAAAGGAAGGAAGAGGCTAGGCCATCAGGTCGTCAGCAATTCGAGCTGGCGCTCGTCGCCGGCCGCAGGCCGTGCGCGGCCTAGCGGCAGGTATGCCTTCGGATTCGGTCGGATGCTGGGCGCGATGGTGTGCACAGGCGAAAGCAGCATCTTGCAGGTGTAGGCGCACTCCACGTTCGGGCACTGCACGTATAGCTCGCGGGAGAGCAGTGATACAGGGCGGCTGGTGCGGATATGCATCCGGGTGCCGCAGTGCGGGCAGTCCATTTTCATATGCAATCCCGGTGAGGCGGTGGCTTTGATGCATTGGGGCGAGGGACATCCACCAACGTAGAATCGCCAGTTGCAACGCTGTTCAATTCAACATCGGAGGAGCCCTCATGGAACTTATGACCGCATTCTCGGCACTCAAGCAAGCCGTCGATTTCACCAAGGTCGCCATCGGTCTGCGCGACGACGTCAAGCTCAACGAAGCGAAGGCTGTCCTGACTGAGCGCTTGGTCGAGATCTCGCACGCAGCCTTCGAGCTCCACTATGCGAATAACACGCTCCTGCAGGAGAAACGCGCAGCGGAAGATCTGGTGGAGGAACTCCGCGCCGAACTGCGCAAGATCGAAGAGTTTCAAGCCGATATGACGCGCTATGAACCACATCACACCAGGCTCGGCGGCTTCTGCTTTCGCGACAAGGCGCAGGGAGGGGCGGCTGATCCGGCGATATACCTTTGCGCCAATTGCATGAACCGACATAAGAAAACGTACCTGCAATTGCAGGATGGCGGCCAATCCCTTCATTGCAGCGAGGGTCATGGGAGCATTCCAGGCGTAATACCGCCAAGCAACCCGAAACCATTTATCGAGGTCACGGCGCCGACAGTCTGACCGCGCCGTGCTGATGCAGGCGAGTGTGGCGCTGGCCGTATCCAGCAGTCCGCGCAGTTTGCGAGTGGAGCGGTTCATTGGCGTACCTCCCGCGACAGCCCGCATTCGCCCATGCCTTGCCGCGCGCATTCGCAGTGCATGCCGACCTCGCCAAGGGTGGCGACCGCGTCCAGGTACTTCCGGGTGACCAGCACATAGCCCACCGACGCCACCATGGTGTCCAGCTTGTCGATCACCACGCCCTGGTCGCCGTTGAGGAAACGGCTCACCTGCGAGTTGTCCCAGCCGATGGAGCGTTGCATGTCCAGGCGACCCGGGCCGCTTAGTGCTGTTCGAAGGGCCTGTTCAATTCGGATGGGTGGCCGCATGGCTCAATCTCCCTCAACGGACGTTGTTTGCTGATGCGCTGGGCCCTGAGTAGCCTTTGAGTTGCCAGCAGCCTGCATGCCCACCAGGATGAAAACCCTAGCCATGTTTGAGAGCGACCGGCCTTCTTCCAGCGCACGTGCCTCGAATTCACACTGCTCGGCGGGCAGCAAGCGGGTGTAGATCGGTTTGCTAGTCAGCACGCCGCGCGGAGAGCGAGACACAGGAACTTTAGCTTTGAGCATGGCGGATATACTTGTGTAAGTTAGCGTTGCACAACAAATTATATGCACCGAACGGTGCATTTGACAACATCAAAATGAACCAATCGGTGACTATCGGGGGCCGGCTGGCCGAGGAGCGGAAGCGCAAAGGCTTGAATCAGGCCGCTTTCGCGGCCATTGGCGGGGTCTCAGTCAAGACTCAGGTTCTCTACGAGAAGGCCGAGCGTGTCCCGGACGCAAACTATCTGGCGGCAATAGCTGGGGCGGGCGTTGACGTTCTTTATGTTCTAACTGGCGCGAGCAGCTCGGCTGCTCTAGCGGCTGAGGAAGCGGCCGTCTTGGCGGGCTATCGTCTGCTCGATGCGCGCGGCCGAGCCGGCGTGCTCGCATTGATCGGTGGCATGCAGCCAGACAATGGAAACGCCATCGTCCGCGTGAAAGGCAACGTTGGCCAGTACGTCGAGGGCAACGTCACCGCGCCATTTACCATCGACATGAGTAAGAAGAAGCAACCCTGAGTCATCGGGATGAACGAAAAACGGGCCTGCTAAATGCAGGCCCGTTTCCGTTTGGGACCGCGCAATTAAGTGCCGCGCATATCTGATTACAAATGATCGAAATCAGATCCAGACTTGTCCTAGAGCGTTTTGACTCTTTTTAGGATAGGTTGGGTGGGCCATGCTCCCTGTGGCGTTTCGCATGCGGTTGCTTGGAATTCCACGGGCAGCTCAGTGACGTGACTTTGCCGGTCACGGTAATCCAACACTTAAATTTATGCTGAACAAAGTACACACACCTGCCAGTCTCGCTCGCGAACATGTCGTCCTCTAAACCGTCGGTGAATATGAAGAATGGTGGTGTAGCCGTAGATGGCGACGTGGGGCAAGTGGTCGCCGGCAACGTGGTCCACGAAGGCGCCAATGCCAATAGCCACATGAGCAACGTCATCACGATTAGCACCGGCGAGCCATTGCCCCCGGTCAGGACGATTACGGAGTTGCAGCGCAAGCGCATCGCGGCCAAGGTGAAAGAGGTCATGCAGGTCGCAGGTGTCGAGCGTCAGCTTGATGTCTACTCGGTCGTTCTGAGCGATTTCGGTGTTGAGAAGATTCTCGACTTGCCTTGTGGCCAGTTCAAGAGCGTGATGTCGATGCTCGACAACTGGATCGTGGAAGCGAGAGGTGAGCCGCCTGGCTCTCTCTGCAGGCAGTCCGACGTCACAACGCCCGCGCATTCGGAGTGCACCGGTTGTGCAGCACTATCTGCTCGCCTTGACGGTACCCGCCAGACGCTTCGCTTCCTTAAAGGCACTGCCATAGTAGCGATGGGCTTAGCCGCCTATAGCCTATATGCCAACGCCACGTGGCCCGCAGCGGATGCAACGAACCCCTCGACTTCACTTTCATGCCGCCACGATGGAAAAGAACACTCCATCGGCAGCATGGTACGCATGCCAGACAACAGCATCTATGAATGTGCTGCTCTAGCTACCAGCGGTGACATGGCGAGCTGGGTACCTGCCCGAGGCGTAGGCGGCAAGCGTCGCCTGTAGTAGTACCTGGCATTGCCAGTCGTCTACAACCTGAACGCGCACGCGCATCGGTGCCAACGAGCAACCTTGCTGCGCTGCCGTACCGAGACAAATTTTGGGATTCAATGAAAATGATTGCACGGCTCGTCGCCCTGTGGAGGTCTCTCGTTCATGCAGCTACCCGGATCGAGGGAGATGTGCGCAATCGAACTCCCGGCAACTCGACAAGCCGCGTTCAGGCTGAGATTGAGTCTTTGCGCAAGCTCGCTTCTAACGCGGCAAAGCCGACATACGCTGTCACCGATACGCAGTCTTCCGATTTCGAATCCATCCAAGTGGACATGGCCGCCGTGTCAGACGAGGTGAGGTTCGTATATCGGGATCGACAGGGCGCGAAGTCAGCGCGGCATGTGAGTGTACAAAAGGCGGATGACGAGTACTTCGAGGGCTTCTGCCATCTTCGAAGGGACGTGCGAACCTTCCTCTTCGATAGCATTGTTGGCAAGGTCACCAGAATGAGCACCGGAGAACTGCTGACGGCAGGCAAGTGGCGCGATGAATTGCTTCGGGACGCCGACTGAGGCGGGGATCGCTAGTCCATACCCCGCGCAGGTATGCAACTGCGCGGGAGTCCCTCACAAGTAGCTCACGCCGCCGAGGGCTCCACCTCGGCCAGACGATCGTTGGCCGCTTCATGGTAGGCCGGCTGCAGTTCGCACCCGACCACTGATGCCCGGCCTCCTTTGCGGCGACCAAGAAACTGCCCGAGCCGGCGAATGGATCGCAGACTACGCTCCCGGGCGGTACAAGGCGGACCACCTGCTGTGCCAGACCCATGGGTTTTTCCGTCATGTGCCGCTTCGGGAATGGCAAACGTTCTGCGAATACGCCCAGCAGGATTCGACTATTGAGGACTCAATGTCGAATGACCGCTTCTGGCCGGCAAGCGATCTCCACCAGTCGTGAGCCGATCGGCACTTTCCAATCCTTCTCGGCGGTTCGTTGGCTATGGGGGAATGACCGCATCCGACCCGTTGTTGTCGATTTGCTTTCGGACATCGACGATGTGCGCTCCCTGCGCAGAGCACACGACGATGCTCAGTAAGAAAGTAGGTTTTTGCCTCCACTATTGCTGGACTGTCTCGCTAGGCAAGGATTCAGCGACGGAACCGGCTCCGCTCCATCCCAGGTGGCTCAGACTCACCGTGTAATGACCACCTTCCCCTTTTCTGAGAGCCAAAAGGTCGTACGTCTTCAACATGTCTAATAAGCCGGAATGACCGTAGCTTGTTGTTGAAAAACCAGGGTCTGTGCGTTTCAGGTATTGTCCTAGTGCGCTTAAAGCAACTTGGCCTTCGGATGTGCTACTCGCGAGCAACGCCACCGCGTCCATAATGAACCTCGGGCGCCGCTTGATTACTGGCTGCTGCTTTGGCTGCTCCGTTCTCAGTTGGGTTGGCTTGCCATTGGAAGGCTCAGCGCTTGCGGTGGATACTGATGACCATTCAAAGAATTGGTCGCTCGCATTGCGTAGCGCTTCTGGCGTCTTTGACTCGCCGACGATGCAGACCGTCGCCCCGCGCTCTCGAAGCTTCCGGCATAGATAGGCAAAATCGGAATCACTGGTAACAAGGCAGAACTTGTCAGCACGATGATCAAACATCGCTTCGAGAGCATCCAGCGCCAGCGCAATGTCGGCTGTATTTTTGCCGGCAGCGTATTGATATTGAAGGCATGGTGTGAAAGCTTGACGAACCAGTGCCTCCTGCCACGTCTTTGCGAGCGTGCTGTGGTTGCCATAGCCGCGACGAAGAACAACACGGCCAAACTGAGCTACGACTCGTAGTGCGTATTCCAGAATCTCCGGACTAGTGTTGTCGCAGTCAACCAGTACGGCAACGCGAGACTCAGCGGAAATTAGTGGTGCGCTCATCTATCGGTTCATCCGTTGACATAGTTCGCACATGATAACGGCAAATGGTAGTCTGCTATTAGACGTACTGAGGATACTGACTCTGTCTCATGAAGCCGAGTAGAGATGCAGAGGCAACATCTCAAACTGACTCTAAGGGCTGACTGATCTTCTGTCCAGACGTTCCTCATTGTCGAGGTCGGCAGGCCTGATCTCCAGCTCGAGCGCAGTCGTGTAGCCATTGCCAGTTAGGTTGTGGGTAACCTTCGTCACGATCCAGCCAGTACTGTCGATCTGCGGCTTCCACCCGCGCACGACGGCAGGCAGTTCGGGAAACAACTCGGGCCGGCCGCGAGCGAGCGTGATACTGAAGGTGGCCACGCCGCGCTGGATGCGCTGCCACTCGGCACGTGCGGCGCGTTCCGCGTTGGCCCTGCTGGCATAGGTGTGCCGCAGCACCTTCACGTTGTCCGGGTTGGGATAGCTGGTGACGGTCTCTTTCTTCTTCTTTCCCTTGCCCGAGCCGGCCTTCTCCCGCACCGCTACTGCGTTCGACGCGTCGATGACCACCTCTCCCTTTTTCGCCGAGCGCGTGTCCTGGTAGCTGGCCTTGACGCCGTTGTAGTTTTCTCGGTCGGCAATGTTGAAGGTGTGCTTGTCGCCCGACGCGCGGGTAATGGTGACAACGGGCAACGGTATGCCCGATGCGCACAGCGCCTCGCCGGCCTTGATGAACAGCAGCTTGCCCTGTTTGACGGTGGCGACGGCGTCGTAGTCCTTCGCCAGGCGCGTGAGCAGGTTGGCATCGGACTCGCCGGTCTGGTCCAGGTGGTCGATGACCAGGTCGGCGAGCTGCTGCGCGATCACGGCCGCCAGCTCGTTCTTGCTGGCGATGGCGCGCACCACCGCGCCCACGGTCCTGTCGCGGAAGGAGCGCTCTTTCCGGGTGGTCAGGTCGCTGCCCAGGTCCGCGCTACGTGCGCGGATGGTCAGCTGGTCCGGTGGCCCGCTATGCTCGATCTCATCCACCTTGTAGGTGCCCTTGTCTACTACGCCGGTATCGGCCCAGCCGAGCGCAAGGGACAACCGGGTTCCCTTCTCCGGCAGATCCAGCATGCCGTCATGGTCGTCCAGCTCGATATCCAGCTGGTCGGCCTCGAAGCCGCGGTTGTCCGTGAGCGTCAGGCTCATGAGCCGTCCCTGGAAGCGAGCGGTAATGTTCTTGCCGTTGTGCGTGAGCCGGTAGATTGGCTTGGGTTCCCGCCCGGTGGTCTCCCGCGGCTCGGTGTTTGCAACGGAGCGGATCATGCGAGCCCATCCTCCACCAGCCCGGGGCCAATCAGCGCCTCGGCTTCATCGTCCACGCGCGTCAGCTTGAGCGAAAACTCGATCCGTCGCGCCTTACCATCCTGGAAGAAGAGGGTACGGGTGAGGCTTAGCCCCTCGATCACGAAGAGCCCATAGTAGCGGCCTGTGCCCTCGATCAGCACATACGCCGCGCCGGCATCGCCCATATTGCGCAGTCTGTCGACGGTCACATCGCCGCCGGTCAGTTCGGGAACAAGCAGGCCCGCCAGCGTAATGGTCTCGTCGTCGGGGCCAAGGAACTGCCGCGCAGGCCGGCGGCCGATCCGATTGTTGGAGGGGTGCTGCCAGCCCATCTGCTGCTGAAAGTCCTGGTAGGGCGCCGTCTCCACGCTGAAGACGAACTGCCCGAGTGCCATCATCATGGTCAGTCCCTGTCGGTGAATCGCGAGCGCTCCCGAGCGCCACGCTGGCGCTCCAGGTTGCGGAGCTTGTCTTCCACCAGGCGCGCGATCAGCTGCTCGTCCGCGCCCGCGGGCGGATATATGTTGAAGATGACCGTCGCCGGACCCACGCCGGCGCTGGCCGAGGCGCCACCCTGGGTGGCGAGGGGCGGACGCGTGTCGATAGGCACCGTGGCCACGGCCGGCGCGCCGGCGCCCCCGGCAAGTCCCGCAGCACCGGCAGCCGTCACGGCTGCGGCGATGCGTGCCATGGCCTGCAGTGGGCCGTCCTGGCCCTGCGCCAGGCCCTGCTCGAGCCCGGCCATGGTGAAGCCGCCCAGCTGGGCAAAGACGCGGCTGGGCGAGTGGATGCCCAGCTTTTCCTTGAACCATGCGGCGACGCTCTCGCCAGCGCCCACCACGGCGTCCCGCACGGCGCCGAGCTTGCTGGTGATGCCGTCGACCAGGCCCTGCAGCAGATTGGCGCCGAATTCGCTGAACTTGGCCGGCAGCTTGATCCCGAAATAGTCGAGCGCCGGCGCGACGATGCGATAGAGCGCGCCAAGCAGAGACCAGTTGAGGATCAGTGCCAGCACGCCGCCCAGGCCGCCCAGGAAGGCGCCGCGCACCTCGGACCACAGCCCGGTGAAGAACGCCTTGATCGGCTCCCAATACTTGTAGATCAGGTAGGCGGCCACAGCGATGGCGGTGACGGCCAGCCCGATGGGATTCATCAGGAAGGCGCGGCTGAGCAGGCCCACCGCTTTCATGACGACATTGAAAGCCCCTGCCAGGCGCGCGGCGATGCCCGCGCCGGCACCCATGTGGACCCCGAGCATGGCCAGGCCGTACTTGGCGATCACCAGCGGCCCGAGCACGGCAGCTAGCGCGAGGGTGAGGGCGCCCATGACGGCCAGCAGCACGCCAACGGCGGCGGCACCCTTGATGAGCCAGGCCACCACCCCGGGGTTCGCCTGTGCAAAGGTGTTGAAGCGGTCCACCAGGCCACTGATGCTGTTCATTAGGTCCACCAGCACCGGGCGTAGCACTTCGCCGCTGGTGGCGCTGGCGTTGAATAGTTTGTTCTGCAGGCGCGTCCACGCCGCCGAGAGCGTCTGCTGGCGCGCGGAGAACTCTCGTTCCATTGAGCCTTGCGCCTTCGTACCCCGTGCCAGTGACAATTGGCGCTCGAATTCCTCCGGCTTGTCGACAAGCTTTGCGAGGGTATCGGAGTGCTCCATGCCCACGAGTTCCACCATGACACCTACGCGTTTTTCCTTCGGCAACTTTTGCACCGCCTCGATGACTTTTTGTATCGTGCCGGTGGCGTCTTCGGCCATCCCCTTCTGGATGCCTTCCGGGGTCAGGCCGATTTCCGCCACCGCCGAACGAAACTTCTTCGTGCCTTTTTCGGCCGCAGCGAACTTCTGTGTAATGGCGTTGATAGCCGTGGCAGCTGTCTCGGCGCGCTCTCCCAGCGTGAGCAGCGTTGACGCGAGGGCGGCGGAATCGCCCGGAGTCATCTTGACGGTGGAGACTACGCCGGAGGTGCGATTCACCACATTGATGATGTCCGCGCCCTTGCTGATGGCGTTATCGTCCAGGTAATTGATCGTGTCTGCCAGGCCCCGGATGTGCTTGGTGGGAATCTTGAAGTTCTTCGCCACCTTGCCCATGCTCTCCGCGATCTCGTCGGGCACAGCATCAAATGCGGTGGCCATCATCGCCACCATCTTGTTGTACTCCATCAGTTCTGCAATGCCGAGCGCGCGTTTGCGAGCTGCTTCAATGCGGTCACCGGCCGCTTCTGCTGCCTCCGCCTGCTCAAACCAATCCGTGCCGACCTCCATGCGCGCGGCGGCTGTCGTCATCTCGATGATCTGATTGGTGGGGATGGGAATATCCTCGCTCAGTTTCCTGGCGGCCGCGCCAATGTCGTAGTACAGCTGTGTCAGCTTCCCCGCATCGTCTCGCGCGCCGGGAATCTGCCTCGCAACGCCCAGCATCGCGTCTTCATAGCTGACAAAGTCCTTCACCGCCTTGGCAACTGGCGCCATGGCTACGCCGCCGGCCGCCATGGTGGAGACGCCCGCGCCGAGCATGGAATTTCGCACGGCGATCCCCTTGGCGTATTGCGCCTGGGCGGCGGCCATTTGCCGCTGGCGCGCGCCTACGGCCCGCAGCCGCGCTTCCTGCTGCACGAGCGCTTCGTTTGCCGTCGTGACGCGGGTCCGCAGCTCGCGCTGCGCCAGGCCCAGGTTGGTAGTGCTGACGCCGGCGGCTTCGAGCCGGCCGCGCACGCCGTGCAGGTTCTGCTGCAGCTCCGTGCCACGCCGCTTGAGGGCCTGGGCCTCGCGCACGGCCACCTGCAGGCCTCGGGCCATCGCGGCCGTGGGCTTCTCCGTTGCGGCCATCTGGTCGGAGAGCGCCTTGACGCGTGCCTGTGCGCCGCGCATTTGGTTCTGCGTGATCGCAGCGTCCTTGGATAGCTTGCGGAAGCTGTCGATGCCGGCTTGCGTGCGGTTCAGTTCCTTCAGCTGGTCGCGCGTGGCTTTCACCGTGCGGGCCAGGGCGGTGCTGCTGCCCATGGCGGAGCGGAACGGGCGGGTGAGGCGGTCTACCGCCTGCAGGATCACCTCCAGCCTTAGATTGCGTGGCGTGCTCATTCGTCTGTTCCGCTACGTTCCCTGGCGCGTTCGCGCCATGCCATGAGTTCGGCGAGCCCCATCTCGAAGAGGTGTTCGGGCTGCCAATGGAAGATCACTGCAACGTCGGCGATGGCGTCTTCGACTCGGTCTGGTATTCCTCGCCCTTCGCCGCCTTCGGCAGCAAAAAATTGCTCACCGCGGTGGCGAGCTGGGTCATATCGGCGGGGTCGAGCTTGCTGACGTCTTGCGTGGTGAGCGTGGGCGTGGTGATGCGCGGTAGCACCACGTGGAGGGCGGTGACGTCCATGCGCATGAGATCCATCAGGCTACAGCCGCGCAGCTCGCCGGCGGCCGGCTTGCGTACGGTGATGGTGGCGATGGTCTGCTCGCCACGGGTGATGGGCGTGTCGAGCGGGATGATGACGGTGGTTTGTTCGTTCATGATGGCGTTCCAAGGGAGGGCAGATAGGGGAGTGTGGCGACGTTACAGGCCCATGGCGCGGCGCTGCTCAGCCAGGCGGTCGACGCCGAACACGATCTCGATGAAGTTGACGTAGTCGATCTCGATCCAGACTTCGCCGTTGACGGCGAGCTTGAAGTAGCTGACGGACGACTTGACCTTGAACTGGCTGTTGTCGCCGACCTTGCCGGTGCCGAAGTCCAGCTCGGTATGCCGGCCGCGGACAACGATTTCCACGGAGTCAACGTCCCCGCTGTCGTCGCGCTGGTAGGCGCCGGCAAAGCGCACCAGGGCGGCATCGGTGCTGGTGACGCCGTACTGCTTGAGGATCTCGCGCATCAGGCCGCCGTAAGTGGCCTCGAGCTCAAGCTTCTCGCCGCCCATGTCCAGATCGACGGGGCCGTTCATGCCGCCGGCGCGGTATTCCTCCAGCTTGCGGGTTAGCTTGGGGAGGGTGACTTCCTCGCATTCGCCGGCGTAGTTCACGCCATCGGCGAAGATGATGAAGTTCTTGAGTTTGCGTGGCAGAGCCATGGTGGTTCCTTGTCAGGGGCAGTCAGGCCTGGACGGCCTCGGCGAACTGCATCAGGTAGCGATCGGTGATGCGCTGGCGCAGGGTGAGGTTTTCCAGGGGCGGAACGGGGGTGTAGTCGTAGTCGAGCATCAGGCCGCCGTCCTTGAGCGTTTCCTTGGCGTTGACCTCGGGGTCGAACCAGGCCGCGCCGCCCAGCAGGTAGCCTTGCCGGATGAGGCTACGCATCTTGGCGTTGATGCCTTCCAGCAGGTCGCGCACCAGCGAGGGCGTCATGGGGAGATCCATGGCCCAGGCATGTGCCTCGGCCATGGTGTCGGCCAGCACTTGCGCGGTGCGGGTGTAGTTCTCGAAGGCGAAGAGCGGATCGGCGGAGCAGGTGCGAGAGCCCCAGAAGCGGAAGCCCTGGAAGTTCACCAGCGTGGTGACCTCGTTGCTGTTCAGGTAGCCGGCGTCCGTGGCGGGGTCCTGCAGATCCCAATAGACGTCCTTGGAGATGCCGCTGACGCCGTTGACGGGCACGTTGGAGAGCGTCTTGTGCCAGCCGATGGTCTCGTCAAGCTTCGCCCGCAGGCCGGCGGCCTGGGCGGCCGTGGGCACGATGCCGTTGGTGCCCGACTTGGGATGGCGGCCGATGAAGTCCGGCCACAGCACCATGGCCTCGCGTTGGCCGAACATTTGCCGGAAGGCGGTGGCGTCTTCCTTGGTCTTGCGGTCTGAGGCGGCAATGTAAGTGAAGCCGCGCAGCTTCTGGCACAAGGCGGCCAGTTCCAGGCCGATGCCCATGGTTTCCAGCCCAGGCGCCACCAGGATGCGTGGCGCGACCCCGAGGCGTGCCTTGGCGGTCAGGAAGCTCTTCATGCCGGTGTAGCGGCCGTCCTTGTTGACGGAGCCGGCGACGTTGGCATGCATTTCGTTCTCGTTCTTGCCGCTGGCTACTCGCGTAACGACGGTCAGCGGATTGGCCTGGTCGCAGATGCCCTGCAGGCTGGGGGCGAGAGTGCCCTTGTCTCCGGCCTTGCCAATGCTGGCCTGAGGGTTGGCCAGGAGCACGGGCGTGTCGAGCGGGAAGACCTTCGGGTCGGCATCGTCTGCGATGCAGACCATGCCGATCACGGCGGTGCTGATGGTGCGGATAGCGCGTGTGCCTTCGTTGAGTTCGATGACACGCACGCCATGGTGGTAGTCGGTTGCCATGCAGTCCTCCGGGGATGGTCGGGCGAAGAAGGGTTCGTCCCGGTAGGATGCAGTGCTCGCGCGAGCTGGTCGCGTGCGTTGTGTTGTGCGGTTTGGTGTCACAACACAACGTAGCGGTTTGCTATGGGTTGGGCGCTAGAGCGTCTGCCCCAGGCGCTGTCGCAGGTGGTTCGTGAGGGGCACGTCCATCGTGGGATACCAGATCAACCGCAGCCTCGGGTGTGATCTCAGGCTCTACTTCGGCGGCGACCTCGATCGCGATCGCATCCTCGTCCGGCTCTGCCGGCCACGCATGGCTTTCGGGGAAGCCTGGCGACTGGATCGCGCGTACCAGCTCCAGCTGATACGCCGCCCAGGCCTTAAAAACGGCAACCTCAAGCCGGGAGAGCTGGCCGGCTGCATAGGCGTCGGCTTTGCCGGCGTTGCGCGTACGCGCGTGCTCCAGCCGCATCTCGAACTCCGCCATGGCGGCGTCGCGCGCGTGCGCCGCCACCACAGCAGGGTCAAGCTCCCAGCCGTCGCTGGTCCAGCGGTGCTGAGCCGTGGGGCGCGGCTGCTCCGTCAGGCCGACATCGGCTGGTGTGAGGCCGGCGGCCAGCACTTCCGCGCGTTCGCCGTTGTTCTGGCGATAGAGCAGGATGCCGCGATAGTCCGGCAGAAGGACCCACTCGCCGTTCCGGAAGAAGGGCCAGGTCGTGCGGGCGCGCTCAGGCAAGGCCAGCGGTGTCGTAAAGGCCGGGATCAGCCAGCGCCCAGGGTTGAGCGGATCGGCGTCGGCCAGACGGCTGGATACGTACTGGCCGGTCTCGCTGTCGTATTGGTGAATCAGCATGCTGTGTCTCTCCTAGTAAGCGCGGATCATCGCTAGGAATGCGATGGAGCGGACGCGGACCTCGTCGCCACCGTGTGACTCGATGGTGACGCCGTGCGTGTGGCCGCCGCCCGTACCGATTCCGACGTTGTGGCCGTGGTGGCCGTCCCAATACACCCAGTGCTGGTGGTCGCCCGCGCCGCTGGTGTAGATCGGATCGGTAGGGTACTCACCGATGTCGTCGCGCGGGCCGCCGCCGCCATAGATCATCGAATTGCGGTAGATGCCGGAGTGGTGGTTGTGGGCACCAGCGGCGGTTGTCGGTCCACCGTGGTTGTGGTTGCCTTGCGCGTCCGTCCAGGCGCTGTGTAGATGGTCGCCCGCGGTCGCAGCACTGGCAGTATGCGAGTGCGTCATATTCTGCGGACCTTGATAGCTGCCAATTTCGCGGCCTGTGTCAGCGCCACGCCCATCGTCCCAGAAACGCAGGTACTCTCCGCGCCCGTCCGGAATACGGAACGTGGCGATGCCGTCGCCGGTGGAGAAGCAACCCCAGCCCCGGGCGAACCATTCGAGCTCTGGTACCAGCGCGCCGCTGCTCTGTGCGTAGGCCCACAGCAGCGGATAGTCTGCGCGGTTGAGCACGGCGCCATTGAGCTTGAGCCAACCGGCGCGCACGCTAGTGCGCGCCTCGATGATGATCTGCCCGATGGACGCTGTTGAGATGACGTCCATCACGAAGGCTGTGGTGGCGATCCGGGTGGAGTGGTCGCCTGCCGGTGGCGTCGGTGCGGTAGGACTACCTGTGAGGCGTGGGCTGTCGGTCGGCGCCAACTCGGACCAGGAATGCCATTCCTGGTCGATGCGACGCCGAAAAAACAACTGAGAGTGTTCCTGGGGCGAGAAGATCTGCATGCCCGCAGTGCCATAGACCCGGTGCAGGACTATGCCGGCGCCACGCGGCATCGGGAGGTTCTTGGCATCCGCAGCTGCGAAGAACATCCCGCTACCCACCGAGACATCGTTCAGGTCGGCGATGCTGGCGCTGTTATCCGTCGTGCCCAGCCCGAGCGCCGCGAGGCGATGCCTCAGTTTCTGAGGGGTGACGGCTCGGGAGTCGTCTTCGCCAGCGCCGGTTTCCTCCGCCGTTGCCAGCTCGATGATTCCCATGCGCTCCTCGGTGGCCGGCGGGTTGGCAAAAGAGGCATCACCGAAGACCAGGACGGTGGCGTCTGCAGTTTCGAACTTGATATCGGCTGCCACCAGCATGATTGCCGCCGGCGCTTTTTCCGCAATCGCTACGGTCGAACTAACGGTGCCGAGCAGCACGCCGTTGTCCAGGTACAAGCCGAAGCCAAACATGGTGTATCGATCATCGGTGTCGTCTTGGATCGTGACGTGGATGGTGTCAGGCGCAACGTTCACTCCGGCGATAGTCTGCAGGCGTTTTCGCTCGTTGGGCAGCTTGGCGAGATCGTCCTTGTGGGTGAACGCGGCGGTGGCTACGCCGATGGAGACCACCAGGCGCTTTGCGGTGCCAGTGTTGCCGGGGCCGACGAGCGCCGCGCGCCCGGCAGTGGTGAGCTTGATGAGGATGCCGGCCATATCAGGATTCGGTAATGGAGAGACGGTAGTAGAGGGCGACGCGCAGCGCGGCGCCGATGGCGACGGCGCCGCGGCTGTTCATGCGCTGCGTGAAGGTGTAGTGCGAGCGAACGGGCTTGGTGCGATCGATCTCGCCGATGACGTCAGCGACGAAGTCGGCGGTGACCGGCTCGCCGTTGCGGCTGTTCACTGTCAGCACCACGTCGAAGGTGTGGGGCGGCCCGGGCGGGGTGAGTTGCCACCATTCCCGCAGGGCGATATCGGCGCCGAAGGCGGCGATGACCCCGCGCACCGCCGCGGCAGTGCCGTTCTGGCGGGCGATGGGGATGGCGGCCTTCACGCGGGCGCGTTTGACCTCTTCGGGCCAGTAGTCCTTCCAGGCGTCCACGCCGAGGTGCCAGGCCAGCCAGGGCAGCAATTCGATTGGGCAGATGTCGGGCTGCATCAGCTCGCGTAGGGGCGAGGGGATGTCTCCCAGGCGACCCATGATCTCGGTCAGCCGGCGCTCCAGTGGTGAGGCGTTTGGCGGGAGCAGGCTGCGGTCAGCCATAGACGCCTCCGTGCTTGATCTCGGCCTGGATGCAATGCGGCGCCTGGGTGCGGGAGATAGGGATGCTTGCCTTGGGCTCCAGCAGCTCGACGCGCTCCACGCCTTCGATATGCAGGGCGGCGTAGATGGCGGATAGGTTGATCTCGCGGCCGATGCGGTGGGAGGCTGCGGCGTACCTGGCCAGGTTCCGCTCGGCTTCTACCAGCACCACGCTGGAATCGGGGCCCGGCAAGGTGTAGAGCGTAGCTCGGACGCGGTAGCTGACGATCTCCGCCGAGCGGACGGTGACGAAGTCGGTCAGCGGACGGACGTGGTCGGCCGTCAGCACCGCGCTGACGCCTTGGACCAGGGCATCGTCCGCCGTGCCGTCGGCGGTTCGGGCCAGGATCGTCACCAGCACATTGCCGGGACTGGGGCTGGTGGCGGACGCGTCCAGCACCAGCCCGCTGGCGCCCATGGCATGCGAGATGTATGCCCCCTCCGGGCCGGCCACGGAAAAACCCTGCGGGGCAAGCTGCGTGCGCTTGCGCAAGTCTTCGTCGCCTTCCTTTACCTCCGGGATACCCCGGTCCGGGTCGCCTGGCGTGATCGTCAGCTTCTGGATGCCAAAGAGGGCGGCCAAGTGCTCCAGGTCGGCGCCGCGCGCCTTGGCGAGCATGACGGCGCGCGCCGCTTCATTTACGCGCTGGCGCAGCACGAGCTCGCGGTAGGTGCTGGACTGCACTGCCTTCGCCATGGGCTCGGATTCCAGGGCCAAGGCGGCTGCAATGGCGGGCTGCTGCTCGGGCGGCCACAGGGCAATGAACTCGGCCTTGCGCTCGGCGTACAGGGTTTCGAAGTCGAGCGCTTCCACCACATCGGGCGAGGGCAGGCGCGAGAGATCGATCGGCGTGGCGCTCATGCGTTGGCCTCGCGCAGCAGGACGCGGTAGGCGCCGGCCTCAAGGCGCGGGCCGTCCACGCGCGGCGCGTCGATATCGATATAGAGACTGCCTTGCGCGCTGACTTCGAAGCTCACGCGCTGTACGCGGATGCGTGGCTCCCAACGGACCAGCGCGGCAACGGACGCCGACATGGCCCGCAGCAGCGTGGCGCCGTGTAGCGGTTGGTCGATCAGTTCGGGCAGTAGCGAGCCGTAGTTGCGCCGCATGACGCGGGTGCCAATTGGCGTGGTGAGGATGTCGCGCACGGATTGCATGATGTGGTCGCGGTCGCCGATGGCGGTACCGGCGATGGCGTGCATGCCGAGATAAGTGGTCATCGGGGGCCGTCCGTTCGGCTGTCGCCGCGATAGACGCCGCCGTGGTCGTGCTTGTCGAGGACCACGTCATTGGAGGATAGGACGCCGTCGCGGTGGATGAAGTCGCCTGTGATGGCGTTGCCATGCTCGCCGCCGGTACCGGCGATGCCGTTCTGGTAGGAGAGCAGGCCCTGTACGGTCACGTTGCCGTCGAAGGTGGTGTCCGGGCAGCGCACCAGGACGCTGGTTGCCGCCTCTACCAGGATGGTCTTGACGCCGGTGATGGCCAACTCGCTGGTGGCGTGGTCGTAGCGGGTGAGGGCGCCGTCCGGGTAGCTCGTGACGGTCTCGTTTGCGCTGTGGCTGGGAACGTCGGTTGCGTCCGAAGGGATGCCGGTCAGGACGATGCCGTTGGCGACGTCGCCGCTCGGGCAGAGGAGCAGAACCTGCTCGCCGACGGTGGGTGGGTTCCAGGTGCGTGTTTTGCCGGCGCGGCGCTCGGCCCAGGGTAGCCAGGTGGTGGTGAGACCGCCGGTTTGGACGCGGACGCGGGGCGGATTGCCTGTCTGCACGGCGGCGACGGTGCCGAGGCGGAGGAGGTTTTCGAGGAGACGAGCGAGTTCGGCGAGGTCCATGCGGCAAGATTGCCTTGCGCGCGCGGGATGGTCATTCATTCGATGTTGTCATTTCTGCCACTACAACAACGCTAGGCTGGCAGCGTCAGCGCGCCGAAGTACTAAATCTTTGCAACCGGCGCGCCAATATCCTTTGTTCTGCAGTGACGCAGATAGGTGGGAAGATCTTCTGGTTTCCGATCCTCTGGATTCCGCTGCCGGTGGTCTGCCTTGAACTGACGCTCGGTGCCGCCCGCCAGGCGTTGATGCGAGGCTAAGTTTGATGCGTAGGTAGCAGTGGTTTAGCCCGCGATGTGCGCAACGATGGCGTCGGTCAGTGCCGACACCATTGCATCGTCGAAGCCTAGCAATTCGCGCTTGGGGTACTGCGCTTCTAGGCCTGCCTTGTTGACGCGATCCCTCAGCCCAAAGTGATGCACTTCCGCAATTCGGCGCGCGCGCCCGATGAATGTGACCACGGCAGCGTTTTCATCAGATTCGGCCTTCAGGAACCGTGCAGTGCGCAGCCGCGCGAACATCGTGCGGCGTATTCGTCCAGGCCGCTGCCGCAGTTGCGGCTTGCGCGGCTCATACGCCGACCCATCGGGGTTGCGCTGCGCGGCAATCCGCTTGACCTGGCGGCGCCGCATCTCCGCCGCCACGGCCCGCGCCAGCGCGCGGCGCGCGGGCGCATCGACGTTGACCAGCAGCCCGCCCAACCAGGACTCCAACTCGTGAAGATCGCTCATGGCACCACCGGCCGCCAGGTGGAGGGATCGTCGTACTCGTTCACCGGCTCCGGCTCGTGCGTGATGCTGTAGCCGCTGCCGGCCACGCGGACTGTTACGCGCTCGGTGAGCGCCAGCTTGATGGCGATATCGACAGTGGTGTGGTTGAGGATGTCTGCCTCAAACTTGAAGCCATCTTCCCGCCGATCCGGGTTGAAGAATAGCTCCGGCTGGTTGGCGCGCAGCCAGGCCAGCACCGGCACCGTGATGGTGTCCGAGTTGTCGGCATAGTCCGTCACGATCAGCGTCAGCGTGTACTGGTACTCGAAGGAGAGCGTTTTGCTGCCGGTAGCCACGACGCGGCCTTCGTCCACGAAGATGTGCAGCTTGTCGGGGTTGCGTTGCAGTTCCGGTACCGCGGCGGTTAGCGCTTGCCGGAGGTCGTTGGGCTTCATCATGGGTTGTCGTCTCCAATGACGGTCACGCCCTGGGCGCGTAGCATGGCCTGGAGCCGGGCTAGCTGTTCGGCGTTGGCGTGGCTGGTTGTGTAGTTGTCGGCAACGGTGGCGCCGACGGTAGAGAGCGCAAGGCCTGCGGGGGCCGCATCAGCATCGCCGGTACCTGGATCTGGCAAGACGCCGGCTGCTGCGGCGTCGTGCATCCGGACAAAGCCGACAGGGACAATACAAGCGGCATCAGCTTGCGGGGAAACATAGCGGGGTACCTCCTTGATGATGGTGTCGCCCTTGATTCGGATCTCGCGCACGCGATCGACGTACCGGGTGACGTACTCCGTGGCGCCTTGGGCGTTGTCCAGCTGGATGCGTAGCGCTGCAACCGTGCGTTGTGCCTCGGTAGCGCGTTGCTGCGCCGCACGGTAGCTGCCGACCGCCGAGGCGCCGGCAGTAGCTGCTGCCGCCAGCGCGACCAGCAGGGTGAGTGCGATGGCGAGCGAGCGCTTCATACGGTTGCCTGCTCCTCTGCCTGGTAACGCTCATAAGCGCGCGCCAGCTTGATGTCGTACAGGTTCGCCTTGTAGGCCGCGCCGTTATAAATGCTGGCGAAGGTATCCCATTTGCGGGTCTTCAGTGCCTTGTGTAGCGCGGGATCGGTTTCGACAAAGCGCACGAAGGCTCCAAGTTGCGCGGGCTCGCCGGTGCGCATGGCATCGGTGTAGGCGAGCACGCTGGCATAGCCGAGCCGCAGCCAATGAAAGCCCATGATCTGGAAGAGCCCCCAGCTTGCCGATTCCAACGCGCTGTCGCGATGGATGTGCATGGCGCCGGCCAGCCGTACATGCTCGCTGGCGCCGCCCATGTAGCCGCCGCGGGCGGGGTTCACTAGCTTGGGGAAGCCTTTGGCCAAGTCATCGGCATCCAGCTTTGCCAGGCGGAGCTGCCGATACATGATGTGCCGTTCGAAGAGAATCGCGGGGCGGCCATCGGGCAGGAAGCCGGTGCCGCGGCTCTCCACTTCATTCACGGCGCGCACCACGGCCAAGGGCAGGGCTAGCTTGTCGGCAGCACGTTGCAGATCGGCAGCAGCCAGGTGTCCCGGCTGGCGTCCGTCGATCTGGAGGGCGACAAAGGTCTTCGGCCCGGCGATGCCATCGATGACCAGGCCGTAGCGCGCCTGGGCGGCACGCACAGCGGCGTCGGTCTGGATGCCGAAGTGGGAGGTCAGGGGTAGGGTGGCGCCACGGAGCCGGAGCAGCCGTTGCAGTTCCAGCACGTCATCGCCGCTGCTGCCGCGTCGCAGGATGGTCATGGGCACCTCCGCAGCAGGCGGAGCAGCCAGGAGCCCCGGCCGTCGTCCATGCGGAACAGCTCGACCACATTGCCGCGCACGGTGTAGACGGCGACGCAGAGGATGGCGGTGATGCCGATCTGAGCCAGCATCGCCCAGTCGTACCGGCCGAACAGCACGCCGATGGGCGCAGCAGCGGTCACCACGATCATGCCGTAGGCGAGCCGGGCGGCCCACGGCCGGTAGACCGCGCCATGCCGGCGGAAGAGCAGCAAGCGCACGGCGATCAGGGCGCACAGGATGGCGTGCAGGGTGAACAGCAGGGTCATTTGCGGTCTCCTCGGGTACCGCCCTTGAAGAGGGCGAACATCTTGTCGCCGTTGTCGGCAACGCGGATCAGCGCCAGCAGCAGCTTGACCACCACGGCGGACGCCACGAGGGCGCCGACGCCATGGCTTACCTCAGCCTCCGGCGGTAGCGCCCAGTCGATCAGGTAGGCGGTGAGCGGTGCCGACATGCAGCCGGCAATGACGGACAGTGCCAGGAAGGCCATCTTCTTGAGCGGGCCGAGATCTTCCGAGTTGAGGACGAACACGGCGGCGCCGGCGAAGGCGCCGAGCACGGTGCCGGCGTCCACGCCAGGCAGCAGGGAGATGGCGCCGGCGGCCGTCACCGCGACGGCGGTGGCGGAGCTGGCGGCGATGGGTTCAGCCATGACGGCTCCTTTGATCAGTCCCACAGCTGCACGCGTTGGATGGCAGGCTGTGGCGGGTTGTCGGGCAATTCAAGCTCTGTGCCGTTGGGCAGGACCGGGCCAAGATCGGCCAGGCCGGGATTGGCTTCGAGCACGGCCTCAGTGACGCCGGCGGTGCGGCCGTAGACGCGCTGGCAGATCGCGTCCACGGTGTCGCCCTGCATGGCCCGCGCGCGCATCAGATCAGCGCCACGGTGCTGCGCGGGATGCCCAGCATGTCGCTGATGGCCCAGCGGGCGTCGCGGCGCAGGTCGTCGACAGCGAGCAGGAGTACTTCGCCCTTGCGGTCGCCGGCGGCGGTCGCGTCGAAGTCCGGGTAGCGCTCAATCCGACTGGCCCGGGCCATGCAGTACACGGCTCGCTGGTAGCGGTGCAGGTGGGCCGATTGGCCGTCGATCTCCGGCGTGGGGATCTCTCGCAGGGTGGTGTGGCCGGCGGCGTACTGCCGGGCCTTCCAGTTGGCCAGTTCCTCGTTGGTGGAAAGTGCTGCCTCCACGAGGGCGGCACGCAGGCGCTCGGGAGTCACAGTGCCATCGAGGCGCATGGCCTTTAGGGCGTGCGCCACGTCCAGGTCGGGGAAGAATCCGTCGTTGCGGATGATTTCCTGCGCTGTGTCGGGCGGTGCAGCTGCGATGAAAGAGGACATGGGCGTCTTGAATTAGAGGCGGTGGACGGGGCGAGGGATCGCGGCATGCCGGAAGCTCGCCCCGTGCCGCCTGGTGCGCGGGGTCACGCTCGGTGTCAGGCCTTGCCGGTCCCTTTTTTGGTATCGGCCTGGGCTGCGTTCTTTAGCTCGCGTTCGAGCTTCTCGATGTCTTTCTTCACGCCGACCTTGTCGTGCAATTCCAGCGCGCGTTTGAGCGAGCTCAGAGCGAAGGCGCGGTGGTGTGGCTGCGCGTCGGGAGGGCTGGCATCGAGCACACTCAGCTGCGCGTAGCCGACGGCCTTGTGGAGCTTGGCGCGCACCTCGTCGGGCATGTCCTGGTCGGCGGTTAGGTTCACGACCGCAACTAGCGTGTCCACATCGACGGCCTGGCCGGCCTCGGCTGCCTTGATGCCCATGGTGGCGTACTCCTCCGCAATCAGGCAGGCGGTGGTGCGCTGATACTGGTCGGGCATGGCGAGCTGGTGCCGGATGGCGTACATCGCCAGGGGCAGGGCGCCGGCAAAGTCGCCGATATCGATGAACCAGACCATGACAGTCATGAAGACCTCGTCCTGCACGCCGGCATCGGCCTCCAGCACGCCTTCGATCCAGGCTGCGTACTCGGGCAGCAGCACGCGCTTGAGCTCGGCCTTGCGCTCGATGGACTGCACCAGCTTGAGCTGCCGTTTGTGGTCCGCCAGTTGGGCCAGCATGAGCTCGTGGCCGGTGGCATGGCGCAGCGGGTTCCCGGCCTGCTCGATTGCCGCGGCCTGGGTGGCGGAGACGCGCAGGAAGTGGTGGCGGGCCGGGCTGCTCATTCCAGCACCTCGATGTTCTCGGCCAGCGTGGCGCAGCCCAGGTCTTCGATGACGTAGGCATCGTTGCTGGACTCGAAGTTCTCGATCCGGTCGCGGCGCGCGTTATCGATGATGGTACGGCGACGCGCGCCGGACTGGTAGTAGAGCGAGAGGTTCTCCAGCTTAGTCACCAGCAGGCCGGCGGGCGGGAAGTAGGGCACGCGCACCGCCGGGAGGTTGCCGATGCGCTTCTGGCTGATGACCAGATCCGCTGCAAGGGTCTCCGTGGGTGCGTGGTTCTGGTTCACCACCGGGAAGTACTTGTCGGCTAGCAGCTTGCGGCCGCAGATCACCACCAGGTCGGGGTCTTCCTGGTACCAGGGTTCCAGCATCTCATTGACCAGGTCGAACACCAGGGCGTCCAGGTTGGCATAGTCGCCGTTTTTGCCGACGGCGATCGTGCCGCCGCGCTTGCCTTCCTTCATGACGCGCTGCGGCGCTTGCTCGCGCATATGCTGCAGCCAGCCCTTGTTGACGTCCTGCAGG
Organism: Cupriavidus basilensis; assembly: GCF_000832305.1. NCBI lineage: Bacteria > Pseudomonadati > Pseudomonadota > Betaproteobacteria > Burkholderiales > Burkholderiaceae > Cupriavidus > Cupriavidus basilensis. Next base: position 1,810,536 of record NZ_CP010536.1, read on the forward strand.
AGCGGGTTGGCCGAGCGATCGGAGTCCGCCTCCCGTCGCATGCCGTTGAAGCCGATGATCATGCGGTCCAGCGCCTGGCGCTTGATGATGGCGTCGCGGATGCGCGTCTGGAAGTCGGGGAACTTGGCCCAGGCGTCCAGCTTCTGGTAAGTGATGTGCGTGTCGGAGTCGGTCTTCTCGCAGCGGTACCGGCGGTCGTCGAGGGTGGCGAGGTCGCTGGTCTGGCGATCCCGCTTGGAGGTGTCCGTGGTGCTGGCGGCGGGGCCGGATACGCCCAGGCCAATCTTCTCGCCTTCCAGTTCCAGGACCGGATAGATGTTGATCGATTTGAGGAACTGGCTGGATTCCTGGATCTTGGTTTCCAGCGTCTGCTGCACGCTGGGCTCGACCGAGAACTTACGGTCGACGCGCTGCACGCTGTTGAGCTGGGCGATGGTGTCGGCGAACTGCTGGAACAGGACGCGGGTGTCGTTACGCATTGTGGTGGCTCCGGATGGATGAGTGAGGTGCGCTGGCCGGAGGCTGGGTCAGCAATCGGTCTTGATGGCGTCGCCGCTGCCGCCGGTGGCGGGGGGGCGGCGGGCGAAGGTTTCGGCTTTGTCGAGCGAGCTCTTCAGGGCTGTGAAGGCTTCTTTGTCCTTGTCCTGGCTCGTCTTGAGTTGGGCGAGCTGCTGGTTGATGCCATCGATGGCGGTGGAGAACTGTTCGCCAAGTGCCTGCAGTTGCTGAGCGATGGTTTGCACGGCTTCTTGCATGTCGGCGTTTCCGGCATCGGTTTCCTGCTGTCTGGCGAACAGCTTCTTGATGCTGGCCGCGAATCCGGGCTTTACAGCCGCGGTGGTCTGCGCGGGTTCGAACTCGAGGGAGACCTCGACGGCCTCGGAGAAGAGGTTGTCCGGCTCCTGCTTGCGTTCGGCCAGCGGGTTCTGTTTCGCCTTGGCGCTGAATTGCAGCATCTCGCATCCGAGGCTGGCGGGGTTGTCGGTGACGGCCAGGCCGACCAGGTAGGCTTCGCCGGTGTCGGCGAAGTTGGGTTGGATCTCCATGGAGCAGTAGATTTTCTGGCGTGCCTTGTTGAGCGCCACCAGCTCAGAGGTTGGGTCGATCTGCGCATACAGGCCGAGTTTGCCGTCCTCTTCCTCGGTCTTGAGCGCGATCACGTCGCCGTAGGCTCTGAACGGGCCAGTGGGGTCATAGCCGCGGATGTGCTCCAGGTTGACGCGTGCGCCGTAGGTCTTGGGATCGTAGCTGGCAGCCATCTGCAGCAGCATGTTGCGGTCAATCGTGCGGCCATCGCTGGTTGCGCCTTCGGTAGCGATGCGGAAAAACTTGGTCTTGGCGGCCATGGTGTCCTCGTGTTTGGCGATGCGTCGTGGTGATGCCATCTTCTGCGGCGGGGCACGCGCGGGCAATGTCGGGGTGTTGTGAGCTGGCCGTACACAACATGGGCGGCGTGGCACGCGCGCGCGCGGCGGGTAGCGTGGCGGCATGGATACGCAAGCCCTCTTAACAGTCCCTGTCGAAGCGGTGATGGACCCTCGCCGGCGCGCTCGGGCGCTCTACTGGCAGGGCTATCGCATTGCGCGCATCGCCGAGATGCTGGGCATCACCGCAGCCACGGTCTACAGTTGGAAGCGGCGCGACGCGTGGGATGCGGCGGACCCGGTGGAGCGGGTGAGCACCTGCATCGAAGCGCGCATGGCACAGCTGATCGCCAAGGAAGCGAAAGAGGGGAAGGACTTCAAGGAGATCGACCTGCTGGGCCGGCAGATGGAGCGACTGGCGCGCGTGCGGCGGTACGAGGTCAGCCGAAATGAGGCGGACCTGAACCCGAACGTGGCGAACCGGAACAAGGGTCCGAGAAAGGCGCCGGAGCGCAATGCGGTCAGCGAGGAACAGCAGACGCAGTTGCAGGATGCGTTCATGGATTCGCTCTTCGGCTACCAGAAGCGCTGGTACGAGGCGGGGCTGACCGAGCGCATCCGCAATATCCTCAAGAGCCGGCAGATCGGGGCCACATGGTACTTCGCGCGGGAGGCCTTCATCGACGCGCTGACCACGGGGCGCAACCAGGTCTTCCTGTCGGCCAGTAAGGCGCAGGCGCACGTCTTCAAGCAGTACATCATCCAGTTCGCCCGCGACGCCGCGGGCGTTGAGCTACGGGGCGATCCCATCGTGCTGCCGAATGGCGCCACGCTGTACTTCCTCGGGACCAATGCACGCACGGCGCAGAGCTATCACGGCAATCTTTACGTGGACGAGTACTTCTGGATTCAGCGCTTCCAGGAGCTGCGGAAGGTGGCGTCTGGCATGGCGATTCATGCCAGGTGGAGGCAAACCTATTTCTCGACGCCGTCCAGTCTGGCGCATGAGGCTTATCCGTTTTGGTCCGGCGCGCTGTTCAATCGCGGTCGGAAGAAGGAGGCGCGGGTACAGGTCGATATCGACCATGCCAGCCTGCAGCATGGCAAGCGGTGCGGAGATGGACAGTGGCGTCAGATTGTTACCGTGGAAGATGCCGTGCGTGGTGGTTGCAACCTGTTCGACCTGGACCAGCTCCGCCTCGAATACAGCGACGCCGATTTCGAGAACCTGCTGATGTGCGGGTTCATCGATGACAACGCCTCCGTCTTCCCGCTCTCGGTGATGATGCGTTGCATGGTCGATAGCTGGGAGGTGTGGGAAGACTTCCGGCACTGGTCGCCACGGCCGTTCGGCAACCGCGAGGTGTGGGTGGGCTACGACCCGAACGGCGGTGGTGGCGACAGCGCCGCGCTAGTTGTCGTGGCGCCGCCGCTGGTGGCCGGTGGCAAGTTCCGCGTACTGGAGAAGCATCAGTTCCGCGGCATTGACTACGAAGAGCAGGCTGCCGCAATCCAGCGCGTGACCGAGCGCTACAACGTGAGCTACATCGGCATTGACCGTACTGGTATCGGCGATGCCGTGTTCAAGCTGGCGCAGAAGTTCTTTCCCGGAGCGGAGGGCTTCACGTATTCGGTCGACGTCAAGACTGGCCTGGTGCTCAAGGCGAACGACGTCATCAGCAAGGGCCGGTTGGAATACGACGCCGGCTGGACCGACTTCGCCGCGTCCTTCATGTCCATCAAGAAGACCACCACCGCCGCCGGCGGCCGGGTCACGTACCAGGCCGGCCGCTCGGAGGAAACCAGCCACGCGGATCTCGCGTGGGCCTGCATGCATGCGCTTTCGCACGAACCCATCGAAGGCGTCACCACCACCAATTCCAGCATCATGGAGCTGTCATGAGTCGAAGAAAGTCGCCACGCGGCGCACGCGCAACGAACCCAGCCGAGGCGCATGCAGCGCCTGCCGCCTCTGCTGAGGCGTTCAGCTTTGGCGATCCCATCGCCGTGCTCGACCGGCGCGAGCTGTTGGACTATGTGGAGTGCCAGCGCATGGGGAAATGGTATGAGCCACCTATGTCGTGGGATGGTCTGGCGCGGTCGTTCCGCGCGGCCGTGCATCACAGCTCGCCCATCTATGTGAAGCGCAACATCCTGGTATCCACCTTCGTGCCGCACAAGCTGCTGTCACGCTCGGCGTTCGCGCGCTGGGTGCTGGACTTTCTCATCTTCGGCAACGCGTACCTCGAACGGCGCGACAACGTGCTGGGCCGCCCCGTCAGCCTGGAGCCCGCGCTGGCGAAGTACATGCGCCGCGGCATTGACCTGGCCAGCTACTGGTGGGTGCAAAACTGGCAGCAGCCGCATGAGTTCAGGCCGGGCAGCGTCTTCCATTTGCTCGAGCCGGACATCAACCAGGAGGTGTATGGCTTGCCCGAGTATCTCTCTGCGCTCAATGCCACCTGGCTGAACGAATCGGCCACGCTGTTCCGCCGCCGCTACTACAAGAACGGTAGCCACGCCGGCTTCATCCTGTACATGACGGACGCCGCGCAGAAGCAGGAAGACGTCGATACGCTTCGCCAGGCGCTCAAGGACAGCAAGGGGCCGGGGAATTTCCGGAACCTGTTCATGTACGCGCCAAATGGGAAGAAGGACGGCATCCAGCTGTTGCCGGTGTCGGAAGTGGCGGCCAAGGATGAATTCTGGAACGTGAAGAACATTACGCGCGATGATCAGTTGTCCGCGCATCGCGTGCCGCCGCAACTGATTGGGATCATTCCACACAACACCGGTGGGTTCGGGGATGCGGCGAAGGCGGCGGAGGTCTTCGCGTGCAATGAGGTGAAGCCTTTGCAGAACCGGCTGATGGAGGTCAACGAATGGCTTGGTGCGGAGGTGGTGCGCTTTGATGCCTACAGCCTTTGCAATGAGGTGGGAGGCCCACTACCGTGAGCCAACTCAGGAATGCCTGAATCGACAGCGCCGTGGGCGACAAGGTGATATCGGCCGAGCTATAAAAAGGGTTCAGCGTGTGGGGGGAACCAATTTTGGCCATTTACAGACTGTCGCCAGATCGGCCAATTTTCGGCCTAAGCAGACGGGCGGCGGCCTAACGGCGCTCGCATAGCGGCCGAATATCACGCAAGTTCGGGCCTCAACCGGGTGGGCTCCTTTGCCTGCCACCAATCAGCAAAGCCGCGGGCTGAAAACGTGGATCGTCGTCCGTTAGGAAAGACCGTAGAAGGCGCATAGCGACAAATCAAATATACAAGCTCCGGCACGCTCCAGACTTGAACGCCGAGTCGCTGGCATTCGGCTTTTGACTCTTCGCTCAGGCGATACGTCGTGACCAGTACCAACTGCAATGGCGTCAGCATCTGGATGCCAAAACTTCTCCAGTGACCGCTCTCGCTTCTCTGGATGAGCCAACTACCAACTAACTCCCGTATGTGCGCTGGGTTGATTACTTTCAAGTTATCAGGGTCAGAACCAATCGCGGCTTTCGACGACGCGACGACCATGACGCGATGGCCGGGTCGAATGACCTTGTCACCAATGAGGCCATCTAGAAATGCGTCCTCAATGTGGATCAGTTGATTCCATGCGATGGCGTCTACCCCTTGATCTCCAGAGCCCTTCGTAGCTTCGCCGTAGTGACATGCGGCAGACAAAATGGCAGCGGCCACAACTTCAAGCTTGTGGCCCTGGTCAAGTTGCAGCAGCTCTCGGCGAATGGCGCGATGCCTCCCTATCCGGGTCAGGAAGTCGGCGGGGTAGTCTGAAGGCAGTCCTTTAAGCCTCAGGTATGTGGAGATCCCAGAAATAAACGTCCGATTCTGGGGCTTTCTGTGAAAGATGATGAAGGAGGGGACCTCGCCTTTGTCCCGAAGCAATTCGTCGCGCGCGCAGGTGAGACGGCCGACGGTCACTGCTCCAGTTCCGGTTAAATCTGGGTCGGGAAATACGCCTGCCCGTTGGATTGCATTTAGACCCAAAACGTCCCCAAAAAAGTCTTCGATGGACTTTTCCGGCGCATCAAAGTCAAGCGCACAGGCGTGATTAATCACTCGCCGAATATCCGCACTAGTCAAGGTCATCTTATTCGCCGGACAACGCCTTTATCATGGACAGCATTTTTGTGACCTGCTTGTGCAATTCTAATAGCCTTGCTTCAGTCTCTGGCGAGTCAGTAAGGTCTTCTGTGGTCGTTCGCTTCAGCGTTCTAGTGAAACTAGCAATCTTCTTGGGTAATGCACCTTCTTTCCGCTCCTCAAACAAAATCTCAGCGGACTTGAAGTCGCGGTCGAGCAACGACTCCACAATAGTCGGGTCTTCCAATCTGAGCATGTCGCGAAGCCTGCGAACAGCCATTTCGGCTGACAGTTCCGGCACGAGGTCATCATCGGTATCCTCACTGCTGGATGATGCGCCTCTAAGTCTGGTAATCAGATAATGGAAAAAGGCATCCTCATTTTCCCGATTTAGATATTGCATCTCATCGGCCGACCACTCGAGCCATTGAGATATTACAGGTGCCCGGGCAGCTTCTGCGAATGCGTTGTAGGTAAGCGAGTGCTCAATGGAATTTGCGCGCTCGAACTTTACAAAGTCATGATACAAAACGTGGGCTTTAAGATCGCGAAGGACTTCAGCTTTTTTTCGGCCAAATCGCTCGGCGACATCCGATGCACTCCAGCCCTCATCAAAGATGAGTCTCGACTGGAATTCATACCTGCTTGCTGGCTCCCAGCTCTTGGCACCCATGAGATGCCGCATGCCAATATAAATTTCAGATGCCCGCCGATATGCCGCTAACTGCTGCGTTGATGTACCAATTACAGATCCCTTTAGAACGAAGCAGGGAAGGGTTTGGAGCGACTCGCGCACAGTTGGGCGCAGCTTCTGAAGAGTGGGTCCATTCTCCTCGAGAAGTCTGCGTACAGCCGTTACCCGTCTGTTACCTTCAAGGACGAGGAACTTCTCTCCGTCATATCTGGCGACAATTAGGCGTTCATGCTTCAGAAATCCGTTATTTGCAATTGAGGCTGCCAGCGAGCCGATATCGAATCGGGGATCGCTGTTGATGACGTCGAATAGCTTCTTCTGGATTGAAGGCTGTCCATAGAGTTTAAGTTCCAAATTCTGGAAAGTTTCACCCACTCGTTCGAGTAACCGGAGGTTATCGGGGTCAAGAAGCAGTCGCGATGGTTCGATCTCCAGGGAGTCGCCTTCGGGAAGGTCCAGAACGGGCCCTTGGCTGCTTTTGTTTTCCTCTTCTCGAGGGAGGTCTGCTTTGCTAGTGCGCTTTCGTCCTGTCTTAGCCGTTGGTCTTGACTTCGCAGCTACTTTGGTAGCAGCAGGCGAAGGCCTACGGGTTGTTGCTGCTGTCTTTTTCGCGGCTGCGCTTGTAGTCATTGGAAAACGTTCTCTAAATTTGGGACGGTTACGCCGCACTGTAAAGCTTTTTCGCGATTCCGCCAATTCTATCTTCCTTAGCCTGCCAAGCCGAAGTTCATCGCCAGAGATGGCCCCGTGCGTACAGTGCACCTGCTATACCCATGCTTCATAGCGCCGATGGCCTTTGTGCCCGTCCTCGCTGCGCAAAGGGTCCCTGTTCGGAATTTCATATCGTGAAATTCCAAGGGCGTGGCTGATTGCGGTCTCCGCGCGCGGTTGAGACCCCGCCTCGCCGGCCCACTTTATCGAGTTCCTTTTCTGCAGGTGCACACAGACCGGTGGCGCCGGCCAGAGCGAGCGGAGCGGTTGAGGACGGATCTCGCCAATTCATGCAGATTTATGCGCATAAAGGCACATCGAGCCTGTCAGCCAGGGAGCGAACGGGGCGGTTACCGCTGCGCCAGGAAGTTGAGATCCAGGGCCGCCTCCGGAAAAAGGTAACTTCGCTAACCGCCCCCGAAAATCGCATCTAAGTACTTGATTTGTAAGGGGTGGATGGTTACCTTCGGAAGGTAATCCGGGGTAACCAAGAAGGTAACCTACTTCTAAGTAGTTGATTTTATTGAAGGTCGGGTAAGAGGGAAATTACTCTTCAAGAAGGTAACTAATTACCTCCAGGTTACCCCGAAGTTACCTTCAGCCAGAAAGCTGGAATCCGTTGTCTGGTAAGGCTTTCCGCGATATTCCGTGCGTCAAGTTACTGAGGTTACCTTTTTCCGGACCCCTGCCCGACTTTAGCGAAGCTGCCGTTATGTGCATTACCGAACACACCCATCAGACACTCTGATGTCTACTTCGCTAGGTGTTCATGCCTTGGAGAGGCCTCATGGCAACGTCCCGATTCTGTTGTCTCTTTGGTGCGGGGCTGCTTTCTGCGTGCTGTACAGTTCAGCCCCAACAGCAACCGATGGTCACAAAGCCCTTGAGTGATGTTCTTAAGCAGATCAGCACGCAGATTGCAGAGGCCCGCGCGGCTGAATGTGAAAAACATCAGAGGCTTGGCGTCTACCTTAGTGATATCGAACTCACCCTAGGGCTGACGGTCGAAGATAAGGTTGCCGGTGGCATCTCGGTCACTTTCCCGGTAATCGGACAGTTGGCACCATCGGGAACGTTTGATAGAAGCAAGACAACAACTGCAGGCAACACCCTAGTCATCAAATTCGCAAGCATCAAGGCACCAAAATCGGGGGATCCATGCGACCCTAACAGTACGGCCCTGAACAAGTCCGTACTGCAATAGCGCTCAGAACAACTGTGATGATCCTGGACTGTTGCGCTAGGAGCGGGGCGGGCATGTAGAGATCTCATTCGCTCCTCCAGACGCTCAATGTCCGCAATGCGGATTTCCCCTTCGGCTCCGCATGCGATACGTAAGTGCTTGATACTTAGTGCTTCACGCTTCCCCTCCCTCGCACCATTTCCAGGGCTTTCCGGTACTGCCGAAAGCCTTGAAAAACAAGGGCTTACCGGTAATTCGACTCGGTAGGTTCTTTCTGTTTCTGTCTAGTCCTTTCACCCAGTTCACCCAAAATTCACCCACGGTCAGGTTGCCCGCCTGAACTGTTGCGCAGGCCTTGGATTAATCCCCGCTGGAGACGTTGAGTTGGATTCGCCTCACAATGCTTTTGGGGCACGTGGCGCAGGCTCCGCATCCATCAACTCCGCCGGGTAGGGCCTCATGAAACTCCGTGCCCGCTCAGTATCCCGGCAACGCAGCCAGTCATCCCACTGCGTCCGCGGCACGATGACGATCATCCGTTTTTCCTTGCCTGGGGCATGGAAGCGGTTCATCAGCGGGTGCTTGTCCGAGTTGATGGTCAGCATGGTGAAGCTGAACAACTCGGCGCCTGCCTCGCTCGGCCACGCCCGCCACAAGCCAGCGATCGCGAAGTCAGGCTGGTCCTTGAGCCAGATGCGCCAGCGCACGGACTTGGGCTTCTCCTGATCGGGGTCGTAGAAGGGTTCGTAGAAGCTCGTGGCCGGCACCAGGCAGAGCTGGCCCTTCTTCCACGGCCCCGAGAACGACCGCTTCTCGCCGACCGTCTCCGATCGCGCGTTGGTGGTGTCAAACTTGGCCACGCCCGGCGGGATGCGGGTCTTGGGTACCATGCCGAACGTGCCCACCAGCGCCTGGCGGCTGCCTTCGCTGTCGGCCACGATCAGCGGCGCGGCATAGTCCGGCCATGTCTCCGGCGGGTAATCCATCGGCGGCTCGATGCCGTAGACGTCGCGCAGCAATTGCCGCTGGACCGGGGCGTAGTTATTGCACATCGCTCTTGACTCACGCTATGCGCGCCGAAATAGTCCCTCTGCGCCTGGAGGGCGGCGTTGTCGGCCGTTGCTTGTAATAACTCTTGCTAGGGACGACATCCCTTTAGCCATCTCAATGGCTGCTTTTGCGAGTGTGAATGCTGCAACTACGTCCACGGTGCCTCCTGTTGGCGCCGCGTGCGCTATCCGCCGCGGTTCTGGGTGCGCTGTCGAGTGTAAACGCTCTGCATGGCTGGTCCGAAGAACTCTTCTTCCCAAGCCTCCCGTTCCTCGATGCAGGGTTCGCCACGGATCTCGGCCCGAAAAGTCTCTAGGATCTGCGCGTGCGACATGTGGCAGCCCCCGCCGTATGCTTTCTGCAACTTGTTGGCGCGCAGCTCGGCGGCCGTGCGCTTCGGATACAGGCACCGGCCGTCCGGGCCGATAGGGAACTCGGGTGCCATGGCGGTCACTTCGCCACGCGCGGCAGTAAACGCTTGGCCTTTTCCGCAACGCGTTGATGCTTGTCCTGTGCTTCCGCCCAGCTTGACGACGTGAAAATCTTGTCGACGCTGTGTGCAATCAAGTGGGTCAGGAATACCGGCGTGTCCCATGGACAGAAGCGAGTCCAGATGTGGGCATCCTGATCCGGCAGATCCGTCCGCAGGATGAAGCGTCTGAACCATCCCCTCAGGAAGTCCAGGTGGAAATCTGGCACAAGTTCCTCCACTGGCTGTCCGGACGGGCCAAGAATGAATGGCCGCATGCGGAACCGGTCGCCGTCGAGAAGCGGCCGCCAGTTTCTCGCCTCCCAAAAACGGCGCTGCGGACACCGGGGCTGCGCCCATGAGTGGCTTGACAAGAGGGCGGCAGGCACTAAATTCTTCGAATAAGACCGCCTTGCGGCGAGGGCATGGGAGGATTTTCTCCGATACCCTCGGTGGAAAGAACCTGCCTTCCCCTTGCCGTTTCGTGCACAAGGCATGCCATGCGAATTTTTTCCGCCTCTGCGCTGGCTCTGACCGGGCTGTTCGCCCTTGAAGGCTGCGCTTCCTACCTTGCCGCAAAGGAATCCGTGTCCGATCTGCACCCTGTTGCCGGCATGAGCGGGCGCATGCCGCTGCAGGTGCAGGCGTGCGTTGACCGCACCGGATACGCCGGCCGGGATCTTGGCCGCGAAGCCACCGAGGCTCTAACTGCAAAGCTTAAGGAAGCCGCCGGGTTCGAACTGGAGCCCGACGGGCGTTACGTGTTGACCTGCGATATTTCAGCCTTTGAGGAAGGCAGCGCCTTCAAACGCTGGCTGTTGCCAAGTTGGGGCACCACCTCCGGGCAGGTTGCCGTGATGATCACGGATTCCGCTACAGGAGAAACGATTGCTCTGGTCCGCGGCCGGGCCACAGTGCAGGCGGGCGGATTATATTCGGTCGGCGCGGACAAGATAATCCTGGCCTCTGCGATTGACGATGTTGTGAGGCAACTGCGCCTGCTGGCTCCCGATTTTGTACCGGGCAAGTGAATGCACCTTTTAAGAGGAAGGATAGCGATGACCCGCATCAAAGCGCGCCTGGTGCTGACCGCCGGATTATTACTAGGCATCGCACTGCAGGCCTCGCCTGTGCAGGCGCAGACCGCTACGACCGGTGTGTTTCCCAACGCCACGCTGATTGAGAAGCAACTGCGGCGCGGCATTTCGACCAAGGCGGATGTGCAGCGGCTGCTCGGCGTGCCGAACGGCACTGGTCGCAGCGAGATGGCGCGCTTGGCCGCGAGCGGCGCACTGGCGCTGGGCGCCGGGCCGCGCGAGATCTGGTACTACGACGATATCGAAGTCACGGACACGAAGTCGGGCGATGGTGCAGTCATCATGAAGGAGCGCCAGCAGATCCTCCTTGTCTTCTTCAAAGCAGACATCTTCGACGGCTATCTCTGGAGTTCAAATGCGCTCACGTCGACGGCTGATCGATGATCTGGCGGGTATCGGCGCATTGTGCCGGCTTGCCAGCGGGCTCATGCTGCTGCTCGGGCTTGCCCTCATGGCTGGCTGCGCGACCACCATGAGCTTTGGCTCCATGCCGCGAGTCGAGCAATTGCCTACGCTGAAGATTGGCATCTCCAGCGCGAACGAAGTCGTTTCCGTGCTTGGCGTGCCGCGTGGCCGCGGGCAGGTCAGGTTTGCTGCCGACCAACCCGGACAGCAGGTCTGGCTTTATGAGTACACACAATCCGACGGCAAAAAGGTGAAGCTCAAGATGCTGCTCGTATTTATGGAAGAAGATGTCTACGCGGGATACATGTGGTTTTCATCCGGACAACTGTTGGAGAGCAAGCAATGAGACTGGCCGCAGTGCTTCTGCTTCTGCATCTGACACTGGCGCTTGGCCTGCTGGCCGGCTGCGGCCCCATCCAGGTGCGCGCAGGGAGCAAGCCCGACGTGACCGCGCTGGGCAGCTCACTGCAGGTCGGCAAATCCACGCAGCAGGGGGTTCTGGCGACTCTGGGCAGTCCCGCCGGCCGCGGGCGCTCGATGATGCCCTGGCAGGACTCGCCGCGTACCGTGTGGACGTACTACTACGAGGAAGGCGTGATTGACCTCGGTGGCAAGAATAGCGATGATCGCCGGATTTTCCTTTTCGTGTTTTTTGATGGGGACCGGTTTGACGGATATCTTTGGTTTTCGAGCCTGAGGTAGGAACCTGTTATCCGGCCACGCAGGATCAACGTCGGGTTCTTATCGCAAAACAGCCAATTAAAGCTACCAAACCGAGTCTTGCGGAAAACGCGGAAACCAGGGGGAATGTCGTCGCGCTCGAGCCCAACGGCACAATGTCTCTACCGCAAAAGCTCGACTATCACGACATCGGTGTCGTCTCGCGCAACCATCGTAAGCTGCGCTTCATCGCTGATCACGACGCCATCGCGCGGCGCGAGCCGGACCGGTCCCACGTCAACCCGACCATGATCGGCAACCAGATACGCCGAACCTGGCGTCGACAACATGTGATGCACCATCGTGCCTTCGCGTAGCGTGGCGATGCGCACGCGCACGTCGGCATTAACGGGAAGCGCCCCCGCGCGCACATCTTCTGGGTCGCCACTCGCCAGCGTGACGAAGTGACCTTCGCGACAACCGCGCGAACAAATACGCGCCGCCCAACGTGGCGTGCCACCCGGCGTGCGCGGATGCAGCCAGATCTGGAATAGCCGCGCTGGCACGTTTTCCTCGTTGCGCTCGGTATGATGGATCGCGGCGCCCGCACTGATCGTCTGCACGGAATCGGCGACGAGCCGCGCGCGATTGCCCGCGTCGTCTTCATACGTGATCGCACCCGAACGCACCCACGTCACGATCTCCACGCCGCGGTGAGCATGCAGGTCGAAGCCCGAGTGCGGCGCGAACGCATCGTCGTTCCACACATAGAGCGCGCCGAGCGGCGCATGGTCGGCGCGCCCGCATTCGCCGAGGCGGAAATGCAGTCGCGTATCGAGCCAGTCGCGCCTGACTGCGCCAAGCGAAAGGTAAGGACGATGTTCGAACATGTCGTGAATCCGTTCAAGGCGCGCGTACGCGTCGGGCGTGGATGCGATCGGCGAAGACCGCATCCACGCGCCCGGCCTGCGCTTAGATCTGCTGCTGCCCGCCATCGACGAACAGCTCGATGCCGTTCACGAAGCTCGCGTCGTCCGAGGCAAGGAACAGGGCAGCGCTCGCGATCTCGCCAGGCTCGCCGAGGCGCCCCATCGGGATCTGGGCAGCCAGGTAATCGGCAAGACCCTGGCGTTGGGCTGCATCGTCACCGGCGAGGTCGAGCAGGCCGGGCGTGCGCGTCGCGCCCGGGCTGATTGTATTCACGCGGACGCGGCGATCCTTCAGATCGAGAATCCAGCTGCGTACGAAGGCGCGCACCGCGGCTTTCGAAGCCGAATACACGCTGAATGCAGCCGTGCCCGCGCTGCCTGCCGTTGAACCGGTAAGAATCACCGACGCCCCCTCGGCGAGCAGCGGCAACGCTTTTTGCACCGTGAATAGCACGCCCTTCACATTGCGATCGAAGGTGTCGTCGTAGTGTTCTTCGGTGATGCTGCCAAGCGGCAGCATCGAACCGCCGCCGGCATTCGCGAACAGCACGTCGAGATGCCCCTGTTCTTCCTTGATCTGCGCATACAGCGCGTCGAGCTCACCCAGCTTTGTGGAATCGACACGTACCCCCGTCGCGTTGCCGCCTGCTTCGCGGATGCCCCTCACTGCGGCATCTAGTTCGGCCTGACGGCGGCCGGTGAGGTAGACGTGCGCGCCTTCTGCCGCGAAACGCTGTGCAGTGGCGAGGCCGATGCCGCTAGTTGCGCCGGTAACGAGTGCAATCTTGTTGTCGAGCTTGCGTGCCATGGTGCTTCTCCTTTCGTTCGGTAAGTGGATGACTGCATTCGGTGTTGCGTGCTGCGATGTGAGGAGAATATCGACGCCCAAGGCTTTTCGAAATAGAATTGATTGCAATCCAACGTTGCAAAAATGAAAAGATGAGGGGAAATGGCGAAGCTGCCTGATTTCGAAGGACTTGCTATGTTCGCGAAGGTCGCCGAGGAAGGCTCATTCGCGGCTGCGGCGCGCGCGATGGGCGTGTCGGTGGCGACGGTGTCGCGCGGCGTCGCCCGTCTCGAAGACCGGCTGGGCGCGCGGCTTTTCAACCGCACGTCGCGCCAACTCTCGCTCACCGAGTTCGGCCGGACGATCTGCGAGAAAGCCGGAGAGATCTACCGTCAGGCTGAAGAAGCAGAAAGCGCCGCGCGCGAGATGTCGGTGCAGCCGCGCGGACTGGTGCGCTTGGCTGTACCGATGTCGTTCGGGCTGCGCTGGGTAGCGCCGCTGCTGCCCGCATTCTTTCGCGCGTACCCGGAGGTGTCGATCGACCTGCATCTTTCGGATGCGTCAGTCGATCTGGTTGCCGATGGGTTTGACGCCGCACTGCGCATTGCCGCGCTGCCTGATTCGTCGCTGGTGGCGCGACGCCTGTGCGCGGTCACACAATTCGTGGTGGCGTCGCCCGCGTACCTGAAGCGCGAAGGGCGGCCCGCGCATCCGCGCGAACTGGCGGGCCGGCCATGCCTTTCATACGCGTATCGCGCGCGCAGCGATTTGTGGCGCTTCACTAACGCGGCGGGCGAGGAGGAGCCGGTCGTGCCGACCGGCCCGTTGCGCGTGACGAATTCCGATGCGCTGCTGCCCACGCTGCTCGACGGCCTCGCAATTGCCGAGTTGCCCGAATTCATCGCCGGCGAATATCTGGCCGATGGCCGCCTCGAAGCGATCCTCACCGACTGGTCACTGACGAAAGGCGGTCTTTACTTCGTCACGCCATCGGCGCGCGCACGTCCTGCGAAGGTGGCGGCGCTGTCCGATTATTTTGCGGAGCATCTCTCGGAGCCGTCATGGCGATGGCCGAAGTAACGCGTTGGCGAGATTGAGCCCGCAGTCTGGATGGCCGAGGATCATTGCATTTTTGCAATGATGAATTTCAAACAATTCAATTTCGCAAATATCGCGCGATCCGTATTCTCCTTTCCACCGGCTGCACGACATCACGTCGAAGGCCAACCAACCACACGGAAACGGAGCATTACGATGAACACGCAATCCACGCCGAATACGCCTGACACCGCAACCGTCGCCTTCCTCGATGCGCTCAACCGCGCAACCGGCCCGGCGATCGAAACGCTCATGCCCGTCCAGGCGCGAGAAGTCCTGGCGGGCGCCCAGCGCAGCGCGCCGGTCGACGTGTCGGGCATCGACGTCAAGCGCCGCACGATCGAACAGGATGGCCTCGTCGTGCCGGTCGTCGTCCTCAAGCCGCGGAATGCGCTTGGCGTGCAGCCCGTGTTCATGTTCTTCCACGGTGGCGGCTGGATTCTTGGCGATTACCCGACGCACGAGCGTCTCGTGCGCGACCTCGTCGTCCAGTCGGGCGCAGCAGCGGTGTTCGTTGAATACACGCCCTCTCCCGAAGCGCGTTATCCGGTCGCGGTCAACGAGGCCTATGCCGCGACGAAATGGGTCGCCGCACATGGCGAGGAAATCGGCGTCGATGGTGCACGGCTTGCCGTCGTGGGCAACAGCGTGGGCGGCAACATGGCGGCGGTCATCAGCCAGATGGCGAAGGACCGGCAGGGTCCGGCCATCCGCTTCCAGGGACTCATGTGGCCGGTGACGGACCACGCGTTCGACAACGCCTCGTACGATGCCTTCGCCAATGGATACTTCCTGAGCCGCGACATGATGAAGTGGTTCTGGGACGCGTACACGACCGATGAACGCGAGCGAAACGAACGCTACGCGTCGCCGCTGCGCGCATCTATCGACGAGCTGAAGGGCTTGCCGCCCACGCTCATTCAGACCGCGCAGTTCGACGTGCTGCGCGACGAAGGCGAAGCATACGGACATCGGCTCGACCAGGCGGGTAACGACGTGACGACGACGCAGTACAAGGGGACGATCCACGACTTCGGCCTGCTCAACGCACTAGCCGCCGACGCCCCAACGCGCGCCGCCATGCAGCAGATGGCGAACGCCTTGAAGACGCGTCTGCAATAAAGCCGCATCCATTCCTTCTTTTTTCGAGCCGATCATGAACAACGCCAAACAACTGCTTTTCGCCTACCTCGAATCGATTCGCGACCCGCGTGCCGCCGCCGCGCTCTTTGCCAGCGACGGCGTGCTGGAACTGCCTTATCTGAAGTCGCTCGGTATCGACGGGCGTGCGGAGGGACCCGAATCGATCGAGGGATTCATTGCTTCGCTGCTTGTGAAAGTACCGGATTTCGCGTTCAGGAACGTGCGCTTTCTGATCGAAACGCCGGAGCAGGTGTTCGCGGAATATGAAGTTGAAGCGCTCGTGCCGTCAACGGGGAAGATCTATCGCCAGATGTACGCCGGACGGCTCGTGGCACGCGACGGCAAGATCTCGCTGCTGCGTGAAGCGCTGGATACGGTGGCGGCGGCGGATGCGTTCGCCGTGACGCGCACCGCTTGATTGTTGCATTGATGAAAGGCCGCTTTGTCGATCGAAGCGGCCTGAGTATATTTCGTGGGATTGGCCGCTCCTGGCCGATTGCCGCCGCTCCCATTAGCTGCCAACCTGTCCGGCGCTCGGCACCGTCCCCACGGTCATAGGTTGTTGCGGCACTGTTTCGCAGACCCTCGCGCGTGCAGCGCGCTTCTGATCCCCATCCCTACCCTGTACCGTCGGTGGTCCGTTTGAGCCACTGGCGCTGGACGAGGAAACCGAGCTACCGATGGACGACGCGAGCGCCGGCCTAGCGGCGCTGCTGGCCGATCCGGCTATTCAGGGGGAGGAGAGGATGCTGCTGACTGAGGTTGGCGCCACGCTTTATCGGCTGGGCATAGATATGCGGGTGCGGGCGTCGCCGGATATGTGATGAGTACGCGTTACGATTTCGTTACTGGTTTGCTCGGGAGCCCGGAATAGACTGGACGGTACACGCCCATCAATCACGTGGGTTTTTGGAGATCGAGATGCGGAAGATCAAGATGTTCGCCAGCTTGGCGCTGGCGGCGTGTACTCTCACTTCGGCGGCAGGCTATGCCCAAGATAGGAGCCCCGGCGGCGATGATCGCGGAAGGCCGACCATGGGTCACGATCATGGGCAGAATCACGATAACCAGCGCGGCTACAACGACCGAGGTCGAGATGGTGACCATGGCCGGGACGGCGACCACGGTCAGCAAGGTGACAGAGGCTGGGAAGGTGACAGGGGCAGAGGACCGATGGACCATGGGTACGGCCCTGACCGTCGCGCCGATCGCCCGGGGCCCGGCAGCTGGCATAAAGGTGAAAGGGTCCCCTCGGAATACCGTCAGCGTCAGTACGTGATCGATGACTGGCGCGCCTATCGGCTGTCACCTCCGCCGCGCGGATACCAGTGGGTGGGCGTTGGCGGGGACTATTTCCTGGTCGCCGTTCCGACTGGCGTGGTCTTCCAGGTGGTCATCGGGCGCTAGGTTGCGGGCAATGGAATCGGCGTCTAGCGGGACGTACCTTTCACCAGTCGAGTATTGGTGCGCTTGCTTGTCGCAGCCTCTTTCGGGCTGGCCGGCGCGCTCGCCACCTTTGTTTTGCCGGCAACCACGTTGCCGGTTGTTGATTTACGCGGGCCGGCAGAGGGCTTGACTGGTAGCTTCCTTGTCGCCGATTTATTGGCTTCCGCAGTCTTCGCAGTCTTCGCAGTCTTGGCGGTCGCAGGTGGCTTGGGGGTTGCCGGGACAGCCGACCGGGTCGCCTTCTTCGCTGTCGCCTTACCTGCGGGTGGCTTGTTACGTCCGGCGGCAGGCCTTGGCGGCGCGTAAGCGTCGGCCATCTCGATGCCAAACACATCGGCCACCAGCGCGTCGTCGAGCACCTTGCTGGCAGTGGGTCGTTTGGTGGGTTTGGGCAGGCCAGCGGCGGCCTGCTTGACGAGATCGCTGGCATCGACGCGGCGCAAGGCAAAGAGCAATTCCGGCTGTTGGTCGAGCCGCGCGCCGACGCCGTACAGTACGGCAGCAACGTGCTTGCACATTGACGCCCAGTCCGGACAACTGCATTGGAACCTGATTTCCTTCGGCACCGGGAAAAGACCGGTGCCGGATTTGCAGATGCGCTCCATCACCGCTGTCGAGAGCTTGCCCTGCAAGAGTTCCACGATCGAATTGATCGATCCCGCGCAATCGGCGCCAATCGCTCGCCATTGCTTTTCAGTACACGCCGTCACGGTCACGGCGACCGTGTAGAGGCTCGAGCCCATTACCTGCGCGCGGACTTCGCCTGCCGTAATCTGAAGGTCGATCACGGAGCCGTTGCGCACATAGGTGCGGCCGCGCGGCAGGCGGTTGGCATAGTCGCTGTAGCGTTCCAGATTGTCGCACCAGGCCTTGCCCCAGAACGTCTTGGCGATGGCGCCGCGATACGACGCGATTGGCGACAGGACCGCACCAACCTTCTTCGCCTTCGCGGCGGCCCGTTCAGCCTTCTTTTTGCGCTCGGCGACCGAGACATAGGGCTTCCACCCCCCGTAACCGTAATCCATTGCTTCCTCTTGACGGTCAGTTTTCCTGCGCGGCATAAACGTCGAGCTTCACGAGATCGAGCAATTCGCGATCGCTCATCTCGGTGAGCAGGAGTTCTGCGCCGCCCTCCAGCACATCCTGCACCAGTTGCTGCTTCGCTTCGATCAACTGGTCGATACGGTCCTCGATCGTGCCACGGCAGATGAACTTATGCACCAGGACGTTCCTCTGCTGGCCGATACGAAATGCGCGATCGGTCGCCTGGTTTTCCACGGCCGGGTTCCACCAGCGGTCGTAGTGGATCACATGCGAAGCGGCGGTGAGATTCAGACCCGCGCCACCGGCCTTGAGCGAGAGCACGAAGAAGGGGATCAGTTCATCTTCCTGGAATCGCTTGACCAGTTCGCGGCGCTTGGCTACCGGGGTGCCGCCATGGAGCACCAGGCCTTCGCGGCCAAAGATCGAACCCAGAAATGCCGCCAGCGGCTCGGTGGTCTCGCGGAACTGGGTGAATACCAGCACCTTTTCCTGCTTGGCGGCAATGACTTCGGCCAGTTGGCGCAGGCGGGCGAACTTGCCGCTGTCTTCCGCCTTCCAGGCCGCGTCGCCCAACCACTGCGACGGATGGTTGCAGATCTGCTTGAAGCGCATCAGGAAGCTCAGCACGACACCCTTGCGGCCAATGCCTTCGGCGTCTTCCAGCGCGGCGGCCAGATCCTTCACCGCACGCTGATAAAGTGCCGCCTGGCTCGGGCTCAGGTGGCACCAGGCCTTGAGTTCGGTCTTGTCCGGAAGGTCGTCGATGACCCGCTTGTCGGTCTTCAGGCGGCGCAGGATGTAGGGCCGCACGAGCGTTCGCAGCGGACCGAAGTGCTCGGCCTTCGCCAGCCGCCTGGTAAAGCTGGCAAAGACTTTGTCCGAGCCCAGCAGGCCGGGGTGTGTGAAATCGAAGATGGACCACAGATCGGACAGGCGGTTCTCCACGGGCGTTCCGGTCAGTGCGATGCGCGATTGTGCCTGGAGCTGCTTGACCTGCCGCGTTTGCCTGGCGCCCGGATTCTTGATCGCCTGGGCTTCGTCGACAATGGCAACGCGCCATTGGACGGCCCCCAATACCGGCTGGCGAAGCAACGAGCCGAAGCTGGTGATGACGAGATCGATGTCCGCAAGCCGCGCGGGGTCCAGCGCACGCAAATCGGCCGCCGGCATGACCGACGGATGGGCGATCAGCAGGCGCAGGCCGGGGGCAAAGCGCTCGGCCTCCGCCGCCCAGTTGGCCAGCAGCGATGCGGGGGCGACCAGCAAACTGGGCCGCGCCTCGGCGCTTTCGCGCTTGAGCACGAGCAGCAGCGAGAGTACCTGCATGGTCTTGCCCAGGCCCATGTCATCGGCCAGGCAAGCGCCCAGTCCGAGCCGGGTGAGCAGGTACAACCACCGCACGCCGGCTTGTTGGTAGGGCCGCAGCTTGGCCTTGAGTTCCGCGCCTGGGCTGATCTGCGCCAAGCCCTGCGGCTGACGTAATTCCTGCAGGATATCGGCCAGCCAGGGTCCTGCAACAAGCTGCGACCAGTCGTGGTCAGCGGGGTCGGCGCTATCGTCGAGCGAAACACCGGCCAGAAGGCGTAGGGCCTCATTGAGCGGCAGACCGGTTTGCGCCGCCTTTTCCATGGCCTCGAATCGCTTCATGAGGCGACCGAGTTTTTTCTTGTCCACCTCGACCCAGCGCCCACGGATGAGTTGCAAGCCGTCGGCGCCCTTGAGCAGATCCCTGACCTCGGCGGCGCTCAGACGCTCGCCGTCGAGGGAGACTTCCATGTTGAAATCGAGCAGCGCTTCCTTGCCCAGGAGCGAAGGCGGTTGGGCTCCGACGCTGGCTTTCACGACGGGGCGAGCGGGACGGCCAGCCTGCCAGACGCCTGGGGTGCGTACGACAATGCCGGCGGCTTCGAGTTTGGACAGGTCCGAGAGAAAGCGATGGGCGTCGAGCGGCGTCCAGCGCAGCGGATGGTATATCTCGCCGGTGTCCACCATGTCGCGAAGCCAGTCGCAGTGTTCCGCGGCGCGCTGCACCGGCAGCAGCAATGACAGGAGCTGCGCCTTGCTGCTGGCTCCGGAGAATTCCGCCAGGGCTTGCGACAGTGGCTGATGTTGCGCTTTGCCATGGGCCGACAGGCGCGAGGTGTAAGTCGCAAGAAAGGCGAACGGTGACTCCGGATCCTTGCGGTTCTCAGCGAGGTTGAAATGCACGCGACCGACGAGATTCCAGGCCGGGTGGCGCAATTTGAGGAAATCCTGAAGCGAGACCTTTGCGCTCGCCAGCTCCTGGCGCAAGGCGGAATCGATCTCGCCCCACAGCGTGCCCAGCACCGCTGGCGTGAGATACTCGCCGCCCGTCATCGGTGGCGCATCGGCAATCATGGCATCAAGATCCTTGGGCGCAGGCGTTGCGACCACGATCTCGGCGCCTTCGGGCGTAGCGCACAAGGCGGTGACATAGCGCGCGGCAACATCGCGCCACCAGGCCCAGGCGGGGGGCAAGATGCGGCCGATTTCCGCCGCTCCCAGATGCAGCAGGCCATGCCCCGCCCCCAGCGCAAAAGCACTCCCAAGCCGCAGTCGCGTGTCATCTGCCATGATTGGCGCGCCGTCCTCCGGCATCGCAAGCAGGTGTCCGCCGGGCGTCAGATGTGGTGCGAGCATGTCGGGAGCCGTCACGAGCGACCACCCCAATCGCACGGTTGGTGCAAGCGCTGAAGCCGCATGTGTTCAAGGCAGGCGGCTGAGGAATCAAACAGCGGGCCCTCCGGCATGGTTCGGGCCGGGCGAATCTCCGTTTGCGTCTGGCATGGCCGAACTATCGGGTCGACCAACCGTCCGGGGTATGCCTGTGCGCTGCGTTGCACATGTCTGGTGAACTGTCTTTTCATCTGCTGTAGGACAACCTGATCGCTTATAGTTGCTCACGGAAGCTCGCCCCCGACTCTGCCGCCGGCTGACCAACCTTCAACCTTCGCGGCGGTCCGCCGCGAAGGTCTGAATTTTGCCAAAAGAAACACGACTTTCCATGAAAGGGTACCAAGATTTCAGTTCTTAGCGGATCTGCCAGCGGCGGGGTGTTTCGTGGCAGCAGCGAGGCGGGTTCTGCTACCGCAATGCGCAGATTTAGCTCTGCGACCGGCAGGGCACGATGCCGGATTGGCTGCGGCGGGTGGTCAATGCCGGGCGGTCGGTGGCCTTATTCTTTTCTGCTCATTGATAATGAATAGCCAGAGCGCGGTGCCGTCGCTGGCACGCGCGGTCTGGCACGACTTTGGGTGGAGGGCTGGCCATGGCGTTGCAGCTGCTGTTCGCGCTGTTCACGAAGCATCTCGTGTGCGACTTTCTGTGGCAGCCGCGCTGGATGCTGGCCGGCAAGGGCGACTTTCGCAGCCCGGGTGGCTATGCCCACGCAGGGTTGCATGGCCTGTGTACCGCTACGCTGCTTGGTGGCTTCGGTGTGGCCCACTGGCTCTGGCTAGGGATCTTCGACGCCGTCGTCCACTACATGGTTGACCGCTGGAAGGTGCGCCTGGGCCGAAGCGCCAATCTGACGCCGGACCGGCCGCAGTTCTGGTGGGCATTTGGCGTGGACCAGTACGCGCACGTGCTGACCTACCTCGCGGTGGTCTGGCTCGTCGGGAGGCTGAACTGACTCGTCGAAGCAAAGCGCTGGCCCGACAAACAGGGAGCGGATAAGAAGCGGCTCATCGGGGCGCGGTGGCGCAAAGCGTCAAAGCCCGGTACTTGCGGGGAACAATGCGGCGCAGTCCCGACAGGCACGAGCGTAGAGGCGGGTGCGTTAAAAGCATTGACCGGATCGATCTGGCAGTTCCTGGCCGACCTGCAGGCCGCTGGCGCCGTGCAGACAAACGCCCGTCACCCGGGGGAGCTTGCAGAAGGCGTCGACCTTGATCCCATCGCAGCGGGAACGATTGTCACGATCAGCGAGTAGAGCTTGTCGAGGTTGTCGAGGTTGTCTTTGAGTTCGGCCCCGGCAAGTGGATCCCGATTGGCGGCGAACGCAGTGTCAATCACGTTCCAGTCGTCCGACGTCAACAGACGCTGCGCTGCCGGCAAGACCACATCCTCTTCCAGATGCATGTGATTGAAATAAAATTTGGCGTATTTCTCCACCAGGTCGCGAAATGCCGGGAATGCGGCACTGCCCTCCAGCTCATAGCGGGCGAGCGCATGCTCCAATTCCCGCTCCAGCGTCTCGCCCTTGGCGTGCTGGGCTTCCAGTTCAGCAAGCGTCCCGTCGAGTTCGCTGGTCCGCTCCCGCAATCGCGCAAACAGGAAGCGGTCTTCTTTGGGATGGTGCACCTGCTCTGGATACTCGCGAATGTAGTAGAGCATCGCGCGAAATACCATAAGACCCGGCGCCTTCTCTCCTTCATCGATCCGACGCACGAAATGCAGCATGCCATTCATCACGGTCGACAACCGTTCGTGTTCGTCCTGGATAATGCGCACCGCATTGCATTGCTGTGGAAAGTGCATGATCAACTCCTTCGGGGCCAGGTATGCCTCATTCCCGTTCATTGATTCCATCGCGATTCCTTTCCTGACAGCCACTTCCTGGTGTTCGATGGTCGTCCGGCGTGCCTGGCATTTCGCCGGCCTTGACTGGGGAATCGATGCCCCAGTCGCCACACGCGAGCCAGTCCTCTCCAAGCAATTCAATCGGGTGCTGTGTGCGACTCGAGCCATTTCCACATCGCATCGAGTCAACGGGACAATACTTGTCGCATCCCCAGCAGATCCGCTCGGGATGATTCGGATACAAAGGAAATTTCTTAGCCATCTCGCCGGGAACCGATTACCCATTACCTATTGCCTACGATGAACCTTAGACCGTCCTGAAAGATGCGCACGTGACCAAGATCAATGGAAATCGAATGACACCTGCGGATGTGTTTCCTGTTATGTGAAGCGTCGGCGAGTTGCAGTCGGACAGTGCCGAGACACAGCTTCTGCCCGAGCCATTCACTGCGCAGATAGTCCGTGAGCCGGCGCACGTTCGGGGATGCCAAGAAGGCCGGTGCGGCAGAGTTGGTGCTGTCGTTGGCGGCAAGCGCTAGCGCTTTACGCTGGCAACTTGCGCGCCCAGGTAGCATTGGTGACGTTGGAGGGCGGGCAAGGCGTTGCAATCCCGCAATGCAGCGGGGTGGGTGCCAACCTGCTCATACGCTGACTCGTTTAGCTTGGAATGGCGTAGGGGTCTTGATCACGAATACCCGTTTGTTCAGAACAGCCTTACTGCCCCATAGCCGCCTTTACGTGCTCAATGAGCCTCTCGATCAGCTTCTCGATCAGCCTCGGAAACCGTGACTCCACCATAAGCGCTGCCTTCAGCATCTGGTGAAAGCTGCCCTCAGCCGCCGATATAGGACATCTCGATCTTGTTCTCGGCGCGCGCCTGGCGCACCGCGGGGTCGCTGCGCTGTTCGGAGTAGTGATCGGTGCGGCCTTGCCAGACCCCGGCGATGGCGTTCGAGATTTCCAGGTCGCTGTGCTCGCCGCGCAGCAGCGCGCGCAGGTCGTAGCCTTCGGTGGCGAACAGGCACAGGTAGAGCCGGCCTTCGGTCGACAGGCGGATGCGGCTGCAGTCGCCGCAGAAGGCGTGGGTCACGCTGGAGATCACGCCGATCTCGCCGGCGCCGTCGCGGTAGCGCCAGCGCTCTGCGGTCTCGCCACTGTAGTTGGCTGGGATGGCTTCCAGCGGGAAGGCCGCGTGGATGCGGCGCACCACATCGGCCGAGGGCAGCACCTCGTCCATCTGCCAGTGGTTGCTCGCGCCCACGTCCATGAACTCGATAAAGCGCATGATGATGCCGCTGCCGCGGAAATGCGCGGCCATCGGCACGATTTCCCCGTCGTTGGTGCCGCGCTTGACCACCATATTGACCTTGATCGGCGCCAGGCCGGCCGCCTGGGCGGTCTCGATGCCGTCCAGCACGTCGCGCACCGCGAAGTCAACATCGTTCATGCGGCGGAAGGTGGCGTCGTCGATGGCGTCCAGGCTCACACTCACCCGCGTCAGGCCGGCGTCGCGCAGCGCGCGCGCCTTGCGGGCCAGCAGCGAGGCGTTGGTGGTGAGGGTGAGGTCCAGCGGCTTGCCGGACACGGTGTCGATGCGCGCCAGCATTTCCACCAGCTTCTCGATGTTCTTGCGCAGCAGCGGCTCGCCGCCGGTGAGGCGGATCTTCTCGACGCCGTGCGCAACGAAGAGGCGCGCCGCGCGTTCGATTTCCTCGAAGCTCAGCAACTCGGAATGGGGCAGGAAGGTGTAGTCCTTGTCGAACACTTCCTTGGGCATGCAGTAGACGCAGCGGAAATTGCAGCGATCCGTGACCGAGATGCGCAGATCATGGAGCGGGCGGCCGCGCGTGTCGGCAACCAGCCCGGACGGTGCGGTGAGCACGGCCGGAATGCCTGGCGTCATCGAGCGGTAGCGATGATCGCGCAGGTCGAAAATGGGAATGACGGATTCGGTCATGTCTCGAGGGCAAGTGATGCGCGGCCGCTTCAGCCGGGCGCAGTCAGCCCGCGCTCGACGGCGTAGACCGCGATCTGCACGCGGCTCGTCAGGTTGAGTTTCTTGAGGATATTCTGCACATGGATCTTGACGGTGCTTTCCGCCACGCCCAGCTCGCGCGCGATCTCCTTATTGCTTTCGCCGCGCGTGAGGCCACGCACGATCTCGTGTTCGCGCGAGGTAAGCCGGGGCTCGTCGCTCACGCATGCTGCCGTGGTCGCGGCAGGGTTGGTGGGCGCACGGAATTGCGCGACAAGTTTTGCCGTCATGCTTTGCGAAATGACCGCCTCTCCCGCCGCGGCGCGGCGGATGGCGCCGGTCAGGGTTTCCGTTTCGATATTCTTTAACAGATAGCCCCGGGCGCCGCTGCGCAGGGCGGCCGCCAGTTCCTCGGCTTGCTCCGACACAGTGAGCATCACCACGGCACTCTCGGGCAAGTCTTCCACCAGCAACTGCAGGGTTTCAAGCCCCGACAGGCCGGGCATGTTCAGGTCCAGCAGGATCACATCGGGCCGGTGCTGCTTGGCCCGCTTGATGCCTTCCACGCCATCCGCCGCTTCGTCGACGATTTCGAAATCGGTCTGGCGCGCAAGCAGGGCGCGCACGCCCGAGCGAAACAGGGAGTGGTCGTCTATCAGGAGGATGCGGATGGTCATGATATTCACTTGAACGAAGTAGGCGAGCGAGGGCGGCCGGCGGCCGTGGCGTTGGTTACCGCGGCAGAATGAGCTCAACGCGCGTGCCCGTGCCGCGCGCGGCCACGATCCGGAGGCTGGCCGAAAGCCGGGCCGCCCGCTCGCGCATGATGTGCAATCCCACGTGGGCCTGATCGTCGGCGGCCGGCTCCATGGGGTCGAAGCCTTCGCCATCGTCCTCCACGACCATGCTGAAGGTGCGCCCATTGCGCACGATGACGCTGGCGTGGCCGGCGCGCGCATGCTTTCGCACATTGGACAGCGCCTCCTGCAGGATGAACAGCACCTGCAATTGCTGCTCCGGCTGCAGGGGCGGCCCGCCCTGCGCGTCATTGAACGCCAAGGCAAGCTCCGTTGCGCTCTGGCGGCGGAAGCGCGCCACGGTGTCTTCCACTGCCTGGCGCAACTCACCATGCGCCAGCTTGCTGCGGAAGTTGAGCAGGAGTTCGCGCACATCCTGATAGCTTTCTTCCACACCGCAACGCAACAGCGGCACGATGGTGCGAGTCTCGTCCATATCGCTGCGCGAGACCGCGTCTTCCAGCACCTGCACCTGCAGGTTCAGGTAGTTGAGGCCCTGGGCAATGCTGTCGTGCAGGCCCTGTGCTACCAGGTTGCGCTCTTCCACCACCGCAAGCTGGCGCGCGGTTTCCGACAGGTGCAGATGATCCAGCGCCACGCCGAGATGCTGTCCGAAGGTCTCGAGCAGGCGGATATCCGAGGCGGGCAGCGTCAGCGGCTGGCGGAAGTGCAGGGAGAAGGTGCCTAGCACCGTGCGCTGCGTTTCTATGCGGAACACCGCAAGCCCCGGGAAGCCTTCCCTCGCGCAGCCGAAGCGCGCATCGGACGCTGGCCGGCCGGCCGAGAGTGCGGCTCCCTTGCTGAGATCTTCAATCAGTACGACGGATTCGCTGGCCGCCTCGCCACAAAAACACGCGTCCACCCTCATGCAGTGCTCGGCTTCTTCCAGTGCAGCCGAGTAGCCAGCCGACACCACAAGGTGCAGCTGGCCGTGGTCCGCATCGATCATGCGCACGCTGCCGCCGTCGGCATTGAACTGCTGCATCACGCGCTCCAGGAAGCCGCGGCAAAGCGCCTCGCTGTCATTCGGCATATTGAGAAGGGCGGCCATGTCGTAAAGCGCCGCGAGGTCGCGGTTGTGCCGCGCCAGCTCGGCGGTCTTCTGCGCCACGCGTGCTTCCAGGTCCTGGTATAGCCCCTCCAGTTCGCCGGCCATCCGGTTGAAGCCGTCCGCCAGCATGCCGAACTCGTCGCGCGTCTCCACCGGCAGGCGCAGGGAGAACTCCCGCGCGGCCATGCGCTGCAAGCCATCCTGCAAGCGCATGACCGGAAGGATGATCCAGATGTAGAGCAGGTAGATGACGGCCACCGTACCCATGCAGGCCATTGCCGCGAGTCCGGCCTGAGACAGCCGCAGCAGGGTGGTCTTGGTGGCGTTCTCCTGCTCGATCATGCTGACCAGGCGATTGACCTGATCGACAAAGGCGGCCAGCGCGGCAGGGTAGGCAGGCGCTTCGCCGGTTGCGACGCCCAGGTCGGCGAGCGCGCTGGGCTTGATGCGCTGGTTCCAGTCATGGCTGACCCGTTCCAGTTGTGCGCGGATGCCGGGGTCGTCCGGCAGGAACAAGGGCCGCGCCGGATCGCCTTGGCGCAGGCGTGCCAGAGTGGCATCCATCCCGGTGATCTGCGCATCCAGTTGATGGCGCTCGCCGGCATGTGCCCTGGCCAGTTCGATGGCGACGCGATT
Organism: Cupriavidus basilensis; assembly: GCF_000832305.1. Taxonomy (NCBI): domain Bacteria; kingdom Pseudomonadati; phylum Pseudomonadota; class Betaproteobacteria; order Burkholderiales; family Burkholderiaceae; genus Cupriavidus; species Cupriavidus basilensis. The sequence goes on from NZ_CP010536.1 coordinate 1,837,711, forward strand.
GGCGCGCATGCGCAGGCTGCCCGCATCATTGATGGCCGCGCCCGCGCCTTCGAGCTGCCATGACAGCCACAGCGTCCCGGAAATCATGGCCAGCACGATCAGTAGCGCGCCCAGCGAGAGCGAGACGATGCGTGTCGACAGCCGGTGGCGCAAACCAGGCAACGCTGCCTGGCCAGGCAGCGCCGGGAAGGACTGCTCCACGGGGGAAGCGTGCCGCGAAGCGCACGGGGAAGCGGGCGGGAAAGCGGACGGGGAAGGGGGCGTGAGATCTACCATATGGCTCCGGCCCCCCGGCGGACGTCTTCGGTCTGGATCGGCGCTTCAGGGGCTTGTCGCATTATTGACGCGAAGCCGGCGTGGCGACTTGCGCAAAATCAATATCCCCTGCGTCGCCGGGTGGCGCTTGGCTAACTTTCCTTAAATATCATGGCGTGACGCAATTTCCGGCGTCGAGACCGGGATGAATCGGTCAGTGCGGTGAGGCGGGTGCAGTCAAATGGCCGGGGCCACCGTGCCCCGCTGCGTGCCGGCGCCCGCGGGCATTTCGCCGGTGAGCAGGTAATGCATCAGTTCGCGCACCGGACGGATGGCTTCGCCGAACGGCAAGGCTCCCTTGCCGCGGAAGAACAGCCCCCGTTCCACGTCGCCGCGCATGGCCTGGGCCAGCTTGAGGTCGATGCAGAACTGGCCCACGCGGCCGACGCCATCGCGCAGGCCGCAGGCCTGCAGGCAGTCGAAGCCTTCGAGGCAGTCGCGCACCTTGGCGCGGGTCTGCAGCGCGGCTTCACGCGACAGGTAACGCTTGAGCCAGGGCGTCAGCACGGCGCGTGCTGGCAGGCCGGCCACGCTGGTGAATTCACTCAGTTGTCCGGGATGCGCACTGGCCAGGACTTCCTTGAAGGCCGGGTGTGCATCGCCTTCCTCGGTGACGGCAAAGGCCGTGCCCAGTTGCACGGCGGCGGCGCCTTGATCCAGCCAGTGACGGACTTTGGCGTGGGTGTTGATGCCGCCGGCAAGGATCAGGGGTACGCTGTCCCAGGCCAGCCCCAGCCCGGCGAACAGTTCACGGCATTCGGCCAGCACGCGGGTGAAGGAGAAGCGCTGGTCGCCGAGGTCCTCGATGCGCGAAGCCCCGAGGTGGCCGCCGGCGTGCGCCGGATGTTCGACGACGATCGCGTCCGGCAGGCGGTTTTTCTTCATCCACTTGCGCAGCACCAGGCCGATGCCACGGGAATCCGACAGGATCGGGATCAGCGCAATGTTCGGGTGGCCGGCCGTGAGCTCGGGCAGGTCGAGGGGCAGTCCCGCGCCCATCACGATCGCATCGGCCCCGCTCTCGCAAGCCTGCCGGACCAGCGCGGCATGCGAGCTGACTGCTTTCATGACGTTGACCGCGATGGCGCCGCGCCCGCCGGAGAGCCGCCGCGCGCCCTGGATCTCGCGATCCAGGGCCACCAGGTTCGCCGCTTCCGTCTTGGCCTTGTCGCGTGATTTGGCGGTGGCCGCCAGCAGGTCCGGATGATGGTGGCGCAGATCGATGCTGGCAATGGTGCCCATGCCGTTCTGGCTCGCCACCGCGCCCGCGAGCCGGTGCGCGGAGATGCCGATACCCATGCCGCCCTGTACCACCGGGACCAGCCGGCGGCCCATCAGCTTTAGCCATTGCTCTTGCATATCACCCTCGATAAGACATCCCGCTCGCCGGCGGAGGTGCCGGGCGATACAGGAAACCGGCATAGGGTTGCATGGGCAGGTGGCCAGGGAATTGCGCTGGATCAAGCCGCGCACGGCACGATACCAATGGCCTATGCCACTCGGCGGAGGGCCGCTGTTCCATGCGCGCGCCACAGCCCACGCTTTTGCGCCTGGTCAACTGGTTCGCCCCCGGGCTTGGCTAGGATCGTGCCTCACAGGCGTTCGCCGCCACCGTGGCGCATGCGGACTCCTAAACCCCGTTGACCCTGTTGACCCCGTTGACCCCGTTGAGCCTATCCAATGACATCCAACACATCCGGCGCAACGCGCCGACCGCAACTGGTTGCGCCCGCCGGCTCGCTGGCGGCGCTGCGCGTGGCGCTGCAACGTGGCGCCGACGCCGTCTACCTTGGCCTGCGCGACGCCACCAATGCGCGCAACTTCGGCGGGCTGAACTTCACCGAGGCCGACATCCAGGCAGGCGTGGCCGAGGCCCATGCGCAAGGCGCGCAAGTCTTGTTCGCCATCAATACCTTCGCGCAGATGGGTGCGGTGACGTGCTGGCATCGCGCCGTCGATGCCGCGGCGGAACTCGGCGCTGACGCGGTCATCATGGCCGACCCCGGCCTCATGGCCTATGCCCGCGAGCGCCATCCGCAACTGCGTCTTCATCTGTCGGTGCAAGGCTCGGCCACGCATGCCGACGCCATCGAGCTGATGCGCGCGCGTTTCGGCATACACCGGGTGGTGCTGCCGCGTGTGCTGACGCTGGCGCAGATCGGCAAGCTAGCGCGCCAGACCGATGTCGAGCTCGAAGTGTTTGGCTTCGGCAGCCTGTGCGTGATGGCCGAAGGCCGCTGCCTGCTGTCCTCTTACGCGACTGGTGACTCGCCGAACAACAAGGGGGTGTGCTCGCCCGCGCACGCGGTACGCTGGGAAGAGCGCGAGGGAACCATGCAGGCGCGGCTGTCCGGCATCCTGATCGACAGCTACGCGCCGGGCGAGGCCGCCGGCTATCCGACGTTGTGCAAAGGGCGATTCGAGGTGGAAGGCGAACGGGGCTATGTGCTCGAGGAACCGACCAGCCTCAATGCGCTGTCGCTGCTGCCGGCGCTGATCGGCATGGGCATCGCTGCCATCAAGATCGAAGGCCGCCAGCGCAGCCCGCGTTATGTGGGCGATGTGGTCGGCGTGCTGCGCGCGGCGATCGACGCGGCGTGTACCGATCCGGCGCGTTTCACAGCACGGCAGGAATGGCAGGGCGTGCTTGGCCGGCACGCCGAGGGTGACCAGGTTACCCAGGGCGCGTACGACCGGCCGTGGCGCTAAGGCAGGTCCGTCGCGCCTTTGCCGGCTGCATTCCTCATGCCTCACGGCATGCCAACTTTCTTCTGGAACCCAACTACCCATGAACGATTCGATGATCGACCCCGCCGCCGCCACGGCGGCCCGCTTGGGCATCTCGCTCGGCCCGCTGCTGTACTACTGGCCGCGTGCCACGGTCATGCAGTTCTATGCCGAGGTCGCGCACTCCGCGGTCGACCGCGTCTACCTGGGCGAAACCGTCTGTACCCGGCGTCATGAGCTGCGCCATACCCACTGGCTGGAGATCGCGCAGATGCTGCAGGAGGCCGGCAAGGAAGTCGTGCTCTCGACGCCGGTGCTGGTCGAGTCCGACAGCGATATTGCCTGCATGCACCGCGTTTGCGAGCAGACAGAATATCCGGTCGAGGCCAACGACCCCGGCGCGGTCAACCGGATGCATGGACGCCCCTTCGTGTGCGGACCGCATCTCAACGTGTACCACGCGGATACGCTGGCCTGGCTGAGCGGGCTGGGCGCCGTGGCATGCGTGCCACCGCTGGAAATGGACCGCACCGCGCTGGCGGCGCTGGCGGCGGCTCGCCCGGCAGCCACGGGGCTGGAGGTACTGGTCTGGGGCCGCATGCCGCTGGCGTTTTCGGCGCGTTGTTTCACCGCGCGCCATCACAGGCTGCGCAAGGACAACTGCGAGTTCCGCTGTCTGGATTACCCGGATGGCCTGGTGGCCTCGACCGGGGAGGGCCAGCCATTCTTCACGCTCAACGGGGTGCAGATCCAGTCCGCGACTTGTCTCGACCTGTGCGCCGAAGTGCCGGCCTTGATGGCCATGGGGATCGACTCCGTGCGTGTCAGCCCGCATGCCAGCGCCACGCTGGATGTCGTGGCAGCGCTCGCGGCACTGCGGTCCGGCGCAAGGACCACGGCATCCGGCGGCCTGCTGCCGGCGGGGGCACAGCCCAGCAATGGCTACTGGGACGCAAAGGCCGGCATCGCCTGGCAGGAGGCACACGCATGATCGGCCCCAAAGCCATGCTGGCACGCCTGCACCGCGCGGTTCCGGCGCAGGCCCAGGCCTTACCCCTGGTGGCCGCGCTGGAGCTTGCGCGGCGGCGTGGCTGGCTGCAGCCACCGGCGGCGCTCGATGGCCACTGCTTCCTGTTGACGGTGGAGGACCTTGGCCTGCAGATACGTTTTCGTTGCGCGGATGGCCGCTTCGCCGCCGGGCCCTTTGACGGCACTCCCCCGACGCTGGCGTTGCGCGCCAAGGCTGTCGATTACCTGCGTCTGCTGGGCGGGCAGGCTGATACCGACACGCTGTTCTTCCAGCGGCGTCTGGTGATCGGCGGCGATACCGCGCTAGGCCTGGAGGTGAAATACTGGCTGGACGCGGTGAGCCGGCCGGAGTGGCTGACCGGCCTGACCAGGCATCTGGCGGCGGGTGCCGTCGCGCCGCACGCTGGCTGATGAGGCGGCAAGGGCGGCTGGGGGAGTGGGTGGGCGCTTGTTATGCCGTCGTGCCAGACCAAGCCATTGGCTTGGCTTCAAGTGGCGCCTGGCCAAACCGCCCCCTCTAGCCAACCCTCTCCCCGTGATGTGACAGGAGAGGGAGTCAAAGCCGTCGTCATTCCAGGCTGCTTTGGCGCAACTTGTCGCTCTCGGCTAATGCCGCCGGTTTGTCAGCAGGCTGGGGCGACGCATCCTTGATAGCCGACAGCGCCGACATCACGGCCTGCCAGGCCGCGCCAGCCTCCGCTTCGCTGCATTCGCCATGCTGCCGCTTGGTGGCCCCCAGGCGGTTGAGCACAAGGTGCTGGCCGGGTTCCACGCCCGTGCTGGCCAGGCAGGCTTTCACGCAGGCCAGCGGGCAGCCGTCCAGGGCCAGGATCGGGCGGCCCGAGCGCGCCACCCTGGTGAGCGCGGCAACGCCGCCGCCAACCCCGCTGATGCAGGACATCTCGGCCATCCCGCTGCGATCCAGCCGCACGGCGAAGGTGTTGGCGAGCTGCGCCACGCTGGAGCAGCCAGAGCAGGCGTAGACGAGGGGCAAGGATGTGGTGCCAGCCTTGGGCATTGCGATACCTCCGGACTTGATGTGCGGTCTAAGGGAGCGTCGGAACGTCCTCAGGAAGCGATTGCCGACGGCTCGCATCGCGCGCTGCCCGGGGAAGCGGCAAGGCGCTCGCCACGCGGCGCGACAGCGCCGTCCAGCCCGCACAGCCTGAGAATAAAGCGCGCCACCTGGGCAGCCTGGTCGAGCGGCAGGCACGGCATGCCGATATCGAGCGGCACGTCGCTGGCCACCGCGACGATGGACGCATCGCGCGGGTAGTAGGGCGCGCGCCCGTGCGCCGGCCGGTATACCTCGATGCGCGCAATGGCTTCGCTGCGGAACCCTTCCACCAGGGTTAGGTCCGCCGGCGCCAGGCGTGCCACCTGCTCGCGCAGGGTGGGCTCCGGCGCGCCGTTCAGGTCGTGCACGATGGCGAAACGAAAGGGCGAGGCCACCAGCACCTCGCCGGCACCGGCCTGGCGAAAGCGCGCGCTGTCCTTGCCCGGCGGTTCGAGTTCGAGGGGATGGTGGCTATGCTTGATGACGTTGACGGTCAGCCCTTGCTGGCGGAACCAGGCGAGCATGGCTGTGATCAGCGTGGTCTTGCCGCTGCCCGAGGTGCCGGCGATGCCAATGATGGCGGGTTGCATGACTGTTCTCCCATGAGTTGCGTCCGGGCAGGCTGACTGGCAAAGCGCGGCGTGCGTTCCAGTGGAGCGAGATGCGTGCGCCTCCGGCTTTCCAGTGCCTGCGCCTGTTGCCTGTTGCCGGACGTGGCGGTGAAGGTTGCTTATTGCACCAGCGGCGTTTCGGCGCCGCCCAGGTCGATCCCTTCAATGCTGGCGCCGCCGATCAGCAGGCTTGCATACTGCTTCCAGGCGCGGTCGCGCGCCGCCGCCGCGAGGGCGCGCGCGATGGATTGCCGCACGGCATCGAACGGCAACTGCACGCCTTCGCAGCGCGCGACGACCCGCACCACGTGCAGGCCATAGCGCGTTTCAACCAGCCGGGCCAACACGCCGGGGTGGCGCGCCGCGAAGATGGCGCGCTCGAACTCGGGCGCGGTCTCGCCGCGCAACACACGGCCAAGGCGCCCGCCGCCGGCGCCGGTCGGGCAGTTGGAGCGGGCGATGGCCAGGCCGGCGAATGCCGGGGGATCGGCCTGCACCTGCGCGAGGGTGGCCTCGGCGGTTGCGCGCAGCGCATCGAGCGGGACGCGTGGCGTCACCTGGAACAGGATGTGCTCGGCCTCGACCCATTCGCCCTCGCGGAAGTGCTCCAGGTGGTGATCGTAATGCCGGCGGCAACTGGCCTCGTCCGGCTCGGGCAGCCCGACCTCCCGCTCCAGCAGGGCTTGCGTGAGTGCCTCGTCGTCGCTGTCGGGCAGTCCGAGCCGCCGCGCTTGCGCACGCACCAGATGGCGCAGGATAAGGGCAACCACGGCATGCCGGGTGGGCTCGGGCGAGCCGCTATGGTGAGCCAGTTCGCGCTCGATTTCGGCGTCTTCCAGTTCGACGCCATTGACTAACACAGGCATTGCATTCTCCTTGCCGGGTGGGTGGACGGACGGGCGGGCGGGCGGACGGGCGTTAGCGGCTGCGCACCAGTTGCCAGGCGCGGCCAAGGTAGCCGATGGATCCAAAGCCGCTCCACACATGCACCAGGCGGGTGAAGGGGAAGATGACGAACAGCGAGATCCCCATGAACAGGTGGAGCTTGAACAGCAGCGGTGCGTCGGCGATATAGCTGGCGGCGTCCCCGCGCAGGGTGACGATGTGCTGCGCCCAGGTCATGAGCTGCACCATCATGTGGCCGTCCATATGGCGGGACGATTCAAAGATGGTGGAAAGGCCCAGCAGCAAGGTCGCCAGGATCCACAGCAGCAGCACCTTGTCGCCGGCACGTGTGACCGCGGACACGCGGGCATTGGTGAAGCGGCGGTGGAGCAGGATCAGCAGGCCGGACAGGCACATGGTGCCCATCAGGCCGCCGGCCGCCATGGCCACGCCTTGCTTGAAGCCATGCGAGACGCCGAGTGCGTCCCAGACCGCCACCGGCGTCAGCAGGCCCGCCAGATGGCCGAAGAACAGCCCGATGATGCCGACGTGAAAGAGGATGCTGCCCACGCGCAGGTTGCCGCGATGCAACAGCTGCGAGCTGTCGCTCTTCCAGCCGTACTGTTCGCGCTCGAAGCGCGCCAGGCTGCCGAACAGGAAGACGACCAGGGCGATGTACGGATAGATGCCGTAGAGGAATTGGTTGAGCAGGTTCATGGTCGTCGCCTCAGCAAGCGGTGGGCATGGGCGTTGAGGTTGGCGTGCGGGTTGGTGTGCGAGTTGGCGTGATACCACGGGCGTAAAAGTGCACGGGCTGGTCGCCCGTGGGGCGCGCAGCGAGCAGCGGCTCCACGCCGTCCGCGCCGGGGCCGAGGGTCTCCAGCGCTTCGTCCATGTCGCGCACCGGCGGCTCGGTCCGGGCTTGCGGCTGCACATCCGTGAGCGTGCGCAATACGGCGAACGCCGTGGCATACGGGCTCTCGTTGCGCGCCAGCCGGTCGCCGACCGCGGCAAGCACGTGGATGGCGTCGCCCAGCAGTTGTCCGGCATGCGCGTCCTTGCCGTCTGCGACCAGCGCGCCCAGGAACTCCAGGAACAGCGGCACGTAGTCGGGCAGCTCCGCCTCGGCGGGCTCGAAGCCCTCGCGGCGGTATTCTTCGATCAGGTCGACCATCGCCTGGCCGCGATCCCGGCTCTCGCCGTGCACGTGTTCGAACAGGTGCAGCGAGTGGGCGGGGTTGCGGTCGAAGGTGGCGACGTAGTTCTCCTGGAGCTCGATCAGCGTGTTTGTCTTCAACAGATCGCCCAACGGCGCCAGCGTGGCCTGCGCCTGCGGCCATTCGGCCAGCGCGGCGTCGATTTCAGGCAGGGCGTCGAGCAGCTCCTGCTCGGGGTAGCACAGCAGGGCGCTGAGGATGGGGTAAAGCGGCATGGGAAGGCTCCTGTTCTGTTCTGTTCTGTTCTGTCTGGATGGGGAAGATGCGGGTGCCGGCCGCCCCCGTTTGCCAACGGGGGCGTGGCGGCACGTCAGGCGCCGGTCATGACGCCGCCAAGGCCTTCTTGCGCGATTTCGGCATGTCCGCGAACATCACGCTGCCTTGCGGTTTCTTGCCGAACAGGGAGCCGTCCGACGTCCCGCCCGAGCATCCGTTGCCGAACGTGAAGCCGCAGCTCGCCTTGTCGTTGAAGCTGTCCTCCACCATTTCCTTGTGCGAGGACGGGATCACGAAGCGATCTTCATAGTTCGCGATTGCCATGATCTGGTACATGTCCTCCACTTGCGCCGGCGTGAGGCCGACCTGTTCCAGCACAGCCAGGTCCTGCACGTCGTCCACCACTTCCGAGCGCTTGTAGGCGCGCATGGCCAGCATGCGCTCGAGCGCCTTGAGCACCGGCGCGACTTCCCCCGCGGTCAGCAGGTTGGCCAGGTACTTGACCGGGATGCGCAGGCTCTTCACGTCCGGAATCACGCCGTTCATGCCCATGTGGCCGGCCTCGGCGGCCGACTGGATCGGCGACAGCGGCGGGATGTACCACACCATCGGCAGCGTGCGGTACTCGGGGTGCAGCGGGAAGGCCACCTTCCATTCGCAGGCCATCTTGTAGACCGGCGACTTGCGCGCGGCGTCCAGCCAGCTTTGCGGGACGCCCTGGCGCAGCGCTTCGGCCTGGACGGCCGGATCGTGCGGGTCGAGGAAGATGTCCAGCTGCGACTGGTAGAGATCCTGCGTGTTCTCCACCGAGGCGGCTTCCTGGATGCGGTCGGCGTCGTACAGCATCACGCCCAGGTAGCGGATCCGGCCGACGCAGGTTTCCGCGCAGACGGTGGGCTGGCCCGCTTCGATGCGCGGATAGCAGAACAGGCATTTCTCGGCCTTGCCGCTTTGCCAGTTGTAGTAGATCTTCTTGTACGGGCATCCGGAGATGCACATGCGCCAGCCGCGGCATTTGTCCTGGTCGACCAGCACGATGCCGTCGTCCTCGCGCTTGTAGATCGAGCCGGACGGGCAGGAGGCCACGCAGGTCGGGTTGAGGCAATGCTCGCACAGGCGCGGCAGGTACATCATGAAGGTGTTCTCGAAGGTCGAGTACATCTCCTTTTGCACGTCTTCGAACAGCTTGTCCTTGCTGCGCGCGCTGAACTCGCCGCCCAGGTCGTCTTCCCAGTTCGGGCCCCATTCGATCTTTTCCATCGTCTTGCCGGTCAGCACCGATACCGGACGGGCGGTGGGCGGCGTCTGCACCAGCGGGGCCTTCTGCAGGTGCTCGTAGTCGTAGGTGAACGGCTCGTAGTATTCGTCGATCTGCGGCAGGTTGGGATTGGTAAACAGCTTTGCCAGGATGCCGAGCTTGCTGCCCTGGCGCGGCTCGAGCTTGCCGGCGGCATTGCGTACCCAGCCGCCGTGCCACTTGTCCTGGTTCTCCCACTCCTTGGGGTAGCCGATGCCGGGCTTGGTCTCGACGTTGTTGAACCAGGCGTATTCCACGCCGTCGCGGCTGGTCCACACGTTCTTGCAGGTAATCGAGCAGGTATGGCAGCCGATGCACTTGTCCAGGTTCAGGACCATGGCTACCTGGGCGCGGATTTTCATTGCTCAGCTCCTTCCTTGGCTTGTTTTTCCACCAGCGGGCCTTCCAGCCAGTCGACCTTGTTCATCTTGCGCAGGATCACGAACTCGTCGCGGTTGCTGCCGACGGTGCCGTAGTAGTTGAAACCGTAGGCCAGTTGCGCGTAGCCGCCGATCATGTGGGTGGGCTTGGTGACCGTGCGGGTCACCGAGTTATGGATGCCGCCGCGCATGCCGCTGGTTTCGGCGCCGGGCACGTTCACGATCTTTTCCTGGGCGTGGTACATCAGGCACATCCCCTTGGGGACCCGCTGGGACACCACCACCCGCGCGGTCAGCGTGCCATTGACGTTGAAGACTTCCACCCAGTCGTTGTCCCGGATGCCGCTGGCCTTGGCCTCGGTCTCGGAGATCCAGACGTGCGGCCCGCCGCGCGACAGCGTCAGCATGCGCAGGTTGTCCGAATAGGTGGAGTGGATGCCCCACTTCTGGTGCGGCGTGATCCAGTTCAGCACCAGCTCGGTGTTGCCGTTGGGCTTGGCGCCCAGCATCGGCGCGATGGTCTTGGTGTCGATGGCGGGCTTGTAGACGCAGTTGCCCTCGCCAAAATCCAGCATCCAGCGATGGTCCTGGTAGAACTGCTGGCGCCCGGTCAGGGTGCGCCAGGGAATCAGCTCGTGCACATTGGTATAGCCTGCGTTGTAGCTGACTTCCTCCGATTCGAGCCCGGACCAGGTCGGCGCGGAGATGATCTTGCGCGGCTGTACCTGGACGTCGCGAAAGCGGATCTTGTCGTGCTCGCGCCCGGCGGCCAGGTGGGCGTGATCGCGCCCGGTGATGGCCGACAGCGCTTCCCACGCCTTTACCGCGACATGCCCGTTGGTTTCCGGTGCAAAGGTCAGGATCATCTCGGCGGCGTCGATGGCGGTATCCAGCCGCGGCCGGCCCTGGCTCACGCCGGGCTCGTCCACCGTCTTGCTGAGCGCGCCGATTTCCTTGACTTCGTGGCGGGTATCCCAGTTGATGCCCTTGCCGCCGTTGCCGTGCTTGTCGAGCAGCGGTCCGATCGAGGTGAATTTCTTGTAGATGTCGGCATAGTTGCGCTCGACCACGGTCATCGATGGTGCGGTCTTGCCGGGGATCAGCTCGCATTCGCCGCGCTTCCAGTCCTTCGGCTCGAACGGCTGGGCCAGCTCGCCCGGGGTGTCATGCAGCAAGGGGCTGCAGACCAGGTCCTTGCGGGTGCCCAGGTGGGCGCCGCCGATCTCGCTGAACTTCCTGGCGATCGCCTTGTAGATTTCCCAGTCCGTGCGGCTCTCCCACAGCGGCTGCACCGCCTCCGACAAGGGATGGATGAAGGGATGCATGTCGGAGGTGTTGAGATCGTCCTTCTCGTACCAGGTCGCGGTCGGCAGCACGATATCGCCGTACAGGCAGGTGGTGCTCATGCGGAAATCGAGCACCGTCAGCAGGTCGAGCTTGCCCTCGGCGGCGGGGCGCACCTTCACCTCGCTTGGCGTGATGGCGTCGGCCTCGTCGCCGAACACGGCGTTCTGGGTGCCAAGCAGGTACTTGAGAAAGTACTCGTGCCCCTTGCCCGAGCTGCCGAGGATATTCGAGCGCCAGACGAACATGTTGCGCGGGAAGTTCTCCGGGTTGTCGGGGTCGTCGCAGGCGAACTGCAATCCGCCGGACTTCAGTTGTTCGACCGTATAGGCCACAGGGTCCTTGCCTGCCGCGGCGGCCGCGTCGGCCACATCGAGCGGATTGCTGCTCAACTGCGGCGCCGAAGGCAGCCAGCCCATGCGCTCCGAGCGGGCGTTCAGGTCCAGCAGCGAGAGATTCTCGTACTTGGCCTTGTCGGCGGTCGGGGCAAGGATCTCGTCCACGGCGAGCTTTTCGTGGCGCCACTGGCTGGTGTGGCTGTAGAAGAACGAGGTGCCGTTCATCTGGCGCGGCGGGCGCGACCAGTCCAGGCCGAAGGCCAGCGGAGCCCAGCCGAACTGCGGGCGCAGTTTCTCCTGGCCCACGTAGTGGGCCCAGCCGCCGCCGCTCTTGCCCACGCAGCCGCACATCATCAGCAGGTTGATGATGCCGCGGTAGATCATGTCGTTGTGGTACCAGTGGTTGAGCCCGGCGCCGACGATCACCATGCTCTTGCCCTGGGTGCGATCGGCGTTGTCGGCGAACTCGCGTGCCACCTGTATCACCAGGTGGCGCGGCACCGTGGTGTGCTTCTCCTGCCAGGCCGGCGTGTAGGGCACATCGTCGTCGAAGGATGTGGCCACGTTGTCGCCGCCCAGGCCCTGGTCCACGCCGTAGTTGGCCATCTGCAGGTCATAGACGGTGGCCACCAGCGCGCTGCTGCCGTCCGCCAGCGTGATGCGCCTGGCCGGCACGCGGCGCTTGAGCAGGGCATCGTGCTCCGCGCCGAAGTACGGGAAGCCGACCTCCGCCACCTCGTGCTCGGCCGCCATCAGCGAGAGCAGGGGGTCAAGCGCGTGTCCGCTGCCGCCGTCCTTCATTTCCAGGTTCCAGCGGCCTACCTTCTCGCCGTCGTTGTGGGCGGCCTCGCCCCAGCGAAAACCGATGCTGCCATTGGGGGCCGCAAAGTCGCCGCTGGCGCTATCGATGACCAGGGTCTTCCATTCCGGGTTGTTGGCTTCGCCGCGGGCGCCGGCCAGGTGGGAGGCGCGCAGGAAATGATCGGGGACCAGCGTGCCGCCGTTGTCGCGCAGCAGCACCAGCATCGGCATGTCGGTGTATTGCCTGATGTAGTCGCGGAAATAGGCAGAGCGTGCGTTCAGGTGGAATTCCTTGAGCACCACATGGCCCATGGCCATGGCCAGGGCGGCGTCCGTGCCTTGGGTGGGGGTCAGCCAGATATCGCCGAACTTGACCATCTCGCCGAAGTCGGACGACACGGCCACGGTCTTGGTGCCCTTGTAGCGGACTTCGGTATAGAAGTGCGCGTCCGGGGTGCGCGTCTGCGGCACGTTGGAGCCCCACACCATCAGGTAGGTGGAGTTGTACCAGTCGGCCGATTCCGGCACGTCGGTCTGCTCGCCCCAGACTTGCGGGCTGGCCGGCGGCAGGTCGCAGTACCAGTCATAGAAGGACAGGCAGACCCCGCCCAGCAGGCTCAGGTAGCGCGCCCCGGCGGCGTAAGAGACCATCGACATGGCCGGGATCGGCGAGAACCCGACCACGCGGTCCGGGCCGAAGCGCTTGATGGTAAAGGCATTGGCTGCCGCGATCATCTCCGTGGCAGTGTCCCAGTCGGCCCGCACGAAGCCGCCCAGGCCGCGCACGCTCTTGTAGCGATTGGCTTTGACGGGATCCTGGCTGATCGAGGCCCAGGCGGCCACGGGGTCCATGGTCTTGCGGGCCTCGCGCCACATCTCCATCAGGCGGCCGCGGATCATCGGGTACTTCACGCGTTGCGCCGAATACACGTACCAGCTGTACGAGGCGCCGCGAGGGCAGCCGCGCGGCTCGTGGTTAGGCAGGTCGGGCCGGGTGCGCGGATAGTCGGTCTGCTGCGTTTCCCAGGTGATCAGTCCGTTCTTGACGTAGACCTTCCAGGAGCACGAACCTGTACAGTTCACGCCGTGGGTGGAACGCACGATCTTGTCGTGCTGCCAGCGGCTGCGATATCCGTTCTCCCACCGGCGGTCCTCGTCCACCACGGCGCCGTGTCCACCCGCGAAGGTGGACTTGACGCGCGACATGAATTTCAGTCGATCCAGAAAATGGCTCATTGTTGTTCTCCGCGAGTGCTTTTGCTGACCGTTGGGCTATCGGTCCAGGGATGTTGCAAGCTTATGGGCCAGGCCCGGCCGTGCCCATTCGCTGGTGGGGGAGTAGGGCGCGATGCGCTCGGGCTAGTCCGGGCGCGGCCGCCTAGTTCGGAGGAACTAGGCCGGCCGGCACCGTTCAGCAAGGCATGGGCGCGTTCTTGCGCGCGTAGTACCACCAGGTCACCAGCACGCAGCTCACGTAGAAGACCACAAAGCAATACAGCGCCGCGTCCGCCGAACCGGTCAGCTCCAGCGAGGTGCCGAAGCTCTTGGGAATGAAAAAGCCGCCGTAGGCCCCAATGGCACCGGAAAAACCCAGCACCGCGGCCGATTCCTTGCCGGCGTCCAGCTGCGCCTGCTTTTGCGCCGCGGCGTCCTTGCCGCGCGCGGCGCGCTGGCGCTCGGTCAGGAAGATCACCGGGATCATGCGGAAGGTCGAACCATTGCCGACGCCGGTCAGCGCGAACAGCACCACGAACGCGGCCAGGAAACCCTGGAAGCTGCCGCCGGCGCCGTCATGCGGCAGCGTGGCCAGCACGCCGAACACGGCGGCAATCATCGCCACGAAGCTCCACAGCGTGACCCGGGCTCCGCCCAGCTTGTCCGACACCCAGCCACCCACCGGCCGCATCAGCGCGCCCATCAGCGGCCCGAGGAAGGCGTAGGCGGTGGGGTTGACGCCGGGGAACTGCGACTTGGTGAGCAGCGCGAACCCGGCCGAGAAGCCGATGAACGAGCCGAAGGTGCCCACGTACAGCCAGCACATCAGCCAGTTGTGCTTGCGCTTGAAGATCACCGCCTGGTCGGCGAACGAGGCGCGCGCATCGGCGATGTCGTTCATGCCGAACCACGCGGCGAGGGTGGCGGCCAGGATGAACGGCACCCAGATAAAGCCGGCGTTCTGCAGCCACAGACTCCTGCCGGCTTCGCCGGCCTGGTAGGCCTGGGGTTCGCCGCCAAAGGCGCCGAACAGCCCCACGGAGACCACCAGCGGGGTAAGGAACTGCACCACCGATACGCCCAGGTTGCCAATGCCGGCATTGAGCCCCGTCGCCAGGCCCTTCTTGGCCTTGGGGAAGAAGAAGCTGATGTTGGACATCGAGGAACTGAAGTTGGCGCCGCCGAATCCGCACAGCAGTGCCAGCACCAGCAAGGTGGGATAGCTCGTGGCCGGGTCGCGCAGCGCGAACCCCATGCCCAGCGCCGGCACCAGCAGCGTGGCGGTGGAGATAGCCGTGAACCGGCGGCCGCCGAAGATCGGCACCAGGAAGGCGTAGAAGATGCGCAGCGTGGCGCCCGAAAGTGCCGGCAGCGCGGTGAGCCAGAACAGCTGGTTCTTGCTGAAGCGGAAGCCGGCGCGGTCCAGGTTGACCGCCACCACGCTCCACAGCATCCAGATTGCAAAGGCGAGCATCAGGGCGAGGATCGAGATCCACAGGTTACGGTAGGCGATGCGTTCGCCGTGGGTGCGCCAGAAGGCCGCGCTTTCGGGCTCCCAGCGGGTTAGTACGGAGCTAGACATGACAATGTCCTATGTGACGGAAGAAGGAATCGGGGGATCGAGGGGGCGGGCGATCGGGGAACCGGCGCGCCGCTTCAGGCCGGCTGCGCCGCCAGCACGCGCTGGCCGGCGCCCGCGCCCTTGGCGCGCTGGCTGTAGTGCATCCACACCAGGCTCACGCAGACCGTGCCGTACAGCAGCATGAAACAGCTGCTGCGCACGCCGGTCAGGTCCGCCAGCAGGCCGAACAGCACCGGCAGGATGAAGCCGCCCAGGCCGCCGGCCAGCCCCACCACGCCGGAGACGGCGCCGAGGTTGTGGCCGAAATCGTTGGCGATGAACTTGAACACCGAGGCCTTGCCCACCGCCATGGCAACGCCGACGATAAAGAGCAGCGCGGTAAACGGCAGCGCCGACAGGCCGATATGGAAGGCTTGCGGGCCGCGCGCGGTGTGGATGATGAAATCGGTCTGCGGATAGCTGAGCAGGAAGAACGCCACCCAACACACCCACATCACCCACCAGGTGGTGCGGTGCGCGCCGTAGCGGTCGGAGATCCAGCCGCCGATGGCGCGCAGCACGCCGCCCGGCAGCGAGAAGCAGGCCGCCAGCAGGGCGGCGATCTTGATGTCGAAGCCATACTCGCCGATGTAGTACTTGGTCATCCACAGCGACAGGCCGACATAGCCGCCGAACACCACCGAGTAATACTGCGAGTAGCGCCACACGCGTGGGTCGCGCAGCATGGCGAGCTGGGCGCGCAGGCTGGCCGAGGACGTGGCGCGGTGAGCGGGATCGCTGGACGAGCACACCCAGAACAGCACGGCCGTGACCAGCATGGCGATCGCATAGACGCGTGGCACCACGGTCCAGCTGCCGCCGGCGGCCACGATCAGCGCCGGCGCCACGAATTTGGTCAAGGCCGAACCGGAGTTGCCCGCGCCGAAGATGCCCATGGCCAGGCCCTGGCGGGAGCGCGGAAACCAGCGCGCCACGTAGGGCGTGCCCACGGAAAACGAGCCGCCCGCCAGGCCTACGAACAAGCCCAGGATCAGCAACTGCGGGAGCGTGGTGGCATGCGAGATCATCCAGATCGGAATGACAGTGACCAGCATCAGCGCAAAGAAGACGATGCGCCCGCCGTAGCGGTCGGTCCAGATGCCCAACGGCAGGCGGACCAGCGCGCCGCTGAGCACGGGCGTGGCGGCCAGCAGGCCGAACTGGGTTTCAGACAGGCCCAGCTGCTGCTTGATGGGAATGCCCAGCACCGCAAACATCATCCATATGGCAAAGCAGATGGTGAAGGCGAAGGTGCTGGATGCCAGCACCGCGTAGGCGCGCGGTGGCACCGGCTCATGCGTGAGGGGTTGAGTGGCCATGGCCATGCTCCTGTGTCAACAATGACGATCGGCTCCCAGCGTAGAGAGCGCGACCGCAATTGACCATTCGCCGGCAGCACATCCGCAGGTGCCGGTGGAGCTAGTTCTAATGGGGAGGGGTGTGCCCGCCTGGGGCAGGCCTGGCGCCGCGCAAGCGGGCGCCAGGCTGATCGACGAGATACGCTCAGTCCGCCATGCGGTGCGGCATGTCGTGGTGCTTGTTGTCGTGCTTGTCGTCGTGCTTGATGCCGAGCCGGCGGGCAAGCTTGTGCAGGTTGCTCGCGTCCACGCCCAGCTGGCGGGCCGCCTGCGCCCAGTTGCCACCCCGCGCGGCCAGTGCCTGCTCGATGCAATGCCGCTGGCATTGGTCCATCGCCTCGCGCAGGGTGGCTGCCGTTGGCGCGAACGCACCCGGCTCGGCGCTTGGGGGCGGGGCTGCGGCACCGGGCGGCGCCGGCTCCACCCCGTCGAGATCCAGGAGTTCCGCCTCCAGGGTGACGATGTCGTTGCGGTTCGCGCCGCGGCTGACGGTCTTGAGCGCCGCCCGGCTGATGACATGCTCCAGCTCGCGCACATTGCCCGGCCAGGGGTAGCGGCGCAGCGCGGCCTCGGCCGCGACGGACAGGCGCAGGCTGCGCAGGCCGAGCCGGGCGCGATTGAGTTCCAGCATCCGGCCTGCCAGCAGCAGCACGTCGTTGCCGCGCTCGCGCAGCGGCGGAATCGGGATCGGATAGACCGAGAGCCGGTGATACAGGTCGGCGCGGAACGAGCCGTCGCGCACGTGATCGCGCAGGCTGCGGTTGGTGGCGGCGATGATGCGCACGTCGACGCGGCGCGGCCGGTCGGAACCCAGGCGCTGGATTTCGCCGTTCTGCAAGGTGCGCAGCAGCTTGGCCTGGATCGAGAGCGGCAGCTCGCCCACCTCGTCAAGGAACAGCGTGCCGCCGTCGGCCGCTTCGAAGCGGCCCGGCCTTTCGCCCACCGCGCCCGAGAACGCGCCCTTGGCGTGCCCGAACAGCTCGCTCTCGGCCAGCGATTCCGGCAAGGCAGCGCAATTGACATGGATCAGCGGTTGCGCGCGACGGCGCGAGAGCCGGTGCAGCCGGTGCGCGAACAGTTCCTTGCCCACGCCCGTTTCGCCCAGCAGCAGCACCGGGAGCTCCGAGTCGGCCACCACCGTGAGCTCATGCAGCAAGCGGCTGATCGCCTCGCTCTGGCCGATGATCTCGCCATCGTCCCGGGCCGTGTCGCCCAGCGGGGCTTCGCCGCGCGTGAGCCGCAGCGCGCGGATCTCGGCTTCCAGCCGTGTCGTGCGGATCGCCGCCTCGACAACTACCGTCAACTGCCGCAAATCGGCCTGCGCTTCGTCGCCGAAGGTGCCGACCGTCAGCGCGTCGAGCGTCAGCACGCCCCACGGCTGGCCTTCCACATGCAGGCTCGTTCCCATGCAGTCGTGCACCGGGAGGGGTTCGCCCACATGCTCGTCGATCAGCCCGTCGTAGGGGTCGGGCAGCACGCTGTCGTGGTGGAAGCAGGTCACGCCGCGCCTGGCCAGGATGGCGGCCAGCCGTGGATGCAGGCCCACCGCGAAACGCCGCCCGAGCGCATCGCGCACCAGCCCGTCGATCGCCACCGGCCGCAGCTGATCCTCTTCCAGCTGCAGGAGCGCCACGGCGCCGCAGCGGAAGTGGGCCCGCAGGCTGCTGACCAGCCGCTGCAGCCGCACTGCCTGCGGAAGGTCGGCAACGAGGTCCGTCAGCAAGAGATTTTCCATCATGGTCAATTAAACCCTATTGGGTATTTTTTACCATTGTTGAGCAAGGGTAAATAATACCCTCAAAAAACTAAACCATTGATTCTTTGCGCTAATTTTTCGGGCATGGATTTGGCTATGTGAATGATGCACACCTTACACAGGAGAACATCATGAGCATGACCGAACAATCGCTGGGCCAGCTTGCCCGCAAGATCCCCGGCGCCACCCGCGTGTTTCACGACTACCAGCTGGATTTCTGCTGCGGCGGCAAGCAGACCCTGGGCGAGGCCGCGCAAGCCGCGGGCCTGGATGCGCAGGCCATCGAGGCAAGCCTGCTGTCGCTGCAAGCCCAGGCGCAACGCGACGGCCGCGACTGGGGCAGCGCGTGCGCGGCCGACCTGATCGCCCACATCCTCGCGCGCTACCACGAGGTGCATCGGCAGCAACTGCCCGAGCTGATCCGCCTGGCGCGCCGGGTGGAGCAGGTGCATGGCGACCGCGAGGATTGCCCGCTCGGCCTGGCGGATCACCTCTGCGTCATGCAGCAGGAGCTGGAGAGCCATATGCAGAAGGAAGAGCAGATCCTGTTCCCGCTGCTCGCGCGCGAACTCGGCGCTATGGCGGGCGGCCCCATCACGGTCATGCGCATGGAGCACGACGAGCACGGGCAGGCCCTGCAGCGTCTCAATGCGCTGACCAACGACATCACCTTGCCCCGCGCCGCGTGCAACACCTGGCGCGCGCTGTACCTGGGGCTGCGCACCCTGCGTGAAGACCTGATGGAACACATCCATCTCGAGAACAACATCCTGTTCGACAACGCTGAGCAAGCCGCCCCGGCCCACGCCTGATCCCGCCGCGACAGGCACACGCATCACAGCGAGACCCATCATGGGACAATATAAAAAACTCTGGTTCACCCTGATCGCCGTCGTGGCGGTCACTTTTTCGCTGCTTGGCTACTACGGCACCGAGGTCTACCGCAAGGCGCCGCCGATTCCGCAGCAAGTCGTTAGTGCCGACGGCAACGCCTTGTTCAGCAAGGACGATATCCTCGACGGCCAGACCGCATGGCAATCCGTCGGCGGCATGCAGCTCGGCTCCATCTGGGGTCACGGCGCCTACCAGGCGCCGGACTGGACTGCCGACTGGCTGCACCGCGAGCTCACCGCCTGGCTCGACCTGGCCGCGCGCGATACCTACGGCCGCACCTATGCCGCGCTCGACGGGCCAACCCAGGCCGCGCTGCGCGAGCAGCTCCGCGCCGAGTACCGTGGCAACCGCGCCGACCAGGACAGCGGCGTGCTCACCGTCTCCAGGCGCCGAGCGCAGGCCATTGCCGCCACCGCCGTCTACTACGAACGGCTGTTCTCCGACGCACCGGCGCTGCGCAAGAGCCGCGAAAGCTTCGCCATGAAGGAGAACACGCTGCCCAGCGCCGAACGCCGCGTGAAGCTGACGCACTTCTTCTTCTGGACCGCATGGGCCGCCGCCACCGAACGCCCCGGCCTCACCGCCACCTACACCAATAACTGGCCGCACGAGCCGCTGATCGGCAACCAGCCCACCAGCGAGAACATCATCTGGTCCATCGCCAGCGTGGTCGTGCTGCTCGCGGGTGTTGGCTTCCTGGTATGGGCCTGGTCATTCCTGCGCGGACACGAAGAGGCACCGCCCGCCGTGGCCGCGCGCGACCCGCTCACGGCGTTCGCGCTTACGCCGTCGCAACGTGCCCTGGGCAAGTACCTGTTCCTGGTGGTGGCGCTGTTTGTGTTCCAGGTGCTGATCGGCGGCCTGACGGCTCACTACACGGTGGAAGGGCAGCGTTTCTACGGCATTGAGCTGTCGAAGTGGTTCCCATACACGCTGCTGCGCACCTGGCACATCCAGAGCGCGCTGTTCTGGATCGCTACCGGCTTTCTGGCTGCCGGCCTGTTCCTGGCGCCGCTTATCAACGGCGCAAAGGACCCGAAGTACCAGAAGCTTGGCGTGGACGTGCTGTTCTGGGCCTTGGTGGTGGTCGTGGTGGGATCGTTTACCGGCAACTACTTGGCGATCGCGCAGATCATGCCCGAGAACCTTAACTTCTGGCTGGGGCATCAGGGCTACGAGTACGTTGACCTGGGCCGCCTGTGGCAGATCGGCAAGTTCGCCGGCATCCTGTTCTGGCTGGTGTTGATGCTGCGCGCCATCGCGCCGGCACTGCGCACGCCGGGCGGCGACAAGAACCTGCTGGCCTTGCTGACATCCTCGGTGGTGGCTATCGGCCTGTTCTACGGGGCCGGCCTGTTTTACGGCGAGCGCACCAACCTGTCGGTGATGGAGTACTGGCGCTGGTGGGTCGTGCACCTGTGGGTCGAGGGCTTCTTTGAAGTGTTCGCCACCACGGCGCTGGCCTTTATCTTCTCCACCCTCGGCCTGGTGTCGCGGCCGATGGCCACGGCGGCCAGCCTCGCGTCGGCATCGCTGTTCATGCTGGGCGGCCTGCCTGGCACGTTCCACCATCTCTACTTTGCCGGCACCACGACGCCGGTGATGGCGGTGGGCGCCAGCTTCAGCGCGCTCGAAGTGGTGCCGCTGATCGTGCTGGGCCATGAAGCCTGGGAAAACTGGCGCCTGAAGGACCGGGCACCGTGGATGGCCAACCTGAAGTGGCCGCTGATGTGCTTCGTCGCCGTGGCGTTCTGGAACATGCTGGGCGCCGGTGTATTCGGCTTCATGATCAACCCGCCGATTTCGCTGTACTACGTGCAGGGCCTGAATACCACGGCGGTGCATGCCCACGCGGCGCTGTTCGGGGTCTACGGCTTCCTGGCGCTGGGCTTCACGCTGCTGGTGCTGCGCTATGTGCGGCCCGGCTACGTACTGAACCAGGGCTTGGCGAAGACAGCGTTCTGGGGCCTCAACGCCGGCCTGGTGCTCATGATCGGCACCAGCCTGCTGCCCATCGGCATCATCCAGTTCCACGCCAGCGTCAGCCAGGGGCTGTGGTATGCGCGCAGCGAGGCCTTCATGCAGCAGCCCATCCTGCAGACGCTGCGCTGGGTGCGCACCTTCGGCGACGTGGTGTTTATCGTCGGCGCGCTCTCGATGGCGCTGCAAGTGGTACTGGGCCTCGCCGCCAAGGCACCGGCGCAGACCGCGCCGGAAGGGCGCCTGAGCGCGGCGCAACGGTAAGCGCGGGGCGGATGGCCGCGGCGATCCGCCCCGCGCCGATACCAGAGAGAACAGGTCGGCATGCCATACGCTTGCTTTCCGTCAATCTAGATATAGTGTTTGACGGGTACTCTACCCCCACATTTAGTGTGAATATTATCGGGGGAATAGATGGAGCACTGTACCGAAGCCGTTGTAGCATGCCTGCACAGGGAGGTCAGCCAGCACGTCGATCAGGACCGCACGGCCCTGATCGACGTGCAAGCCGCGATCAACGAATACCTGAGCAAGGCGGACTGGCGCGTCAATGCCAACGCCAACCAGGGCTATTCGCTGGGCGGGCTGATACTGAATGTGGCGGGCAAGGTCACCGCCAATTACTGGCTGTCCCATGTCTACGCGCCGGAAATCGGCCACGCCCACCGCAGCGGCGACATCCATATCCACGATCTCGACATGCTCAGCGGCTACTGTGCCGGCTGGTCGCTGCGCACACTGCTGCATGAGGGCTTCAATGGCGTGCCGGGCAAGGTGGAAGCCGGGCCGCCCAAGCGCATGTCCTCTGCCGTGGGGCAGATCGTCAATTTTCTCGGCACGCTGCAGAACGAATGGGCCGGCGCGCAAGCGTTCTCGTCGTTCGACACCTATATGGCGCCATTCGTGCGCAAGGACGCCATGTCCTATGGCCAGGTGCGCCAGTGCATCCAGGAGCTGATCTACAACCTGAACGTGCCGTCGCGCTGGGGCACGCAAACGCCCTTTACCAACCTGACTTTCGACTGGACCTGCCCCGAAGACCTGCGCGAACAGGTGCCGGTGATCGGCGGCCAGGAAATGCCGTTCGCCTATGGCGACCTGCAGGAAGAGATGGACCTGATCAACCGCGCCTATATCGAGGTGATGACGGCAGGCGATGCCAAGGGCAGGGTGTTCACCTTTCCCATTCCGACCTACAACATCACGCGCGATTTTCCGTGGGAATCGGAGAATGCCACGCGGCTGTTCGAGATGACGGCCAGGTACGGGCTGCCGTACTTCCAGAATTTCATCAACTCGGAGCTGGAGCCAAATATGGTGCGCTCCATGTGCTGCCGGCTCCAGCTCGACCTGCGCGAGCTGCTCAAGCGCGGCAACGGCCTGTTCGGCAGTGCCGAGCAGACCGGCAGCGTGGGCGTGGTCACGATCAATTGCGCGCGCCTGGGCTACCTGCATGCCGGCGATGAAGCGGCGCTGCTGCGTGCGCTCGACCGCCTGCTGGATCTGGGCAAGCAGAGCCTGGAGAACAAGCGCACGCTGATCCAGCACCTGATGGACCAGGGCCTGTTCCCCTACACGAAGCGCTACCTGGGCACCTTGCGCAATCATTTCTCGACGCTGGGCGTGAACGGCATCAACGAGATGATCCGCAACTTCACCGCTGACCGGCACGACATCACGTCGGAGTGGGGCCATGCCTTCGCGCTGCGCTTGCTGGAACATGTGCGCGAGCGCATTGTGGCCTTCCAGCAGGAAACCGGCCATCTTTACAACCTCGAAGCGACCCCCGCCGAAGGGGCAACGTACCGCTTCGCACGGGAAGACCGCAAGCGCTGGCCGGAGATCCGCCAGGCCGGCACGGCCGCACAGCCCTACTACACAAATTCCTCGCAGTTGCCGGTCGGCTGGACCGACGACCCCTTCGAGGCGCTGGCGCGGCAGCAGGCCTTGCAGTCCAGGTACACCGGCGGCACGGTGCTGCATCTGTACATGGGCGAGCGCCTGTCCAGCGGCGAGGCCTGCCGCGAACTGGTGCGGCGCGCGCTGACGCGCTTTCGCCTGCCGTACATCACGGTGACGCCGACGTTCTCGATCTGCCCCACGCACGGCTACCTCGCCGGCGAGCATCCGTTCTGCCCGCGGTGCGACGAAGAGATCCTCGCGCGCAAGCGGGACCCGATCGCCGCCTGACCAGGATCCGCTGTTCTTTTCATGCCCCGGTTTTTTCAACCCACTCTCAAGACGGAGTAAATCTGATGACTCACCAAGCTCAATCCTCGCCATCCACGCAATTCCAACCTTGCAGCGCCGCGCTGCGCGACGAGGAGCGCCAACCCTGCGAGGTCTGGACCCGCGTGATGGGCTATCACCGCCCGGTCTCCAGCTTCAACACCGGCAAGCAGGGCGAGCACCGCGAGCGGCGCTTCTTCACGCAACCCCATGCCATCGACGCCTGACGTATGCGCGGCGGCGGCCCGGCGCCGGCGCGACGCGGCCACGTTGCGTATCGGCGGCATGACAGCGCTGACCACGATCGACTTCCCCGGCCGCCTGGCCGCCGTCCTGTTCTGCCAGGGTTGTCCGTGGCGGTGCGGCTATTGCCACAACCAGGACTTGCTGGATGCTGGCGTGCCGCCCGCCATTGCCTGGGCGGATGTGCAGGCCTTCTTGCAGGCGCGGCGGGGCCTGCTCGACGGCGTGGTGTTTTCCGGGGGCGAGCCAACCCTGCAGGCGGGACTGCCCGGTGCCATCGAGGCCGTGCGGGCCGAGGGGTTCGAGGTTGCGCTGCATACCGCCGGCATGTACCCCGATCGCCTGGCCGCCATCCTGCCCCGGCTGGACTGGATCGGCCTCGATCTCAAGGCACCCCTGCATCGGTATGAGGCCATTACACGGGTGCCGGGCAGCGGGGAGAGGGCTTGGGAATCGCTGCGCCGGTGGCTTGCCAGCGGCGTGGCGGGCGAATGCCGCACCACCTGGCACGCCGGCCTGTTCGATATCGCCGAGCTGCATGCGCTGGCGCAACGGATCGCCGCGCTTGGCGTGACGCACTGGGCGTTGCAGGCGTGCCGCGGCGGCGGCGCGAGCGCCTCGCTTGGCCGCTACGATATCGCCAGGCTGGCATCGCACTTCAGCAGTTTCACGCTGCGCACGGCGTGACGGACGCGTCGGCATTGCGCTATGTCAATCGATTGGCGGGTAGGGGCCACGCAGCCAGCGTGGTCCGTACTACGATGGGATGACGCGTGACAGGAAACCAACAGTAATGCGCAAGGAGGCAAGCATGCTCACCAGACAAACTTCGAACGGGACGGGCAGGTTCGACTACCAGGGGCCGGAGGAGTGGCGCATACCGATCAGGGATGCCCTGCGCCGCGTGGTGGATCCGGAACTGGCGCTAAGCATCCTTGACGTTGGCCTGATCTACGCCATCACCGTATCGGACGGATCCGTGCATGTCTCGATGACCATGACTTCCGCCGCATGTCCGGTGGCCGACATGATCCTGGACGACGTGCAGCTCGAACTGGAAGGCGTGATGCCCCTGGGGTACCTGATCGATGTGGAATTAGGCTGGGAGCCCGCATGGACGCCGGAGCGCATGAGCGCCAGCGCGAAGCACGCCATGGGATGGTGAGCGTGGCCGCGCGCCGCGCGCAAGGACGCCAGCGCAAGACCTGGCCCCGGCTGGCCGTGCTGCTGCTGGCCGTATGCGCATTGCTCGCGGGCATGCTCGGTGGATGGATGCGCGCGGGCGTGATGCTGCCATGGGCCGGCGATTACCACGTGGCGTGGCGCGCGCTGCAATTCCACGGTGCCTTGATGACCGGCGGCTTCTTCGGCACGGTCATCGGCATCGAGCGTGCGGTGGCGCTCGGCCGTCCCGTGGCCTTTGCGGCGCCAGTCGCATCGGGGCTGGGCGCTTTGCTGATGGTGGCGGGATTGCCTGCCGCCGGCGCTTGGGCCATGGCGGCCGGCGCGCTGGTGTTCGTGGGCGTCAGCGTGGAAGTCCTGCGGCGCCAGCCGGCCGCCCATACCGCCTTGCTGCTGGTCGCCGCGGTGGCCTGGCTGGCGGGCAACGTGGGGGTGGCGTCAGGCCGCTGGCTGGCCTCGGTCAACGCCTGGTACTTCATTTTCCTGGTTGTCACGGTCGCTGCCGAGCGGCTTGAAATGACGCGCCTGATGCGCCGCCGGCCCGGCGCGCAAGCGGCTTTGCTTGCCATCCTGGCGGTGCTGGTGCTGGGTGCCGCCGGCTCGGCGCTGGAAGGCGGCGCGGGCAGGATCGGCGGCGTCATCTATGGCGCAGCGCTGGCGTTGCTTGCCGCCTGGCTGGCACTGTTCGACATTGCGCGCCGCACGGTGCGCAGCCACGGACTGAGCCGCTACATGGCGGTCTGCCTGCTTCTGGGCTACGGCTGGCTGTTGGTGGCGGGCGTGGCGTGGGCGGCAACCGCGGCAGGGCTGCCATGGCGCGACGCCGCGCTGCATGCGCTGGGACTGGGCTTTATCGTCAGCATGGTGATGGCGCATGCGCCTGTCATCCTGCCGGCGATCACGCGTATCAAGCTGCAGTTCGGCAATGGCTTCTATGTGCCGCTTGCCTTGCTGCACTTGTCCCTGGCCGCGCGACTGAGCTTCGGCCACGCGCTGCCTGCAATCAGGGCGGCGGCGGCGGCGGGCAACGTTGTCGCCATCCTGCTCTTCATCGCTGTCGCCGCCGCCGCGGCGCAGGCATGGCGATCCCGCGAGGCGCCACGGCCCCGGCAGTCCTGAATCTTCCACCGGAGAACGAGGGCCGCTGCGGCTGGCCTCAGTTTCTGACCGGATCCACGGCTACGCCGGCATGCGGCGCAGCCGGGAATGCCCGCGCCAGCAGGTCGGCGAGCGTATAGCCTTCAAGATGTTGCAGGAAACGCCGGCGAGCGCCATCCATGACGCAGCACAGATGCTCGTCGCTCGCGAACTTGCGGGCGCTGCCGTCGGCGAGGCCGGCAACCAGATCGAAATCGGGCTCCACGCTGCGAACCACGTCGCCGAGATTGATGCTTCCCGGCCCGGACGACAACTGCATGCCGCCGCCTCTGCCGCGCATGGTTGCGATCCATCCCTGGCGGCTGAGCTTGTGCGTCACTTTGACGATGTGTGCTCTGGAGATACCGTAGGCCTGCGCGATCTCGCTATTGGTGCACATCCGTTCAGGATGCCGCGCCACGTAGATCAGCAGCCGTAGCGCGTAGTCGGTCATGGTGGTAAGGCGCATCGTATCGACCTCTCAGCCTGTCGGGCTGTTGGTTCCTGGCTCTTGGTTCTTGCCTGTTGGTTCGTGGCTCTTGGCCCCGGTCAGAACGGCAGGCAGGAAGCTCGGGGCATCAAGCCTCCGCTTGCGGCGGGAGACATCACGAAATTTAAGATTCATGGTGAATGTATCTTATGAGGCGCGACGCCGCCGTGCTTTGTCGCAATGCATTGACCAAAGACAAGCCGAGTCGAGCGCAGGCGATGCCGAACGGGGAAAAAAGAAGCCTGCCCATAGTTCGTACGGACAGGCTTCAGGCCAGCAACATCAAGGCCACCGGGCGCGCCCCCGCAACTCAGTGGCCTCATTGGCATCTTGCCTCAGGACTGCCTGGGCCGGCTTGTCCGCGGGCAAGCCAATTGCGGAAAAAGCGAATCGGGAGAGCGAAGACGGCCTGAATGCGGCGCAGGACGGCGTGGTTAGGCGTGGTTAGCCGCCGCTGCAGCCGCAGCCCGTGCCGTTTGCGCCGCCGCATCCCTGTGTGGCGGCCGCGGGATGCACGGTGAAGTCGATCACCACGGCATCGCCCGCGCGCTCAACGTAGGCAATCTGGCGTTGGTCTTGATAGCGCCGGCGCAGTTGCTCGATCAGGGGAAGGGGGTCGCGATCGTTGACGAATCGCATCGACTCGCCTTCGCCCAGCGCTTCCAGCGCGCCAAAAATCGCGGCATGGCGAAAGCGCCTGGCGATGCCGCGCGCGTTGAATAGAAAGGCAGGGTTGGTTTGGATGGTAGCGTAAGTGGGCGAGGTTTTAGCGCTTCTAGCTGCTGTCGCGGCTGTACGGTGTTGGCCGTTTTGGAACGTGTGAGATGTCACTTTTCTTTACTCGTAAAGAAAAGTAACCAAAAGAAAGCGATCCTTGCAGGAGGCTGGCGTGTCGGGGTTGCGTAGCCCGGTGGTTTCGTCGTCAGGCCCCGGGTTTTAAAGGACTCGTGCCGTTACCGGTTTGAATGGCCACGATCCTGTGAATGACGCTGGTTTCGTGGTGGGGCTGCTCGGTAGCGGCATCCCTGCTCATTCACACATCTGCCGGTACCGGTCCGAATCGCCACGATATATCGCGCCATGATGGTTTCGTGGTGGGGTGGGCGCGGTGGTGAATCCCTCAGAACTGTTCCGGCGGTGCCACCGCGCCCACGACGAAAATGGAACGCCGCGCTAGCGAGGGATCGGCCCGCCGCGATTGACGCCGGTCAAGCCATTTCTGGTTGGGGTTGCATGCCGCGAGGGCGCGCTTACCGTCCGGCAAACCGGCGCTCAAGCGCCTGGATATCGTGAATCACGACTTCAGGGCCGGCCACGGTGATCAAGGCGGCTTCGCTGAGCCGCTGCAGGGTGCGAGACAGCGTTGCCGGCGACAACCCCAGCTTGGAGGCAATCAGGTTCTTGTTGACGGTAAAGCGCGTGAGGTTGCCCTCGCGAGGCCCGTTCAGCAGGTAGCCGATCACTCGCTGTTGCGAGTTGTGCAGGTTCACTGTCTCGATATCCTGCACCAGGGTATGCAGACGCATCGACAGGCCCGCAAGCATGCGGCGCGCAAACGACGGATCGCGATCGATGGCGGCGAATATCTCCTTTTTGTCGAGCAGGATCAGCAGCGTGTCATCGAGCGCCTGGGCGTCTACCAGGTAGGGGCGGTCAAGGAACATGACGGCCTCCCCAAATGCCTCGCCGGGGCCGAAGAACTCGACGATTTTCTCGGGATTGCCGTGCACCGAGGGCAGCGCCAGCTTGATCTGGCCAACGGCAACAACGTACAAGCCCGCAGCCGCGTCGCCGCGCCGGAAGAGACGGCTGTGCTTGCATACCCTGACCTCATGGCAGGAGCCCGCCAGTTCGGCCAGTTGTTCTGCGTCGAGGTTCCTGAAGAGCGGCAGGCTTCCCAGTAGTCCCTCCAGGTTTAGTTTGTGGCGCATGGATTGCCTCAGTGGCGGTGGTTGCATCGGTCAGGCTGTCGCAGCCTGCCTCCAGGGCACGCCGGCCTTGCGGACCGGCCGATGGTGGCGTATCCGGAGCGCGGCGACAGCCACGTAGCGCATAGGATTCCACGCCCGGGGCAACCGGGCCTTGTGGCAGATCAAGTCTGCCGTCCTGGCTGGCGAGCTTTGACGGTCAGGGCCCCTGGCGTGCGCCTCTGCGTTGCGCCATGCGCTGGCCAATCCCGGCGAGGCGATCGTGCGGCAGGCGGACGGCCGCGGGATAGACCTCGCGCTCCTCCCGTAATGCGTGTTCGGGATAGAGGGTGGAGAACGCCTCGAGCTCAGGCGGAGCAGGGTCACTTGTCCCCGACGACATCGCCTCCAGCCAGGGGTGCACGCAACACCACAACTCGCCCAGGTATTCATGCTCGGCATCCAGTTCGTCAATACTTGCGCTCAGGCCAGCGTCATCCAGCTCGCGCAGTGCCGGGAACAGGTCTTCCTCCTCGTCCGCATGGTGCAGCGGCGCGGCGAGCTGGAAGTATCTCAACACACTGGCGGCCGCGGCGCGTGCCTCTTCATCTGCGCCGTGCCGCGCCGCATGCTGCTCAAGTCTGGAACACAAGCCGGCGAAATGCCGCACTTTGTCGTGGCATGCCAGCAGCAATTCAATCGGTGAATCGAAGCCAGGAAGACTGGCCGCGGTAGAGAACATTGTCGCGCTCCGGTTGGGCCAGGCAATCTTCAATCGCCTGCTGCCGACTTTCAAGTATCGCCTGACGCAGAGCACGCACTGTTGAGATAGCGCAAAAACGTGCGCCGCCGGTTCATGGGTGGCTTCTCCAGTTGTACAACCCTTTGCCGCGATCAATGACGACGCGCGCATTTGGCGTCTAGTGTGTCTGCGCCAGGACGAACGTGAGTTCGAGATGAATGCTGCAACCCTGCTGCCCTGCATGCGGAGATTGACAAGATGCCGACCCGACTTTCCCCTTCCGAAATCCACAAGGACGCCGGTGCGCCACCTCGCCTGCGCCGGCAGCGCCTTGTCGCATGGCAGCCAGCATGAGGGCTGCGCACCTGACATACGAGAACGCACCCCGGCCATCCGTAGTCCTTGGCTGCCTGCTGCCGGCGCCATGGCTTGGCGCTACCGCGGGATTGCTGCTGGCGTTCGGTCCCTCCGACGGCCTGCCGTTGCGCTTCTCCCCGACGGTGCTGGCGGTAGTCCATCTCCTTGCGCTGGGGATGCTGGTTCCCGTCATGGTGGGGGCACTGTTCCAGATGATGCCGGTGGTCGCCGGGGTGCGCGTACGCGGGTCCGATGCATTGGCTCGCTTGGTCGCGTTGCTCGGCGGGGCCACGGCGCTTGGGCTGGCCGGAGGCTTCCTTGCCGGCCGGCCACTCGGTTTTCGCGTGGCAATGGTCCTTGGGGCGCCTTTCCTGGGACTGGTCGGCCTGGCATTGCTGCGGGCGGGCGCACGCGTAGTTGCCGTGGATGCAACCACGCGGACGCTGGCAGGCATAGGCGCCGCGCTGATCGCAACGGCTGCGACCGGCGCGGCGCTAGCCGGCGTACTGGGCGGGCAGTGGCAACTGGCGCCGGGCCCATTGCTGCGACTGCATGTCGCCTGGGGGCTGGTGGGCTGGATTGCCACGCTCGTTACCGGCGTCGCGACCACGGTGGTGCCCATGTTCTGGCAGACCGGGCGCCTGCCTGCCGCGCTGGAGCGCTTCCTGCCTTGGGGAATCTGGTTGTTGCTGCTGGCCTATAGCGGCGCCGTGATCGACGCGCCGCAATTTTCCGGTGCTGGCGCAGCGCCGCTTCTATTGTTGTTGGGGGCCCTCGCGGCGTATGGACTGGGTGGCGTACTGCGTGCGCGACGCCGCCATGATCCGTGCTGGCGGCTGTGGGCCGCCGCCTGCGTGAGCGCCATCGGCGCGGTGGCATTGTCGCTCGCGGCCATCGCCCTGCCTGTGTCCATCGCGATACCCTGGTGGATCGGCATCGCCGTGCTGGTCGGATGCGGGGTATTGCCGGTAACCGCGATGATCGGCAAGATCGTGCCTTTCCTGATCTGGATGCATTTGCGCCGCCGGTTGCCATTGCCAGCCCGGATTCCTGCCATGCAGGCGATGATTTCGCCAGGCCAGCAGCGCTGGCAAGCCAACTTGCTGTTGCTGGCCTATGTCCTGCTGCTGGCGCTGCCGCTGGCGCCGCGATGGTTGGCTTTGCCTGGTGGCGTGCTGTTTGCGGCGGCCAACGTCTGGCTCGGCCTGCAACTGTTGCGCGCCGTTCGCTGCCTGCACCGCACCATGGCCCGCGGCGGGCTGCCGCCTCGGCATGCCGGTCGAAGGGAAACCGGACATTCCGATCCTGGCAGGGAAAAGCGTAGCCGGAAGGCATTTCCATGAACGCTCGCCAGGATCGAAAAAAATCGGGAAAAATACGCCTCTTTATTGCAGATCTTCGGAATTGGCAAGCACCAGGTTTGCGATGAATCAAACATCGCTACGCGGTCTTGGATATATTCAGTTGCATTGGGGGGACGCATATCCGTTGGCGGCGCTCACGTAGATCCGAGTGAAACACCGGCGCGATCAAGTGCCTCTTTGTGCGCACGGATACTGCGTTGCCGACCGATCGCCGGCAGAGACGGTCAATGCCGGTGGCGGCAGGAATCGTGCAACGCAGCATGCAGTGATCGGGTTCCGGCAATAGCGGCATGCGGAACGCGCAACCTGGAGTCACGCGATGCACCGTCCGGGCTGGAGTCTGTTGACCAAACTGCTGGCGATCGGTGCCGCGGTACTGTGCCTTGCCCTGACTTCGATCGGCCTCACGCTCTGGGTCACCTGGCAGATCGAAGGCGGAGCGGCAGCCGTCAACGAAGCTGGCCGCATGCGCATGCAGGGCTATCGGCTCGCGCTGGCCATGGAGCGGGGCGCAACCATGGATACGGTGACATCCCAGTTGCACGAGTCTGACCAGGGTCTGGCGCTATTGGCGAGCGGCGATCCTTCGCGCCCACTCTTTGTTCCCTGGAACGCCGAGACCCGTGCGCAGTTCGCCACGGTGCAACAAGGCTGGGCCTCGCTTCGCGCGCACTGGCTATCGGGTGCGCCTGCCCCGGCGGGCGAGCTGGACCGTTTCGCGGCAGCCGTCGACGCGCTGGTCTCCGGCATCGAGCTGCAGCTCTCCCGGTGGACGGCACGGTTGCATATGTTCCAGCTCGCCATGGTGGCCCTTGTCATTGCCAGCGCAGTGACGCTCCTCTATGCCGGCTATCTGATCGTCTTTGAGCCCTTGACGCGCCTGCGGCGCGGTTTGCAGCGCATCGAGACCGCGGACCTCGGCGCGCGCGTGGCCGTGACCTCCCAGGACGAGTTTGGCGAACTGGCTGAGGGCTTCAATCACATGGCCGCAAAACTGGAAGCGTTGTATGGCGACCTCGAGCAACGCGTCAATGAAAAGACCGCACGGCTGGAACGCGAGCGCATGCGCCTTGCCGCCTTGTATGAGATGAGCGGGCAAATCGCGCAGGCGGCTACGCTCGACGAGCTTGCAAAAGGATTTGCGCGCAAGGTTCGCGCGATTGCCCATGCCGATGCCGTTGCGATCCGCTGGTCCGATGCCGCCAACCAGCGCTATCTTTTGCTGGCGGGCGACTGCCTGCCGCAGGTGATGTTTGAGCAGGAGCGCTGCCTGCACCCGGGGGCTTGCCATTGCGCTCAGGCCGGCGCCACCGCGCAACTGCGGGTTATCCCCATCCGGGGGATAACAGACGATCCATCGATCCGATGCGCGCGGGCCGGTTACCGGACACTGGTTTGCCTGCCGGTAAAACTTCAGCAGCGGGTGCTTGGCGAAATCGATCTGTTCTTTCTCGAGGAAACCTCGCTGACGGCTGAGGACCGCTCCCTGCTCGAAGCCCTTGCAGCTCACCTTGCCAGCGCGATGGAGGGGCTGCGCGCGGGAGCACTGGAGAAAGAAGCCACGGTGGCTCAGGAGAGGGGCTTGCTGGCACAGGAACTCCACGACTCGATCGCCCAGTCGCTGGCTTTTCTGCGGATCCAGGTGGAGTTGATGAGGACCGCGCTTGGCCGCCG
Organism: Cupriavidus basilensis; assembly: GCF_000832305.1. Lineage (NCBI taxonomy): Bacteria > Pseudomonadati > Pseudomonadota > Betaproteobacteria > Burkholderiales > Burkholderiaceae > Cupriavidus > Cupriavidus basilensis. Next base: position 1,870,077 of record NZ_CP010536.1, read on the forward strand.
TGACGCGCCGGCGCTTGACAAGGTGCTCGCAGAGATCGAGACCGGCGTGCACGAGACCTATAACGACGTGCGCGAACTGCTGGTGCATTTCCGCACGCGCACCAACCACGAAGACATCGAGCCCGCGCTGCGTACCACGCTGCAGAAATTCGAGCACCAGACTGGCTTGCGCACGCATCTGCGCATGGAAGGACATGATGTGCCCCTGATGCCCGACGTGCAGGTTCAGGTACTGCACGTCATTCAGGAGGCGCTGTCCAACATACGCAAGCATGCGCATGCGACACAGGTCTGGATCGACGTGCGCCAGGCCGAGGTGTGGCGTTTCGAGGTGCGCGACGATGGCCTTGGCTTCAACGTTGCGCAACCGCCGGCGTCCGCCCAGTTGCACGTGGGCTTGCGCATCATGCACGAGCGCGCGCAGCGCATCGGCGCCACGGTAACGCTGACCTCGGGCAACGGCCACGGCACGCGGGTGACGCTGACGTTGCCGCCGCGCCGGCCCGCGCTGCGCGAAGCGTCGTCCCGGCCCGCCCGGATGGCCAGCACCTTGCAGAGCCACTGACGAGAGAGGAGAAACCGATGCCCGCCGCTGATCCGGTCCGCCTCCTGGTCGTGGACGACCATACCTTGTTCCGCCGCGGGCTGATCGCCTTGCTGGCGCAGGAACCGGCGCTGCAGGTGGTTGGCGAGGCCGGCGACGCAGGCGAGGCCCAGCATCGCGCCCAGGCCTTGCAGCCGGATGTCATCCTGCTCGACAACCATCTGCCCGGTGTGACGGGGATCGATGCGCTGCCCGGGCTAAGGGAGGCCGCGCCGCGCGCGCGCGTGCTGATGCTGACGGTCAGCGAGGACGAGCACGACCTGAGCGCGGCACTCAAGGCGGGTGCCGCCGGCTATGTGCTCAAGAACATCGAGGGTGCTGCCCTGGTCGCGGCCATCCACCAGATCCGCAAAGGGCAGTCTGCCATCAGTCCCGAGATGACCGGCAAGCTGGTCGCCGCGTTCCATGCCGCGCATGGCAGTCGGGAAGGTGCCTGCGCGCCGCCCGCACCCGCCGATCCGCTTGCCGTGCTGTCGCCGCGCGAACAGGAGATCCTGCACGGCATCGCCAGCGGCTTGAGCAACAAGGCCATCGCGCGCCAGCTGGGCATCGCCGAGACGACGGTGAAAGTCCACGTCCAGCATATCCTGCGCAAGCTCAACCTCAGTTCACGGGTCCAGGCGGCCGTCTTCCTCGCCGGGCGCGGCAGCGCCTGAACCGGATCCGGCATCGTTCTTTCGAACTATGCCCGGGCGTCTGGTTGCTCGAAACCATCCTCCTTCCGGACATGCCGGCCTGCCCGGTCGAGGGATGTTGCGCCTTGCACAGGGCGCCTAGATTGGAACTCAGCAAGAGACCGGGGGAGCGATCGGCACGGCGTTATCGCAGGAGAGGGCGCTGGGACTCAACGCCCCGGCGTTCGGCCTGCCGGCAGCCATGCTCGTGCTGACCGGCTCGCTGTATTTCACCGAGGTGCGCCGCACCGAGATGATGGGCCCGCACGGGGTGCGTGCCGGCAACGCGGCGCAGTCCTGAGCGCGCCTGGAGACTGAAATGAGCCGAACCGTAGCAGACACACCGAAGCCGTCCGGCGGTGGCCGGGTGCTGACCATCTGGACCCCCGAAGACCGCGCATTCTGGGAGCGCGAGGGCGAGGCGATCGCCAAGCTGAATCTGTGGATATCGGTGCCCGCGCTGTTCCTGGCATTTGCGATCTGGCAATTGTGGAGCGTGGTGGCCGTCAACCTGCCGCAGCTCGGCTTCAGGTACTCGACCAACCAGCTCTTCTGGCTGGCGGCCGCGCCAGCGTTATCGGGCGCGACGCTGCGCATCTTCTATTCCTTCATGGTGCCCCTGTTCGGCGGGCGCCGCTGGACTGCGATCTCCACGGCGTCTTTGTTGATTCCCGCCATCGGGATCGGCATTGCGGTGCAGGATCCGACCACCAGCTATCCCACCATGTTGCTGCTGGCGTTGCTGTGCGGCCTGGGCGGCGGCAACTTCAGCTCCAGCATGGCCAATATCAGCTTCTTCTTTCCCAAGGAGCACAAGGGCTCGGCGCTGGGCGTGAATGCGGGGCTGGGCAATCTTGGCGTCTCGGTGGTGCAGTTCCTTAGCCCGCTGATCGTCACTGTGGGCATCCTCGGCATCTTTGGCGGCGATCCGCAGACGATCGTCGGCAAGACCGGCCAGGTGAGCCAGGTGTGGGCGCAGAACGCCGCCTATATCTGGATTCCCTGGATCGCGCTGGCGTCGGTAGCGGCCTGGTTCTTCATGAACGACATTGCCGACGCGCGGGCCTCGTTCGCCGCGCAGGCGGCCATCTTCAAGCGCAAGCACAACTGGCTGATGTGCTTGCTCTACCTTGGCACCTTCGGCTCGTTCATCGGCTTTGCCGCGGGGTTCCCGCTGCTGATCAAGAGCCAGTTTCCCGACGTCAACCCGCTGGCGTATGCCTGGCTGGGGCCGCTGCTCGGCGCGCTGATCCGGCCCGTCGGCGGCTGGCTGGCCGACCGGCTCGGCGGCGCGTCCGTCACGCTGTGGAATTTCGTGGTGATGGCGCTGGCCGTGGTCGGGGTGTTGTATTTCCTGCCCAAGGGCGCGGGCGGCTATGCACTCTCCGCGGGTCCGGCGCAAGGCAGCTTTACCGGCTTCTTCCTGATGTTCCTGGTGCTGTTCCTGACCACGGGCATCGGCAATGGCTCGACCTTCCGCATGATCCCGGTGATCTTCCTCAATCAGAAGCTGCGCGAGGTGGAGGGCGCCGGCGACGAGGCGCAGGCCCGGGCGATCAAGGACGGCAATACCGAAGGGGCAGCCGCGCTGGGCTTCGCCGGGGCGCTGGGTGCCTACGGCGGCTTTTTCATCCCCAAGAGCTATGGCACCGCCATCGCCGCGACCGGCGGCCCGGAGGCCGCGCTATGGATCTTCATCGTCTTCTATCTGCTTTGCGTGGTGGTCACCTGGTGGTATTACGGGCGCCGCGGCGCCGAGATGCCGTGCTGAGCACGAGCGCGATGCGCACAAACGATACCGGAGCCCCGCAATGAGCCATTTTCTCGATCGCCTCACTTACTTCAGCCAGCCGCGCGAGAGTTTCTCCGACGGCCACGGCCAGACCACGGGTGAGGACCGCACCTGGGAAGACGCCTACCGCAACCGCTGGCAGCACGACAAGATCGTGCGCTCCACCCATGGCACCAACTGCACCGGCTCGTGCTCGTGGAAGATCTACGTGAAAGGCGGCATCGTGACCTGGGAAACCCAGCAGACCGATTACCCCCGCACGCGCGCCGACCTGCCGAACCACGAGCCGCGCGGCTGCGCGCGCGGCGCGAGCTACTCCTGGTACCTTTACAGCGCCAACCGGGTCAAGTACCCGATGGTGCGGGGGCGCTTGCTCAAGCACTGGCGCTCGGCGCGGGCCGTGGCCAAGAGTCCGGTGGATGCCTGGGCGGCCGTGGTCGAAGACGACGCCGCGCGCCGCGAGTATCAGCAGCAGCGCGGGCTGGGCGGCTTCGTGCGCAGCAGCTGGGACGAGGTCAACGAGCTGATCGCCGCGGCCAACGTGTACACCATCAAGAAGCACGGCCCGGACCGCGTGATCGGCTTCTCGCCCATCCCGGCCATGAGCATGGTGAGCTACGCCGCGGGCAGCCGCTATCTCAGCCTGATCGGCGGGGTCTGCATGAGTTTCTACGACTGGTACTGTGACCTGCCGCCCGCCAGCCCGCAGACCTGGGGCGAACAGACCGATGTGCCGGAAAGCGCGGACTGGTACAACTCCACCTTCCTGATCGCGTGGGGCTCCAACGTGCCGCAGACACGTACGCCGGACGCCCATTTCTTTACCGAGGTGCGCTACAAAGGCGCCAAGGTGGTAGCCGTGACCCCGGACTACGCGGAGGTTTCCAAGCTGGCCGACCTGTGGCTGCACCCGAAGCAGGGCACCGATGCGGCGCTGGCGATGGCGATGGGCCACGTCATCCTCAAGGAGTTCTACTTCGAGCGGCGCAGCGCCTATTTCGACGACTATGCGCGCCGGTATACGGACCTGCCGTTGCTGGTCGCGCTCAAGGAACACACGCTGCCCGACGGCAGCAAGACCCTGGTGCCCGATCGCTATGTGCGCGCCAGCGATTTCCCCGATGCACTGGGGCAGGCGAACCATCCCGAATGGAAAACGGTCGGATTCGACGAGCAGGGCAAGGTCGCCTTGCCGCACGGCTCGATCGGTTTTCGCTGGGGGCCGGACGGCAGGCCCGACGCCGGCAAATGGAACCTGGAGAGCAAGGAGGCAAGGCAGGGCGAAGCCGTGAAGCTCAAGCTGTCGGTGGTGGAGGATGGCGCCCAGCCGCATGACATCGTCGATGTCGGCTTCCCGTACTTCGGCGGCATCGACACGCCGCACTTCACGTCGAGCAAGACCGCCGGCGACGTGATCGTGCGGCGCGTGCCAGCGGCGCGCCTGGCGTTGCAGGAAGCAGGCGGGCAGCGCGAGACACTGGTGGCCACGGTGTTCGACCTGCTGGCGGCCAACTACGGCGTGGCGCGCGGGCTGCCGGGCGAACAGCAGGGCGGTGCCGCCACCGGAGGCTACGACGACGAGGTCCCCTACACACCTGCCTGGCAGGAGCGCATCACCGGCGTGGCGCGCCAGCAGGTCATCGCGGTGGCGCGGCAGTTCGCCGACAACGCCGACAAGACCCGGGGCAAGTCCATGGTGATCATCGGCGCGGCGATGAACCACTGGTACCACTGCGACATGAACTACCGCGGCATCATCAATATGCTGATGCTGTGCGGCTGCATCGGCCAGAGCGGCGGCGGCTGGGCGCACTATGTGGGCCAGGAGAAACTGCGGCCGCAGACCGGCTGGACCGCGCTGGCCTTCGCGCTGGACTGGATCCGCCCGCCGCGCCAGATGAACTCGACCAGTTTCTTCTATGCCCATACCGACCAGTGGCGCTACGAGAAACTCGGTGTGGACGAGATCCTCTCGCCGCTGGCCGATCCGGCGCGCTACAGCGGCTCGATGATCGACTATAACGTGCGCGCGGAGCGCATGGGCTGGCTGCCATCGGCGCCGCAACTGCAGACCAATCCGCTGCAGGTGCAGCGCGACGCGCAGGCGCGCGGGATGGACACGCGGGACTATGTGGCCCAGTCCCTCAAGGACGGCTCGCTGAAGCTGAGCTGCGAGGATCCCGACCACCCGGCCAACTGGCCGCGCAATATGTTCGTGTGGCGCTCCAACCTGCTCGGCTCCTCGGGCAAGGGGCACGAATATTTCCTCAAGCACCTGCTGGGTACCAGCCACGGCGTGCAGGGCAAGGACCTCGGTCCCGACCATGCCAAGCCCGAGGAAGTCCGCTGGCATGAGCAGGCGCCCGAGGGCAAGCTGGACCTGCTGGTCACGCTCGACTTCCGCATGAGCACCACCTGCATGTACTCCGACATCGTGCTGCCCACGGCGACCTGGTACGAGAAGAACGATCTCAACACCAGCGACATGCATCCGTTTATCCATCCGCTCTCCACCGCCGTTGATCCGGCCTGGCAGGCGCGCAGCGACTGGGAGATCTACAAGGGCTTCGCCAAGACCTTCAGCAAGGTCTGCGCGGGCCATCTCGGGGTGGAGAAGGAAGTGGTGCTCACCCCGCTGATGCACGACACCCCCGCCGAACTGGCGCAGCCCTTTGGCGTGCGGGACTGGAAGAAGGGCGAGTGCGACCTGGTGCCCGGCCAGACCGCGCCGCAGATCAACGTGGTGGAGCGCGATTATCCCAACACCTATCAGCGCTTCACCGCGCTCGGGCCCCTGATGACGCGCATCGGCAATGGCGGCAAGGGGATCGGCTGGGACACGCAAAGCGAGGTGCACGCACTCGGGGAACTCAATGGCACGGTCAGCGAGGCGGGCGTCAGCCAGGGCTTGCCGCGCATCGACACGGATATCGACGCGGCCGAAGTGGTGATGATGCTGGCGCCTGAAACCAACGGCCACGTGGCGGTCAAGGCATGGCAGGCGCTCAGCCGCATCACCGGGCGCGAGCATGCCCACCTGGCGCTGCACCGCGAGGACGAGAAGATCCGCTTTCGCGATATCCAGGCGCAGCCGCGCAAGATCATCTCCTCGCCGACCTGGAGCGGGCTGGAGAGCGAAAAGGTGAGCTACAACGCCGGCTATACCAATGTGCACGAACTGATCCCGTGGCGCACGCTGAGCGGGCGGCAGCAGTTCTACCAGGACCATCCGTGGATGCGCGATTTCGGCGAAGGCTTCGTCAGCTACCGCCCGCCGATCAACCTGAAGAACGTCGACGAGATGCTGGGCAAGAAGCCCAACGGCCACCCGGAGATTGCGCTGAACTTCATCACGCCGCACCAGAAATGGGGCATTCATTCAACCTACACCGACAACCTGATCATGCTCACGCTCAATCGCGGCGGGCCGGTGATCTGGCTGTCGGAAGACGATGCGGGGCGGGCCGGCATCGTCGATAACGACTGGGTCGAGCTCTTCAACGCCAACGGCGCCATCGCCGCGCGCGCCGTGGTGAGCCAGCGGATCAAGCCGGGCATGGTGATGATGTACCACGCGCAGGAAAAGATCATCAACACGCCCGGTTCGGAGATCACCGGCCTGCGCGGCGGCATCCATAACTCGGTCACGCGCGTGGTGCTCAAGCCCACCCATATGATCGGCGGCTACGCGCAATACAGCTACGGCTTCAATTACTACGGGACCATCGGCACCAATCGCGACGAGTTCGTGGTGGTGCGCAAGATGAACCGGGTCGACTGGCTCGACGAGCCAGCCAACGCCGACGCCCCCGGCGCCGCCTGACAAGAAGGAGACCGACGATGAAAGTCCGCGCACAGATCGGCATGGTTCTCAACCTGGACAAGTGCATCGGTTGCCATACCTGCTCGGTGACCTGCAAGAACGTCTGGACCAACCGCCCCGGCATGGAGTACGCCTGGTTCAACAACGTGGAGACCAAGCCCGGCATTGGCTACCCCAAGGAATGGGAAAACCAGGAGCGCTGGAACGGTGGCTGGGTGCGCAAGGCCGACGGCCGCATCGAGCCCCGCCAGGGCGGCAAGTGGAAGCTGCTGATGCGCATCTTCTCCAATCCCAACCTGCCGCAGATCGACGATTACTACGAGCCGTTTACGTTCGACTACGACCACCTGCAGTCCGCGCCCGAGTCCCGTACGGCCCCCACCGCGCGCCCGCGCAGCCTGATCACCGGCAAGCGCATGGAAAAGATCGAATGGGGGCCGAACTGGGAAGAGATCCTGGGCGGCGAGTTTGCCAAGCGCTCCAGGGACCGCAACTTCGACGACATCCAGAAGGAGATCTACGGGCAGTTCGAGAACACCTTCATGATGTACCTGCCGCGCCTGTGCGAGCACTGCCTGAACCCCACCTGCGTGGCCAGTTGCCCGTCCGGTTCGATCTACAAGCGGGAAGAGGACGGCATCGTGCTGATCGACCAGGACAAGTGCCGCGGCTGGCGCATGTGCGTGTCCGGCTGCCCCTACAAGAAGATCTACTACAACTGGCAGAGCGGCAAGGCGGAGAAGTGCATCTTCTGCTACCCGCGCATCGAAGCCGGCCAGCCGACCGTCTGCTCGGAAACCTGCGTAGGCCGCATCCGCTACCTCGGCGTGCTGCTCTACGATGCGGACCGCATCCAGGAGGCGGCCAGCGTGGAGCATGACCGCGATCTCTACCAGGCGCAGCTCGACATCTTCCTCGACCCCAATGACCCCAAAGTCATTGACCAGGCCCGGGCGGACGGCGTGCCCGAGTCATGGCTGGAGGGGGCGCGCCGCAGCCCGGTCTACCAGATGGCGGTGGACTGGAAGGTGGCGCTGCCGCTGCACCCGGAGTACCGCACCTTGCCGATGGTCTGGTACGTGCCGCCGCTCTCGCCCATCACGGCCGCGGCCAACGCCGGCGAAGTCGGCATCAATGGCGAGATTCCCGACGTGAAGCAGTTGCGCATCCCGGTCAAGTACCTCGCTAACCTGCTCACCGCCGGCGACACCACACCCGTGGTGCGTGCGCTGGAGCGGATGCTGGCCATGCGCGCGTATCAACGCGACAAGCATGTGGAAGGGCGCCAGAACCTGGCTGCGCTGCAGCAGGCCGGGCTGAGCGTGGCGCAGGTCGAGCAGATGTACCAGGTGATGGCGATCGCCAACTACGAGGATCGCTTCGTCATCCCCACGGCGCACCGGGAGTATGCGGAGGACGCCTTCGACCTGCGCGGCGGCTGTGGCTTCTCGTTCGGCAACGGTTGCTCGGACGGCACCAGCGAGACCAGCCTGTTCGGCGGCAAGAAGCGGCGGACCATTCCGATCAAGGCGACACTGTAAAGGACGCTGCCATGAAACCATTCGATGCGCGAATTTGCCTGGTGCTGGCCCGGCTGCTGGCCTATCCCGGGGAGGAGCTGCGTGCTTGCCTGGCGCCGATGCGGGATCTGGTGGCGGCGAGCCGCACGCTCAGCGATGCCGGGCGGGACAGCCTGCTGGCGCTGGTTGACGGCATGCAGCGGCGCGACCCCTATGAACTCGAGGCGCGCTATGTCGACACCTTCGACCGCGGTCGCGCCACCGCGCTGCACCTGTTCGAGCATGTGCATGGCGACTCGCGCGAGCGCGGCCAGGCGCTGGTGGATTTGCTGCAGACCTATGAGGCCGCCGGCCTGTTCCTGGGGCCGGGCGAACTGCCCGACTATCTGCCGGTAGTGCTGGAGTTCGCCGCCACGCAGCCCGCACAGACCGCGCGCGAGTTCCTGGCCGAGATGGCGCACATCCTCAATGCCGTGCATACCGCGCTGGCCGAGCGCCACAGCCCGTATCACGCGGCAATCGCGGCCGTGCTGGAACTGGCGGGCGAGCGCGTCGAGCCGGTACGGCTGCCGCCCGAGGAATCGCTCGACGAGGCCTGGGCCGAGCCGCCTGCCTTCGATGGCTGTGCCACGCGTGGCCAGAGCAAGCCCGGCGAGCCCCAGCCTATCCATTTCGTCCGCCGCGACGGACCCGTCACCGGAGCGCGATCATGACTGCCGCCCTCGACACCTTCTTCTTCGGCCTCTATCCGTACATCTGCCTGGTCGTATTCCTGGTCGGGAGCCTGATCCGCTTCGACCGGGACCAGTACACCTGGAAGAGCGATTCCTCGCAGATGCTGCGCTCCGGGCAGTTACGCTGGGCCAGCAACCTGTTCCACGTCGGCGTGCTGTTCCTGTTCTTCGGGCACCTGTTCGGCATGCTCACGCCCCATGCGGTCTACGGCCATTTCATCAGCGCCGGCGCCAAGCAGCTCCTGGCAATGATCTCGGGCGGCATGGCCGGCGTGCTTGGCTTCATCGGGGTGAGCCTGTTGCTGCATCGCCGCCTGGGTGACCCGCGTATTCGCGCCACCTCGCGGCCCGGAGATATCGCCATCCTCTGGCTGCTGTGGGTGCAACTGGCGCTGGGGCTGGGCACCATACCGCTGTCCGGGCAACACCTGGACGGCAGCATGATGCTGGTGCTGGCCGAATGGGCGCAGCGCATCGTGACGCTGCGAGGCGGCGCGCCGGCGTTGATGCAGGGGGTGGGCTGGGTGTTCAAGCTGCACATGGTGCTGGGTATGACAGTGTTCCTCGTGTTTCCCTTCACCCGCCTGGTCCATGTCTGGAGCGGCTTTGCCTCGGTGACCTACCTGTTCCGTCCTTACCAGGTGGTGCGCAGCCGCCGCCTGAACCTGCCGGCGGGGCACGATCGCGCCAAGCGTGCGCAGCCCGAACAATCGCACTGAGGAGCGTGCCATGCGTCATTCCGTATCTACCCGCGCCGCGTCCGTCAACGGCCAGGCCCTGCACGCCGACGATGAAACGCTGGCGCTGGAAGCCCTGCGCCAGCGCGCTTGCACCGAGCTGCTGCGCCAGGCCGCCCAGCGTGCCGGGCTGCTCGATCCAGCCGATGCCGGCGCAACCGACGGTGTGATCAGCGAGGCCGCCAGCACGGCAATCGAGACCTTGCTGGAAAACGAGCTGCGGATACCCGAGCCGGGCGAAGAGGCATGCCGGCGCCATCACGCGGCCAATCTCGCCCGCTATAGCCGCGGCGAGCGCGTGCAGGCCCGTCACATCCTGTTTGCCGTGACGCCCGGCCTGGATGTCAATGCACTGCGCCAGCGCGCCGAACGCATGCTGGTGGCAGTGCGCTGCCACGACGACCCGGCATCCGCGAGCGAACACTTTGCGCGCGCGGCCGGGGAGTTTTCAAACTGCCCCAGCGGCGCCCAGGGCGGCGAACTGGGCTGGCTGGAGGCGAGCGATTGCGCGCCGGAGTTCGCCCGCGAGCTGTTCGGCCATCAGGAAGTCGGGGTGCTGCCGCGGCTGGTGCACAGCCGCTTTGGCCTGCACGTGGTGGAGGTGTGCGCGCGTGAGAGTGGCGAAGTACAACCGTTCGAGACAGTGCGCCCGGCCGTGGCGCTGCAACTGCGCCAGCAAGCCTATGTCACCGCGCTGCGGCAATACCTGTGCCTGCTGGCAGGGCAGGCGGTGATCGAGGGCGTGGATCTCGACGGTTCGGACACACCGTTGGTACAGTAGCGCGCGCATGGCGCGCCCCGGCCTGGTCTTCAGCCTGCGCTCGGCGCAGACCCAGTCGTGTATCGCGCCATGGTCAAGTCCGGTTTCTTCGTCATGGAGAGCCCGGCAAGGGCGTGAGCGGCAGCACCCGCCGCGCCTTGTCCGAGACGCGCCGGTGTTTGTCCTGCGCATCTTGCCACGTTGGCGAGGTGAAAATCTTGTCGACGCCGGGCGCGCTCAGGTGGGTCAGGAAGACCGGCGGATCCATCATTTCCGACCATGGGCAAAAGCAGGTCCAGACGCGGGCGCTCTGCTCGATCAGGTCGGTGCGCAGGACGAACCGCTTGAACCTGCCCGTCAGGAATTCCTGGTGCGTCTGCATGCGCGACTCCTTCACCGGCTCGCCGTTGGGGCCGAGCAGGTAGAACTGCATGCGATAGATCTCGCCGTAGTGATCCGGCATGCCGCCGCGAACGGCGTGGCGTAGCGCCCGGGCCCATGTCTCTGGTGTGTCGGGTGGCATGGCGGCGCACGGTATGGCTACTTTACAGGGAGCATGCCGTTTCCTGGCGGGTGGCGTAGTGGCGCTCGCCGCGGGTGCGCAGGCAAATCGAGCGAGGACCTGTGAACTGGATGCTGCAGGCAAGCTGGAAGCTCAGCCAGGCGCCTTGGTAATGGAATGCCAGGCGGTCGATTGTCCATGGCAGTGCCATGATTGCTGCCGTATCGATGCCGTTCAGGGTAAGCGTGGCGCTGCTGGCCTGCGCTGCCGCTTCTGCCTCAGGATTCCACGTGTCGGCAATCAGCAGCGGATCGTCCACCGTGATGCGCGCGCAAGGAAAGGGCACGGCGACCGCATCGGCTGCGCGGCGGTACAGGAAGACGGTTTCCAGATCGCAGGCGAACATGTCTTTCTCGTTTGTACTGTATGGATATCCAGTATAAGAGTCATCGTAGGCCAAGCGTGGATAGTTGAGTTAACTGTATGGATATACAGTGCTCTTCTCAGGCGAGGAATTCGACAGCCCCACCGTTCAAGTGGTACATCGCGCCAACGATTTTCAATTTTCCATCTTTCTCCATCGAGGCCAGCACGCTACTCCCATTTCGTATTGCGTCGATCGTGCGTTGAACATTGGTTTTTGCCACCGCATCGACAAATTCATCATTCTTGCTGCTTCTGTCGCCGGCGTACTGCGTTTCGTCCACTGCCGGTCTGATCCTGGCCAGGAGACCGGTCAGGCTTCCCAGTTCAACGTGATCGATCGCGCCCTTGATGGCGCCGCATCCTGTGTGCCCCATCACCAATATGACTTTAGCGCCAGCCGCCGCGCAGGCGAACTCCAGGCTTCCAATGAGATCCTCGTTGGCGATATTGCCCGCAATACGCGCGTTGAACGTGTCTCCAATTCCCGTGTCAAGGATGATCTCGGCCGGGGCCCGGGAGTCAATGCAACTCAAGATCACCGCCGCTGGATACTGCCCGCCGGCAGTCACTCTTTTTTGTGCCAGATAATCGTGGGACCGCATCTTCCCCAAGCGGAAACGTCTATTGCCTTGCTTGAAGCTCTCGATGATCTGGTCCGGGGTCAGTTTGTCTCGCTCGGGCTTCGATAGCGCCGCCGCATAGGCGGATTCGGCGTCCCCCATGCTTGCCGCCAGCCCAACGGCTGCCACGCCAAGCGCAGTCTTCAGCACGGTACGTCTTCCAACGCTGTTGGAGGGCGCCGCTGCACAACAGACAGTTTTCTTGTGCATTTTGATTCTCCGCAAACAACCGCAAGGCGGTCGTTGTTGCTGGCATCGCGGCGCTGTCGTGCATGGGCGATTCACTGCGCGCCGGCTCCCTGGCAGACGGCAGCAGATCGCCAAGCCACCGGCTTCGCCGCTTGTGGAATGGCCCTGAACCCATGGTACTTGCAGTGAGGTTCCCGGGCTATTGGACTTTGGTCCAACGGGGAATCCCCGTATCGTCAGCGTGGACGTTAACGCTTTGTTTGTGCCCAAGCGCAAGCCGGACTCGCGCGGAAAGTCCTGGGATGAGACGGCACTCAGGTCCTGTGCCTGAGAACCGGGCGGACATGCCGCTTGAGCTTGCCGCAGCCGTTTGCCGTAGCCGTTTGCCGCAGCCGTGTATCGTTTTGGGTACTCAGGAAAATGGGACGCTCATGGTCTCAGCACGGTGGCGTCGCGCTCGTTCATTTGCCCGGCTGAGCGCGGGCTGTCGACGGATTCAACGAGGTTTTGCTTGCGCCGCCGCCGTAGTCTCGCGAGGCTCCCGCAGTCTGCGCAGCGGTCAACTCGTCCCGCTGATGCCCTGAAGTGGCATTGCTATAGCGCTGCGTAATGGCGCCGTTGACGCCAGAGAGCGAATTGCCCTGGCCTTGTGCTGAGCCGTAGGCCGTGCCGCCGTGCTGCTGCGAGGCGGCGGCATAGCCACCGTAGCCACCGTAGCCAGCAGATCCGGAAGCTTTGTATGCCGTGAGTTGGGCATGAACCGCGCCCGGCACCAACATCAGAGCAAGAATCGGAGTCATTCTCATGCTGCATCCCGGTTGGGTGAAAAAAGGGGGGGACGGCAAGGTGGTTGCCTGCACCCTCGGGAGAAGGCAAAGGGGCAATCTGTCGCCGCTATTGATTGTGGTGCGTCGCACCAGTTTCAGTACCCCGCCGTAGAGGGGGTGCGCCAAGGCTTTGCGTGACAGCGGGTGACTTCGCCGTGCAAGTTGGATGCCGGCTGCTAACGCCTGTGCCAGAATCGCGATTTCGGCAATGCGCAAGGAACGAAACGATGACTGAAAATCACAGCGCCAGCCTGGATGTCCGAAGGCTTTCCCCAGCGCAATGGGAGCAAGCTTTCCCCATCATCATGCAATTGCGCTCGCTGGATGAAGCCGAGTTCCTGCGCCGGGTGCGCCGGCAATCGCATTCTGGCTACGAGCTTGTTGGCGCCTTTCAAGGCGGCAAGCTTGTCGGCGTGATGGGGATGCGGCCCGTCCATACGTTGGCGCGCGGAGCACACCTGCACGTCGATGACCTCGTGGTCGATGCGCAAGCGCGCGGAACTGGCGCCGGTCACGCCCTGATGGCATATGCGGAAGCCGACGCGCGTGCGCGCGACATGACTGCGGTGTTTCTCGACGCCCGCCCGGAGGCCATTCCGTTCTATGAGCGCGAGAGCTATGTCCTCCATCCGGCTCCCTCGATGAAGAAGGTGCTCTGATTCCGCTGGCGGCGATTCCATGGGGCAGGCTGGCGCGCCGGGTCCCGGCACGCCAGCCGCCTGAGCATGATCAGCCCCTTATGCTCCTGGGGTCTCGCCCGTAGCTGGCGCGCGTACGGATCTGGCCATCCTGGCCGTGCACCAGGAGTTCCACCTTCTCGCGCTGTGCAATCACCGTCGCGGCTTGCACCGCTTCCTCCTGAGTGAGGAAGTGTGCTCTTTCCCCCTTTGCCCCCTCGTGGATGATGTCCCAACCGTCGCCATGAGGCACGACGTGTACGTTGCGTTGCGGTATCGAATCCATGGTTGTCTCTCTGAGCAGTGCGCTACTGCTGTTTTAGGGGGTGTTCTGTCCGCGGCATGGCGGGATGGCGGCATGGCGGGCGGTGTCCGGTACTCCGCCTGGACATCGGATGTCGCGCTATTTTTCCGGCCGTCCCACCAATACGTCGAGCGGGACGCGCAGCGCCGCCGCCAGGCTCTGGAAAACCTCGGGGCTGCCATCGCGTTTGCGGTTCTCTATCTGGCTGAGGTAGGGCTTGCTAAGGCCTGCCGCTGCCGCCAGCGCATCCTGGGTCATGCGGCGATATTCCCGCCAGGCCTTGACCGGGTTGTCCCCGGCGAGTTCGGCGTCCAGGATGGCGGCAGGGATCCGAAAGCTGTTGTCCTGGCCCTTCGCCTGGCCTGGCAGTGCATCAAGCATCGGGTCCTCGACCCGATGCTTGATGCGCTCCCACAATTCAATGGGCACTACCGCAAACTCGGGGCGGCCGTCGCGTTCGATGAACTGAATTTGGATCATGGCAAGGCACCTCCTCGATGGGCATTCCCGGACATTCCCCGGTATGGCTTGGGCGGCCGGGCCGAATGCCTGGTGAACGCGATCGTGTGCATCTTCATGTTAGCCATTGCAGCTAACCATGATGCAAATATTGTTTGCTGGTTGCCATCGCGCACGATGTGCCGAACCTTGAGCACTGGCCGGCGCGCAACCCGTCAACCCACCGGAACGTCCTCGCCCACGATCGCATCAATTTGCGCATACAGCCGATCCGACCCTTCGTCCGCCTGCAGTTCCAGATCAATCCATGCAGGCTTGATCAACGGGTCAGCCCCCGGCCCGCGTCGCGAAACGACCCGGATCAACCGTCCACCGCGCGCCTGTATGAACTCAGCCTCTGCTTGCGTGGACACATCGGGAACCACAACATCGTGGCCGTCGTGCCGGGCCAGCGTTTGCGAGAAGTACCCGACCAGCACATCCGGATCCATCGGCGAACGGATCCAGGATTCCCGAAGCGTGTACAGCAACTGGGCCGGTGACTTGCCGAGCGCCGGGATGACGTCGTGGAATCTTGCCGCGCTGAAGTACGTCTCACGGATGCCCGCACAGGCCTGGATCATGTGGCGCAGCGGGGCGTCGAAGGTGATGACGTGGAAGGCGCGGCTCCCGCAGGCCAGGTAGTTCGTGATGCGGTCCTGGCCGGAGCCCGGGCGGCCGCAGAGTCCTATGAGCATGAAGTTTCCTTGGTCGTGCAGCGTCAGGGAAGTCGATGTCATAGATTACCCATGGGTAACTAAAAATGCAAGATCATTGGGTAATTTTGATACCCCGCCAGGATCTTGCGGAGCGCGCAGGGCGGGGTGAGTCATCCGGCAAGCCGGTAGTCGCGCTTATCTCAGCTTGTGGACGTTTTCTTGCGTGGCTTGGCGGGTGCCTGCGTGCCGCTTTCGTGAACGGCGTTGCTGGCTAGCTTGAATGCCGTGCTTCTCCCGCCGGTCTTCAGGACGCGGGCAGTTCTGGTGTTTTTCTTGTATTTACGCACCGATTGCACGGTTTCGACCTGGGTGATCAATTCGATGGCCGCGAGCAGCCTGTCGATGTCTTCGTTGCGCAAGCCATTGATCAGGCGGGCGAATCGGGCGGCTATCTCGGGCGGCAGGGTTTCTTCTTTCGGGGGTGCGGCGGCGTCTTGTGCCTCGCCGTCCAGCCACAGGCGCGGCAGGCCGAGCTTGGCTTCGATGTCGCGAGCGAGATGTTCGCCGATGCGCTTTTTTCCGGCTTTACCTGTGTTCGAGAATATGCGGGAGAAGTATGAGGGGTCGCGGTCCAGCCGGTCTGATAGGCGCGCTATAGAGCCGCCGAACTGTTCGGCCATGATCTGGGCTAGGCGCTGTTCACGCGTGTCTTGAATATCCATGGCCCATTAAACCTGTGCATTACCTGAAGGTAAATTTTCTGTTGGTACTGCTAATTCAATGACTAATGGGTAACTTAGTGGATAATTTAGCGGGTAATTCGGTGGGTAATTCGGTGGGTAATTTACTGGGTAACTTAATGCGTGGCTTATGCATCAGGAGGCGTTTTCCAGCCATTGATGAATGGCGTGAGAGGCTGGCCGGGGTGCCGGGGATTCTGCTGGTGTGTCATCGTCGTGCGGTATCGCTTCGCCAGTCACCGGCCTGGCGTGGATCAGTCACACTCGATACGGTTGCGGCCGCGTTCCTTGGCGCGGTAGAGCGCCCCGTCGCTGCGCAACAGGGATAGGTCCGCGCTGAGATCGGTGGCATGCATGAGGGCAATGCCGACGCTGACGGTCAGCGTGACGATCTGGCTGCCGTCAAGCAGTGCGGTTTCCGCGATCTGATGCTGTACGCGCCTGGCAAATCGTGTCGCCGTCTCAAGGCTCGCATCGGGGAGCACCACGGCAAATTCCTCGCCGCCGATGCGGCCGGCGAAATCGTGTTTTTGCAATGCATCGCGCAGCAGCGCCGCGAAACACCGCAGGGCGTGGTCGCCCATGGCGTGGCCCCAGGTGTCGTTGATGGCTTTGAAGTGGTCGAGGTCAAACGTCAGGACGGCGGCAGGGCGGCCGTCCGTGCGCTGGATCCGGGCAAGCTCCTGTTCGATCCGCACGACGAAGTGACGGCGATTGGGTAGTTGCGTCAGGAAATCGATGGTTGCAAATTCCTGCAGTTCTCCCTCGATGCGCTTGCGTTCGGTCGCGTCCGTGATAAATCCATGCCATAGCGTGCTGCCGTCGTCGAGCCGCCGGGGACGCGCGTCGCCTTGCCGCCAGCGCAGTCCTTGCCTGGGCAGTTCGACGCGATACTCGAGGTGCCAGGGCGTCAGGCTGGCGGCGGACGCGTGAAGCGAGGCGCGGTAAGCCTCCAGGTCGTCGGGGTGGATGACGGCATGGATGGGGCCTGTGCTGGCGGCTACCTGTTGCGGCGTGAGCTCGTAGATATCGGCGATGCCGGCGCTGGCGTAGGACAGGAAGGATTCCCCCGTTGGCAGCAGGCGATGCTGGAATACCAGGCCGGGGACTTCGTTGGTCAGGCTGGTGACCAGGTCGACGGTTTGCTGCAGTTCTTCGGCCAGTGCCTGGATGGCCGTGATATCGGTGGTGGTGCCGATCATGCGCAGCGGCTCGCCGTTGCCGCCGCGGCTGACCACCTTGCCGCGGCTGGATATCCATTTATAGCTGCCATCCTTGCAGCGGATCCGGTGGTCCACCGCGTAGCTTTCCGTTTCCTGGTTGAAGTGGGCTTGTATGGTGGCCTGGACGTAGGCGAGGTCGTCGGGATGGACGCGGGTATAGCTATCTTCGATCCGGTTGGTGATCTCGGATTCTTCATAACCGATGATGGCTTTCCAGCCGGCCGAGTAGTGGATGCAGCCCGACTGGATATCCCGGTCCCAGACGCCCGTGCCGCTTCCCGCGATGGCCAGCTCAAGCCGCTTTTCGTTTTCCTCGAGCCTGCTGGCGTCGTCGTTCAGTTTGCCCTGGGCCAGGTCGCGCTCGACGATAGCGACCGCCATGTCGGCAAAGTCCTGCAGCAGGCCGCGCTCCGCCTGGTCCAGTTCGCGTGACCCTGCATCGAGCAGCCAGAAGGCGCCGAGCCGGCTGCCGCTCGATGTGGTCAAGGGGCACGCCGCGTGAAAGCCCATGGGCAGGCCGTCGATGAGGATGGGAACGTCGCCGGGATGCGCATCATCAAGCACGTCATGCAACGTAACCAGGGCAACCGGGACCTTGAAGAGGTGCCGCGCGAGTCGTGTCAGCGCGTCAAACCGCGCTTGCTGTAAGGCGACTGTCAGGCTTAGCCACCTAGAGGTGTCGATGCGTTCATGTCTAGCTTGCGCTTCGGTAGAGGCCCGCATATCCAGGTCAAATGACAATTGACGTTAGCCCGAGGGTGTTGATTGTGCGGATTGTGCGCAGGTGCTGCAACGTTATGCACGGCTGTGCCAATACTATCAGACGGATCGGCTCAAAGCGGGGCCGGCTAAGCGTTGTCGGCGAAAGGCAACTCTGCCTGTACCGGCAGCGCAGCCGGCGCCACTTCTCCCGCAGGCGTCAGCGCGCTGACCCTCACGCCCAGCAAGCGGATCTTCCGGTCCAGCGCAACGCGTTTGACGCATTCGGTCGCGGCGCGCCGCAGCTGTGCGGCGTCCGCCGTCGGGGCCGGCATGCTGAGGTCGCGGGTGACGGTGTGAAAGTCGTCGTAGCGCAGCTTGACGCCGATGGTGCGGCCCACGTAGCCCTTGCGGCGAAGGTCTTCCGCCAGGCGCTGGCACAGGCCGGTAAAGACTTCGGAGAGCGTCTGGCGGTCCTGCTTGGGGTGCAGGTCACGCTCGAAGGTGGTTTCCCGGCTCATGGACTTGGGCTCGGAGCTGGTGACCACCGGGCGTTCGTCATGGCCTTGCGCGATCTCGGCCAGCCAGGCGGCGTAGCTGCGGCCGAAATGGGTCTGCAGCATGCCCAGGTCCGCGCTGGCGAGGTCGCCGACCGTGGCGATGCCCAGCGCCGCGAGCTTCTCGGTGGCCTTCGGGCCGATCCCGTTGACCTTACGCACGGGCAGTGGCCAGATGCGCAGTGGCACGTCGCTGGCTGCCAGCAGGGTGAGCCCGTCGGGTTTGTCGAGTTCCGAGCCGATCTTGGCGAGGAGCTTGTTGGGGGCGATGCAGATCGAACAGCTCAGTCCGGTGGCTTCGCGCACCGCTTGCTTGATGCGGGTACCGATATCGGCGGGCTCGCCCGGCACGTCGCTCAGGTCGATGTAGATCTCGTCGATACCGCGGTCTTCGATGTCGCTGGTGAAGGTGGCGACGGCAGCCTTGAACAGGCGGGAGTAGTGCCGGTACGAGTCGAAATCCGTGGGCAGCAGGATGGCGTCGGGGGCGAGTTGCGCGGCCTTCATCATGCCCATGGCGGAGAACACGCCCAGCGCGCGGGCTTCGTAGGTGGACGTGGTGACCACGCCGCGCCCGGCGTAGTCGCGCAGGCGGGCAAAGCGCCGGCTGCCGTCGGGAAGTATCTCGGGTACCGCATTGCGTCCACCACCGATCACCACGGGCTTGCCGCGCAACTCCGGGTATCGCAACAGCTCGACGGACGCGTAGAACGCGTCCATATCCAGGTGGGCGATGCGGTGAGGTGCAGATGACATGGGGCGTCGGCGGGTGACTGTATGCATATACAGTATATCGAATTCTGCCGACAATACCGCTGCGTCCCGGTCGCGCTACCAGCGATGCACGTAGGTGGCCGTCATGACGATGCCCGCCGGCGCGAAAAAAAAGCCCGCGAACTGCGCGGGCCTTTGAAAGCGCAGCCGGTGTAAGCGGATCCGGCTGGCCCGCGATTGTCGCAATGGACGCCGGAATCTCTTTCCCCTCTGGCGATGGGATCAGCGCAGCAGGAAGGCGATATCGTCGACGCTGATCTGCGCCGGCGCGACGCCGCGGCGCTGCTGGAACAGGATGTGCTGGAGGACCTGGCGGCGCTGCCTGGCGAAGACGGCCAGGTCGATGGGAATGCCCGCCCGGGCGTAATGCTCGACCAGCAGCTTGTAGGCACGGTGGCGCATCTGCAGGGCTTCGCCTTCGGCGCGCAGCCGGCCGGTATCTTCCGGCGGTGTCACTTCAATCTGGCGTAACGCCTCCATGGCGGCGGCGTGCATGTCGCGATAGCGGTCCAGTTCGGTCTGGGTGGCGTGCAAACGCTCGCGCAGCGCGCGGATCTTGCGCTGCAGCTTCAATGTCATGCCGACGCCGTGCTCGATGAGGGCGACGGTTTCCAGCGCGTGGCTGGCTGCGGCGATCGTGTTTTTCCAGATGCCCCTGTCCGTCACCTCGACGTCCGGCGCCCAACCGTTGCTGGCTCCGCGCAAGCTTTTCATAAGACCCCTTGACCCTTGTGTTGATGTCCGGCGGACAGCTTTATGGTTGCCGTCCTGTCCCGGACCGCGGCGATCGTGCCACCGCGGTTGTGATGGGAATCGTACGGTCTGGCCGCGCGCGGGCGAAGTAGAAGATGCTTAGATCTGGTTTTCCCGACACCTATGTCGCGTCATGTCTGTGCGGCTCGACACCAGGTTACCGGTAAGCGAAATGGCGATGAGAAGCGGTCTTCTCCAGACTTGCTGGCGGGATGGTTGCCCAATTCGGCGCAAATCCGGCAGTCCCGCCTTCTATGCCGTACAGAGGGGGCCGAATCGGACTAGGATACAGAAATGGCACTTAATTTTCCCAATCCCAGCCGGAGTTACGACCCATCCAGGCATTGCGTATGCTTTTGGGGCTACGACAGTTCGCGTGAGATCTCCTTCGAGGTCGACCGAGCGGTACTCTCCAACCTCAGCCCCGAACTGCGCCCGGACGAGCCTGCCGTGCTGGAGGCATTCGACCGCCACCGCGACCACATCCTGGAACTCGCCCGCGGGCTCTATTCCCGCAGCCGGCAGAACAGGTACACCATCTCCTGACAGCGGCGCTAAAAGCGGCCAGCACTGCCGCGACACCAGCGGCATGCTGGAGGATGGCCGGCGCATGGCCAAATAGCTTCTTTCTCGCCAGCGGCCCGGCCGGCGCGAGGATCAGCTTTCCTGCGCTTCCAGCGTGAAGCCGGCGCCGTCGTCCTGGCGCAGCATCGTCACCAGGGCGGGCATGGCTGCCTCCAGGGTTTCCTTCAGGCGCCACGGCGGGTTGACGATGAACATGCCGCTGCCGTGCAGGCCCAGCCCGCCGGCGACGGGGTGCTTGACGCGCAGGGTGACGTGCAGCCAGCTCTTGAGCGGCAGTTTTTTCAGCTGCACCGGCAACTGCACGGATTCGCGGCGCTGCACTTCGGGATACCAGATCGCGTACATGCCGGTGGCAAAGCGCTGCAGGCAATCCTGCAGGCTGCGCACTACGCGGCCGTAGTCCTGCTTGTCCTCGTATGAAGGGTCGATCAGCACCAGTGCGCGGCGCGGCGGCGGGGGCAGGATGGCGTTGATGCCGGTAAAGCCGTCGCCGTCGTACAGCATGACGCGGCGGCCGGCGCCACGGAAGTTGTCGCGCAGCACCTGGATTTCGGTGCTGTGCATCTCGAACAGGCGCAGGCGGTCCGCGTCGCGCAGCATCTGCCAGGCGAGCCACGGCGAGCCGGGGTAGTGCTTCAGGTTGCCGTCCGGGTTCAGCGTGCGAACCTGCTCCAGGTAATCCTCGACCAGCGTCGGCATGGGCCGCTTGGCGGCGGCGGCCTGCCACAGCCGGGCAATGCCGGTCTCGAACTCGCCTTTTTTCTGCGCGTAGGCGTGATCGAGCGCGTACAGCCCGGCGCCAGCGTGCGTGTCGATGTACCAGAAGGGCTTGTCTTTCTGGCTCAACTGCTCCAGCAACTGGACCACGATGGCGTGTTTGAGAACATCGGCGTGGTTGCCGGCGTGGAAGGCGTGACGGTAGCTGAGCATGGCGAGGCGGGAAAAGGTCGTGCGGGGCGTGCGGGTGCCGGCCTGGAGGGGCCGGCGGCACAGGGCGCTATGCTACCATCGCCGGGCTTTGGGGCGGCCCTGCGGCATGCCGCAGGGCGCGCCTGGCGGGCGATTGCCGGCTTCTTCGCCAGTCTCCGCTTCCGATGCACTTCCAATGCGCTTCGCGTCTGACGCTCCTGCGCATTTCCCATTCTCCCGGCCTCAGCCGCCTTGTTGCCTTGTCCATGTCCCGCAGCCTAGATCTCGCCGAGCCCGCGTTTTCCGCTTCAGGCTTGCCCTACTCGCCGCGCTACGACGAGGCCTATCACGGCAACGAAGATAGCCTGGAGCGGGCCCGTCATATCTTCCTTGCCGGCAACGGCTTGCCGCAGGCCTGGGGCGGGCGCGACCAGTTCGTGATTGTGGAGGCCGGCTTCGGGTTGGGGCTGAACTTCCTGGCAACCTGGCAGGCATGGCGAGACGATCCCAAGCGTTGCCGGCGGCTCCACTTTGTGTCGATCGAGAAGCATCCGTTGACGAGCGAGGGGCTTGCCGCGATGCATGCCTGCATTGGCGCGCCGGCGGCGCTGGCGCCGCTGGCCGCCGAGCTGAGGGCCGCATGGCCGCTGGCGCTGCCTGGCCTGCACCGGCTGGAATTCGAGGGCGGGGCGGTCGTGCTGACGCTGGCATTTGGCGATATCGACGCCGTGCTGCCGCGGCTGGTGCTGGGCGCGGATGCGTTTTACCTGGACGGTTTTTCGCCCGCGCGCAACCCCGATATGTGGCAGCCGCCATTGATGAAGCGGCTGGCCCGGCTGGCCCGCCCGGAGGCCACGCTAGCCACGCACGTGGCGGACATCGCCTTCCAGCGGGGTTTGCAAGCCGCCGGCTTCGCGCTCAGCTCCGCACCGGGATATGGCTCAGAGCCACCGATGACCGTGGCGCGCTTTCCTGCCATGCGCGGCACGCGGCGCCAGCCGCCGCCATCCGCGGCCGCGTGGCCCGAGCGGCACGCGATCGTTATCGGCGCGGGCCTGGCCGGCTGCGCGGTCACGGAGCGGCTGGCCGCGCGTGGCTGGCGCGTGACCTTGTTCGATGCCCATGACGGCCCGGCGCAACTGACCTCGGCCCACCGTGCCGCCGCCATGCATCCGCACTTGTCCTCGGATGACAGCATCCTGTCGCGCCTGTCGCGCGCCGGCAACCTGCAGGCCCTGCGGACTTGGGCGGGGCTGGCGGCGGCGGGACATGCGCCCGGCTGGCAGGGCTGCGGCGTGCTGCAGACCGGTGCGGGCGTGGAGGACGCGGATATCCAGCAGGCGGCGCTTGCCGCCCTGGGTTTTCCGCAGGCGTTCGCGCGGTGGATGAGCGCCGAGGAGGCGGCCAGCCGGCATGGCGCGCCGGTGCCCCATGGCGGGCTGTGGTTCGGGCAGGGCGGCTGGGCGCCGCCGCCCGAGATCTGCCGCGCGCAGCTGGCGCGGGCCGGGGCGGCGGTAACGGCGCGCTATGGCAGCCGCGTTGCGCGGCTGGCGCGCGTGGCGGATGGCTGGCAGGCGCTGGATGAGGTGGGCATGGTCATGGCCGCGGCGCCGGTGGTGGTCGTGGCCAACGCGTACGAGGCGCTGCGCTTGCTCGCGCTGCGCCATATGACGATCGACCGGGTGCGCGGCCAGCTCACCACGCTGGCGCCGGCAGAGCTGGCGCGCCTTGGCGAATGGCCCGATTGCGTGGTCACCGGCACCGGCTACCTGCTGCCGCGCGCGGCGGACGGCACCGCGCGCATCGGTTCCAGCTACGAGCCGGATGCACAGGAATCCGGCGCGCTGGATGCGCGCCCCGCGGTGCACGCCGAGAACCTCGCCCGGCTCGCCGCGTTGCTGCCGGCGCTTGCCGGCACGGCCGCCAGCCTGGACCCGGCAATGCTCAGCGGGTATGTGGGCGTGCGCAGCGTCTCGCACAACCGCCTGCCGCTGATCGGCCGCGTGGCCGACGAGGCCCGGGCGGCGCGGGACGCCGCGGCGCTCAGCGGGGCGCGCCTAAGGGATATCCCTCGGCTGCCGGGGCTTTACGCGGCACTTGCATATGGCTCGCGCGGCCTCACATGGGCCGCATTGGGGGCGGAATTGCTGGCCAGCCAGATCGAAGGGGAGCCATTGCCGCTCGAGCTCGAACTGGCCGAGGCCATCGATCCGGCGCGCCTGCTGGTGCGCGCCTTGCGCCAGGGGACCGTGGCAGGCGGCGATGTGCCCGCCGAGCCGGTTCCCGGGTAAAAACTGCCGGAACCGAATGAAAACCGTGCGATAATGCCCGTTTTCCGTTTGCGTGGGCCTGCGCCCGGATGCTCTGGAAACGCCGATTTTTGCGCGTGTCCTGCATGCCGGGTACGGGTTTGCGTGCCGGGTATCGGCATTTGCCGTCGCTTTGCCTGTGTCTTCTCGGGCACGCGAGCGGGGTGCGCTTACGAACACAACAACACTCTGGATTGGATCAACGACCATGTCGAATGTCATTGAAAACCTTGGCAAACTGGACCGCAAGGTGACCCTGGCCATTCCCAAGGCCGAAGTCGAAAAGGAAAAGCTGGAACGTCTGGTTCGCCTGTCGAAGACGGTGAAGATGTCCGGTTTCCGTCCCGGCAAGGTACCGATGAAGATGGTCGAGAAGCAATACGGCCAGCAAGTCGAGTTCGAAGTGCGCTTCGACAAGGCTGCCCGCAAGTTCTTCGACATCACCAAAGAACAAGACGTCAAGGTTGCCGGCCAGCCGAAGTTCGAAGTCAAGACCGACGGCGTGGGCGAAGACGAAGTGGCCTTCGACGCGACCTTCGAGGTCTATCCGGAAGTCAAGCTGGGTGACCTGGCTGGCGCCGAAGTGACCCGCACCAAGACCGAAATTACCGATGCCGAAGTCGACAAGACCATCGACATCCTGCGCAAGCAGCGCGTGCACTACCACACCCGTGGCGAAGCCGGCGAGCACGGCGACGGCGGTGCGGAAGTGGCCGCCCAGAACGGCGACCGCGTGACCCTGGACTTCGTGGGCAAGATCGACGGCGTGGAATTCCCCGGTGGCAAGGCTGACGACTTCGCCTTCGTGCTGGGCGAAGGCCGCATGCTGCCCGAGTTCGAGCAAGCTGCGCTGGGCCTGAAGGTTGGCGAAAGCAAGACCTTCCCGCTGGCGTTCCCCGAGGACTATCACGGCAAGGACGTGGCCGGCAAGACTGCCGAGTTCACCGTCACGCTCAAGAAGATCGAGTGGGCGCACCTGCCGGAAGTGAGCGACGAGTTCGCCAAGTCGCTGGGCATCGCCGACGGCAGCGTCGAGAAGATGCGCGCCGACATCCGCGAAAACCTGGAGCGCGAAGTCAAGCGCCGCACGCACGCCATGCTGAAGGACCAGGTCATGGACGCGCTGTTGAAGGCGAGCGAGCTGGAAGTGCCGAAGGCCCTGATCGAGCAAGACCAGGAGCGCCTGGTGGAAATGGCGCGTCGCGACCTGGAGCAACGCGGCATGCCGAACGCCAAGGACATGCCCATCCCGGCCGAAATGTTCACGCAGCAAGCTGAGCGCCGCGTCAAGCTGGGCCTGATCCTGGCCGAGATCGTCAAGGCGCACGGCCTGGACGCCAAGGCAGACCAGATCAAGGCCGAGATCGAAGACTTCGCCAAGAGCTACGAAGACCCGAAGGAAGTCATGCGCTGGTACTACGGTGACCAACAGCGCCTGGCCGAGATGGAGGCCTACGTGCTCGAAAACAACGTGGTAAATTTCGTGTGCGACAAGGCCAAGGTCACCGACAAGACGGTGTCCTTCGAGGAACTGACTGCCGAAGGCAACAACCAGCCTCAGCAGGCCTGAGCCTGGTCCGTGGCCGGCGCGCGTGGCGCGTTGGCCGCAGCCTTGCCTCTTACCGAACTCCAGGAGAACTTGCATGACCCGCAATGATTTGCTTGACCGTCTGGCCACCACGCAGGCCTCCGCCCTGGAAACGCAGGGACTGGGGCTGGTGCCGATGGTGGTTGAGCAGTCCGGTCGGGGCGAGCGCGCCTATGACATCTATTCGCGCCTGTTGAAGGAGCGTCTGATTTTCATGGTCGGCGAAGTCAACGACCAGACCGCCAACCTGGTGGTCGCCCAGTTGCTGTTCCTGGAAAGCGAGAATCCCGACAAGGATATTTCGCTCTACATCAACTCGCCGGGTGGCTCGGTGTCGGCTGGCCTCGCCATCTACGACACCATGCAGTTCGTCAAGCCGGACGTGGCCACGCTGTGCATGGGCATGGCAGCCAGCATGGGTGCCTTCCTGCTGTCGGCTGGCGCCAAGGGCAAGCGTTCGGCGCTGCCCAACTCGCGCATCATGATCCACCAGCCGCTGGGCGGCGCGCGCGGCCAGGCCTCGGACATCGAGATCCAGGCCCGCGAGATCCTGTACCTGCGCGAGCGGCTCAACACGATCCTGTCGGAAGTCACCGGCCAGCCGGTCGACAAGATTGCCCGCGACACCGATCGCGACAATTTCATGAGCGGCGAGCAGGCAGTGGACTACGGCCTGATCGACAAGGTGCTCGCCCGCCGTGCCTGACAGACCGGCCCGGCTGCCGCAAGGCGGCCCGGGCAGGGGCCGGGCAGTGATCCTTCGGGAATCGCCGCCCGGCCGCAACGAAGAAGGCTATAGAGAAACGAGGCCTTGTGCCTCGTTTTTTGCTTTTGCCCCACAGCGTGGGGGTCTACCCGCCGCGCCATTTTTTTTGGCGTATGATGCGTTTGAAGCGTATCCCCGCAGCGCTCCGGTACTGCGGCACGCACACTGCTAATGTGACTGATTCCTATGGCGGATAAAAAAGGTTCATCCAGCGAGAAGCTCCTTTACTGCTCGTTCTGCGGCAAGAGCCAGCACGAGGTAAAGAAGCTCATCGCGGGCCCGTCGGTGTTCATTTGCGACGAATGCATCGACCTGTGCAACGAGATCATCCGCGACGAGGCTGCTGCATCCGACAAGGACGCGGGGGCCACGGCCAAGTCCGATCTCCCCACCCCGCACGAGATCCGCGAAAGCCTGGATCAATACGTGATCGGGCAGGAGCAGGCCAAGAAGATCCTGGCCGTAGCGGTGTACAACCACTACAAGCGCCTGAAGCACCTTGGCAAGAAGGACGACGTCGAGTTGTCCAAGAGCAACATCCTGCTGATCGGTCCCACCGGTTCGGGCAAGACGCTGCTGGCGCAAACGCTGGCGCGCCTGCTCAATGTGCCGTTCGTGATCGCCGATGCCACCACGTTGACCGAAGCCGGCTATGTCGGCGAGGACGTGGAAAACATCATCCAGAAGTTGCTGCAGAACTGCAACTACGAGGTGGAAAAGGCACAGCGCGGCATTGTCTACATTGATGAGATCGACAAGATCTCGCGCAAATCCGACAACCCGTCCATCACCCGGGATGTCTCCGGTGAAGGCGTGCAGCAGGCCCTGCTGAAGCTGGTCGAAGGCACCATGGCTTCGGTGCCTCCGCAAGGTGGCCGCAAGCACCCGAACCAGGACTTCCTGCAGGTGGATACCACCAACATCCTGTTTATCTGCGGCGGTGCGTTCGACGGCCTCGAGAAGGTCATCATGCAGCGTTCGGACAAGACCGGTATCGGTTTTGCCGCGCAGGTGCAGAGCAAGGAAGAGCGCGAGGCCAGCGAAGTGCTGCCGCAGGTCGAGCCGGAAGACCTGATCAAGTTCGGGTTGATCCCGGAACTGATCGGCCGCCTCCCGGTAGTGGCTACGCTGGCCAAGCTGGACGAAGCCGCGCTGATGCAGATCCTGGTCGAGCCGAAGAACGCGCTGATCAAGCAGTACCAGAAGCTGCTGGCGATGGAAGGCGTTGAGCTGGAAATCCGCCCGGCCGCGCTCTCCGCGATTGCCCGCAAGGCAATCCGCCGCAAGACCGGTGCACGTGGCCTGCGTTCGATCCTTGAGCAATCGCTGATGGATGTGATGTACGACCTGCCTAACTACAAGGGCGTGCAAAAGGTGGTGATCGACGAGAACACCATCACCGGGGACGCGCCGCCGCTGCTGATGTACGAGGAACAGCCGAAGGTGGCTGGTTCGAACTGACGCGAACGCCGGCGCTTATGACGATGCCAGGCCGGCAGCGAGTCCTGAGAGGCCGTTCGCGAAAAGCGAGCGGCTTTTTTTCTTCATTTTCGTAAAACGAAGGGGAGGAAACGGGGGTATGCTGTCTGGACGGGTCTTGCAAGTGCGGGGAGCAGCATTTTGCAACTAGCATCGAATCGCGCGCAAAGGATGTCTTGCAATCGATTCATGAGACCCAATTTACGCCTAAATGACTGACTGGGGAAAATGATGTCCGGAACACAACTCCTCCCGGCTGAGCCGATTCGCTTGCCACTGTTGCCGCTGCGCGACGTGGTGGTGTTTCCGCACATGGTGATCCCACTGTTCGTGGGACGTCCGAAGTCCATCAAGGCGCTGGAAACTGCGATGGAGGCGGGCAAAAGCATCATGCTTGTGGCCCAGAAAACGGCGGCCAAGGATGAGCCGACCGCTGACGACCTCTATGAGGTGGGCTGCATCGCCAACATCCTGCAAATGCTCAAGCTGCCCGACGGCACCGTCAAGGTGCTGGTGGAAGGCACGCAGCGCGCGAATATCCGCGAAGTGAGCGAAGACGAATCGCACTTCATGTGCGAAGCCGTGCCCGTGCCGCCGGGTCCGGTCGAAACCGCCGAGACGGAGGCGCTGCGCCGCGCCATCGTGTCGCAGTTCGACCAGTACGTAAAGCTGAACAAGAAGATCCCGCCCGAGATCCTGACGTCGCTGTCGGGTATCGACGAACCGGGTCGCCTGGCCGACACCATCGCCGCGCATCTGCCGATCAAGCTCGAGCAGAAGCAGAAGATCCTGGAGATGGTGAATGTCACCGAGCGCCTGGAGAGCCTGCTGTCGCAGCTCGAAGGCGAGATCGACATCCTGCAGGTGGAAAAGCGCATCCGTGGCCGCGTCAAGCGCCAGATGGAGAAGAGCCAGCGCGAGTACTACCTCAACGAGCAGGTCAAGGCCATCCAGAAGGAACTGGGCGAGGGCGAAGAAGGCGCTGACCTGGAAGAACTCGACAAGCGCATCAAGGCTGCGCGCATGCCGAAGGAAGCCAAGAAAAAGGCGGACGCCGAATTCAAGAAGCTCAAGCTGATGTCGCCGATGTCGGCGGAAGCCACGGTCGTGCGCAACTACATCGACACGCTGGTCAACCTGCCGTGGCGCAAGAAGAGCAAGGTCAACAACGACCTCGCCAACGCCGAGCGCGTGCTGGATGAAGACCACTACGGTCTCGAGAAGGTCAAGGAACGCATCCTTGAGTATCTTGCAGTGCAACAGCGCGTGGACAAGGTGAAGGCGCCGATCCTGTGCCTGGTTGGGCCCCCTGGCGTGGGCAAGACCTCGCTCGGGCAGTCCGTTGCGCGTGCCACGAACCGCAAGTTCGTGCGCATGGCGCTGGGCGGCGTGCGCGACGAGGCCGAGATCCGTGGCCACCGTCGTACGTACATCGGCTCGATGCCCGGCAAGATCCTGCAAAGCCTGGCCAAGGTCGGCGTGCGCAATCCGCTCTTCCTGCTCGATGAAATCGACAAGATGGGCATGGATTTCCGCGGCGATCCGTCGTCGGCATTGCTCGAAGTGCTGGACCCGGAACAGAACCACACGTTCCAGGACCATTACATCGAGGTCGATTTCGACCTGTCCGATGTGATGTTCGTGGCGACCTCCAATTCGCTCAACATTCCGCCTCCGTTGCTGGACCGGATGGAAGTGATCCGCCTGTCGGGTTACACCGAGGAGGAAAAGGTCAACATCGCCCAGCGCTACCTGCTGCCCAAGCAGATCAAGAACAATGGTCTGAAGCCCGGCGAGATGGAAGTGAACGAAGACGCCCTGCGCGACATCATTCGCTACTACACGCGGGAAGCGGGCGTGCGTTCGCTTGAGCGCGAAGTGTCGAAGATCGCCCGCAAGGTGGTGAAGCTGCTGCTGCTCAAGAAGGAAACGGGCACGGTCAAGGTCGCGTCCGAGAACCTGGACAAGTTCCTTGGCGTGCGCAA
The DNA here is from genome assembly GCF_000832305.1 of Cupriavidus basilensis. Lineage (NCBI taxonomy): Bacteria > Pseudomonadati > Pseudomonadota > Betaproteobacteria > Burkholderiales > Burkholderiaceae > Cupriavidus > Cupriavidus basilensis. The sequence goes on from NZ_CP010536.1 coordinate 1,899,790, forward strand.
GTACGACTTCGGCCTGGCCGGCAAGGAAAACCAGGTAGGCCAGGTGACCGGTCTGGCGTGGACGGAAGTGGGCGGCGATCTGCTGACCATCGAAGCCGCGATCATGCCGGGCAAGGGCAACATCACCCGCACCGGTTCGCTGGGCGACGTGATGAAGGAGTCGGTCGAGGCAGCACGTTCGGTGGTGCGCTCGCGGGCACGTCGTCTGGGCATTACGGACGAGATGTTCGAGAAGCGCGACATCCACATCCACGTGCCTGAAGGCGCCACCCCCAAGGATGGCCCTTCGGCAGGCGGTGCGATGACCACGGCGCTGGTGTCGGTGCTCACGGGCATTCCGGTGCGTGCTGACGTGGCCATGACCGGTGAGATCACGCTGCGCGGCGAAGTCCTGCCGATCGGTGGCCTCAAGGAGAAACTGCTTGCGGCGCATCGCGGCGGTATCAAGCTGGTGCTGATCCCCGAAGAGAACGTGAAGGATCTCGCGGAGATTCCGGACAACGTCAAGAACGCCATCGAGATCGTCCCGGTGCGCTGGATCGACAAGGTCCTGGAACTCGCGCTCGAGCGTAAGCCCGAGCCTCTGCCTGAAGAAGTGGCCAAGCCTGCCGATGTGGCGGACAAGGGCGCTGCCAAGGTCGAGATGATTCATCACTGATGATGTCTCGCTGATGCTGCCGTAGCTTGCTGGCAGCGCATGAAAAACGCCGCGGGTGTCCCCCGCGGCGTTTTTCCATTCTGGCCCCTGTGTTCCGTCTCCTGTTTCATGCCACGTCGCACAGCCTTTGCACAACGTGCAGGCGCATTTTCCGGCCTGTAAAAATGCCTGCGAAGAATACTTGGCAAAACGCCAAAGGCTGTATTACACTTGCGCCCTCGCAACGCAAACAGCAGTAATTACTCTGATATGTGCGCGGCGATGCTTGCAGCATGCAGTGCGGCTGCGGTACGAGCGGGTGCTTAGCTCAGTTGGTAGAGCGGCGCCCTTACAAGGCGTAGGTCGGGGGTTCGAGCCCCTCAGCACCCACCACGCTCCTGCCGCAAGACAAGCCAGACACACGGATGCATCCTGCAACACCAATTCAGGAGTGGTAGTTCAGTTGGTTAGAATACCGGCCTGTCACGCCGGGGGTCGCGGGTTCGAGTCCCGTCCACTCCGCCAAACAAGCAGTCAGCAAAACGGGCCCTTAGTGGCCCGTTTTGCTTTTTGCGCATCACTTCGCTTTACGCATTCGGCGCGCCGTTCCTGATCAAGCCGGCTCCGGCTTGCGGTGTCCCGGAGCACCCGCCCGGCAAGGGCAGATATGGCTCGCCAATTGCAGCCGCGGGGCTGCGAATCGCGTGAAGCCTGCCGCTCCTGATAGAATCCCGAGGTTTGCCGTTCGGTACCAACCCTTTTTCTGAGTCAGCATGCTTGATTTCGTACGCAACAACCGGCGCTTGATGCTTTTGCTGCTGCTGGTGCTTGTCTTCCCGTCGTTTGTGTTCTTCGGCGTGGAGAGCTACTCGCGTTTCATGGACAGCTCGCACGACCTTGCCAAGGTCGACGGCCGCGCTATCACGGCGCAAGAAGTGGATAACGTGGTGCATGACCAGAGCGAGCGCATGCGCCAGATGCTTGGCACGAACTACGATCCGCGCCAGTTCGAGGGCGCGCAGGCACGCCAGCAGGTGCTCGACCAGCTGATCCTGCAGCGCGTGGTGGCGGATGAGGTGGCCAAGAAGCACCTGACTGTTTCCAACGAACGCCTGCTCGAGACGATCAGCAGCATTCCCGCCATCGCGCAGTTGCCGAAAAAGAAAGACGGCACGATCGACGACAAGGCCTACGTTGGCCTGCTGGCCCAGCAAGGCATGACGCCCGAGCAGTTCGACGCCCGCATGCGTTTCGACCTGGCCACCCAGCAGCTCAGCAGCTCGGTTGGCGCGACCGCCTTCGTGCCGAAGTCCTTGCTTGACCGCCTGATCGCCATTCGCGACCAGCAGCGCGACGTGCAGGCGCTGCAAATCAAGGCGGCCGATTTCACCGCCAAGGTCAATCCGGATGACGCCGCGCTCAAGGCTTACTACGAAAGCCACAAGGCGGCGTTCTCGGTGCCCGAGCAAGCCAAGGTCGATTACCTGGTGCTGTCGGCCGACGCGCTGGCCGCATCGACGCCGGTCACGCCCGAAGAGCTCAAGTCCTACTACGACAGCAACATCGCGCGCTTTCGCACCGACGAGCAGCGCCGCGCCAGCCACATCCTGATCGGCTCGCCCAAGGAAGCCCCGGCCGCGGAGCGCCAGGCCGCCAAGGAAAAAGCCACCAAGCTGCTCGAGGACCTGCGCAAGCATCCCGAGACGTTTGCCGACGTGGCCCGCAAGCAGTCGCAGGACCCGGGCTCGGCGCAGAAGGGCGGCGACCTCGGCTTCATGGGCCGTGGCGCGCTGGTCAAGCCGTTCGAAGACGCGATGTACGCGCTCAAGGATGGCCAGATCAGCGACGTGGTCGAGACCGACTACGGCTATCACATCATCAAGCTCACCGGCATCAAGCCGGCCGAGACCAAGCCGCTTGACCAGGTCCGTACCGAACTGGAAGCGGAGTTGCGCAAGCAACTCGCCGCCAAGAAGTACACCGAACTGGCCGACACGTTTGGCAATACGGTCTATGAGCAGTCCGACAGCCTCAAGCCGGCCGCCGACAAGTTCAAGCTGACGATCCAGAGCGCCGACAACGTGACCCGCCAGCCGAACCCGGCCCTGGGCGCGCAGAACCCGCTCAACAACGAGAAGCTGCTCAAGGCGCTGTTCAGCGATGATTCCGTCAAGAACAAGCGCAACACCGAGGCCGTGCAGGTTGGCCCCACCACGCTGGTGGCGGCGCGCATCGTCGACTACCGCCCGGCCACGGTGCGCAAGTTCGAAGACGTGCAGGCCAAGGTGCGCGAAGGCTATATCGCGCAGCAGGCAGCCGAGCTTGCCGCCAAGGCGGGCGCGGAACGTCTCGAAGCGCTGAAGAAGAGCGGCGGCGCCGACGGCTTCGGCGCGCCGGTAACGGTCTCGCGCGCCAAGGCCGACGGCCTGGCACCGAAGGCTGTGGAAGCCGTGATGCGTGCCGATACCGCCAAGCTGCCCGCGTATGTCGGCGTGGACCTGGGTGCCGACGGCTACGCGATCTATCGCATCGGCAAGGTCAGCCAGCCTGCGCAGGCGGATGCCGCGCAGCGCCAGGGCGAGGCGCAGCAACTGGGCCAGATGCTCGGCCAGAGCCAGCTGGAAGCCTTCTACGAAGGTCTGAAGGACCGGGCCAAGGTGAAGCTGCTCAAGCCCGCCACCACGACGCAAGCCGGTCCGGCCAGCGACGCTGGCGCGCAGTAAACCTGCTGCTCGCAGCCATAACGAGAAAGGCGCCTTCGGGCGCCTTTCTCGTTATGGCAAAGCCGCGGACAACTAGCGGGTAGCGGTCTCGGCCGCTGGCGTCTTCAGCAAGGGCTTGAGCTGCGGCCAGACGGTATCGAGCAGCGCGCCCTGCGCCTGCGCCGTGGGATGGAGGCGGTCCGCCTGGAACCACTCTGGCCTGGCGATGACTTGCTCCAGCAGGAAGGGCACCAGCCGGACCTTGTACTCGCCGGCCAGCTTGGGGTAGAGCGAGAAGAAGCGCTCGGTGTAGTCCGGCCCGTAGTTGGGCGGGATGCGCATGCCCACCAGCAGCACGCTGGCCTTGGCTTGCTGCGCGCCGGTGACGATGCTGCGCAGGTTGGCCTCGGTGGTCTGCAGCGGCAGGCCGCGCAAGGCATCGTTGGCGCCCAGCTCCACGATGACCACGGCCGGATGGTGCCTTGCCAGCAGGTCGGGCAAGCGCGTCTTGCCGCCCACCGTGGTCTCGCCGCTGACGCTGGCATTCACGACGTTATAATCGAAACGTTCCGCCCGCAGACGCGCCTCCATCAGCTTGACCCAGCCTGCATCGCGGGCCAGGCCATACTCAGCGGACAGGCTGTCGCCCAGCACCAGGATGGCGGGCGTTGCCGCACGCGCCATCGACGCCGTGGCCGGCACCATCGCGGGCACCAGCGTGGCCACGCTCACCGCCAGCGCCAGCTTTCGCCAACCGCACCAGAACTTCTTGCTCATGTCTTCATCCATTCTTGCAGTCGAGTCATTAGGAAAGACCGTAGCCGACACGACAGGTTCGCTGACGATTTTGCACGACGTGTCGTTTTCCGTCACGTCCGGCGAAACGCTGGCCATTGTGGGCGCATCCGGCTCGGGCAAATCCACCCTGCTGGGCTTGCTGGCGGGCCTGGACCTGCCCACCACGGGCACCGTCAAGCTCAACGGGCAGGACCTGTTCCAGCTCGACGAAGACCAGCGGGCAGCGCAGCGTGGGCGCCATGTGGGTTTTGTGTTCCAGTCGTTCCAGCTGGTCGGGCACCTGAGCGCCCTGGAAAACGTCATGCTGCCGCTGGAGTTGCGCGGGGAGACCGCGGGCGTGCGCGAGCGCGCCGCCGACATGCTGGCCCGCGTGGGGCTGAGCGGGCGCCTTTCCCACTATCCGCGCACGCTCTCCGGCGGCGAGCAGCAGCGCGTGGCGCTGGCGCGGGCGTTTGTGGCCCGTCCCGACATTCTCTTTGCCGACGAACCGACCGGGAGCCTGGATACGGCAACTGGCGAGGCCGTGATTGCGCTGATGTTCGAGCTGAACCGCGATGCCGGTTCCACCCTGGTGCTGGTCACGCACGATCGCTCGGTGGCGGCTCGCTGCGGGCGCATCCTGACCATCGAAGCCGGCCGGGTTGCCAGCGACGAATGGATGACCGCGCCGGTTTGATAAACCGCGGTGTCAGGCGTTGCCGAGCGCCGCGCGCGCGCGCGCAATCAGGCTGCCGGTCGATGCATCGTGCTGCCCGGCGGCGGCACTTTGCGCATGGTTAAGCTCGCCCTCGATCGGCTTGGCCAGGATCTTGCCGAGTTCCACGCCCCACTGGTCGAACGAGTTGATGTTCCAGACCACGCCTTGCACGAAGGTGCGGTGTTCGTAGAGCGCGATCAGCGCGCCGAGGGTATGCGGCGTGATGTCTTGCATCAGCAGCGTGTTGCTCGGCCGGTTGCCCTCGAACACCATGTGGGCGATACGGATCTCGTCGGTGAGGCCCGTGGCGCGCAGTTCCTCGGCCGTGCGCCCGAGCATCAGCGCCTCGGCCTGGGCAAAGCAGTTGGCCAGCAGCTTGGCGTGATGGCCGGGCAGCTGGCGCGGCGGCCGCAGCGGCGCCACGAAATCCACCGGCACGATCTGCGAGCCCTGGTGGATCAGCTGGAAATAGGCGTGCTGGCCGTTGGTGCCGGCGGAGCCCCAGACCACCGGCGCGGTATGGGCGCGCACGTGGCGGCCGTCGAGCTGCACCGATTTGCCGTTGCTCTCCATTTCCAGTTGCTGCAGGAAGGCAGGGAACAATTCGAGCGAGGTGGAATACGGCGCCATGCAACTGGTCGGCATGCCGAAGAAGTTGCGGTACCAGATGCCGAGCATGCCCAGCACCACGGGCATGTTCTGCGCCAGCGGCGCGCTGCTGAAATGCGCATCCATGGCGCGGCCACCGATCAGCAGGTCTTCGAATGCATCGAAGCCCACCGCCAGCGCAATCGATATCCCGACCGAGGACCACAGCGAGAAACGCCCGCCGATCCAGTCCCAGAATTCGAACATGTGCGCCGGGTCGATACCGAAGGCGCGCACCGCCTCCACATTGGTCGATACCGCGGCGAAGTGGCTGGCGAGCTGGTCCTTGGCCACGCCTTTGTCGAGGAACCACTGGCGCGCGCTGCAGGCGTTGGCCATGGTCTCGAGCGTGGTGAAGGTCTTGGAGCAGACGATCACCAGGGTTTGTTCGGGGTCAAGCCGCTCCAGGCATTCGGCCAGTTCGGTGCCGTCCACGTTGGAGACGAAATGCATGCGCGGGCCGTTGCCGGCCAGGTGCGAGAGCGCGCGGCACACCATGCGCGGGCCGAGGTCCGAGCCGCCGATGCCGATGTTGATGACGTCGGTGATGCGCTTGCCGGTGAAGCCGGTCCAGTCACCGCTGCGCACGCGCTGCGAGAACACGCGCATGCGGTCCAGCACGGCGTGGATGGCGGGCATGACGGACTTGCCGTCGACCTTGAAGGTTGCGTCGGCGCCGGCGCGCAGCGCGATGTGCAGGACCGCGCGGTCCTCGGTGGCGTTGATGTGGTCGCCGGCAAACATGGCATCGCGGCGTTTCGGCACGCCGGCTTCATCCGCCAGTTGCATCAGCAATGCCATGGTCTGTGGCGTGATGCGGTTCTTGGAGTAATCGAGATACAGGCCTGCGGCTTCCAGCGAGAACTGCTCGACGCGTTGTTCCGCGGAGCCGGCGGCAAACCACTCGCGCATCGGCGTTTCGCGAATGGCGTCGTGGTGTTGCAGAAGTGAGTGCCAGGCGTGGAGGTCTGTGGGCATGCGTGCGGAATTCTTTGAAGGACTGCGCGGAAGTACCGTTTCAAGCTTGGTTTTTCGGCTAGGTAGCATTGCTCCCCGGCAGCCAGCCAGGCTGGCCTTGCGCAACGGTCAGAAGCCTCTCAAGTATAACGCGCCCATCTGGCACGACTCGGCGTTTTGGCGGCAAAAGACGGCATTAGTGCTTCCGAGGGGATCGGTCGCCGGGCGCATGCCTGCGCGCGCTGGCGCTGTTCTCCCGTCAGCCGGGCCGGCCGAGCCGGCGCGCGACGGCCCGCAGCGCTGGCTCACCGCCCGCCACGCATGCCCCGCCCACGCAGATCACCGCCACGCCGAGCGCAGTGATCCAGTCCGGCAACTGGCCGAACGCCAGGTAGCCGATGGTCGTCGCCGACAGGATCTGCAGGTAGAGGAAGGGGCTGAGGAATGAGGCGTCGGCGTACTGGAAAGCGCGAATCACAAAATAGTGGCCAATCGAGCCGGTGACGCCGGTGCTCAGCAGGAGCACGGCTTGCAGCGGCGTGGGTACCGCCTCGAACCAGAAGAAGGGCACCAGCAGGGTGGTCAGGGCGGCGCCGGTCACGCCGCTCTGGATCAAGGTGGTCATGGGCGCGTCATGCGCTGCAATGCGCCGCGTCAGCATCTGCATCAGCGCGAACACCAGTGCCGACAACAAGCCCAGCGCAATGCCGGGCCCGCTCAACTCGCCGCCGGGGCGCACCACGATCAGCATGCCGATGAAGCCGATCGCTACGCCGCTCCAGCGGCTGACACGCGCATGCGCGCTTGGGCGCTCGCCCAGCAGCCAGGGCGACAACGCCACCACGAACAACGGCGCGCAGAAATTCAGCGCCGTGGCCTCGGCCAGCGGCATCAGCTTGAGCACGCTGAAGAACACCAGTGTGGAGACCAGCATCATTCCCCCGCGCAGCCACTGCAGGCCCGGTTTCACGGGGCGCCATTGCTGGCGCACGCGCGCCGGCCCGAGCAGCAGGAAGATGGCGGCCACATGGCCCACGTAGCGTACCCACGCCACGCCCACCACCGGCAGGCCCTGCTGGGTCAGCGTCTTGCTGCTGGCATCCAGCAGGCTGAGTATCCATTGGCCGAGCACCAGCAGGGCCACGCCGGTAAGCAACTGGCGCCGGGCCGGCGAGGTGCCGGCAGCCTGCGCGCGGGCGCCGCCATCCGTCGCCTTGCTCATGCCTGCCGCGCCCGCAGCAGAGCATTGAACAGGTCGCGCACCGGCAGGTAGAGCTCGCTCGCGGTCAGGCCGGCGGGGCCGGTGCCCTGCGCCACCAGGTGGTCGGCGGCGCGCCCGTGCAGCCAGACCGCGGCCTGTGCGGCCTGCAGCGCCGGCATCCCCTGGGCCAGCAGGGCGCCGATCATGCCGGCCAGCACGTCGCCGGTGCCGGCGGTGGCCAGGCCGGCATTGCCGGTCGGGTTGATCGATAGCGACACGCTGCCAAGCGCATCGGGCGGCGACGCGATCACCGTGCCCGAGCCCTTGAGCACGACTACGGCCTGCCACTGGGCCGCCAGCGAGCGCGCCGCCGCCAGGCGGTCGCGCTGGATCTCGGCCACACTGATGCCGGACAGGCGCGCGGCTTCGAGCGGGTGTGGCGTCATCACGCGCACCGGCGGGCCGCCGCCAAGCATGGCGGCAAGCGCGGGGTCCGCGGCCAGCAGGTTCAGCGCATCGGCATCCAGCACCAGCGCGGGCGGCTCGGTGGCGGCCACGCTGGCTTGCAGCAACTGCGCCAGCTGCTTGCGCGCCGCCGTGCCCGTGCCCATGCCCGGGCCGATCACCAGCGCGGACATATTGGTCAGCTCGATCTCCGCGATCGGGTGCAGCATCAGCTCCGGGTGAACAGGGTCGATCAGCGGCGCGGGCTGCGCCAGGAAAGCGATGTGCACGCGCCCGGCGCCGAGGTGCTGCGCGGCACGCGCGCCAAGCAGCGGTGCGCCGGTCATGCCGATGCCGCCGCCGATCACGGCGAGCGAGCCGAACGTGCCCTTGTTGGTCGCATGGCGCCGCGCGGGCAGCGCCGATGCAAACGACGCCGGCACGCTGACCGTGGCGCAGGCGGACTGGGCCGGCGGATAGAGCAGGCCGAGCGGGGCGATATCGACCTCGCCCGCGCAATCGCGCCCGTCGAGCGTGAGCAGGCCCGGCTTGGCGCCGATGAAGGTGAGGGTGCGCAAAGCGCGTACCGCCGGCGCGCCGGCGCCGGTATCGGCGAACAGCCCGCTCGGGATGTCGAGCGAGAACACGGGCAGCCGGGACTCGGCAAGGTGCGCGATCCACTGCGCCGTGAAGCCATCGGCGGCGCGGTTCAGGCCAATGCCGAACAAGCCGTCGACCAGCGCGCAGGTGTCCGGGGGAAACGGCGGCAGGGTGCCATGGCAGGCGGATTCCGGCATGGCGTGCAGTATCACGCCGGCCGCGCGCGCCTCCAGCCAGGCACGCGCGGCGTCGGCGGGCAGGCGATCGGGCTCGGCCGTCAGCCACACCTGCACCTGGCGCCCGGCCTGGTGCAGGCGGGTGGCGGCCACCAGCGCGTCGCCGCCGTTGTTGCCCGGGCCGGCCAGCAGCAGCAGCGGGCCCGCGGGCGCGTGGTGCGCCAGCCAGGCCGCCGCGGCGGCGCCGGCTCGGGACATCAGCGCGAAGGCGGGCAGGCTGGCCAGGGCGGCCGCTTCGATGTGGCGCACGGACGCCACGTCGTACAACGGGATCGCGCTGGCGCTTGCCGCGTCCAGGGGCAGCCAGGCATCGTCGGGCAGCGCAGCGGCCAGCGTGGGAGAAGTCGGGGCAGAGCTTTGCATGGTCAGCGTGGGCCTAAGCCGTAGCGGTCGGGGGTCAGGCCATCCAGGTCGATGCCGGGGCGATTGCCTGCGATCAGGTCGGCGGCAATGCGCCCGGAGCCGCATGCCATCGCCCAGCCGGTGGAGCCGTGGCCCAGGTTGAGGTACAGCCCGGGCACGGCCGTGGCGCCGATCAGCGGCGGGCCATCGGGCAGCATCGGGCGGGCGCCGGCCCACAGCGTGGCCGTGCCATAGTGGCCTGCAACCGGGAACCAGTCGCGCGCCACCTTGAGCAAGGTGTTGATGGCCGCGGGGCGCAGGTCGAGCTTGCGCGAGCCGAGCTCGGCGGTGCCGGCAATGCGCAGGCGGTTGCCCATGCGGGTGATGGCGACCTTGTAGGACTCGTCCATCAGCGCGCCCAGCGGCGCCTGCAGCTCGTCGCTGACGTGCACGGTGGCGCTATAGCCTTTGACGGGGTAGAGGGGGATGCGCAGGCCCAGCGGGCGCAACAGCGCGGCGCTGGCGATGCCTGCGCTGACCAGCACGCGATCGGCGGTGAGCGTTTCGCGCACGCCGCGCGCGCTGCGGGCATCGCCGGCAGCGGTGCTGCGCAGGTCGAGCGAGAGCTTGCCGCCCGGCAACGGCCGCAGCGCGCTGGCGTCGCTGTCCATGACAAAGCGCACGCCCGCGGCCTCGGCCAGCACGCGCAGCCGGCGCACGAACATCGGGCAATTGCCGGATTCGTCCTCGGGGAGATGCAGCCCGCCGGCCAGCGGCGTATCGGTGGTCAGGCCAGGCTCGATGCGCCGGCAGCCGTCGGCATCGACCAGCCGGTGCGCAACCTTGTGCTCGCGCAGCAGGGCCAGCGCCGGCTCGGCGAGATCCCGGTCGCGCTGGGTACGGAACAGCTGCAGGTAGCCTTGAGACTGCTCGTAGTCGATCTGGAGCTGGCCGCGCAGCGCATGCAGGCATTGCCGGCTGTAGAAGGCCAGGCGCTGCATGCGCAGCTTGTTGAGGCGGTAGCGCTCCAGCGTGCATTCGCCCAGCCAGCGCGCGATCCAGCGCCACATGGCCGGATCGGCGCTGGGCCGGAACAGCACGGGCGAGGTGCTGGCGAAGAGGTTGCGCAGCACCTTGCCCGGCATGCCCGGCGCCGCCCAGGGTGTGACATAGCCCGGCGCGATCACGCCAGCGTTGCCGAAGCTCGACTCCTGCGCCGGCGCCGCGCGCCGCTCGACCACGGTTACGTCGAAGCCAGCCTCGCGCAGGTACCACGCGGAGCACACGCCGATGACACCGGCGCCGATGACGATCACATGCATGGCGCTCCGTAGGTTACTTCAGTCACATCAGTCACATCAGTCACTTCAGTTACTTCAGCTCTTTTTGCATCACCACATCGGGCAGCCAGGTGACGATCTGCGGCCACACGGTGACGATGCCGATGGCCACCACCATCATCATGAAGAACGGCAGCGAGACCCGCGCTATGTAGTTACTGTCCTTGCCTGTCATGCTCTGCAGCACGAACAGGTTGAACCCCACGGGCGGCGTCACCTCGGCGATCTCCACCAGCAGCACGATGAATATCCCGAACCATACCAGATCGAAGCCCGCGGCCTGCACCATCGGCAGCACCGTGGCGGTGGTCAGCGCGATCATGGAGATGCCATCGAGCGCGGTGCCCAGCAGGATGTAGATCACGGTCAGCACGGCGATCAGCGCCCAGGGCGACAGGTGCATCGAGGCCACCCATTCCGCCAGCGCGCGCGGGATGCCCGTAAAGCTCATGGTCACCGACAGGAACGAGGTGGCACCCAGCACGAACATGATCATGGCGGTCAGCCGGGTGGCCGACATCAGGCTTTCCCAGAACGCCTTGCGGGTGAGCGAGCCGCCCACCCACGCCAGCGCCAGCGACGCCACCACGCCGTAGGCGGCCGCTTCCGTGGCGGTGGAGTAGCCGGTGATCATGATCCAGGTGATAAAGGCGATCAGCACGATGCACGGCATCAGCTGGCGGATCGAGGCGAGCCGCGAGCGCCAGTTGAAGGCTTCCGCCTTCGGCGTCTTGTCCGGGTTCGACAGCGCCCACACCACGATGTAGCCGGAGAACAGCAGCATCAGCAGCAGGCCGGGCAGGAAGCCGGCCAGGAACACGCGGATGATCGACACATCGGCCGATACCGCGTAGACCACCATGGTGATCGATGGCGGGATCAGGATGCCGAGCGTGCCGGCGCACGACAGCGAGCCCAGCGTCACGCGCTCATCGTAGCCGCGCCGGGTCAGCTCGGGCAGCGCCGACTTGGCGATGGTGGCGCAGGTGGCGGCAGACGAGCCCGACACCGAGCCGAAGATGCCGCAGCCCAGGATGTTGACGTGCATCAGGCGCCCGGGGAGCCAGTTCAACCACGGCGAGAGCCCGTTGAACATCTGCTCGGACAGCTTGGTGCGAAACAGTATCTCGCCCATCCACACGAAGAGCGGCAGCGAGGCCAGCGTATACGACGCGCTGGACGACCACCACGCATTGGCCAGGTTGACCAGCGCATCGCGATCGGCAAACACCACCAGCCCCACCCAGGAGGTGACGGCAATGGCCACGGGAATCCACGCGCCGATGACCAGGAAGCCGATCATCACCACCAGCAGGATCAGGGAAACCAGGACGGTGCTCATCAGACGGTCTCCCCGAAGTCGCCGGCGGCCAGCTTGGCTTCCTGCGCCAGCTGGTAGCGCGGCTTTTGCTTGCGCGCCACGCGCAACAGTTCGTCCAGCACCGCCAGCATGAAGCCGGCACAGCCCAGCACCGCAAAGCTCTGCGGAATCCACAGCGGCACCACGATCTGGCCCTGCGACACATCGCCGATCTCCCAGCTCGCCCAGGCGAAACTGAACAAGGCCCAGGTCGCGTAGGCGGCGAACACCGCGCAGATGGTCAGCGAGATCAGCTCCAGCCACCAGCGCACGCGCGGGCTGACGGCCTCCAGCAGCATTTCCACGCGCACGATGCCGCCGTGCTGGAAGGTCTGGCCAAGTACGAGGAAGGCGGAGGCGGCGCACAGCCACGCAACGATGTCGTCGCCGCCCTTGAAGATAAACGTGGTCTCGCGCGAGAACGACATCAGGATCATGATCAGGCAGACCCCGAGGATGCACAGCGCGCCGAGCACGGCGAACAGGTCAAGCAGCCGGTCCAGCCAGCGCTTGTTGACGGAAGTGGCTTGCATGGCGATTGGGGAGGGTGGATGCGGTGAAAAAGAGGCAGTGAAAAAGGAGGGCGCGGGAGGCTTGCGGCAGCAGGGCCACGGCGGCGGGCAATGCCGCCATGGCAGGATACGGACCGCTGGTTTCCCGCTACGGCGCTGACTAGGGCGCCAATGACGGCACCAATTACGGCACCAATTACGGCACCAATTACGGCACCAATTACGGCACCAATGACGGCGACGCCTACTTCTTGTAGGCGTCCAGGATGGCCTTGCCGTCGTCGCCGGCGCCCTTGGCCCAGTCTTCCACCATCACCTGGCCAAGCTTTTGCATGTCTTGCTTCAACTGGGGCGAGGGCGGCTGCACCGTCATGCCGTTCTTGCCGAGCACGGCCAGGTATTCACGTGTCTTTTGCTCCGAGATCTGCCAGCCGCGCTTCTCGGCTTCGGCCACCGTCTTGAGCAGGGCATCCTGGGTTGGCTTGTCCAGCGCGGCAAAGGACTTCTTGCTGACCACCAGCATGTTCTTCGGCAGCCAGGCATCGACGGTGTAGAAGTACTTCACGCTCTCCCAGACCTTGGTGTCCACGCCCGTGGCGCCCGAGGACATGAACGAATTGACGGTGCCGGTGGCGAGCGCCTGCGCCAGGTCGGCGGCCTGGATGGTCACCGGCTGCGCGCCCACCAGTTCGGCGATCTTGGAGGTGGCGGGGTTATACGCGCGCCATTTCAGGCCTTTCATGTCGGCCGCGGCGTTGATCGGCTTGTTGGCGTAGATGCCCTGCGGTGGCCAGGCCACCGCGTACAGCAGCTTCATGCCTTGCTTGTCCAGCACCTTGTCGGTGACCGCGCGCGAGGCCTGCCACAGCTTGTAGGAGTCCTGGTAGCTGGTCGCCAGGAAGGGCACCGCATCCACGCCGAATACCGGGTTCTCGTTGGCCAGCAGCGACATCAGGATCTCGCCCATCTGCACCTGGCCGGTCTGCACGCCGCGCTTGATCTCGTTGGCCTTGAGCAGTGAGCCGTTGGGATGGATCACGATCTTGAGCTTGCCGCCCGTGGCCTTCTCCACGTCGGTGGCCATCTGCTGCAGGTTTTCGGTGTGCAGGTTGCTCACCGGGTAGCCGGTTGGCAGGTCCCATTTGGTATCCGCCCGCGCGGCCGACGTCATCACGGCAGCGGTGGCAAGCACCCCGCCCAGCAACATGCACTTCAGTGTGGCCTTCCCTTGCATCGATCTCTCCTGGTTGGTCGTTGCGGCTACGTTTTGTCTTGGTTTTTGTTCTGAAGTCGTCTTGCCCGCGCCACCTGGCTCAGGGGTGGCGCGGGTTACCCCGGTTCTTGCCGCGGCGCCTCAGGCGGCCGGCTTGATGATGGATTCCAATGCAATTGCCGTGCCCAGCAGTTGCGCGTCGCGCAACGCACCGTGCGAGAGCATCAGGCCCACGGGCAACTCGTCCGGCTGGTGGCAGGGCAGCGAGATGGAGCAGCCATCGAGGAAGTTGAACGCCGACGTATTGCGCAGCAGCAGGGCGTTGGTGCGGAAGAACAGCGCGTCGTCCGCCACTAGCGGGGCGATCGGCGGCGCCACCATCGGCACGGTGGGGCAGGTCACGGCGTCGAAGCCTTCGATGCGGGCCGCAACCCGCGCGATCCAGTCGAGGCGGGCGCGCATCAGGTCCACGTAGTCGGCCGCGCTCATGGCCGCGCCGCGGTCGATGCGCGAGGCGACGCGCGGATCGTATTGTTCGCGCCGCGTGGCCAGCACGTGGCGGTGGATGGCATGCGCCTCGGCGGCGGTGAAGCCGCCGCCGGCGTTGATGCTGGCCAGCTCGGCCAGCTCCGGCAGGTCGATGTGCTCGATCTGCACGCCGGCCGCGGACAGCCGGCCGAGGGCGCGGTCGAACGCGCGCGCCACCGTGTCATCGAGTCCGTCGAGCAGGACCTGGCGCGGAATGGCCAGGCGGATGCCCGCCGCGGCCTTGATGACGGGGAGCACCGCCTGGTCGGCGATCACGCTGTCCACCAGCACGCAATCCTGCACCGTGCGCGCCATGGCGCAGGCGGTGTCCAGCGTATAGGAGAGCGGGAAGGCGCCATCCAGCGGCACGCGCCGGGCGGTCGGCTTGAAGCCGGTCAGCCCGCACAGGGCAGCCGGGATGCGGATGGAGCCGCCGGTGTCGCTGCCCAGCCCCGCCACGGCCAGGCCCAGCGCCACGGACACCGCGGCGCCCGACGACGAGCCGCCGGGAATGCGCGCGACCTGCTTGTCCGCGGGGTTCACCGGCGTGCCGAAATGCGGGTTGATGCCCACGCCCGAGAAGGCGAACTCGGTCATGTTGGTGCGCCCGACCAGCGCCGCGCCACTCTCGCGCAACCGGCGCACCACCGTGGCGTCGGCCGTGGCCGCCAGCGCGTCGCTGCGCACCGGCGAGCCGGCGCGCGAGGCTTCGCCGGCGATGTTGAACAGGTCCTTGACCGAGACCGGCAGGCCCGCCAGCGGATGCAGCGGCTTGCCCGCCCGGGTGGCCGCATCGGCGGCCTTGGCGACCTGCGCGGCGGTGTCGAAGGTGGTGTGCAGGAACACGGCGTGCGCGTCCGGCTGCTGCGCGTGCTGCGCAGCCTGGGCGATCACGTCGGCGCGGGAGATCGCGCCATCGCGAAGTCTTGTCTGTAATGTATGGATATCCGTGGGCATGGGGCTCGCGATCAGTCGCGCTCAGGAGGGGTCGGATCGAGTCTATCCAGTGCGTCCGCGCTGCGCAACCAGCCCATGGCGGGGCACGCCTGCGTCCCCGCGATAGTGCGCAATCCGCGTTTCCCGCCCTTTTTTCGTGCAGAATCCACGGTGACATCCCCGATGTTTTGCTTGGATTTATTTTGTGTTTATCCTCATAATTTGTTAATAAACTGTCAAGCCAAATATGGTGGCCGGGACCTCGGGGATACACCTAGTCATCCTTGTCGTTCCGTGCGTACACCAACCCCTGAAAGGAGTGAAGACATGGCGCGTAAGCCAGCAACCGAGCCAGCAACCGAGCCAGCAACTCAGCCAGCCGCCGATCAAGCCGAGGTTGGCCACGCTCACGCCAGATCCGCGGCCAGCGCGCTGGCGCGCCCGCCCGGCCCCAATATCGTTTCGTCCTCGCACCTGGTGTCGGAGCGCAGCCCGGAGCTGTCGGAGTTCGAGTTCGGCCTGAACACGGCCTACAACGCATACAGCCGCTGGGTGGTGCGCTGCATGGGCGCCTCCGGCGTGCGCGACCTGACCTTCCTGGACGTGCTGGTGCTGCATCACGTCAACCACCGGGCGCGTCCCAAGCGGCTCGCCGATATCTGCTTCGTGCTCAACGTCGAGGATACCCACCTGGTCACCTACGCGCTCAAGAAGCTGCAAGGCCTGGCGCTGGTGGAGGGCGAGCGCATCGGCAAGGAAGCCACCTACATCACCACCCCCGCCGGCACCGAGGCCTGCGCGCGCTACCGCGAGATCCGCGAGCAATGCCTGACCAGCAATTTTTCCGCCGGCAGTGCCGAGAACGTCGAGATCGGCGAGCTGGCACGGCTGCTGCGTGTGCTGACCGGCCTGTACGAGCAGGCCGCACGCTCGGCGACGTCCCTGTAGCAGCAAGCACACCGCGCGCGGCCGGCCTGTGCCCCGGCCGCGCTGCCGCATGATCGCCCGTTTTTTCCCCGACATCTCCATCACGCCCGAGAAGGAAGCCCCCGTATGCCACAGTCGCTGCCATCCTCCGCCGCCGTTGTTTCGGACCGTCGCCGCTGGCAATTCTGGATCGATCGCGGCGGCACCTTCACCGATGTGGTGGGGCTTCAGCCGGACGGCACGGTGGTCACGCACAAGCTGTTGTCCGAGAATCCGGAGCAGTACAGCGATGCCGCCGTGGCCGGCATCCGCCACCTGCTGGGGCTGGCGCCGGGCGAGCCGGTCACGCCGGCGCAGGTGGAAGTGGTGAAGATGGGCACCACCGTTGCGACCAATGCCTTGCTGGAGCGCAAGGGCGAGCCGGTGGCGCTGTTCATCACGCGCGGCTTTCGCGATGCGCTGCGCATCGCCTACCAGAACCGGCCGCGCCTGTTTGACCTGAGCATCGTGCTGCCGGAGTTGCTCTACCGCGAAGTGGTGGAGGTGGGCGAGCGCCTGGATGCGCAGGGCGAAACGGTGATGCCGCTCGACCAGGCCGCGCTGCGCGCTGACATGCAGCGCGTGTTCGACAGCGGCATCCGCGCCATTGCCATCGTGTTCCTGCACGGCTACCGCCAGGCGGCGCACGAGCAGGCCGCCGCGCGGATCGCGCGCGAGACCGGCTTTACGCAGATTTCCGTCTCGCACCAGGTGTCGCCACTGATGAAGCTGGTCTCGCGTGGCGACACCACGGTGGTGGACGCCTACCTGTCGCCGATCCTGCGCCGCTATGTCGGGCAAGTGGAGCAGCAGATGCCGGGCGTGCGCCTGCAGTTCATGCAGAGCAGCGGCGGCCTGACCGATGCGCACCGCTTCCAGGGCAAGGACGCCATCCTGTCCGGCCCGGCCGGCGGCATCGTCGGCATGGTGCGCTCGTCGCACAGCGCGGGCTTCGGGCGCATCATCGGCTTCGACATGGGTGGCACGTCGACCGATGTCTCGCACTTCAACGGCGATCATCCCAACGATTTCGAGCGCGTGTTCGAGACCAGCGTGGCGGGCGTGCGCATGCGCGCGCCCATGATGAGCATCCACACGGTGGCCGCTGGCGGCGGCTCCATCCTGCATTTCGACGGCAGCCGTTTCCGTGTCGGCCCCGATTCGGCCGGCGCCAACCCGGGGCCGGCGAGCTACCGGCGCGGCGGCCCGCTGGCGGTGACCGACTGCAATGTCATGCTCGGCAAGATCCAGCCGCGGCATTTCCCCGCGGTGTTCGGCCCACGCGCCGATGCCGCGCTGGACCGCGACACGGTGGTGGCCAGGTTCGCGGCGCTGGCGCAAGAGGTAACGCAGGCGACCGGCGATCAACGCAGCGCCGAGCAGGTGGCCGAAGGCTTCATCGAGATCGCGGTCGGCAACATGGCCAACGCCATCAAGCAGATCTCCGTGCAGCGCGGCCACGACGTGACCGGCTACACACTGACCACCTTCGGCGGCGCCGGCGGGCAGCATGCCTGCCTGGTGGCGGACGCCCTCGGCATGCAGACCGTGTTCGTGCATCCGCTGGCGGGCGTGTTGTCGGCTTACGGCATGGGCCTGGCAGACCGCACCGCCATGCGCGAGCGCGCCGTGGAGACGCGCCTGGACGACAGCGCATTGCCCGCGCTGCAAGCCACGCTCGATGCGCTGGCAAGCGAAGCGCGGCAGGAATTGCTGGAGCAGGAAGTCGCCGAGGCGCAGATCGATGTGGTGCGCCGCGCGCACCTGCGCTATGAGGGCACGGATTCGGCACTGGTGGTGCCGTTCGGCACCTTGCCTGCCATGCGGGCGGCGTTCGATGCCGCGTACCGCCAGCGCTACGCCTTCCTGATGCAGGGCAAGCCCCTGGTCGTGGAAGCACTGTCGGTGGAAGCCATCGGCAGCAGCGAGCCACCCGAGGAGAAGCTGCCCGACGCGCAGCCGCGCTGCGGCGGCCCCGTGCCGGCGGAACTGGTGCGCATGTTCAGCGGCGGCGCCTGGCATGACACTGGCCTGTTCCCGCGCGATACGCTGCGCCCCGGCGACGTGCTGCCGGGTCCGGCCATCATCGCCGAGCGCAACGCCACCACGGTGGTCGAGCCCGGCTGGCAGGCTGAGCTGACCGCGCGCGACCACCTGGTGCTGACCCGCGCGGTGCCGCGTCCCCAGCGGCGCGCCATGGGCACCGACGCCGATCCGGTCATGCTGGAAGTGTTCAACAACCTGTTCATGTCGATCGCCGAGCAGATGGGCCAGCGGCTGCAGAACACGGCGTACTCGGTCAACATCAAGGAGCGGCTCGACTTCTCCTGCGCCATCTTCGATGCCGGCGGCAACCTGATCGCCAATGCCCCGCACATGCCGGTGCACCTGGGCTCGATGGGCGAGAGCATCAAGACGGTGATCGCGCGCAATGCCGGACACATGGCCGATGGCGATGTCTACGTGCTCAACGACCCGTACAACGGCGGCACGCACCTGCCGGACGTGACGGTGATCACGCCGGTCTTCGACGAGGCTGGCGCGCAGATCCTCTTCTACGTCGGCTCGCGCGGCCACCACGCCGATATCGGCGGCATCACGCCGGGCTCGATGCCGCCGGACTCCACGGTGGTGGAGGAAGAGGGCGTGATGATCGACAACTTTGCGCTGGTGAAGGCCGGCGTGCTCGACGATGCCGGCATGCGCGCACTGCTGGCGGGCGCGCGCTACCCGGCCCGCAATATCGACCAGAACATGGCTGACCTGCGCGCCCAGGTGGCAGCCAACGCCAAGGGCGTGGAGGAGCTGCGCAAGATGGTGGTGCAGTTCGGCCTGCCGGTGGTGCGCGCCTATATGGGCCATGTGCAGGACAACGCCGAAGAAGCCGTGCGCCGCGTCATCACCGCGCTGAAGGATGGCGCCTATCGCTACCCGCTCGACAATGGCGCGCAAATCCAGGTCCGCGTGAGCGTGGACCAGGCCAGGCGCGAAGCCGTGGTGGACTTCACCGGCACTTCGGCGCAACTGCCCAACAACTTCAATGCGCCGCGCGCGGTCTGCATGGCGGCCGTGCTCTACGTGTTCCGCACGCTGGTCAGCGAGGACATCCCGCTCAATGCCGGCTGCCTCAAGCCGATCAACGTGATCATCCCCGAAGGCTCCATGCTCAATCCACGCTATCCGGCCTCGGTGGTGTCTGGCAATGTGGAAACGTCCTCGTGCATCACCAACGCGCTGTATGGCGCGCTGGGCGTGGTGGCGGCCAGCCAGGGCACCATGAACAATTTCACGTTCGGCAACGCGCGCTACCAGTACTACGAGACCATCTCCGGCGGCAGCGGCGCGGGGCAGGGTTTCAACGGCTGCGACGTGGTGCAGACCAATATGACCAACTCGCGCCTGACCGATCCGGAGGTGCTGGAATGGCGCTTCCCGGTGCGTCTGGAGAGCTATGAGATCCGGCCTGGCTCGGGTGGCGCGGGGCAGTGGCATGGCGGCAACGGCGGCATCCGCAAGGTGCGCTTCCTGGAGCCGATGACGGCGTCGATCCTGTCCAACAACCGCTTGCATGCGCCGTTCGGCATGGCCGGCGGCGAGCCCGGCGCGATGGGCCGCAACTACGTGGTGCGGGGTGACGGGAGCGAGCAAGCGCTGGGCCATGTCGGGCGTTGCGAGATGAAAGCGGGCGATGTCTTCGTGGTGGAAACGCCGGGAGGCGGGGGCTACGGCAAGGTGTAAGCGCCCGGCGGGGCGAGCAGGGGTGCAATGCGCCGGCTCGCCGCGCGCGCTTCGCGGGTGCGGCGAATTTTCATTCCCGGTCATTTCCATTGATTTCCATTCATTTCCAACAGATCAGTCTTTCGTCACTTCCTGAGTTTTCGATCCAGTATTTTCGGCAGATTCGGCGCGCCGGGCGCCGCTGCCGGACACATCGCGTTGCAGCAAACTCCTTGACTTATCTTCAGGTGATTCCTAGGTTTATGAAGACCCTGGGGGGTGAGGCCATCGTGCAGCATGTGGCCATTCCCGGGGGGCAAGGGAGGGACCACAGTGACGCCACGCAGCAGATCAATCGTTCTTGGTATCGCATTGATTGGCGCATTGATTGGCGCGCTTGCCGCAGGCGGGTGCTCCAGGCCGGAGCCGGGCCGGGTCCTTGACGAGGCGAAGCAGGCCGGCCGGGGCCCGGAAACGTTCCGGCATGCATCGGAGGATTATTTCCACGACATGGATCGTGGCGTTGCGCTGACCCGGGAAGAAGTCGCCGGCCGCGATATGTGGCTGGTGTGGAGCGGCGGCAACGACCGGTTCTGGGACGACATGACGAACTTCACGTTCGGCGCGTTCGACCTGCTCAAGTCCATCAGCTCACATCCGAGCCAGGGCTATTCCCGCGACACCCGCTGGCGCTACCTGGGCCTGCTCAACGAGCCCTGCTTCGAAAAGCCCGCGGGGCCCGATCCGCAGCGTTTCGGGCTGTGGCTGGACCAGCGGGCCAAGGATTGCCCGGCCGATCCCTTCGAGAACGAGCAAGCCTATCCGGGCGTCAGGATTGGCGCGCGCGGCACCACGTTCGCCAATGGCGCGAAGCTGCCGGTGGGCTCTTACTACGGCTACCCCACGGGGATCATCGGCTTGCGGCTGTTTCCCAACCCGGCCTTTGACGAGAAAGCCGCGAAGGCATGGGATCCGCAGCGCTATTACACCGATCCCAAGTACTACAACCGCGCGGATCTCGTGCGGCCCTACCGCGTTGGCATGGCCTGCGGTTTTTGCCACGTGGGCCCGAGCCCGATCCATCCCCCCCGGGATCCCGCGCACCCGCAATGGCCCGAGCTGAGCTCCACCGTGGGCGCGCAGTACATGTGGGTGGACCGGCTGTTCATCCATAACGCATCGACGCCCGAAGGCCGGCAGAACTTCATGTTCCAGCTCGTGCATACCTTCCGCCCGGGCACCATGGATACCTCGCTGGTGTCCACGGACAACATCAACAACCCCCGCACCATGAACGCGCTCTACGACCTGACGTCGCGCATGGGCGTGGCCAGGCGCATCGGCGAGGAAAAACTGGCCGGGGGCGAGCTGAACAACCGGCAGCTCAACGACTTCGTCAAGACCGGCGCGTTGACGCAGTTCTACACGCCGCCCGACACGGTATGGACGCCGCACGTCCTCAAGGACGGCGCCGATTCGGTCGGCGTGCTGGGCGCATTGAACCGGGTGTACCTGAATATCGGGCTGTTCAGCGAGGAATGGCTGCTGCACTTCAATCCAATCCTCGGCGGCAAGGCGATCTCGCCCATCGAGCTGGCGGTGGCGCAGAAGAATTCGAGCTACTGGGCGGCGACGGAAGCCGGCACGATCAACATGGCGCTGTTCCTGCTGAAGGCAACCCCGCCGGACCACTTGAGCGATGCCCCGGGCGGCGCAGGCTTCCTGGCGGACGCTTCCACGCCGGCCGGCGCGCAGGTGCTCGACCGGGGCAAGGTCGTGTTCGCCGACACTTGCGCGCGTTGTCATTCCAGCAAGGCGCCGCCGCCGCCGGCCAGCCTGAACCTGCGGAACTGCGCGGGCCCGAACTATCTCGCCTGCTTCATGCGGTACTGGAAATGGACGCAGACGGACGAGTTCAAGACGCAGATGCGCGCGGTGGTCAAAGCGCCGGACTTCCTGGCGGGCAACTATCTGTCGTCCGATGCGCGCATTCCCGCTACGCTGCTGCGGACCAACGTGTGCAGCCCGCTCGCGACCAATGCGTTGCGCGGAAATATCTGGGACAACTTCTCGTCGGAGTCATACAAGACGCTGCCCTCGGTCGGGGCCGTCACCCTCAACGACCCCTTTACCGGCGAGCGCTGGCAATACCGGATGCCGGCCGGCGGCCGTGGCTATACCCGCGTGCCCTCGCTGATCAGCGTCTGGTCGACGGCGCCGTTCCTGCTTAATAACGCGCTTGGACCCTTCAGCGAGGATCCGTCGGTTGCCAGCCGCATCCAGGTCTTCGACGCGTCCATCGAGCAGCTGCTCTGGCCCGAGAAGCGCGTGCATGACGACATCCTGGGCGCCAAGGTGCCGGGCACCATCGATCGCACCACCGAGCGCAGCCAGATTACCGTGCCGGAGGGCTTCGTGCCGGACGCGCTAAAGCCATTGCAGGGCTTCATGCACCGCTATGCGCCGTGGCTGGTGGGGGCGGGCGGCGATGTGACGATCGGGCCGGCGCCCAGGCGCATGCCGGTCAACCTGCTGGCCAATATCCAGCCGCTGTCGGAGACCAGCGATGTCGGGGCCAAGGCCGAGCATGCGGCCAGGTTGGTGGGCTTTGCGCTCAAGCTGAGATCGGACCTGGCCTCCGTGCCGGAAGGTGCGACCGACGCGGATCTGGGCAAGACTTACGCCGACCTGGTCAAACCGATGCTGGCACTCAGCAAGTGCCCGGACTTTGTTGTGAACCGCGGCCACTACTTCGGCACGGCGGAGTTCAACAACCAGGCCGGCCTGAGCGCCGATGAGCAATCGTTCGGGCAGGAGCCGGTATTGAGCGATGACGACAAGCGGGCCTTGATTGCCTTTCTCAAGACGTTTTGACGTAGGCGGCGCGGCGGGGATATGTCTGCTCCAGACGAACAAGCATGGGATTACGTGATCGTCGGTTCCGGCGCGGGTGGCGGCACGCTCGCCGCGCGGCTGGCGCAGGCCGGCATGCGCGTATTCCTGCTCGAGGCCGGCAACGATGCGGGCGAGCCCGGCACGGCTTGCATGCCGGAGGACTACGAGGTGCCGGCGTTTCATGCCTGCGCCTCCGAGAACCCGGCCATGAGCTGGAATTTCTTTGTGCGCCACTACGCGGACGATGCGCAGCAGCGCAGGGACCCGAAGTACGGCGGCGAAGGCGTGCTCTATCCCCGGGCGGCGACGCTCGGCGGCTGTACCGCGCACAATGCGATGATCTTCCTCTACCCGCACGACTCCGACTGGGACGGCATTGCCGAGCTGACCGGCGACCACTCGTGGAAAGCCACCCGCATGCGCCGGTACGCCAAGACGCTGGAGCAATGCCGGCACCGTCCGCTGTGGGCGCTCGCGCGCCGCCTTGGCTTCGATCCCACGGCGCACGGCTGGGACGGATGGCTCAGCACCGAGCGCGCGTTCCCGCTGGAAGCGCTGACCGACGATGCGCTCACGCGCCTGATCCTGGGCTCCATGGAAATGGCCGCGCGCAGCGTGCCGCGGCGCCTGCATGCGCTCCTGCGCTTCTTGCGCTGGCAGGGCGATCCGAACGCCAGGATCTGGGCAAGGCGATGTTTCGAAGGCGTTTGCTACACACCGCTTTCCACACGCGGGCATGCGCGCCACGGCGCGCGCGAACGGGTGCTGGAGGTGGCGACCCGCCTGCCGTCGTGCTTGCATGTCGAGATGGACGCGCTGGCCACGCGCGTGCTGCTGGACGCGCACGGCACGGCAACCGGTGTCGAATACCTGAAGGGCAAGCGCCTCTATCAGGCCCATGTCTCGCCAAGCACGGCGCCCGGCGTGCGCCATGAAGTGCACGCGCGCCGTGAGGTGATCCTGGCGGGCGGCGCGTTCAATACGCCGCAACTGCTGATGCTGTCGGGCATTGGCCCTGCCGAGCACCTTCGGGCGCACGGCATTGCCGTGAAGGTGGATTTGCCGGGCGTCGGGCGCAATCTCCAGGATCGCTATGAGGTGGGCGTGGTAAGCCGGATGGCGCAGCCGTGGCGCATCCTTGATGGCGCCCGCTTCCAGAAGGACGATCCGGCCTATTGCAGCTGGCGCGACCGCCGGCAGGGGGTCTATACCTCCAACGGCGTGGCGATCGCGGTTGCACGTCGCTCACGCAAATCCGCGCCAGTGCCGGATGTGTTCTGCATGGCGCTGGTTGCGCATTTCACCGGCTACTTCCCGGGTTACTCCAAGCTACTCGCCCAGAGCGACGATGCACTCACCTGGGCCATTCTCAAGGCACACACGCGCAACCGCGCGGGCACGGTGCGGTTGTGCAGCGCGAATCCGCTGGAGCCGCCCTTGATCAATTTCCACTATTTCGAAGAAGGCGGGGCGGGGGCGGACGAGGATCTGCGCGCGGTGATCGACGCCATCCGCTTTGTGCGCAAGCTGGCAGCGCCGCTGGCTGAGCGCGGCGTGATCGTGCAGGAGCAGCTTCCTGGCGCGCACCTGCGCAGCGACGAGGAGCTGGGCGGCTATGTGCGCGACAACGCCTGGGGGCATCACGCCTCGTGCAGTTGCGCCATCGGCGCGCGCGCGGCGGGCGGCGTGCTGGGCAGCGATTTTTCCGTGCATGGCACGCGCGGGCTGCGGGTTGTCGACGCGTCCGTCTTTCCGAGGATTCCGGGCTTCTTCCTGGCCAGCGCGGTCTACATGATCGCCGAGAAGGCTGCCGATGTGCTCTTGCACGAAGCGAAAGCCGCGCCGAGGGTGGCGGAGAAGGCGGCGAAGGTGTAGGCAGGCGGGACATTGGAGGTGCAAACATGGCATACGACGTACGCACGCTGCTGGAAATGCGCCAGGACGAGCTTGACGATCTGTTTCGCAACAGCCCGGCCGGCGATATTCCGGATGGCGAGGCCACCGGCACCGCGATCATCTCGCCCGGCACCGTATTCACCGAGAGCATCGCCAAGATGATCAACCTCTTTGCCTGGCAGGGAAAGGTCTTCGACGCCAGGCGCGGCGTTCTCAAGAACCGCGTCTCCATCTTCGGGCTCGAGGCGATCCTGGCGAAGGTGTACAAGGGCGAGAGCTGGCTTGACCAGAAGGAGTGCGTTGTCCTGGACTATTCCGCCACATCGCTGGTCGCGCATTGGATCCGTGACGAGATTCGCTGCATCGCGCCCGGCGTATATCTTGGCAAGGTGTACTGGGACAAGCATCGCCTGATCGATTTCTGCCTCGCGTTCCGATGAAGCGCAGAGCGTTCCTGGTCGCTGGCATTGGCGGGGCCGGTGCGTTGCTGGTCGGCTGGTCGGTGCTGCCGCCTCGGCAGCGGCTGGCCACGTCGCAGCCGTTGCCGGCGGTTGGCACGCAGGTGGGGCTCAATGGCTGGGTCAAGGTCGCGGCGGACAACACCGTCACCATCATGATGTGCCGCTCCGAGATGGGGCAGGGCGTGCACACCGGCCTGGCCATGGTGCTGGCCGACGAGCTGGATGCCAACTGGGCACAGGTGAAGGTTGAGCACGCGCCCGTGGACAAGATCTACAACAACCTGGAAGTCGTCGTGGAGGATCTCCCGTTCCGAGCGGACGACGACGGCGTGGCCAGGCATCTGGCCGCCTGGCTGACCCGCAAGCTCATGCGCGAGATCGGCGAAATGGTGACAGGCGGTTCGTCGAGCCTCAATGACCTGTGGAACCCGATGCGCGAAGCCGGCGCATCCGCCCGCGCGATGCTGATCGGCGCGGCGGCGGCGCGGTGGAACGTGCCAGCGGGCGCGTGCCGCGCGCAGGACGGCAAGGTACTGCATCCCTCCGGAAAAACAGCCACCTTCGGTGAACTGGCGGCCCAGGCCGGGCAGCTCCCGCTGCCGGCAAAGGTGGCGCTGAAGACGCCATCCGAATTCAAGCTGATCGGCAAGGACATACGCCGCATCGAGGCCGCATCCAAGATCGACGGCACGGCGCGTTTTGGCATCGACGTGCTGCCCGAGGGCTTGCTGTACGCCAGCGTGACGATGTGCCCGACCCTGGGCGGCACGGTGGCGAGCTTCGACGGCGCGGTTGCCGCCGCGATGCCGGGCATCGTCAAGGTGCTCGCGGTCGATGCCTACAACGGCGGCACCGGCGGGGTGGCGGTGATCGCCGACAACGCGTACCGGGCCATGAAGGCGCTGGATGCGGTCAAGATCGTGTGGAACCCTGGCGCCGCCGCCTCGCTGTCCAGCCCGGAGGTGAGCCGCCGCCTCGCGCAGGCGCTGGATGCCTCCGACGGCCACGCCTATTACCGCCACGGCGATGTCGACGCGGCATTGAAGTCAGCCGCCAAGCCCGTCAGCGCCGAGTACAGCGCGCCCTACCTCGCGCATGGGGCGGTGGAGCCCATCAACTGCACGGTGCAGGTGCGCGACGGCGCGGCCAGGGTTTGGGTCTCGACGCAACTGCCTGGCCTGGCGCGCCGGGCGGTATCGAAGGTCCTTGGCATCGATGCCGACAAGGTGGATGTGCAGCCGCAACTGATCGGTGGCGCGTTCGGGCGGCGGCTGGAGGTGGATTTCATCTCCCAGGCCGCAGCCATCGCGCGCGCGGGCGGTGGACGGCCGGTGCAGACGATCTGGTCGCGCGTGCAGGACACCACGCACGACTTCTACCGGCCTGCCTGCCTCTCGCGCTTCAAGGCCGGGCTCGACGGCGCGGGCAACCTGGTGGCCTGGCACAACACGTCGGCCAGCCAGGCGGTCGTGCCGGCCATGCTGGCGCGCTTGCTTGGCCTGCCCGGCCTGGGCATCGACAAGACCACGACGGAGGGCGCATTCGACCGGCCCTACGAATGGCCGAACGCGCGCGTCGGGCATGTGATTGTCGACCTGCCGGTGCCGGTGGGCTTCTGGCGCTCGGTGGGCCACTCGCACCAGGCATTTTTCACCGAGAGCTTTATCGACGAGCTGGCGGCGGCCGCTGGCAAGGATCCCGTTGCATTCCGCGCCGGCCTGCTGGCCAGGCATCCGCGCCATCTGGCCGTGTTGCACATGGCAGCGGACAAGGCCGGCTGGGCAAAGCCGTTAGGGAAGACGGCAGACGGTGCCGCACGCGCACGCGGGGTGGCGCTGCACGAGGCATACGGCAGCATCGTCGCGCAGGTGGCGGAGGTATCCGTGGCGCCGGACAAGACCGTGCGCGTGCACCGCGTGGTGTGCGCGATCGATTGCGGGCTGCCGGTGAATCCGAACCTGATTCGCCAGCAGATGGAGAGCGCGATCATCTTTGGCTTGTCGGCCGCGCTGTTCGAGGAGATCACGATCGTCGACGGCCAGGTGCACCAGAAAACGTTTGGCGATTTCCCCGTCATCTTCATGAACAACTGCCCGGCCATCGAAACCTACATCATGCCAAGCCAGGACCATCCCCAGGGTGTGGGTGAACCGGGCACGCCGCCCATTGCGCCGGCAGTGGCCAATGCCCTGTTTGCGCTGACGGGACAGCGCCTGCGCGCGTTGCCCTTGAAACTGGCCTGAGCCCCGGGAGAAAGCCATGCTGCCCCTGAACATCAACGGTAAGACTGTCTCCGTGCAGTCCGACCCGGACACCCCGCTGCTGTGGGTGCTCCGGTGCGAGCTGGGGTTGACCGGCACCAAGTATGGCTGCGGCATCGGCGTTTGCCGGGCCTGTACGGTGCAGTTGAACGGCGCGCCGCAGGTCGCCTGCATGAGCCCGGTCTCCACGCTGGCCAATATCCGGATCGTGACCATCGAAGGCTTGCGCGGCGCGCAGGCGCAAGCCTTGAGGGCGGCCTGGCTCGATCTGGACGTGGTGCAGTGCGGCTACTGCCAGAGCGCGCAGCTCATGACCGCCAGCGCGCTCCTGAGAAGCATCCCGAAGCCCAGTGATGCCGACATCGATAGGGCAATGGCGCACATTGTCTGCCGCTGCGGCACCTACCCGCGGATCCGCGCAGCCATCCACCAGGCCGCCGGGCAGCCACGCACCTGAGGCAGCCCCGCCCGGCGAGGGTTTTTACCGATAACGTGAACGCAGGGCGCGACAAAGAATGAAACCCCGATTCCTGTTCAGGTTGTTTTGCGCCATGCCCATCGCGGCGAAACCGCCCTTCGCGCTCACAAGCGGGTTGCGTCCGCTCATCCATGGCATGGCGTGCCGATTCACGCCGTGCTGACCGGTCCCGGCGCGGTTGGCTTGCCTGGGCATCGTCAACGAGCCACCAACGAGCCATCAACGAGCCACCAGCGAGCTACCAGCGAGCCACCAAGGAGACCCCATGCCGGACAACGCAAGCTGTGCCCACGCGGCCACGGCTGACTTTCACCGCCTGCTGGCGCGCGAGCTGCCGGAGCACGACGAGCAGGACTGGGAAGACGCGCAGTGCGGCTTTGTCGGCACCATCCCCAATGCCAAGGTGGCGCGCGCCAACGGGCACGGCGTGTGGAACCTGGAGGCCTACGGTTTTCTTGACGCCGCCGAGGCGCCGGATACCGTCAACCCCAGCCTGTGGCGGCAGGCGCGCCTGAACCGCATCCACGGCCTGTTCCAGGTCACGCCGCGCATCTTCCAGGTGCGCGGGTTCGATATCGCCAATATCACCTTTATCGAAGGCGACACCGGCGTGATCGCGCTGGACGCGCTGACCTGCCCGGAGACCGCCGCGGCGGCGCTCGCGCTGTACCGGGCGCATCGCGGCAACCGCACGTTGCACACCGTGATCTACAGCCACAGCCACGCCGACCACTTCGGCGGCGTGGCGGGGCTGGTTGACGAGGCCGATGTGCGCGCCGGGCGGGTCCAGGTGATCGCGCCCTCCGGCTTCATGCACCACGCCATCGCCGAGAACGTGATCGGCGGCGTGGCCATGGCGCGCCGCGCGCAGTTCCAGTTCGGCCACACGTTGGCCAAAGGGCCGGCGGCGCAGGTGGATGCCGGCCTGGGCAAGACGCTGCCAATGGGCCGCTCGACGCTGATCGCGCCGACGCGGTCGATCGAGGCCGAGCACGAGATCCACGTGATCGACGGGCTGGAGATCGAGTTCCAGCTCACGCCCGAGACCGAGGCGCCCTCCGAGATGCACCTCTTCATCCCGTCCGAGGGCGCGCTCAACCTGGCCGAGAACGCTACCCACAATTTGCACAACCTGTGCCCGCTGCGCGGCGCCAAGGTGCGCGACGCGCTGGCGTGGTCCAAGTACCTGCACCGCGCGCTGCGCCGCTACGGCCCGCGTACCGAGGTGGTGCTGGCCCAGCATCACTGGCCGACCTGGGGTGCGGAGCGCGCCCGGCGCTTCCTGTCCGAGCAGCGCGACCTGTACCGCGTGCTGCACGACCAGACCGTGCGGCTGATGAGCCACGGCCTGAAGGCCGGCGAGATCGCCGAAGGGCTGCAACTGCCGGAGCCGCTGGCCAGGCGCTGGCACACGCGCGGCTACTACGGCACCGTGTCGCACAACGTCAAGGCGATCGTGCAGCACTACCTGAGCTGGTACGACGCGCATCCGGCCAACCTGCATGCGCTGCCACCGGTGGCCGCCGCGCGCAAGCACCTGGAATACATGGGCGGCATCGACGCCGTGATGGCCAAGGCCCGCGCCGACTACGAGCGCGGCGAGTTCCGCTGGGTGGCCGAGGTGCTCAAGCACGCGGTCTACGCGCATCCCGCGCATGCCGAGGCGCGCGAGCTGGCGGCCCGCGCGCTGGAGCAGATGGGCTTCCAGGCCGAGTCGGCGACGTGGCGCAATGCCTACCTGCTGGCCGCGCGCGAGTATCGCGAAGGGCCGCCGCAGGCCAATCCGCAGGGGCCACCGGCCAACGCGCTGATGGGCGCGATGAGCAACGAGCTGCTGTTCGACGCGCTGGCGGTGCGCATCCACGGCCAGCGCGCGCAGGGCATGGCGTGCCAGATCGGCTGGCAGTTCACCGACAGCGGCGAGCATTGGGTGAGCACGCTGTCCAACTGCGCGCTGAGCAGCCTGCAGGTGGAGGCGGCCGATGTGGCCGATGCGGCGGACATGGCGGGCACGCCGGACGTGGTCATCGAGACCAGCCGCGACACGCTCGACGCCGTGCTGGCCCGGCGCTGGACGGCGGCCGAGGCGGTGGCGCAAGGCCGGCTCGCGCTGCGCGGCGATGTGTCGCTGCTTGCGCGCTTCATGGGCTTGCTGGACCAGTTCAGCGGCAGCTTCCCGGTGGTGGACGCGGCCCCCTGGCCGGACCGCTGAGCCTGGTCGCGGTGAGTCGGGTTCAAGTGGTTTGCGTGGGTTAAGTAGGTAAAGTGGCTTATGAGGCGCAATTGGCCCGGGTGTCGCCCGGCCCGCGTGATGGCTGCGGAGCTTGTCCGGGCCGCCGCCGCCTTTGTCCGTCAAGCCGCCTCTGCTGCAACGCGGGAAACCCCCCTCGACAAGGTATAATCCCGGTTTCCCGCCAGCACGGCGCCCCAACCAGCGGCGCCGGCCGGTAGCAGCCCCTACCTCCTGCCCTCCCGACCGCTCAGACCATGGCGCATTTCTCGTGCTTCCCCGGTGCATTGGCGCTTTCCGCCTTTCGCCAGCAACGCCTGCTCACCGCCCTCAAGCAGATCGACGCCGACATCGAGTCGGTACACGGCCAGTTCCTGCATTTTGTCGACACCGACGTGCCGCTGTCGCAAGACGACAGCGCCCGCATCGCCGCGCTGTTGACCTATGGCGCGCCTTTCGAGGCACAAACCGACGGTGATCGCTTTGTGGTGATTCCGCGCTTCGGCACCATCTCGCCGTGGGCCAGCAAGGCGACCGACATCGCGCACAACTGCGGCTTCGAGCACGTGCACCGCATCGAGCGCGGCATCGAGATCACCGTGATCTGCAAGAAGGGCCTGCTGCGCGGGCGCAAGACGCTGGATGCCGGCACGCGCGCCGCGGTGGCCGCGCACCTGTTCGACCGCATGACCGAAAGCGTGGTGGCTTCGCGTGAAGACGCCGCCGGCCTGTTCCAGGAACTGCCGGCCAAGCCGCTGCGCTTCATCGATATCTCCGGTGGCCGCGCCGCGCTGGCGCAAGCCAATACCGAAATGGGCCTGGCCCTGTCGGAAGACGAGATCGACTACCTGGTCGATGCCTACGCCAAGCTGGATCGCAACCCGACCGACGTCGAGCTGATGATGTTCGCGCAGGCCAACAGCGAGCATTGCCGCCACAAGATCTTCAACGCCACCTGGACCATCGACGGCGTGCAGCAGGACAAATCGCTGTTCGCCATGATCCGCAACACCCACCAGCTCAACCCGCAAGGGTCGATCGTGGCGTACTCGGACAACTCCGCGGTGATGGAAGGCGATGTGGCCGAGCGCTGGTTCCCGCGCGGCGCCGAGCAGAAGTACGGCCGCCATGAGGCGCTCACCCACACGCTGATGAAGGTGGAAACGCACAACCACCCGACCGCCATCTCGCCGTTCCCCGGCGCCTCCACCGGCGCCGGCGGTGAAATCCGCGACGAAGGCGCCACCGGCCGCGGCGGCAAGCCCAAGGCTGGCCTGACCGGCTTCACGGTCTCCAACCTGATGCTGCCCGACGCCGTGCAAGGCTGGGAAAACGCGCGCGACGCCGCCCAGCCGGTGGCGCACCGCAACCCGGACGACAAGGTGAGCGTGACCGGCAAGCCGGACCGCATCGCCTCGCCGCTGCAAATCATGACCGAAGGCCCGCTTGGCGGCGCCGCGTTCAACAATGAATTCGGCCGCGCCATCCTGGGCGGCTACTTCCGCGTCTACGAGCAAAACGTGGGCGGCACCGTGCGCGGTTATCACAAGCCGATCATGATCGCCGGCGGCATCGGCAACATCGACGCCGGCCACACGCACAAGAAGGCGCTGCCGGCCGGCTCGCTGCTGATCCAGCTGGGCGGCCCGGGCATGCGCATCGGCATGGGCGGCAGCGCCGCCAGCTCGATGGCGACCGGCACCAATACGGCCGACCTGGACTTCGATTCGGTCCAGCGCGGCAACCCGGAAATGGAGCGGCGCGCGCAGGAAGTCATCAACGCCTGCTGGCAGCTCGGCGACGACAACCCCATCCTGTCGATCCACGACGTGGGCGCGGGCGGCATCTCCAATGCCTTCCCCGAGCTGGTGGACGGCGCGGGCCGCGGCGCGCGCTTCGACCTGCGCCAGGTGCACCTGGAAGAGTCGGGCATGAGCCCGGCCGAGATCTGGTGCAACGAGTCGCAGGAACGCTATGTGATGGCGGTGGCGCCGGAGTCCTTCCCGCTGTTCCAGACCATGTGCCAGCGCGAGCGTTCGCCGTTTGCCGTGGTGGGCATCGCCACCGAAGAGCAGCAGCTGCAACTGGTCGATGCGCATGTCGACGCGGCGCTCAAGGAACACTATGCCGTGAACATGCCGATGGACGTGCTGCTGGGCAAGCCGCCGCGCATGCACCGCGACGTCAGGCACGTGGAGCAAAGCCTGCCCCCGGTGGACGTGACCGGCATCGCGCTGGACCAGGCCGTGCGCGACGTGCTGCGCCACCCGACCGTGGCCAGCAAGTCGTTCCTGATCACCATCGGCGACCGCACGGTCGGCGGCATGAACGCGCGCGACCAGATGGTCGGCCCCTGGCAGGTGCCGGTGGCCGACGTGGCGGTGACCACGCTCGACTACAAGGGCCGCGCCGGCGAAGCCATGACCATGGGCGAGCGCACGCCGCTGGCCGTGATCAACGCCCCCGCTTCGGGCCGCATGGCCATCGGCGAGGCGCTGACCAACCTGGCCGCCGCGCCGGTCAAGGACCTGGGCAAGGTCAAGCTGTCCGCCAACTGGATGGCCGCCTGCGGCGTGGACGGCGAAGACGCCAAGCTGTACGACACCGTGCACGCGGTCGGCATGGAACTGTGCCCGGCGCTGGGCATCAGCATCCCGGTGGGCAAGGATTCGCTGTCCATGCGCACCAAGTGGCAGGACGACGGCGTCGACAAGGAAGTGGTCGCGCCGGTCTCGCTGATCATCTCGGCGTTTGCCGCCGTGGATGACACCGACCGCACCTTGACCCCGCAACTGCGCACCGATGCGGGCGACAGCGTGCTGATCGCCATCGACCTGGGCCGTGGCAAGAACCGCTTGGGCGGCAGCATCCTGGCGCAGGTGACGCAGCAGGTTGGCGACACCACGCCGGACGTGGACAGCGCCGAAGACCTGAAGAACTTCTTCAACGTGATCCAGCGCCTGAACCGCGAGGGCAAGCTGCTGGCTTACCACGATCGTTCCGACGGCGGCTTCATGGCCGCGCTGGCCGAGATGGCCTTTGCCGGCCATTGCGGCCTGTCGCTCAACGTCGACATGCTGGCGCTGGACCCGGTCCAGGAACAGGACTTTGGCGACGCCAAGAACTGGGCGCAGCAAATCTCCGGCCGCCGCGACGAGCAGACCCTGCGCGCGCTGTTCTCGGAAGAGCTCGGCGCGGTGATCCAGGTACGCCAGGAAGAGCGCGACGGCGTGTTCGCCGTGCTGCGCGAAGTTGGCCTGTCGGCCTGCAGCCACGTGGTGGGCAAGCCCAATGCCACCGACCAGATCGAGATCTACCGCGACGCCAAGAAGGTCTTCGGCGCCGCGCGCAGCGAGCTGCAGCGCACCTGGAGCGAAGTCAGCTGGCGCATCGCGCGCCTGCGCGACAACCCGGCTTGCGCCGACAGCGAATACGATCGCGTGCTCGACGCGGCGGACCCGGGCATCTCGCCGGTGCTGACCTTCGATCCGGCACAGGACATCGCCGCACCGTTCGTGGCCACCGGCGCGCGTCCGCGCGTGGCGATCCTGCGCGAGCAGGGCGTCAACTCGCAGATCGAAATGGCGTACAGCATGGACCGCGCCGGCTTCGACACGCATGACGTCCACATGAGCGACCTGATTGCCGGGCGCGCCAACCTGGCCGACTTCTCCGGCTTTGTCGCTTGCGGCGGCTTCAGCTACGGCGACGTGCTGGGTGCCGGTGAGGGCTGGGCCAAGACCATCCTGTTCAACGCGCAGATGGCCGAGCAGTTTGCGGCCTTCTTCAACCGCCAGGACACCTTCGCGCTGGGCGTGTGCAACGGCTGCCAGATGATGAGCAACCTCGCCCCGATCATCCCCGGCGCGGGCGCATGGCCCAAGTTCACCCGCAACCAGTCGGAACAGTACGAAGCGCGCTACGTCACCGTGGAAGTGCAATCCTCGCCGTCGATCTTCTTCGCCGGCATGGAAGGCAGCCGCATCCCCATCGTGGTGGCGCACGGCGAAGGCTTCGCCGACTTCTCGCAGCAAGGCGACAAGAGCCAGGCGCAGGTGGCGCTGCGTTTCGTGGACAACCACGGCGCGCCGACGCAAACCTACCCGCTGAACCCGAACGGCTCGCCGGACGGCATTACCTCGGTGACCACCACCGATGGCCGCTTCACCGTGCTGATGCCGCACCCGGAACGCGTGTTCCGCACCGCCACCATGAGCTGGGCGCCGGACGCCTGGAAGCAGGTGGAAGACGGCGGCAGCCCGTGGATGCGCATGTTCCGCAATGCGCGCAAGTGGGTGGGTTGACCGGCCTGCTGTTGTTTGCGCTGTAGAAAGACAAAAGCCCGCAAGCGGGCTTTTGTCTTTTCTGATCGGGGCATTTGCCGAAGCCGGGGAACGGGCCAAAGCCGAGTGCCATGACGACGGCTGTCTCTCCCTCTCCCCTCAGGGGGAGAGGGCCGGGGAGAGGGGTGGCTTAGCTAGGAGCCACTGCAAGCGAAGCCCGTGGTTTCCCCGCTCAAGCCACCCGCCGCGTACTCCAGGCCTGATAAACGAAGTACAACGGCCGCTGCGGGTCCGATTGCCTGGCCGATGCCGGCGCCGCGCCGCGGATCTGCATGGTGACCAGCACCATGCGCGCGGCTTTCACGGGGGAGTAGCGGTCGCGCAGCGGCAGCATGGGCAGCACGGCGCGCCATTCCGGGGGCAGACCATCGTGGCTGAAGGTGCCGAGCGCACAGTAGCCCCATCCTTCGGATGTGAGATGCCAGAGTTGCCGGTAGGGGCTGCCGCCTGATGCCACTGAAGCCATGGTCTCTCCCGTTCGCGTGCCGGTGCCCGCGGCGGGAGATCGGGCGGGCTTGCGCTATCCAGGTTGCGTGCCGGCCAGGGTGGCGGCAACGCGCATGGCCTTGATATTACCCATGTGCGGCGACGGTGGGAATGCTCGGCGCGCCTTGTGAGTGCGGCAGCATGCACACCACACGCCGCGTCGGGTGCCCGGCAACCAGTGCATCACCCAGAGTTCGTCACTTGCCGGCGGCGGCGCTTTCTTGTCCTACAGCCCGCTGAACCAGTTATACCCCTGGTCTTCCCAGTAGCCGCCCGGATTCTCGTTGGTCACGAAGAGCGCGGCGATATGCTTGGGGTTCTTGAAGCCGAGCTTGGTCGGCACCCGCAGCTTGAGCGGGTAGCCATACCGGGCGGGCAGCGGCTCGCTGCCAAAATCCAGCGCCAGCATGGTCTGCGGGTGCAGCGCGGTTTCCATGTCGAGGCTGGAGTAGTAGCGGTCCGCGCATTTGAAGCCGATATAGCGGGCGGTGGTGTCCGCGCCGATGCGTTCCAGGAAGGTGCGCAGCGCAACGCCGCGCCATTCGCCGATCGCGCTCCAGCCTTCGATGCAGATATGCCGCGTGATCTGCCCCGCCTGGGGCAGCGCGCGCAGTTGCGCCAGGCTCCATGCGCGCTTGTCGGCGACCCGCCCGGAGACTTCGAGGCGGTAGCCGGCACCGTCGACCTCCGGCACGTCGTACTCAGGATAGAAGGCGTTGAACGGGAAGGGCTGCGTGACCTGGCTGCGCGCGTAGGTGGTGGCGAGCCGGTTGCGGTTGAACAGCCAGGCCTGCACGCGATCGTTCCAGCGCGACATTGACCACAGCACCTTGTCCACGGCATCACCATCCTGCATGGTGCAGCCGGCCAGCATGGACAGGGCGCCCAGCGACAGCGAGGAGCGCAGCAACAGGCGCCGCTGGAGCTGCACGAGCTGGGGCTTGAAATCAGCCGCGCTTGGCGGCTCCGCGGCCGGCATGACGATCCGCTTGTCATCGTTGGGGGCGCTCATGCTTGGACATCTCCATGGCCAGCGCGCCCGGCGCGTCCGGTCAACATTGGCAACAAGGTGGCCGGCACCAGGATGACCAGCGCCAGGTGAATCACCACAAAACCCACGATCCCCGCCATGGCAAGGAAATGCACATGGCGCGCCGTGTCGAACCCGCCAAACAGCGTCGCCAGCCAGTCCAGCTGCACGGGCTTCCAGATGGCCAGCCCGGATGCCACCACCAGCACGCCCAGCAGCAGCACCGCCACATACATCAGCCGCTGCACCGCGTTGTAGGCGCCGGGCCGATGCGGCAGGCGCAACCGGATGGCAAGCGACGCGTCACGCAGGACGCCGCGCGCGCTCAGCGGCAGGAAGTGGCGCCGGAAATGCCGTGTGGCGAGGCCATAAGCCAGGTAGACCAGGCCATTGGCGGCCAGCAGCCACATGGCCGCGAAATGCCATGCGATCGAGCCACCCAGCCAGCCGCCCACCGTTGCCCAGGCCGGGAATTTGAAGGAAAACAGCGGCGAGGCGTTGTAGATCGCCCAGCCGCTCATCACCATGCAGGCCATGGCGAAGGCGTTGATCCAGTGCGTGGCGCGCACGACCAGCGGATGGACGACGGCGCGCCGCGCGGGTGCGGAGGAGGGAAGCTTGCGCATGACGGGGAACGTTGGCGGGACAGCAAGGATCCAGGCCGGACGGCGCCGGCCCGGGCGGGTCTTACATCGGGGGCACCACGCCTTCCTTGCCGGCCGAGATAAAGCGCGCGGTCAGCCCGCCGTCGGCGCCTTTGCTGGCAAACAGCACGACGTGCGCGCCGGGGATCAGCAAGGAGCGGTCGCCGGGTTCCAGGTTGACGATGGGCACGTCGTTGGGAATCACGATGCGCTTTTCGCCGTCGGGGTACTTCACGGTGATAGTGCGGCCGTTGCTGACCACCACGTTGCCCACGGTGCCGTTGGTCATGCTGCTGTTCTTGCCGAGGTCCCACGCACGGTGGCCTTCGCCGCTGCCACGCATGCTCGGCGGGAACACGTGCACCTCGAGCGCCTTGAGCGAGCCATCCGCCTGCGGCACGGCGGCCGAGCCGATATAGCTGCCGGCCTTGATCTCATCGACTTTGGCCAGCGTCACCGCGCGCACCGCGGTGTCCTTGGTCAGGCCCACTTCCAGGTCCTGTCCCGAGCGCGTGCGCACCTTCAACGTGTCGCCGGCGAAGGCGGTCACGGTGCCGCGCACGCCGGTCGGCGTGGCGGCGGGAGCGGGCTGCGCCAGCACTGCGGGCGCTGCGGCAAACATGGCGCCGGCGAGCAGCGCCGGGGCCACCAAGGTACGTGTCAACCTACTCGAAACGATCTTCATCCTGGAACTCCTGGTGCGTGGAAAGTGCTGCGTAGGTTAGGGTGATGGCCGGGTCGCTCGGGTGACTTTT
Organism: Cupriavidus basilensis; assembly: GCF_000832305.1. Lineage (NCBI taxonomy): Bacteria > Pseudomonadati > Pseudomonadota > Betaproteobacteria > Burkholderiales > Burkholderiaceae > Cupriavidus > Cupriavidus basilensis. The sequence goes on from NZ_CP010536.1 coordinate 1,937,103, forward strand.
TGATGACAAAAAAGTCATAAATCGGGGCTCCGGCCACCGCTAGAATGGCGGCATACCGTTGAATGGCATTGCGCATCATGAGCATCCTCGTCATCGAAGACGACCCCAAGACCGGCGATTACCTCAAGAAGGGCTTGCGCGAAAGCGGCTACGCCGTGGATCTCGCGCGCACCGGTACGGACGGCCTGCACATGGCGCTGGAGCATGCCTATGACCTCGTCGTGCTCGACGTGATGCTGCCGGGCATCGACGGCTGGGAAATCATGCGCACGCTGCGCGCGCGGCGCGACTTGCCGGTGATCTTTCTGACCGCGCGCGACCACGTCAACGACCGCATCCACGGGCTTGAGCTTGGCGCCGACGATTACCTCGTCAAGCCGTTCTCGTTCATCGAGCTGGTGCTGCGCATCCGCACGCTGCTGCGCCGCGGCGTGGTGCGCGAGGCGGAGGTGTTCGAATTCGCCGACCTCAAGCTCGATGTCCTGCGCCGCAAGGTGACGCGCCAGGGCGTGGAGATCGTGCTGACCAACAAGGAATTCCTGCTGCTGCACCTGCTGGTCAAGCGCCAGGGCGAGGCGCTGTCGCGCACGCTGATTGCCGCCGAGGTGTGGGACATGAACTTCGACAGCGACACCAATGTCGTCGACGTGGCCATCAAGCGGCTGCGCGCCAAGGTCGACCAGCCCTTCGACAAGAAGCTCGTCCATACCGTGCGCAGCATCGGCTATACCTTCGGCGAGGGCGCGTGAAAGCCTGGTCCTCGCGCTCGCTGACCGCGCGCACCACGTTGTCGTTCGCCGCGATTGCCTGCGTGGTGATCGGCGCGCTGGGCGCGTATTTCTACCAGTCCGTGAAGACCTCGATGGAGGCCCGCGCCGATCTGCAGCTGATCGGGCGCGTGGCGCATTTCCGCCGGCTGGCCAGCGACGTGTACACCGTCGGCGAGCTCAAGGACCGGCCTTTGCTGTTCGAATCCATGCTTGGCGCCGAGCGCGACGTGTTGATTTTCCGCAAGCCGGGCGAGCCGCCGTTCATCCACGTCAACCCGGACAACCTGCCGGTGCCGGCAAGGCTTGAGGCGTCCCCGCCGGGCGACGGCGCCGGCCTGAGCGCGGCCGGCATCCTGCGCACCCGGCTGGACAACGGCGTGCCGGTGCACTGGGCGGCCGCGATGGCGCGCTCCAGCGAGGATGGCGGCGTGGTC